>NZ_JBFAQX010000019.1:0-162639 GCF_040678995.1 Amycolatopsis sp. NPDC049253 | reverse complement strand
TCTAGTTTTCTCAAAGGAAACCCCGACGAGGGGGTTTCATATAAGCTCTACTGGCTTAGTTCACTAGCACACTGTTGAGTTCTCAAGCAACACACCGCAACCCAGCCCGCCCAGCAGGCAAACCAGATCACCGCGTTGTTTCAAGCTTTTTGGTCGAGCATGCCGATGTCTGCAAGGTAACTCGCAGAGAGTCGGCGGCCGCTCGTGGGCCGACGCTGAACATTACCCGGTCCGATTCGCGGTGTCAACCCGCTCGGCCCTGGCGCCCCGTTCCCTTGGGGCTTTCGGCCCCGCCGGCCCGGTGTTCCTGGCGACGAAGAGAAGATTACATGCCCCGCAACGGCCCGAAAACAGGGGGGTCACTTAACGACATTGCCGCAGGTCAGAGGCTGATTCGGCGCCGCGCGGCGGTCACCGAGGGCGACGGTCCGCAGGCCGGAGACGAGAACCGGCTCCCCCGCCCGGCACGAAGGCCTGGGCGAGGGAGCCGGATTCGAACGGTCCGAGGAGCCAGCGGGGTCACAGGACCGGCAGCAACGTCCGCAGCTCGTACGGCGTCACCGCGCTCCGGTAGTTGTCCCACTCGGCGTGCTTGTTCCGGAGGAAGAAGTCGTAGACGTGCTCCCCCAGCGCGTCGGGCAGCAGCTCGGAGCGCTCCATCTCCGCGAGCGCCTCCCCGAGGTTCTGCGGCAGCTGCGCGTACCCCGCGGCACGACGCTCCGACTCCGACAGCTGCCAGATGTTGTCCTCGGCAGGCGGCGGGAGCTCGTAGCCCTTCTCGATGCCCTTGAGGCCGGCGGCGAGGATCACCGAGTACGCCAGGTACGGGTTGCACGCCGAATCCAGCGTGCGGATCTCCACCCGCCGCGACGACGCCTTCCCGGGTGAGTACATCGGCACGCGCACCAACGCCGAGCGATTGGCGCGCCCCCACGACACCGTCGTCGGCGCTTCACTGCCGCTGATCAGGCGTTTGTACGAGTTCACCCACTGGTTGGTGACCGCCGAGATCTCCTTGGCGTGGTGCAGCAGGCCGGCGACGAAGGCCTTCCCCGTGGCGGAGAGCTCGTACGGGTCCTCCGCGTCGTAGAACGCGTTGCGGTCGCCTTCGAACAGGCTCACGTGCGTGTGCATCCCCGAGCCCGGCTGGTCCGTGAACGGCTTCGGCATGAAGGTCGCGCGCACGCCCTGCGTCAGCGCGACCTCCTTGACGACGTACCGGAACGTCATCACGTTGTCGGCCATCGTGAGGGCGTCGGCGTAACGCAGGTCGATCTCCTGCTGGCCCGGCGCGCCCTCGTGGTGGCTGAACTCGACGGAGATGCCCATCGCCTCGAGCGTCTCGATGGCGTGGCGGCGGAAGTGCGTGGCCGTGGCGTGGCTGGCCTGGTCGAAGTACCCGCCGTTGTCGGCAGGCTCGGGTTCGCTGCCGTCGTCGGGCAGGTTGGCCAGGAGGAAGAACTCGATCTCCGGGTGCACGTAGCACGTGAAGCCCGCTTCCCCGGCCTTCGAGAGCTGCCGGCGCAGCACGTGGCGCGGGTCGGCCCACGACGGCGAGCCATCGGGCATCGCGATGTCACAGAACATGCGCGCGGAGTACGGCCCGCCGTCCGGGGTCTCCCACGGGAGCACCTGGAACGTCGACGGGTCCGGCTTCGCGACCATGTCCGACTCGTAGACGCGGGCGAAGCCCTCGATGGCGGAGCCGTCGAAGCCGATTCCCTCGCTGAACGCACCCTCGAGCTCGGCCGGCGCGACCGCGACGGACTTGAGGAACCCCAGCACATCGGTGAACCAGAGCCGGACAAAACGGATGTCGCGCTCTTCCAAGGTCCGGAGCACGAATTCCTGCTGGCGATCCATGGCCGCACCCTAACGACGGCGTGTTAACGACATGTTTCACGACGCGCCGGAAGTGTCCACAATGCGCGAACTCCCCTCAGGCCACGAACGTGAGCTCGCGTTTCCCGGATCGGGTGATCGACACCGACGCGATCGAAGCGATCACCGCCAGGCCCGCCGCCACGTACCAGGCCAGGGCGTAGTCGCCCAGCTGGTCGCGCACGGCGCCGGCCGCGGAGGCCGCGAACGCGGCGCCCAGCTGGTGGCACGCGAAGACCCAGCCGAACACGATCGGGCCGGCCTCGCCGAAGGAGCGGATGCAGAGCGCGACCGTCGGCGGGACCGTGGCGACCCAGTCGAGACCGTAGAAAAGGATGAACGCCCACATGCTGGGCTGCACGGAGTCGGTGAACAGCTGCGGCAGCAACGCGAGCGAGAGACCGCGCAGCGCGTAGTACACGCCGAGCAGGATCCGCGGGTCGACACGGTCGGTGAGCCAGCCCGACACCACGGTTCCCACCACGTCGAACACCCCGACGAGCGCGAGCAGGCTCGCCGCCGTGGTCTGCGGCATGCCGTGGTCGTGCGCGGCCGGCACGAAGTGGGTGCCGACCAGGCCGTTCGTGGTCGCCCCGCAGATCGCGAAGCTGACGGCAAGCAGCCAGAACGAGCGTGAGCGCATCGCCTGGAACAGCACGCTGATCGCCCGGCCCGCCGAACCGCGTTTGACCTCCGGGTGCGCCACCTCCGTGCCCTCCGGCGCGCCGTACGCGACGGCACCCAGGTCGGCCGGGTGGTCGCGCACCACGAGCAGCACGACGGGGACCACCGCGAGAGCCGCGATGGCGATGACCAGCGACGCCGTGCGCCAGCCGTCGTTCACCGCCAGCGTGGCGACCACCGGCAGGAACACGAGCTGACCCGTCGAGCCGGCCGCGGTGAGGATGCCGGTCACGGCGCCGCGGTGGCGCACGAACCAGCGCGTGGTGACCGTCGCGGCGAAGCTCATGGCCATCGAGCCCGTGCCGGCGCCGACGAGCACGCCCCAGCACAGGATGAGCTCCCAGCTCGTGCTCATGAACACCGTGCCGCCCGCGCCGAGCGCGACGACGAACAAGGCGGTCGCGGCAACGCGCCGGATACCGAAACGTTCCATGAGCGCCGCGGCGAAGGGGGCGAAGAGGCCGTAGAGCACGAGGTTGACGGAGACCGCGGCGCCGATCGTCGCGCGGGACCAGCCGAACTCCTCGTGCAGCGGGTCGATCAGCACGCTCGGCGCGGCGCGGAACCCGGCCGCGGCCAGCAGGGCGATGAACGCGGCCGCGGCCACGAACCAGGCTCGGTGGACGCGGGGCGCGGGACGAGTCTCGACGGTCACGGGAGATGAGTTTGATTCGTCTTCGGCGTCCTGGACAGTGGCTTGAAGGACACCGTCCGAAAGGATCGGGCCACGAGTAGTGTCACCGCCATGCGCTGCCGACGCTTCCTGCCGGCGCTGCTGCTCCTCGGACTCGTCGGCGGGTGCACAGCGCCCTCCCTGCCCCCGGCCGGTGACCTGCTCGGCGCCGCCGGAACGAACTTCGCCGGCGTGCGCAGCCTGCACTTCTCCGTGGTCGTGAACGGCGTGCTGCCCGGCCTCCCACTGAGCACCGTCGACGGCGACGCGACACTCGACGACGGCAGCCACGCGGCCGGCACCGCCGAGCTGGAGAACGCGACGAGCGACCGGAAGCTCTCCTTCGTCCTCGACGGCACCCACGCCACCACCCACGACAGCACCGGCGCGACCTGGTCGGGCCCGGCGACGTTCACCGTCGGAGACTTCCTCGGCCCCGACAGCGGGCTCGCGCACCTGCTCAGCTCACTCGGCAACCCGCAGACCGAGACCCGCGAGCCCGTGCACGGCCTCGACACCTACCGCGTCGGCGGGGTGCTGCCCGCGAAGGTGGCCACGCGGCTGCTCCCCCAGATTCACTCGGACGTGAACGTGAAGGTGTGGGTCACGGCCGCCGAGCCGCGGCGGTTCGCGCGGTTCTGGCTGCAAGTCCCGCCGCCGACGGAGAAGGACAGCCCGGTGATGTTCGAGGTCACGCTCTCGAACGAGAACCAGCCGGTCCCGACTCCGCTCCGCTGATCACGACCCCGCGCAGCGCGTCCCGTCGGCCGGCACCATGCCGTCGACGAGGTAGGCGATGCCCGCCTTGTCCACGCACGCGTTGCCCTGCAGGAACGCTGTGTGCTGCGTGCCCTCGAAGGTGAGCAACGCGCCCTTCAGCGCCTTCGCGAGGTTCACGCCCGCCTGGTACGGCGTCGCCGGGTCGTTGGTCGTGGAGATGGTGAGGGTCTTCGGCAGACCCTCGACCTGCGGTTCGTGCGGCGTCATGGTGTTCGGCACCGGCCAGAAGGCGCACGCGTCGCGGGCGGAGCTGGCCGGGCGGCCGTCGTCGAGGAACGGCGCGACCTGCTCGTACTTCTCCTGCGCGTCGAGGATCGTCTTCGGGTCCGTGACGCGCGGGTCGTCGACGCAGCGGATCGCGGTGAAGGCGTCCTGCGTGGTGCCGTAGCGACCGTCGGGGCCGCGCTCGTTGTAGATGTCGGCGAGCTTCTCCAGCGTGGCGCCGCGCTGGTTGCGCAGCTCGTTGAGGCCCGTGTTGAGGTACTCCCAGAGGTTCTGCTGGTAGAGCGCCTGGATGGCGCCGGTGGTGGCGTCCTCGTACGACAGCTTGCGCCCGTCGCCCACCGGCACCGGGAAGTCGATCAGCGGCCGCGTGAGGTCCTGGAACGCCTTCGTCGCCGCGGCCGGGTTGTTGCCGAGGGCGCAGTCCTGCTGAGCGGCACACCACTTCGCGAACTCACCGAACGCGACACCGAAGCCCTGGCCCTGCGCCACGAGCGAGTCTTCCGGGTCCTGCGTCGGGTCGACGGCGCCGTCGAGCACGAGCGCGCGGACGTTGCGCGGGAAGTCCTCGGCGTAGGTCGAGCCGAGGAGAGTTCCGTAGGAGTAGCCGAGGTAGGTCAGCTTCTCGTCGCCGAGCACGGACCGCAGCACGTCCAGGTCCTTGGCGACGTCGCGCGTGCCGACGTGTTCGAGCATGTCGTCGCCGAGTTTCGTGCGCTGGGCGCACTTCGCGGCGAAGTCCTTCTCCTGCGTCTCCTGCTTGGCCACGCCGGCGGGCGTGCCGTCGGTTTCGCTGTCGTCGGCGCGGTCCGCGTCGCGCTCGCTGTCGGTGAGGCAGCGGATCTGCGGTTCGCTCGCGCCGATGCCACGCGGGTCGAAGCCGACGAGGTCGAACCGCTTGCCGAGGTCGTTGTTCTTGACCTGGTCGATGAGACCGGCCGCGGCGACCATGCCGGACGCGCCGGGACCACCCGGGTTGACCACGAGCGAGCCGATGCGGTCGTCCGGTTCGCTCGCCTTGTGCCGCAGGACGCCGAGCGTGATGGTCTGTCCGTCCGGTTTGTCATAGTCCAGCGGGACGGTCAGCCGCGCGCACTGGATATCGGACCGACGGAAGGCGGTCTGCGCGTCGTCCGAGGTCGCGTAGGGTGCGCAGTCGGCCCAGGTCATGCTCTGGCCGTAGAAGCGCGCGAGCCCCGTGGGCACCGGCCCGACGGGCGGGTGCGATTCGGTCGTCGGCGAGAGCACGGTCTGGCCGGTGTTCGACGAGCACGCGACGAGCGTGCCGCCGAGCAGGCCGGCCACCGCGAGAGCGGCGATCCGGAGGGCGCGAGAGCTGGCGCTGGCATGTGGAGGCACGGTTTGATCGTGCCATCCGGCGGCGGAACTCCGACGCACCACCGGCGCGTTGGGTACTTCGAGGTGGCGGTCGGAGACACGAGCAAGACAGGACGGGAGACCAGGGGTGGCACTGATCAGCCGGGTGGGCAAGCGGCTCCGCCGGATCATCCAGCGGCCGGGCAGCGTCGAGCTGACCCGCTACGAAGCGCTGCTGCCCGCAGTCGCGAAGCTCGAACCCGAGCTCGAGAAGCTCTCGGACGCCGAGCTCACCGAACGCGCCGAAAAGCTGCGTGAGGACCTCGGCGGCGCGAAGGTGTTCAACGACGACCAGCTGGTGGAGACCTGCGCCCTCGGCCGGGAGGCCGCGCGGCGCGCGCTCGGCGAGCGCGCGTTCGACGTGCAGATCCTCGGCACGATGGGCCTGCTGACCGGGCACGTGGTGCAGATGGAGACCGGTGAGGGCAAGACGCTCGCCGGTGCGCTCGCGGCCGCCGGGTACGCCCTGCGCGGCAACCGCGTGCACGTCGTCACCGTCAACGACTACCTCGCCCGACGCGACGCCGAGTGGATGAAGCCCATCTACGACCTGCTCGCGGTCACCGTCGGCTGGGTCGAGCCCGCGCACAGCCGCGACGAGCGCAAGGACGCCTACGGCAAGCAGGTCACCTACGGTGCCGTGGCCGAGATCGGCTTCGACGTGCTGCGCGACCGGCTCGTGACGAACGTCGACGACCTGGTGCAGCCCGCGCCCGAGGTGGCGATCGTCGACGAGGCCGACTCCGTGCTGGTCGACGAGGCCCGCGTGCCGCTCGTGATGGCCGGCTCGATCGACCACAACGACGCCGACGAAGAAGTCGCCACGGTCGTGCGCCGGCTGCGGCTCGGCCTGCACTACGAGACCGACACCGACGGCCGCAACGCGTGGCTCACCACCGCCGGCGCGTCCGTGGTCGAGAAGTCGCTCGGCGGCATCGACCTCTACGGCGACACGGGCTCCGACCGCCTGGCCGCCGTGAACGTCGCCCTGCACGCCCACGCGCTGCTCACCCGCGACGTCGACTACCTCGTGCGCGACGGCAAGGTGCAGCTCATCAACGCCGCCCGCGGCCGCGTCGCCGAGCTGCAGCGCTGGCCGGACGGCCTCCAGGCCGCCGTCGAGGCGAAGGAGCAGGTGGCGGCCACCGACCGCGGCGAGATCCTCGACTCGATCACGGTGCAGGCGCTGCTCGCGCGCTACCCGTCGGTGGCGGGCATGACCGGTACGGCCGTGGCCGTGGCCGAGCAGCTGCGCGAGTTCTACCGCCTCGAGGTCGCGGTGATCCCGCCGAACACCCCCAACGTCCGCGAGGACCAGCCGGACCGCATCTTCGGGTCGCCGTCGCAGAAGCTGCGCGCGATCGAGGAGGAGATCCGGAAGGTGCACGAGACCGGGCGGCCCATCCTCGTCGGCACCCAGGACGTGGCCGAGTCCGAGGAGCTGGCCGACAAGCTCGCGAAGGTCGACCTGCCGTGCGTGGTGCTCAACGCGCGCAACGACGCCGAAGAGGCCGCGATCATCGCCGAGGCCGGCAAGAAGGGCGCGGTCACCGTGTCCACGCAGATGGCCGGCCGCGGTACCGACATCCGCCTCGGCGGCACCGACGGCGCGAGCCGTGAGGAGGTCGCCGAGCTGGGCGGCCTGCACGTGATCGGCACCGCGCGGTACCCGTCGAGCCGCCTCGACGGCCAGCTGCGCGGCCGGTCCGGCCGCCAGGGTGACCCGGGCAGCGCGATCTTCTTCGCGAGCCTCAACGACGACCTGGTGCTCTCCAACGCGCCCGACATCCCCGAGGGGATCGACGCCGACACCGAGTCCGGGGAGATCACCGACCCGGCGGCCCTGCGGCAGATCAACCACGCCCAGCGCGTGGCCGAGGGCGTCGACCTGGAGATCCACCGCAACACCTGGCGCTACACGCGGCTGATCGAGCGGCAGCGCACGGAGCTGCTGGAACACCGCGACAAGGTGCTGCACACGGCGTTCGCGGCCGAGGAACTGGAGAAGGCGCAGCCGGAGAAGTTCGCCGAGGTGAAGGAGAAGCTCGACGACACCGAGCGGCTCGAGCAGCTCTCGCGCGAGGTCGTGCTGTTCCACCTCGACCAGCTCTGGTCCGATCACCTCGCGTACCTGACCGACGTCCGCGAGAGCATCCACCTGCGGGCGCTGGCACGCGAGACGCCGCTCGACGAGTTCCACCGCGCGGCGATCCCGGAGTTCCACAAGATCATCCCCGAGTCGGCGGCGCGCGCGTCGAAGACGCTGGAGGAAGCCGAGATCACCGACGACGGCATCGATCTCGCCGACGCCGGCGTGCGGCGGGCGAACACGACGTGGACCTACCTGGTGCACGACAACCCGTTCGACTCGGACTTCGAGCAGACGGTGAAGAAGGTGCGCAGCATGATGCGCATGAAGAAGTCCTGATCTTGTTGTCGGAGGAGCCCGGTCACCTATGTTGGTGGCCGGGCTCCTTTTTTGCCCACATTCGCTCGGCTCTCACCAGGCCGGACTGTGCTGATTGGCCCACATTCACTCGGTCCCGGGTGCGCGGCCGGGTCAGAATGACCGCATGCCGCAACTGCGCATCGCCTTGGCCCAGGTCAACCCCACCGTCGGCGACATCGACGGCAACACCGCGCTGACGGTCGAGTGGACCCGTCGTGCCGCCGAGGCCGGCGCCCACGTCGTCGTGTTCCCGGAAATGTCCCAGACGGGTTATCCCGTCGAAGACCTGGCGTTCCGGGCCACCTTCGCGCAGGCGTCGCGCAGGTCCCTCGACGAGCTGGCCCGGCGGCTGGACGACGCGGGCTGCGGCGAGGTGCTCACCTACGTCGGTTATCTCGACCACGACGAGGCCGGCCCGCGCGACGCGGCCGCCGCGCTGTTCCGCGGCGAGGTCGTGGCGAAGCAGTACAAGCACCACCTGCCCAACTACGGCGTGTTCGACGAGCACCGCTACTTCAAGCCGGGCACCGAGCTGCAGGTTCTGCGGCTGCACGGCATCGACATCGGCATGGTGATCTGCGAGGACATCTGGCAGGACGGCGGCCCGATCTCCGCGCTGGGCAAGGCCGGGGTCGACCTCGTCGTGGCGCCCAACGCGTCGCCCTACGAGCGGTCGAAGGACGAGCAGCGGCTGCCGCTCGTCGCCCGCCGCGCGGCCGAGGCCGGCGCGCCGCTCGTCTACACGAACCAGGTCGGTGGCCAGGACGACCTCGTGTTCGACGGCGACTCGCTCGTGGTCGGCGCCGACGGCCGGCTGCTCGCGCGGGCCCCGCAGTTCGTGGAGCACCTGCTGGTGGTGGACATGGACCTCACCTCGGGCGGCCACGCCGGCGACGGCGACCTCGCGGGCCTGCACGTCCACCGGCGCGTGCTGAGCGCCGAGCCGCTGCCCGCGTACCCGCCGCTGACGGACCCCGTGATCAGCGAGCCGCTTTCGGACGAGGCCGAGGTGTGGTCGGCGCTCGTGGTGGGGCTGCGCGACTACGTGCACAAGAACGGCTTCTCCTCGGTCACCTTCGGGTTCTCCGGCGGCATCGACTCCGCGGTCTGCGCGGCCCTGGCGGCCGACGCGCTCGGCGGCGACAACGTGTACGGCGTCTCGATGCCGTCGAAGTACTCGTCTTCGCACTCGAAGGACGACGCCGCCGACCTCGCGCGGCGCATCGGCGCGCACTACCGCGTGGAACCGGTCGAGAACATGGTGAAGGTCTACGTGGACCAGCTGGCGCTGACCGGGCTGGCGGAGGAGAACATCCAGGCGCGCACGCGCGGCATGCTCCTCATGGCACTGTCCAACCTGGACGGACACCTCGTGCTCGCCACCGGCAACAAGACCGAGCTGGCCGTGGGCTACTCCACGATCTACGGCGACGCGGTGGGCGGGTTCGCGCCGATCAAGGACGTGTTCAAAACGCACGTCTGGCAGCTCGCGCGGTGGCGCAACGACGAAGCGGCCAAGCGCGGCGAAACGCCGCCGATCCCGGAGAACTCGATCACCAAGCCGCCCTCGGCCGAGCTCGCGCCCGGTCAGGTGGACACCGACTCGCTGCCGGACTACGCGCTGCTCGACGACATCCTCGACGACTACGTGGAGGGCGACCGGGGTTACGCCGACCTCGTGGCCGCCGGGTTCGAGCCGGAGACCATCGACCGGGTCGTGCGGATGGTCGACCGCGCGGAGTACAAGCGCCGGCAGTACCCGCCGGGCACGAAGATCACGTTCAAGGCATTCGGCCGCGACCGGCGGCTGCCGATCACCAACGCCTGGCGCGAGCGGAAAGCCTGAGCCCAGACCGGCCGCGCGCGGAACAACTGCCGTTCAGAACAGCGTGGGCTCGTCGGGCAGCGCGCCCTCGATGACGAGCATGCGGCGTTTCGTGGCGACGCCACCGGGAGCCGAGAAGCCGCCGTGTTTGCCGCCGGCCGCGAGCACGCGGTGGCACGGCACGACGATGGGGAACGGGTTGTTGCCCATCGCCTGGCCCACGGCTTGCGCGGCGCCGGGCATGCCCAGCTCGTGGGCGATGTCGCCGTAGGTCTTGGTTTTACCCGGCGGGATGGCGCGCGCGATCTCGTAGGCGCGGCGGTTGAACTCCGGGACGGAGTCCAGGTCGAGCGGGACCTCCCGCAGGTCGTGGTGCGCGCCCGAGAGCAACGCGGTGATCTTCTCGACCGCATCGGCCAGCTCGGGTGGCGGCACCGCTTCCACGGCGTCGGGGAAGCGCTTCAGGAACCAGGCCCGGGTGCGGGCGGCAGTGCTTTCGGGCAGCGCGGTACTGATGACCGTGCCCTCGCGCCAGGCCAGGCCGCACGGACCGATCGGGGTGTCGAAGACCGCGAACTCAACGGACATCTCTTCAGCGTACGAGCGGGCACCGACAAAATCGGCACCCTCGAACTCAGTGATTGCCGCCGGAAGTGAAGCGCGGAACGGGCATCACGACGACGTACGCGATGCCCACGATCAGCAGCACCGCACGCACCGCGAGCTGCACCCGGCTGAACACCCCGGCGTAGTGCCCCGGCCCGAGCTGCGACGCGACGAACACCAGCGCCCACGTGATCAGCACCAGCGCGCACCCGGCCACGGCCCACTCGCGCCAGCCCGGCGGCCACCACAACGCGAGGCTGACCGAACCGGACACGAACGCGAGGTTCGTCAGCAGCTCCACGACCGAGGTGCCGGGCACCAGCGAGTCGGCGATCAGCACGAGCCCGAGGAACGCCACCGAGCTCGCGGTGAGCCGGCCGGTCCAGTGCACCGGGGCGAGCCGCATCAACGGCGGTCCGGCAAGTACGAAGGCGAACCCCGCGACCCCGACCGTGATGCGGAACAGCGGCGCCGCCAGCAGCAGATCCCCGGCCGGTTGCTGGCTCGGCGAGACCCCCGTGGGCAGCAGGAACTCGAGCAGCCAGGCGGAATACACCACCACACCGAGCCCGACGAGGACGACCGCAACGAGTCGTGCAGTACGCACTCGCACACCCTAAGCGAAGGTGTGCGACGTTGCGCGCGGTGGTGTCACACCTGTGACTTCCCCCGCGTCCCAAGGGAATCACGGTCCGCGACGGAATGGTGACCCTGAGGCTCAGGCGTGCGGGCGCACGAACGGGAACAGCACCGTCTGCCGGATCGACGCGCCACTGAGCATCATCAGCAGCCGGTCCACACCGAGCCCGAGCCCGCCCGTCGGCGGCATGCCGTGTTCGAGCGCGAGCAGGAAGTCTTCGTCCAGCTCCATCGCCTCGACGTCGCCGCTCGCGGCGCGCAGCGACTGGGCTTCCAGGCGGCGGCGCTGTTCGATCGGGTCCGTGAGCTCGGTGTACGCGGTGCCGACCTCCGAACCGAACGCGATGAGGTCCCACCGTTCGGCCAGCAGCGGGTCGCGGCGGTGCTGGCGCGTCAGCGGCGAAACGTCCGTGGGGTAGTCGGTGTAGAAGGTCGGCAGCACGGTCGAGCCTTCAACGAGGTGCTCGTGCGCCTTCAGCACCAGGTCACCGTGCCCGGCGTCCTCCCCCACCGGCACGCCGGCCGCGGTGCACAGCCGCCGGAGCGTGGCCACCGACGTGCCCGAGTCGATCTCCTCCCCCAGCGCCGCCGAAACGGCCTCGTGCACGGGGATCACCGGCCAGTCGCCGGAAATGTCGCACTCGGTCACCCGGCCGTCGGCGTCGTGGCGGCGCACGATCTGCGCGCCGAAGGCCGCTTCGGCCGCGTGCTGCACCAGCTCGCGGGTGAGGTCGCGCATCGAGTTGTAGTCGGCGTAGGCCTGGTACGCCTCGAGCATCGTGAACTCGGGGTTGTGCGTGGTGTCAACGCCTTCGTTGCGGAAGTTGCGGTTGAGCTCGAAGACGCGCTCGACGCCGGCGACGCAGAGGCGCTTGAGGTAGAGCTCCGGCGCGATGCGCAGGTACATGCGCATGTCGTAGGCGTTGATATGCGTGACGAAGGGCCGCGCGTTGGCTCCACCGTGGACGGTCTGCAGCATCGGCGTCTCGACCTCGAGGTAGTCGCCCTGGTGCAACCGCTCGCGCACGGCGCGGACCACCGTGGACCTCAGCCGCAGCATGTGCGCGGACTCCGGGTTCACGGCCAGGTCGAGGTAGCGCTGGCGCACGCGCGTCTCGGGGTCGGTGAGGCCCTTTCGCTTGTCCGGCAACGGGTGCAGGCACTTCGCGGTGACCGTCCACTCGTCCACGAGCACGGACAGCTCACCGCGGCGCGACGTGATCACTTCGCCGCTCACGCCCACGTGGTCACCGAGGTCCACGCCGGTGCGCCAGCCCGCGAGGTCGAGCACTCCCGCGTCGAGCATCAGCTGCACTTCGCCCGAAAAGTCCTTGATGCGCGCGAAACACAGCCCGCCGAGCGACCGCAGCGCGAGCACCCGGCCGGCCACGCGCACGCGGTGCCCGGTCCGCGAATCCGCCGGCAGATCGGCGAACTTGCTTACGACGTCGCCCAGCAGGTCTTCGCGGCTGAAGCCGACGGGGTACGGGTCCACGCCGAGATCGCGCAGTTTGTCCAGCTTCGCCACGCGTACGCGCACCTGCTCCGGACGGCGCGCGGCCTTCGGGACGACACGGGCGGCGTCGTCCTCGATGCGCCGGACCTCGGCCACGAACTCGTCGCTCACCGTCTCGAGCCGCAGCACGCGCGAGCGGCCGGTGGGCACGAAGCCCTCCAGCGCACCGGCGACGATGCCGACGCGCGGCAGGCGACGGGC
The DNA here is from genome assembly GCF_040678995.1 of Amycolatopsis sp. NPDC049253. Taxonomy (NCBI): domain Bacteria; kingdom Bacillati; phylum Actinomycetota; class Actinomycetes; order Pseudonocardiales; family Pseudonocardiaceae; genus Amycolatopsis; species Amycolatopsis sp. NPDC049253. The sequence goes on along the minus strand of NZ_JBFAQX010000019.1, from coordinate 149,786 downwards.
CGAGGAGTAGCAGAGGAAGCGCGGTTCCCAGTCCGGGCCGTACTTCGCGTTGGATCGGTACAGCGACTCCAGCTGGAAGAACCGCGACGCCAGGCCCAGCACCGAACGCCACAGGCGCAGCACGGGACCGGCGCCGATGCGCTCGCCTTCGGCGAAGACCGCGCGGAACATGGCGAAGTTGAGGGAGATCCGCTGCGCGCCGAGGTGCTGTGCGGAAGCGACGACCTCGGCGACCATGAACTCGTTGAGGCCGTTTTCCGCCGCCCGGTCGCGGCGCATGAGGTCGAGCGAGAGGCCCCGCCGGCCCCACGGCACGAAGGACAGCAGGCCGCGCAGCTCACCTTCGCCGTCGTAAGCCTCGACCATCACACTGCGGGCGTCGCTGGCGTCGCCGAGGCGGCCCAGTGCCATCGAGAAGCCGCGCTCGGACTCCGCTCCCCGCCACTGCTGCGCCCGCGTGAGCAGCCCCTGCATCTCGTTTTCGGGGATCTCGCCGTGGCGGCGCACGCGCGCGGTGTAGCCCGCGCGTTCGATCCGTTTCACGGCCTGGCGCACGGACTTGCGCTCGGGCCCGGTCAGGGAGAACTCGCGGACGTCGAGCACGGCTTCGTCGCCGATCTCCAGCGCGCGCAGGCCCGCGGCCGCGTAGACCTTCGCGCCGCGTTCGCTCGCGCCGAGGACGCCGGGAATCCAGCCGTACGAACGGGTTTCGTCGAGCCAGGCACGCACGGCGTCGGGCCACGCGTCCGGGTCGCCGATCGGGTCGGCACTGGCGACGCTGGTACCGCCGAGCACGCGGTAGGTCACGGCCGCGCGGCCGTTGGGCGAGAAGACCACGCTCTTGTCGCGGCGCGTGGCGAAGTAGCCGAGCGAGTCATCGTCGCCGAACTCGGCGAGCAGGCGGCGCAGCTCCAGCTCCTCGTCGTCCGTGCGCCGGCGGCGGTGCCGGACGCCGCGGAAGAGCGTGTACAGCGCGCCGGTGGCCACGAACGTCGCACCGAGGTCGAGCACCACGTCGATCCACGCCGGGCCCTCGCCGACGCCGATCTTGCGCAGCTGCAGGTTCTCACCGGTGGCGTGGTTGACCACCCAGACCAGCCGTTCCCACGAGTCGCCGAGCGTGCCGGGGAACGCCTCGGTGAGCGCCCAGCCGAGCGCGACCACCACGAGCAGGCCGCCGAAGAGCACCGCCAGCCCGTCGCGCCAGGCGCCGGGTGCGAGCCGCGCGGGGAACGCCGGGCGCAGGGCCAGCAGCAGCCAGATCAGCAGCACCGACAGAACGTCGGCGATCGTCAGCACGCCGACCTGCATCGGGATGTGCCGGATCTGGCGCGGGCCGAGGGTGAGCAGGTCGGGGGCCCACAGCAGCACCGCCTGCAGCGCCAGCGTGATGAGCAGGCCGGCGACCTGGAAGAGCAGCAGCGTGTAGAGCGCGGCCTTCTTGCGCCGGCGCAGGGCCGCGCCGAGGACGACGAGCATCAGCACGATCACGAGGCTCGCGCTGGTCGGCACGCTGAGGGCCGAGAAGGCCATGTCGATGCCGTTGAGCAGGTGCCCGTGGGTCCCGCCGGCGATGAGCAGCACCACCGAGAAGACGGCGGCGAGCTGCACGACGGTCGCGACGATGCCGCCCGCCCTGGCCTTCCAGGCGGGGATGCGCCTGCGCGCGCTCGCTGGGGTTCCCATCGATGCCCTTCTCACATGATCCTCACGACTGGTGCAAAGACGTCAGTAAACGGGGAATGGTTGTCTCCGGTCATCACCCGGCAGGCTGAGCCAGGATCCTCCTGACGGAGCACACCACGCGCGTGTGAAGCTCATCGCACGACCTTGGGACCGCCCGGCGGGCATGTCAGGCTTTGACGTGTTCTGACTCCACGACCCGGGGACCTCACCGAGGCCTCGAGGGAAGGACGGTCGACGACGATGTCTGCCAACCCGAACGGATCCGACGAGGTGGCCGCCCCGTACGGAACGGGCGCCGCGCCCGCGCAACCCGCGGCGACCGGGCGCAAGGTCCGCGTGCACCACCTGCGTGAGCTGAAGGAACGCGGCGAGCCGTGGCCCATGCTCACCGCCTACGACATGTACACCGCGCAGATCTTCGACGAGGCCGGCATCCCGGTGCTGCTCGTGGGCGACTCCGCGGCCAACAACGTGTTCGGCTACGACACCTCGCTGCCGGTGACGGTCGACGAACTGCTGCCCCTGGTCCGCGCCGTGACGCGGTCGGTGAAGCGGGCGCTCGTGGTGGCCGACCTGCCGTTCGGTTCCTACCAGCTCTCGCCCGAGCAGGCGCTGGCCACGTCGGTGCGGTTCATGAAAGAAGGCCGCGCGCACGCCGTGAAGCTGGAAGGCGGGCGCCGGTTCGCCGCGCACGTCGAGGCGTTGACCTCGGCCGGTATCCCCGTGATGGGGCACATCGGATTCACCCCGCAGAGTGAACACAACCTCGGCGGCTACCGGGTGCAGGGGCGCGGTGAAGCGGCGGACGTGCTGCTCGCCGACGCGCTGGCGCTGCAGGAAGCCGGCGCGTTCGCCGTGGTGATGGAGATGGTGCCGGCTGAAGCCGCGAAGCGCGTGACGCACGAGCTGAAGATCCCGACGGTCGGCATCGGCGCCGGGCCCGACTGCGACGCGCAGGTGCTGGTCTGGCAGGACATGGCCGGGCTGCGCCGGGGCAAGGCACCGCGGTTCGTGAAGCGCTACGCCGAGCTCGCCGACGTGCTGCAGGGTGCGGCTTCGGCGTTCGCCGAGGACGTGCGGCGCGGGGAGTTCCCGGCTCCGGAGCACGCGTTCCACTGAGTTTTCCCGGGCCCGGGGCTCACCGGCGGCGAAACCGCTCGGCGAGCTCCGGGTCGTTCTGCCACCAGAGGCCGCCCGTGGGCGCCTCGCCGGATTCGGCTTCCTCGTCGAGGCGCTCGTCGATCTGCTTCGCGCGCTTCTGGTCGTCGCGGACCCAGCGCACGAACAGCGCGCCGACGAACGGCAGGCCCGCCACGTCGCCGCCGATCCACAGCACGCCGGCGCCGATGATCTGGTCGGTGCGCGGGTCCGGGCCCCAGCCGGGGTGCGCGGTGGCGTAGTGCGTGGGCGCGAGCAGCGGGCCGAGCCAGAGCACGAGGCCGAGCGCGCCGTCGAAGACGACTTCCGTGAAGGAGATCCACACCGACACCAGGTGTGAGCCGCCGCGCGGGGTCGGGTCGAGCGCCACGCGGCTGTAGAAGTAGAGGAACCCGGCGGCGATGAGGAACACCCGCACCAGGCCGCCGACCACGGGGTAGTCGAGCGAAAGCCCGTAGACCGGCGTCAGGTAGATGATCACGAACGGCGCGATCAGCACGACCGTCACGGTGAGCGGGAAAGTCAGGAACTTCGCGAACGGGCTGCGGCCGTGGCGGCGCAACCACGACGCGAGCCCGGGCGGCGCGGTGCGCATGAGCAGCGTGATCGGCGCGCCGAGGGCGAGCAGCAGCGGCGTGACCATGAGCAGCACGGTGTTCTGCGTGGCACGGACCCAGAACAGCGTGGTGTCGTAGACGCCGAGGAACGAGCACGTGACGAGCACGACCGTGGCGAGCCCGGCGAGGAACGCCGTCGTCCGGCCGGGTGCCCAGGTCTGCTGCTTCCGCGCGGCGACGACGTAGGCCGCGCCGAGCGCGAGCACGACGACGAGGGCCGGGACGTCGGGTGTCCAGGCCGTGAAGAGCGTGGTGCCGGTGAGCGCGGTTTCGATGAAGCCAGTGTCCCCTTCCGGAAATCGGAGCGGGACACCACCCTCAGAAACTGAAGACGAGCAGGCTCGCGATTCCGGCGAGGACGCAGTAGATGGCGAACGGCGTCAAGGTGCGCGTTTCGAAGTATTTCGTGAGAAAACGGACAGAAATGTAGGACGCAATACCGGCCACCAGGCTGCCGGCGAGCGCCGGGCCGAGCGACGGGCTGTTCTCCGGCGTGAACAGCGAGGGAAGTTTCAGCACCCCCGCGGCGAGGATCACCGGGGTGGCCAGCAGCCACGCGAAGCGGGCCGAGTCCTGGTGGCCGAGGCCGCGGCGCAGGCCCGCGACCATCGTGATGCCCGAGCGGCTGATGCCCGGCAGGAGCGCCAGGATCTGGGCCGAGCCGATGAGCACGGCCTCCTTCACGCTGAGCTTGGAGAGACGGGCGTCGGTGGCTTCCTCGACCGTGATCGCGCGCATGACGAGGGTGTCCTCGGCGCTGAAGTCGACGGTGTCTTCCGTTGTCCTGCCTGAGATCCCGGTCTTCGGCGCGGCACGGGAGAAGCGTTCGGCCGCGTAGAGCACGCCGCCGTTGAGGATGAGGAAGATGGCCGACGGCACGGGCTTGCCGAGGAAGTCGCGCAGCAGGCTTTCCAGCAGCAGGCCGGCGATGCCGACGGGGATCGTCGCGAGGATGAGCAGCCACGCGAGGCGCTGGTCGGTCGTGCGGACCTCGCGGTGGCGGATCGAGGAGAACAGGCCGCCGATGATGCGCACCCAGTCGCGCCAGAAGAACAACACCAGCGCCAGCGCGGTGGCCACGTGCATCGCCACGAGCACCGCGAGATAAGGCGAATCCTCGCCGATGCTCAGATCACGCTGCCACGATCCGCCGATCACCGCGGGCAACAGGATGCTGTGCCCCAGGCTGGACACGGGAAACAATTCCGACACGCCTTGCAGCGCGCCGACGACGATCGACTCGACATACGTGACCGCGGACATTCTCGAGCCTTTCTCGCGTCGGTCGGGCCTTTCCTCGCGCAAGCTACCCACTACCGGGTAAACGCGGGGCAAGGGGGCGAAAGAACCTCCTCGGCACCTCTGTGCTTGTTCACATCCATGAACACGAATCATGTCCTTGACTGGTGTTCGGGCGGTGGCTTAGCGTGGTCCCCACCACGAAGGTGTGAACGTCGGCGAGGGGGACGGGATGCCGGAAGCAGCCGGAGCTTCACGCGCAACCCGCCGCCCGAGGTCCGCACCACGGTGAAGGAAATCGCGGACGCGGCCACCCGGCAGGTGGGCCACCGACGCGACACGGACGGGGGCCCGCTCAGCCCGGCGGCGGGGGCGGGCCTCCACCTTCTCCGCGGACGACGCTGACGGCGTCTCCGCGGAGGCGACAGCCGCACCCGGCAGCGGCGGTCGTTCGCACGGAGCCGGACGACTCGCGGCCTTTTCGCTGAACCTCACAGGGGCGACTTGCCTGGGCCAGGGCTCCGGCACGACCATCGGCATCCGCGCGGCGCCGGCGCAGCCACACGCCACCGAGCGCGCGACCCGCGTTGCACGCCCGGCAGCGCAAGCGGCCTCCGCGCGAACCGAGCCGGGCGACACCCGGACGGCTCGCGGCCTTTCGGCTGAACGTCGCAGGGAAGGCGGGTCCATCCCCGCGCGGGGGCCGCGGGTCCGGCAGAGTGATCGGCATGGACGACCTCTACCCGCCGCTGCAGCCGCTGGCCGACGGGATGCTCGACGTCGGCGACGGGCACCGGATCTACTGCCAGGAAGCGGGAAATTCGCAGGGCAAGCCGGTGGTCGTGCTGCACGGCGGGCCCGGCAGCGGGATCGCGCCGATGGCTCGCCGGCACTTCGACCCCGCCGCGTACCGGATCATCCTGTTCGACCAGCGCGGGGCGGGACGGAGCACGCCGAGCGTCGGAGACCCGGACGCGGACCTGAGCACGAACACGCTGTGGCACCTCGTCGCGGACATGGAGCTGCTGCGGGAACGCCTGAACATCCGGCGCTGGCAGGTGTTCGGGGGTTCGTGGGGATCGACGCTCGCGCTGGCGTACGCGCAGACCTACCCCGATCAGGTGACGGAGCTGGTGCTGCGCGGGATCTTCACTGCGCGGCAGCGCGAGCTCGACTGGCTCTACCGCGGTGGCGCGGCGAACCTCTTCCCCGCGGAGTGGGAGGACTTCCTGGCGCCGCTGCCGGAGGAGCACCACAAGGACCCGCTCACGGGGTACGCCGAGCTGCTCGACGACCCCGACCGCGGCGTGCGGGAGCGGGCCGCGATCGCGTGGAGCGTCTGGGAAGGCGCGACGGTGGCGCTGCTGCCGCAAGAGGCGTTCCTGAACCGGTACGCCGACCCGTCGTTCGCGCTGACGTTCGCGCGGCTGGCGGTGCACTACTTCAGCCACGACGCCTGGCTCGAGGACGGACAGCTGATCCGCGACGCCGGCAAGCTCGCCGGCGTCCCGGGCGTGCTGGTCCAGGGCCGCTACGACGCCGTCTGCCCGCCGATCACCGCGTACGAGCTGCACCGCGCGTGGCCCGGCTCGATCCTGCGCATCACGGAAGGCGCCGGGCACGCCGTGAACGACCCGGGCATGCTGGCCGCCCTGCGCCAGGCGACGGACGACTTCCGCTGACGATCGCGAACTGCACGTTGCCAATCCGCCTGCGACGCTGTGATCACCTGCACCACGACAAGGTGGTCAAGGGTCAGTGGTGATGGGCGTGGAAGTTCCAGGCGTCAGCAACGATGTCGGGCAAATCAGGCTTGCCGGGCTGCCACCCCAGGTCCTTCTGTGCCTTCTCGCTGCTCGCGACGGTGATCACCGCGTCGCCTGCGCGCCGAGGGGCAAGCACGACCGGGATGGGACGCCCGGTGACCTGGCGAACTGCTTCCACGACCTGCATGTTCGTGTAGCCGTTGCCGTTTCCCAGGTTGTAGATCTCGTGGCGGCCAGGCTCGATCGCTTCCAGCGCGAGAACGTGCGCCGTGGCCAGGTCCGCGACGTGGATGTAGTCACGCACGCAAGTGCCGTCCGGGGTCGGGTAGTCGTTGCGGTACATCTGCAACTGCTCTCGTTTGCCGGCCGCGACCTGCACCACGATCGGGATGAGATGACTCTCCGGGTCGTGTCGCTCCCCGAGTTCGCCGACCGCGCCTGCCGCGTTGAACTAGCGCAGGCTCGTCGCGCCGAGGCCGAACGCTGCGGCTTCCGCGGACAACATCAAGTCGACCATCAGCTTGCCGGCCGCATAGGGATTGCGCGGTTCCACCCTGGCGGTCTCGGCGAGCTTCTCGTCGCCCTCGCCCCGGTACATCGAACCGGTCGACGAGAAGATCATGCGCTGCCCGTGCGCCGCACGGGCAGCCTCCAGCAGCGCGAGGGAGCCGCGCACGTTGACGTCCCAGTAGACGTCCGGCCGGGCAACGGACTCCGCGACCTCGATCCGCCCCGCGAAGTGCAGCACACCTTCGAAGCCTGCCTCGGGAGTCAGCACTCGAGCCACGTCGTGCACGGACATTTGGTGGAAGGCCACGCTGTCCGGCACGCTCGCGCGGTGACCGGTCGACAGGTCGTCCAGCACCTCCACTTCGTGCCCCGAAGCCAAGAGCGCTCGGGTCACCACGCTTCCGATGTAGCCCGCACCCCCGTGACCAGCAGCTTCACCGTCGAGGATGTGTGCCTCGACGTGCTTCTCGATGCCCGCGCGCAGGATCTCGGCGGCGCGCGGGTTCGGTGCCGAGCGCAGCATCAGGAGGAACGGGTCGAGGCTGTCGGCGGCCGGTGACGTCCGCGAAACCAGCGAAGCCGCGACGTCGCGCGCGAGTGAGCTGCAAGACGTGATCCTGCAGCTCCTCCGCAATGCGGGGCGCCCGTTCCCCTACGGGCTGAGCAGCAGCGGTCGGCGCTAAGCCAAGATCCGCAGGTCAACGGCGGAAGACGTTGCCGTAGGAGGTTGAGTCGGTGATCACGTTCCGGGGTGTGCGGTGGCCTCGATCGCTTGAACCGAGCAGGTGCGGAAAGACAACGCTTGGCGTGATGCTGCCGGTCAGGGCTGTGCCGCGCTTCGGCCCAGACTGGTGACCCGTTGTTGATCGTCCTGACGCTTTGCGGCAACTGGTACTAACGGAGTATGCAACCTATTGCGCAGACGACGCAGGGCGCTGTACGGGGCAAAACGGCCGAGGGCGTGAGCGTCTTCATGGGCATCCCGTACGCCGCGCCCCTCGATGGCATCCGGCGCTTCCAGGCGCCGCAGCAGCCGCAGTCGTGGGACGGTACCCGCGACGCCATCGCTTTCAGCGCCGCGCCACCGCAGGCCCAAATGCACCCCCTACCCGCGCTGTGGCATCCGGGCGAAGACACCGACTGCCTCACCGTCAACGTTTGGACGCCCGATCCCGGCGGGAGCGGGCTGCCGGTGATGGTCTGGCTTTACGGCGGGGCGTTCATCTTCGGCGCCGCGACCCAGCCAGAGTACGACGGCGCGAACCTGGCCCGCGCGGGCGTCGTGGTCGTGACCCTGAACTACCGCGTCGGCTTCGAAGGCTTGGGCTGGCTGCCGGACGCGCCACCCAACCGGGCTCTCCTCGACCAGCTCGCGGCCCTGCGCTGGGTGCAGGAGAACATTGCGAGCTTCGGCGGCGACCCGGGTAACGTGACGATCTTCGGGCAGTCGTCGGGGGCCAACTCGGTGGTGGCGCTGACCGCCGCCGACGCCGGCCAGGGGCTGTTCGGCCGGGCCATCGCACAGAGCGTCGCGGAGGGATTCCAAACCGAGGAACGGGCGCGCGGCACGGCGGAGCGGATTTCGGCGTCGCTCGGCGTCCCGCTCACTTCCGAGGCCTTCGGGAGTGTGGCGCCCGAGGCGATCCACGCCGTGCAGTCGACGCAGGGCGAGGTCACCCCGTACGGAGTGGTGATCGACGGGGATGTGGTGCGTGACCAGCCCTGGCGCGGCCTGCGCGCGGAGGTCGACCTCATGACCGGGTTCACCCGGGACGAGTACCGGTTCTTCGCCATGGCGATGAACGAAGATCTGTCCACGGTGGATGTCGCCGGTGTCGCGGCCGCGCACGGCGTGCCCCTCGATGCCTACCGGGCCGCGTACCCCGGCATCTCCGACGTCGATCTGTACATCCTCATCCAGTCCGACGGGTTCTTTCGTATCCCGTCGACGTGGTGCGCCCAGGAGCACCCCGGCCGTAGCTGGTCCTACGAGCTGACCTGGCCGACCCCGGTGTTCGGCGGGGCGCTGGGCGCCTGCCACCTCCTCGACGTGCCGCTGACGTTCGGCAACTTCCACGGCCCGATGACGGCCATGCTGTTCGGCGACTCACTCCCGCCGGAGGCCATCGAGCTGGCGGAGGAGGTCCGCAAATCGTTGACGACCTTCGCTGCCACCGGCGACCCCGGCTGGCCGCAGTACCGGCAGGGTGCGGCACTCACGCGGATCTGGGACGTGCCCGTCTCGGTAGTCGCCGACCCCGTGTCGGCGTCCCGGGAGATCTGGGCGCACAAGGTGTGACACGTGCCGATCTCCGGGGCACGTTCGGGAGATGAACGAATCCATCCCGTCGATCGGGACGGTCTGGTCGATCCAGACCGTCCCGGTCGCGGGATCGGCCCGGCGAGTGCCGTCGTGATGGAAGCGGACCTCGAACGGGCGGAAGCCATCTCAGCTCTCCTGACCGTCGTCGTCAGTAGGGTTGGTTTCCGGGGCCACCCTCCGCGTGGACGGTGGCACCATCGGCTCCGTGAGCCGGGAAACCCTAGATCCGGCCACCCGAAGAGCTGTCGCCGCCGGAAAGCTTCTGCGCGAAGTACACCGGCACCGTCGAGACGATGATCAGCACCGCCGCCACCACGTTGACCACCGGGGCCTGGTTGGGGCGGAACAGGTTGTCGTAGATCCAGATCGGCAACGTCTCCATGCCGGAGCCCAGCGTGAACGTCGTCACGATGATCTCGTCGAACGAGAGCGCGAACGCCAGCAGCCCACCCGCCAGCAGCGCCGAGCGCAGCATCGGGAACGTCACCAGCCGGAACGTGGTGATGCCGTCGGCGCCGAGGTCCATCGACGCTTCCTCGAGGTTGCCGCCCATGCGCCGCAGCCGGGCCACGACGTTGTTGAACACCACGACGATGCAGAAGGTCGCGTGGGCGATGATCGCCGTGAGCAGGCCGAGGTCGATGCCGAGGATCGTGCGGAACGCGTTGTTCAGCGCGATGCCGGTGACGATGCCGGGCAGCGCGATCGGCAGGATGATCAGCAGCGAGATCGAGTCCCGGCCGAAGAACCGGTAGCGCTGCAAGGCGAACGCGGCCATCGTGCCGAGCACGAGCGCGATCGCCGTGGCGGCCACCCCGGCCTCGACACTGGTCCACAGCGCGTGCAGCGCGCCGGCATTGGTCACCGCGCGGCCCCACCACTCGAGGGTGAAGCTCTTCGGCGGCCAGCCGAACGTGGAGTCCGAGTTCACGGAATTGAGCAGCACCACCAGAAGCGGGAAGTAGATCACCGCGAACCCGACCCCGAGTGCCGTCCACAGCACCACCCGGCTGGTCTTCGACATGCGCACGGCGGTCTCCTAGAGGTTGTTCAGCGCGCCGGTGCGACGCACGACGGCCAAGTACACGAGCATGATCACGACCGGCACGATGGCCACGGTCGCCGCGAACGGCAGGTTGTTGGCCGCGCCGATGTTGTCGTAGACGACGTTGCCGAGCATCTGCGACGTGCCGCCCACGATCTTCACGGCGATGTAGTCGCCCAGCGACAAGGAGAACGTGAAGATCGAGCCCGCCACGATCGCCGGGAAGGCGAGCGGGAGGATCACCGAGCGGAACGTGCGGAACGACCGCGCGCCGAGGTCACCGGACGCGTCGACCAGCGAGTCGGGCAGCCGCTCCAGGCCGGCGTAGATCGGCAGGATCATGTACGGCAGCCACAGGTACGACAGCGTGATCACCGTGGCCGCGACGCCATAACCCGGGCCGGAGAGGCCGAACGGGCTCAGCAGCCAGCTGATCGCGCCGTTGCCGGAAAGCAGGGTGCGCCACGCGTAGGCCTTCACCAGGTAGCTCGCCCACAGCGGCGTCATCACGGCGATCACGAGGATCCGTTGCGCCCGAGGGGAAGCGAGCTTGGCCATCGCGAAGGCCATGGGGAACGCGATGACCGCGTCGATCACCGTCACCAGCAGCGCGATGCCGACGGTCCGCAGCGTGATCGTGCGGTAGACCGAGTCGGTGAACAGCGTGACGAAGTTGTCGAACGACCAGTCCGTGACCACCTTGCCGGTGAACACGTCGGTCGACCAGAAGGCGGTGATGAACAGGGCGGCGAGCGCGCCGAGGTAGGCCAGGCCGAGCCACAGCAGCGGAGCCGAAAGGAGAATGCCCAGGCGCAGCTTGGGTTTGCGGAAGAAGAAAGCCGAAGCGCGACGGCTCGGCGGGCTCACGGCGGTCATGCGGGCACCTTCGGGGCACGGTCGGGAGGAGGGGGTCCGGGGGCGGCGGACGAGGGGGGAGGGTGCCCGCCGCCCCCGGAGCTACCGGGGGAATCCCGTGAGCGCCGGTTCCGGACCGGCGCCGGCACTCACGAGCACGTCAACCCTTGATCTCGGTCCAGGCACGGGTCCAGTCGCCGTAGTCCTTGCACTTGACGTCCGTGCGGCCGTCGAGGCACTGCGGGATCGGCGTGGTCCAGTACTGGATCTTGGCGGCGTAGGCCGCGTCGTTGGCGTGGTAGGTGTCGCACAGGGTCTTGTCGGTCATCTCGGCGCAGGCCTTCGAGTTGGCCGGGGCCTCACCGAAGTACTCCGCCACCTGGGCGTTGACCTTCGGGCTGATGATGTAGTCCATCCACTTGTACGCGCACGTCTTGTGCTGCGACTTCGTGGCCACCATCCAGGTGTCCGACCAGCCGGTGGCACCCTCGCTCGGCACGGTCGCGCCCAGCGGAGCACCCTCGCTCTTGGCCAGGTTCACGGTGACCTGCCACGCGGTGCCGATCACGGCGTCCGCGTTCTTGAGCGACTGCGTTTCCTTGAGGTAGTCCGACCAGTACTCGCTGACGTTCGGGCGCTGCTTCTTCAGCAGGTCCACCGCCGCGTTGAACTGCTTGTCGTCCAAGGCGTACGGGTTCTTGATGCCGAGGTCGGGCTGGTGCGCCATGAGGTACAGGGCGGCGTCAGCGATGTAGATCGGGGAGTCGTAGGCGATGATCTTGCCCTTGTAGGGCGAGTTCACGTCGAACATCGGCGACCACGACGTCGGCTCCGGGCTCACCTTGTCGGTGCGCCACGTCAGCACGTTCGCGCCCCAGCCGTGCGGGATGCCGTAGGCGACGTTGTTGACGCTGTTCCACGACTTGTTCTTCAGGAACGGGTAGACGTCGTTGTAGTTCGGCACGAGCGCGGTGTTGACCGGCTCGACGTCGCCCGAGGCGACCAGGCGCAGCGAGGCGTCGCCCGAGGCGGACACCACGTCGTACTGGCCCGTCTTCATCAGCGTCACGGCCTCGTCGGACGTACCGAACGGCTTGACGGTGACCTTGCACCCGGTCTGGTCCTCGAACGGCTTGACCCAGTTGATCTTCGCGTCGTTGGAGCCGTTCTCGGCGTAACCGGGCCACGCGAGCACGTTCAGCTGGCCTTCCGGCTGGCCGAGCTGGGTGAGTGCGGCCAGCTTGGGCGGGGTGAACCCCTGTGCGCCCGGCGCGGACCCCGCGCTCGAGTCGGAGCCCGAGGTCCCGCAGGCCGCGAGCAGCAGGCTCACGCCGCACAGACCTGCGAGCAGCGTCTTCCTGTTCTTCATGTCGAGAGAAACCTTCCCGTGAGAACTAGCCGGCTTCGGGGACCCGGAAACTGTGTTCGTGGCGCCACCGCAGACGGACCCGGCCGTCGGCGAACTCGGTCGGTTCACTGGTGTTCTGGCGGACCACGGACAACTGACCCCCCGCATCGAGCGCGACAGCGTAGCGCACTGTGGATCCGGCGTATACGACATCCGTGACGATTCCGGTCGCCGAAGTCTCGCCTGGACCGGCCGGCGACGCAAGATCACCATCGATGCGAATTTTCTCCGGCCGGATGCTGTACACGCCGGGCTTGCCGATCACCGCTTCGGCCCCACGCCCGCTGAGCAGGTTGGACGTGCCGACGAAGCCGGCGACGAACGCGCTCGCCGGTCTCTCGTACACCTCCACCGGGGTGCCGACCTGCTCGATCCGCCCGGCGTTGAACACCGCGATGCGGTCGCTCATGGTCAGCGCCTCGTCCTGGTCGTGCGTCACGAACACGAAGGTGATCCCGACCTCGCGCTGGATCTGCTTGAGCTCGATCTGCATCGCCTGACGCAGCTTGAGGTCGAGCGCTCCCAGCGGTTCGTCGAGCAGCAGCACCTTCGGGCGGTTCACCAGCGCCCGCGCGAGAGCGACGCGCTGGCGCTGACCACCCGAGAGCTGCGAAGGCTTGCGGTCGCCGTACTCCCCGAGCCGCACGGTCTCGAGGGCTTCGGCGGCGCGTTGCCTGCGCTCGGCCTTGGCGACCCGCTTGACCTTGAGGCCGTACTCCACGTTCTGCCGCACCGACATGTGCGGGAAGAGCGCGTAGTCCTGGAACACGGTGTTCACGTCGCGCTCGAACGGCGCCAGCTGACTGACGTCCCGGCCGGCCAGCTCGATGGTGCCCGCGGTGGGCAGCTCGAAGCCGGCGATCATGCGCAGCACCGTGGTCTTCCCCGAGCCCGACGGGCCGAGCATGGAGAAGAACTCACCGGGCGGGATGTCGAGGTCGACGCCGTCGACGGCGCGGACCTTGTCGAAGTGCTTCTGCAGCCCGGTGAGCCGGATCGCCGGCTCACCGCCGGCGCGCGGCCGTTCCGGCCGGCGGGCGGTGATGGGGGCTTGGTGGGGCATGGCGGGCCTTCCCGTGGATCTCGTCACCGATACCTACAGCGCGCTCATCACGTGCTTGACGCGGGTGTAGTCCTCGAGGCCGTACAGCGAGAGATCCTTGCCGTAACCCGACTTCTTGAACCCGCCGTGGGGCATCTCGGCGACGAGCGGGATGTGGGTGTTGATCCACACGCACCCGAAGTCGAGCTTGGCGGACACGCGCATGGCGCGCTGGTGGTCCTTGGTCCAGATCGAGGAGGCGAGGCCGTAGGGCACGCCGTTGGCCGCCTTCACCGCTTCGGCCTCGTCGGAGAAGCGCTGCACGGTGATCACGGGGCCGAAGACCTCGTTCTGCGTGATCTCGTCGTCCTGCGTGACGCCGGAGACCACGGTGGCCTCGTAGAAGAAGCCCTCGTCGCCGGCGCGCCGCCCTCCACAGTGGACGGTGGCGTGGCCGGGCAGCCGGTCGATGAAGCCGGACACCTTCTCCAGCTGCGCGGCGTTGTTGAGCGGGCCGAAGGCGACGGTGTCGTCGTCGGGCTTACCGGTCTTGCTGGCCTCGGCCTGACGCGAGAGGGCGGCGACGAAGGTGTCGTGCACATCGTCGGCCACCAGCACGCGGGTGGCGGCGGTGCAGTCCTGGCCGGCGTTGAAGTAACCGGCCATGGCGATGGTCTCGGCGGCGTTCTCGAGGTCGGCGTCCTCGAAGACGATCACGGGCGCCTTGCCACCCAGCTCGAGGTGCACGCGCTTGACGTCGCGGGCCGCGGCGCCCGCGACCTCGATGCCGGCGCGCACCGAGCCGGTGATCGACACCATCGCGGGGATCGGGTGCTCCACCAGCGCGCGGCCGGAGTCACGGTCGCCGGTCACGACGTTGAGCACGCCCGGCGGCAGGAACTCGCCGCAGATCTCGGCCAGCAGCAGCGTGGACGCCGGCGTGGTGTCCGAGGGCTTGAGCACCACGGTGTTGCCCGCGGCGAGCGCGGGCGCGATCTTCCAGATCGCCATGAGCAGCGGGTAGTTCCACGGCGTCACCTGCGCGCAGACGCCCACGGGCTCGCGGCGGATGAACGACGTGTGGCCTTCCATGTACTCGCCGGCCGCGCGGCCTTCGAGCACGCGCGCGGCGCCGGCGAAGAAGCGCAGCTGGTCGACGATCATCGGCAGCTCTTCGGACATCGTGAGCGCCACCGGCTTGCCGGTGTTGCGCGACTCCACGGCGATGAGCTCCTCGCCGCGGGTCTCCACGGCGTCGGCGATCTTCAGCAGCGCGAGCTGACGCTGGGCCGGCGTGGTCTCTTTCCAGCTCTCGAACGCCTCGGCCGCGGTCTTGAGCGCGCGGTCGACGTCCTCGGCGCCCGCCACCGGCGCGGTGCAGTAAGCGCGACCGGTGACCGGGTCGACGATCTCGAGAACCTTCCCTGACAGCGAGTCGACGAATTTCCCGCCGACGTAGTGCTTCAGTTCCTGCACGCGTGCGCCTCCTGACTCTCCGTGGCAGGGTGAAACATATAACTCCATATTTCACATGACAAGGTCCTGGGGCACTATTGGCCCCAATCGCACGCCGAGACGGGTGGACCCACGATGCGCAAGGAGATGTCGAACAGCGCACGACTGGCGATGTTCGCTCC
This sequence comes from Amycolatopsis sp. NPDC049253, assembly GCF_040678995.1. Taxonomy (NCBI): domain Bacteria; kingdom Bacillati; phylum Actinomycetota; class Actinomycetes; order Pseudonocardiales; family Pseudonocardiaceae; genus Amycolatopsis; species Amycolatopsis sp. NPDC049253. The sequence goes on along the minus strand of NZ_JBFAQX010000019.1, from coordinate 134,500 downwards.
GCTGGACCAGCTCGGCCGCGCCGAGGCGGTCGCGGCCCGGCTGCTCGACGCCATCACCCTGGGCCTGCTCGACGACGCCGAGCAGCTGCCGAGCGAGATCGAGCTCGCCGCGCAGTTCCGCGTGTCCACCGTGACGGTCCGGGAAGCGCTCGCCGTGCTGCGGCAGCAGGGGCTGGTCGAGACCAGACGCGGCCGCGGTGGCGGCAGCTTCGTGCGCACGCCCGCGTGGCCGGCTCCGAGCTCGTGGGCCCAGCGCCTGCGGCTCGTCTCGCTCGCGGATCTGCGGGACTTCGGCGACCACTACCTCGCCGTGGCCGGGTCGGCGGCCAAGCTCGCGTCGGAGCGCAGCTCGCCCGAAGACCTGGAACGACTGCGCCTGACCAGCGAAGACCTCCTCGGCACGACCGGTCCCGAGGCGACGCGCGCCGAACGGCACTTCCACCTCGAGGTCGCGGCGGCCGCGCAGTCGCCGCGGCTCACCAACCAGGAGGTCCAACTGCAGGGCGAACACGGCGGGTTGCTCTGGGTGCCCCTCGACGGCGAGGACACCTGCCGCCAGTCCTACGCTGAGCACCACGCGATCGTCACCGCGATCGCGGCGGCCGACGGCGACCTGGCCCGCAAGCTGACCGAGGAGCACATCCTGAGCGCGCTCGACCGGCTCGTGGATCTGCACTTAAGCCTCGAAACGCCGTAAGCTTCGATGACCCCGCGATCGAGGTGAGCATCGTGACCGACACCCGCACGTTGACCGGCGATGAGGTCGTCGCGCAGGTATCCGCGCTGGTCGAGGAGATCTTCGAGCGGCTCAAGCCCGTGCTGGCCGCCGCGGAGACGCTGCTGGCCGAGCCCGGCGGCGCCGGCTCCGGCACGCTCCACGGCATCCGGCCGCCGGTGCTGGAGGCCCTCGGCGGCCTCGTGATCGGCGCCGGGTTCGTGAGCGCGCCCCACGTGTTGTCGGACCAGGAGTTCGGTTTCGAGTGGTGGACCACCACCGGTTCGGACCAGACGCCGGAGCAGCTGTTCATCAGCCTCGACCCGGAGAGCCCCAACTTCCTCGACTACACGCGCCAGTCGTGGTTCACCGTGCCGCGCGACAGCGGCCGGCGCCACATCAACGGCCCGTACGTCGACTACCTGTGCACCGACGAGTACACGCTCACGTTCACGCTGCCCGTGTACCGCGACGGCGCGTTTGCCGGTGTGGTGGGCGCGGACGTCTACGTGCGCGAGTTCGAGCGCACGGTGAGCCGGCGGCTGCGTTCGCTGGGCCGGCGCGCGGCTCTGCTCAACGCACAGGGGCGCGTGATCGTGTCCAACAGCGTGCGGCAGGCAACGGGTTCGCTCGTGCGCGACGTCGACGTGCCGGCGTGGTGGACGTCGGGCGCGGAACCGCAGACGATGTCGGGCGGCGCGACGTTGCGGCGGTGCGGGGATTCGCCGATCGCGTTGCTCGTCAGCGTGTGATTTCTCAGCGGGTGACCTGGAGGGCCAGCCAGAGTTCGGCCCTCGTGCCGGGTGAGTCGAGGTCCTGACCGAGCAGCTCGGCGGCCTTGGTGATGCGGTTGCGCAGGGTGTGGCGGTGGATGTGCAGCTGCGTGGCGGCGCGGTCCCAGTGGCCGTGGTTTTCCAGCCAGCAGCACAGGGACTCCTCCAGTTCGCCGCGGCCGGACTCGTCGTGGGTGCGCAGCGGGTTCAGTAGCTCGTGGGCGAAGGCTTGGGCGGCAAGGGGATCCAGGAGGTTGAGCAGGCCCCGGCCGGCGTGGTCGGCGTAGCGCAGGAGCGGGATGTCCTGGCTGCGTGCGGTTTCAGCCGCCTGCCTGGCCTGGCGCAGCGCCGCCGGGAGCTCGGTGGCGTCGCCGATGCCGACGTGGCAGCCGTCGACTTCGGCGGCCACGGTGAGCACGCGGTCGGCGTCGTCGGTCGCGGCGACCAGGAGCGATTCGGAGTGGGCGAAGAACACTTGCCCCGCAACGGGTTCCAGGCGGTCGTACAGCGCGGTCCGCGCGGCGGGCGGGCCCGCGACGGCGAGCACGGCCCACGGTTGCGGCGGCGCGCCCTGCACGGTGCGCAGCACGTCGAGCGCGACGGCTTCCTGGCCGTCGGTGAACAGGTCGAGCAGCCCGGTGCGGAGCCGGGACAACGCGCCCCGCTGGGCACGATCCTGCTCCAGCGCAAGGGAAAGCAGTGAGACCGCGGTGTTCACGATGTGGCGCCCGGCCGAGTCGAGCGGCTCGCGCGCGCCGACCGCGAGGGCGCCACGCGTGTGCAGGGTCTGGAGCACAACCTCCTGCTCCCCCAGCCTGACGACCCGCGTGCCGGCGCGCAGGTCCTTCAGGTCGAGCTGCTCCCCGTGTGCGCGAGCGGCCGCGGAGGAAACCTCCCGGATGTGGCCGGCGGCGTCGAAGAGCACGACCCAGCCGTCGATGAGCCGGGCGAGGCGGCGCACGACACCCGCCGCCCCCGTCTTCCCGACGGCCGTGCGGGTGAGCTCCTGCTGGGCGCGGCCGATGCGGACGGTCGCGGCGTACTCGTCGGCGGCGACCGCGCGGGAGACGGCGCGCGTGATGGCGATGAAGGGCGTCTTGCGGGGCACTTCGAGCACCGGGAGGCCGACCTCGTCGGCGGTCGCCTTCAACGTGGCCGGCACGTGCTCGTGGCTGAGGCCGACGCCGAAGCCGAGCCCGGCGGTGCCCGCTTCGACGAGGCGGCGGACGTAGGCCTCGGACGTCGTGTCGTCGAGGGCCAGGCCGGTGGTGAGCAGGAGCTCGCCGCCTTCGAGGAAGGCGTGCGGGTCGGTGAGCTCGGTCGGGTGCACCCAGCCGATCGGGCGGTCGAGCCCGGCCTCCCCCGCGACCACGCGGAGGGCGAGCGACCGCTGTTCGGTGAGCGCGCGCAGGGTGAGTGCCATAGTGGCCAAGTTTACGCGCATTTCTGGACATCTTGGCCAGCTGACTCCTATGCGGTGGTACCTCATCCTGGGAGGTGACCCAGCCCGTTTCCCAGGAGTTGAGCCCATGACCACGACCACCGAGACGCTGGTGGCCCCCGCGCCCCGTGCACGCCAGTTGCGCACCGAGATCCCCGGCCCGGCGTCGCGCGCGTTGCAGGAGCGGCGGACGGCCGCGGTCGCGGCGGGGGTGAGCTCGACGCTGCCCGCGTACATCACGTCGGCCAGCGGCGGCCTGCTCACCGACGCCGACGGCAACGTGCTCATCGACTTAGGCTCCGGCATCGCCGTGACGAACGTGGGCCACTCCGCGCCCGAGGTCGTGGACCGCGTGCGCAAGCAGGCGTGCTGGTTCACGCACACGTGCTTCATGGTCACGCCGTACGAGGGGTACGTCGAGGTGTGCGAGGCCCTGGCGGAGCTGACGCCGGGTGACCACGCGAAGAAGTCGGTGCTGTTCAACTCCGGCGCGGAGGCCGTGGAGAACGCGGTGAAGATCGCGCGCGCCGCGACCGGACGGCAGGCCGTGGTGGTGTTCGACCACGCGTATCACGGGCGGACGAACCTGACGATGGCGTTGACCGCGAAGTCGGTGCCCTACAAGCACGGCTTCGGGCCGTTCGCGCCCGAGGTGTACCGCGTGCCGGGGTCGTACCCGTATCGCGACGGGCTCTCGGGGCCGGAGGCCGCGCGCATCGCGATCGACCGGATCGAGAAGCAGATCGGCGGCGATCAGGTGGCGGCCGTCGTGATCGAGCCGATCCAGGGCGAGGGCGGGTTCATCGAGCCCGCCCAGGGGTTCCTGCCGGCGCTTTCCGCGTGGTGCAGCGAGAACGAGGTGGTGTTCGTGGCGGACGAGGTGCAGACCGGCTTCTGCCGCACCGGCGACTGGTTCGCGTCGTCGCGCGAGGGCGTGGTGCCGGACCTGATCGCGACGGCCAAGGGCATCGCGGCCGGGCTGCCGCTGTCGGCCGTGACCGGACGTGCGGAGCTGCTCGACGCGGTCGGGCCCGGTGGTCTCGGTGGGACCTACGGCGGCAACCCGATCGCGTGTGCCGCGGCGCTGGGTTCGATCGAGACGATGCGGTCTTCTGATCTGGCGTCGTCGGCGAGGCGGGTGGAAGATCTCGTGCTGCCACGGCTGCGGGCGCTGGCCGCCGAGACGGGCGTGATCGGCGACGTGCGCGGGCGGGGCGCCATGCTGGCGGCGGAGTTCGTCCGCGCCGGGACCTCCGAGCCGGACGCCGATCTCACCAAGCGCGTCGCCGCGACGTGTCACTCGCTCGGCGTGGTGGTGCTGACCTGCGGAACCTACGGCAACGTCATCCGGCTGCTGCCGCCGCTTTCCCTGTCCAACGAGCTGCTCGACGAGGGCCTGTCCGTCCTCGAGCACGCGGTCCGCACGGAGGTGCGCAAGTGACTGTTCCTTTTTGGCTCGCCGGTAAGCCGGTGACCAGCTCTGCGACCGCGGTCGTCCGCCATTCCTACGACGGCAGCGAAGCCGGTTCGCACTTCGTGCCCACCGCGTCGGACGTCGAGGAAGCGGTGGCCGCGGCGGCTTCGGTGGCCGATGAGTTCGCCGTCGTCCCGGCGCACGTGCGGGCGGGGGCGTTGGACCACGTGTCCCGTTCGTTGAGTCAGCGGGCCGACGAGATCGCGCGGCTCATCACGGCCGAGTCGGGCAAGCCGTTGAAGTGGTCGCGGGGCGAGGTGGGGCGCGCGGTGTCGACGTTCCGCTGGGCCGCCGAGGAGGCCCGCCGGTTCTCGGGCGAGCTGCAGCGCCTGGACACGGACCCCGGTGGCACGGGCCGGATGGCCTTGGTGCGCCGGGTGCCTCGCGGACCGGTGCTGGGGATCACCCCGTTCAACTTCCCGCTGAACCTGGTGGCGCACAAGGTCGCGCCGGCCATCGCGGTCGGCGCGCCGATCGTGCTGAAGCCGGCGCCGGCGACGCCGCTGACGTCGTTGCTGCTCGGCGAGATCCTGGCGGAGACGGGGTTGCCGGCGGGGAGCTGGTCGATTCTGCCGCTGGGCAATGAGGAGACGGCTGCGCTGGTGCGGGATCCGCGTCTGCCGGTGGTGTCGTTCACGGGTTCGGTGCCCGTCGGCTGGTCCATCCGAGACAGTGTGCCGCGCAAGCACGTTTCGTTGGAGCTCGGCGGCAACGGCGCCGTGCTGGTCTGTCCGGACTGGACGGACCTGGACTTCGCGGCGCAGCGGATCGCGACGTTCTCGATGTACCAGGCGGGGCAGTCGTGCATCTCGGTGCAGCGGGTGTACGTGCACACGGAGGTGTATGACGAGCTGGAGTCGCGGGTTTTGGCGCAGGTCGCGGCCTTGCGCACGGGCGACCCCGCTTCCGACGGGGTGGACGTCGGCCCGCTGATCAACGAGGCCGCGGCTTCGCGCGTCGCTTCGTGGGTGTCGGACGCCGTCTCCGCCGGCGCTTACCTGCTCACCGGCGGCGGCCGTTCCGGTGCGACAGTGGAGCCGACGGTGCTCGCCGACGTCCCGGAATCCGCTTCGGTCATGGCCGAAGAGGTGTTCGGGCCGGTGGTTTCGCTGATCCGGGTGTCCTCTGTAGACGAAGGTGTCTCGCGCATCAACGCCTCGCGCTTCGGCCTCCAGGCCGGCGTCTTCACGCGCGACCTGCCCACCGCGTTCGACGTCTCCGCGCGCCTCAAGGTCGGCGGCGTCCTCATCGGCGACGTCCCCAGCTTCCGCGCCGACCAGATGCCCTACGGCGGCGTCAAGGACTCGGGCGTCGGGCGTGAGGGCCCGGCGGCGGCGATGGCGGACTTCACGGAGGAACGGGTGACGGTGTTGACGGGGTTGACGCTGTAGAGCGGACGGGATCCTGCCGCGGTGCGTCCCGCCTCCTCAGGCGCAACAGGCGGGCGCACGGCGGGCACCCGGCAGGCGCGCCATCTCGCGGCCCCTCGGCGGCGGGATGCCGCGGCCACCGAGCACGGCCCACGTCGCGGATGCGGTGAGGGCGAAGGAGCGTCAGCGGATGGCCGGCTGCGGCGATCCTGCCGGCCGTCGACGGGCCGCCCAGCCCCTGGGCGCGGCCCGCCGGTCGGTGATCCGAGCGAGCGAGTGGCCGTCCTGGCCCGTCCCGAGGGCGGCGACTTCGACAAGGTCGAGGATCCACCGCAGCGCGAACTGCGCCACCGGCTGTCCCTCCGGCACCGGCCCGAAGACAATCCGGTGCAACAGCTTCGCCATGCGCCGGCTCGACGAGATCCACCGCGCCGGCCCACCGATCATGCTGCCCGGCCGACGCGCTGGCCGCACCCCTGACCAGCTGCGCGCGTACAGCCAGATGGTCAAGAACTCAAGTACTTACTTTTCCCCTCCACAGGTGGTCTGATCCACTCGATCACTGACCCTGGAGGAGAAATGCCCCTTCCCTTTGTCCGAAGATCCGCAGCGTCGGTGGCCGCAGCTCTTGTTGCCACGTCGGCCTTTCCTCTGGCGGCCCATGCCGCTACTCCATTGGCACTCGCGCAAGCCGCTTCGGACGAACACAGTGCTGCGCAGTCCACGCCGGTTGTGGTGACGTTGATCACCGGTGACAAAGTGACGGCGACTCAGGAGCCCGACGGAACGGTGTCGGTGGACGACGTCACGCGCGCACCGGGGGCGGCGGGAGCGGTACGAGTCGCCATCGAGGGCGGTGACACCTTTGTCTACCCCGACACTGCCATGCCCTACATCGCGACCGGCCGGCTCGACAAACAGCTCTTCGACGTCACTCAGTTGATCGCGCAGGGCTACGACGACGCCCACACAAGCGCGCTTCCTTTGATCATCACTCACTCCCCAGCCGCGTCGGTACCCCAGAGCGCCGCTTCCGGCCAAAGAGCGCCGTCCGATGTCGTGCTGCCGGGCACGAAGACCACCCTGGAACTTCCGTCCGTCCACGGTGAAGCCGTCGAAACCCCACGATCCAAGACCTCCGCCTTCTGGTCCGCCCTGACCGGCCCTGGCGGGCGAGATGCCGCGAGATCGACGGAAAGGGCTGCCACGAGCCCGGACGAAGCGAGGGGGCCGTCCTTCTCCGCCGGTGTCGACGAGGTGTGGCTCGACGGCAAGGCGAAGGCGGACCTGGCGGACACGACGGCGCAGATCGGCGCCCCCAAGGCGTGGGAAGCCGGGGACACCGGCGCAGGCGTCCGGGTCGCGGTCCTGGATTCCGGAGCGGACATCACTCATCCGGATCTGGCCAACCGCATCGTGGCGTCACGTAGTTTCGTCGCGGGCGAGGACGTCGTCGACCGCAACGGGCATGGAACGCACACTGCCTCCACCGTGGCCGGCACCGGAGCCGCCTCGAATGGACAGGAACGGGGCGTCGCCCCCGACGCTGATCTGCTCGTGGGCAAAGTCCTCGGCGACAACGGATCCGGTCCGATCTCAGGGATCATCGCGGGGATGGAGTGGGCGACGCTGACCGAGCACGCCAAGGTGATCAACATGAGCCTGGGCACCCAGCAGTGGCACACCCAGGACGACCCGCTGAGCCAAGCAGTCAACCAACTGAGTTCGGAGACAGGCGCACTCTTCGTCGTCGCCGCGGGCAACGCCGGCAACAGCCCGTACAGCGTCAGTTCACCGGGAACCGCGGACGCCGCTCTCACCGTCGGCGCGGTGGACACCTCCGACCACCTCGCGGACTTCTCCAGCGCCGGGCCGCGGATGAGCGACGACGCCCTCAAGCCAGACCTGACCGCCCCGGGCGTGGACGTGCTGGCCGCGCGCTCGCAGCAGATGAGCTCGGGCGAGGGCTACTACCGCACGGACAGCGGCACTTCCATGGCGGCGCCGCATGTCGCCGGAGCAGCTGTGCTCCTGGCCCAGAAGCACCCGACGTGGACCGGTCGGCAGATCAAGGACGCTCTGATGAGCACCAGCGTCCTGACCCCCGCCTACAGTGCGTACCAGGCCGGTACCGGCCGGGTGGACGTGGGCACCGCATACCTGCAGGATCAGGTCATCGCGAGCGGATCCGTCGACGCCGGACTCGTTCCCTGGTCGAGGAACCAGTCGCCGAAGCCGGTCGAGCGGCAGATCACCTACACCAACACCACCGACCAACCCATCACATTGCAACTCACGGCGGACCGCGGCGACTCGCCCGCAGGAGTGTTCACCCTGGCCGCCGACCACGTGACGGTACCGGCGCGCGGAACCTCGAAGGTCGGACTCCGGGCCGACCCGACAGGCCTGGCACCGGGCCAGTACGCCGCCCAGGTCACCGCCCGGTTCGCGGCCGGCGCCGTGCACACCGCCGTGGGCGTATCTGTCGAGTCCGAGAAGTACAACCTGACGGTCCACCTGGAGGACCGGGCGGGCAAGCCCGTCAGCGGTGAGGTCGAGATCACCGGAGCCGACGGGAAGACCACCGTCATGTGGGTCCCGGACGGCACACTCACCAGCCGCTGGGCACCTGGCTCCTACACCATCGTTTCCGCGATGGAGGTGGCAGGCCGCAACGGCCCGCACTCTCTTGGCTACGCGGTACTCACCGTCCCCGAACTCAACCTGACCTCCGACAAGAGTGTCGACCTGGACGCTTCACGCGTGCGCCAGATCAAGGTGGCGACACCCCAACCCACGTCCGTCACCACAAGCAGGATCGACCTCTTCCGCTCGTTCACCTCGAGCCAGCCCACGCCCAGCGACGGGCAGGCACTGCACGAAATCGTCATGCCCGACGCCACCTACGACAGCCTCTGGGCCCTTCCGACCAAGAACAAGGTGACCAAGGGCAGCTTCGTCTTCACCACCCGGATCCGCGCCAAGCAGACTCCGCTGAAGATCACCTACAACGGGCACGACCTCGACGACACGCTGCTGGTGCAGCCTGGATCCGCCCAGTTCCCGGGCGGCAACACACGCGTCGACGCGGTCTACGCCGGTGACGGCGCGCCTGCTGACTACGCCGGCCTGTCCGTCCGAGGCAAGGCCGTGATCGTCCGCAGTAACTCCACCGTGGCCCCGACAGACCAGGCGGCCGCGGCGCACGCCGCGTCGGCGGCGATGCTCCTGGTGGTCAACGACGGCGACGGCCGCAAGAGCGACTGGTACGGCGGCCCGGACGAGAACACGACCGGGCTCATACCGGTCGCCTCGGTCACCCAGGACGACGGCGAGCAACTGATCAGGACCATCACAACCGCGGGGAAGAAGCCGACCAAGCTGACAGTCGAAGCCCATCCCGCGCCGGAGTACCTGTACGACCTGGCCGATTATCATCAGGGAGGCGTGCCCGACGATCCCTCCGCCGCAACGGATCCTGGCAGCCTCGCTCGCATCGACAACACCTTCGCCCCTCCCACCGGCAAACAGATCACCGAAAGTCGCGAAGACAGTCCGCCGTACGAGTACTGGCCGGCCGGCTTCCCCTATGCCGTGTATGGGAGCGTGCGCGTTCCCCCGTTCCCGAGAGAGCCCGTCGCCCCCGGGCACCGCACCGACTGGGTCTCCGCCGGGAACGGTGTCAAATGGCAGCAATACGCGGTCATCGACGGCTGGCAGACCTTCACCGACATCGCGAGTTACCAGCCGCGCAGTGTGCAGAGCGAACACTGGTTCGGTCCGATCACGCGACCGCGGATGCTCAGTTTCGAGGTCCCGCACCGGGTCGGCAACGCCATCGGCGGAACACTCGCGGGGTTCGGTGACGGAGGTTCAGCGCACAGCGGTGACACCGGGCTGATGTCCCGGAGCTTCGCGCTCTACCAGGGTGACAGACTGCTCTTGCAGAACGGCGCTCGGCCCGACTTCGGCGTGGGTGACCTGGCCCCGCAGAAACTCCCGTATCGGTTCGTCGTCGACACGTTGGGGAACACCCAGCTCACCCCCTACTCCACCACCACGCACACTGAGTGGAATTTCCTCTCCGGCAACGCCGACAATCAGGCCATCCCACTGGTCCAACTCGACTACGGGACGGACCTGGACCTCGCCGGGCGGGCAAACCGCACGTCAGCCTTCTCGGTCAAGCCCGTCGTCGGCAGCGCTGCCGCCGAGGACGCCGTCGCCTGGGTCAAGCTGGAGGTCTCCTACGACGACGGCGCATCCTGGCATCCTGAGGCTGTGAAGGAGAACAGGGGCACCTGGCAGGCGCAGCTCCACGCGCCCGCCCGGGCCGGTTACGTATCAATCCGTGTCACCGCCAAGCAGCGCAACGGTGGTGGCATCAGCCAGACCATCACCCGCGCCTTCGGCCTCAAGTAGGCCTCGTAAGCGGCCGGTGCCCCTGCCTTCGACGGCATCGGGCACCGGCCGCTCCGCTCCACACCGCGAGACAAGGACCAATACCCGATCTCCGGCATGAACAGGACCGGGTGAGCTTGTCGAACTGCCGCCTGCGTCGGAGCTGCCGGGTGCATGGCAGGCGCGGGTCTGGCAGAAGCTGAGCTTGCCCACCACATCGAACCCGACGTCCGGTGCGAACAGACGGAGACTGGCGCCCAGGGCAGCAGTCCAGGCTGGCGACCAGGCACGGGCGGTCACGCCCAGCGTTCGGCGTCGGTCACCGGAGTTCCGCCACCGCTCCGACCAGTGCCGAGTGCGCGTCGACGAGGGACGGGCCGTACCAGGTGAGGTGGCGGCCCGACACCAGGAGCGGCCGGAACTCGGGGAAGAAGCCGGGGCCGTCGTCCACTGTGAACTCGTACGGTTCGTCCGGCAGGACAACGAGGTCGGCGTCCGTGGCCACCAGCTCCGACAACGGTGGCCGCGGATACCGCTCGTCGGCCGACTCGTAGACGTTCACGATCCCGACCCGGCGCAGGACGTCCCCCGCGAACGTGTCGCGGCCCAGCACGATCCACGGCTTGCGCCACACCGGCACCACGGCCCGGAACCGCACCGGCGCGACCTGGCGCCACAGCTCCTCCGCCTCGACCAGCCAGGTGGGCTCGGCGAGGTCGTACACCTGGGTCAGCAACCGGCGCAACGAGCCCAGCGCGGCGGGAACCGAGGCGGCGGCCGCCATGACGAACACGGGGATTCCGTTGGCGCGCAGGCGTTGCACGTCCTCCGGGCGGTTCTCCTCGGAGTTCGCCAGCACCAGATCCGGTGCCAAGTTTAGCACGCGATCGATCTTCGGGTACTTCGAGCCGCCCACCCTGACAACGTCCAAATCGGACGGATGCGTGCAGTAGTCCGTGGCCCCCACCAGCCGGCCGGGGGCGGAGACCTCCACCGCCTCGGTGAGTGACGGCACCAGCGACACCACGCGCTCCGGCGGCCCGGCGAGGGGCACGGGCTCGCCGAGGTCGTCGACCAGGCTGCTCATACGCGTTCGAACGACACCTTTCGCTTGTCGACGTCCACGGCGGTCAGGCGGACGCCGATGCGCTCGCCCTCGGGAAACTCCGAGCCGGCGCACTTGGCCATCACCGGCGGGTCCTCCACGAGGATCTCCGCCCGCGTCTCCTCCGCACGCAGCACGACGGCGGTGAACTCGCGTCCGACGCGTTCCGCGAGGACCCACGCCTCCACCTGGTCGATGCAGGCGCGTTCGACACGGGCGGCGAGACTGTCCGAAGCGGACATCTGCAACGGGACCTCCGCGAGCGCCTCGCGGACCCACGACGGGACTTCGCGCCCCGCCGTGACGGCGAGGCAGACCTCCGTGCCGAAGCGGTCGACCAGGCGGCGGATGGGCGCGGTGACGTGGGCGTACGCGCCGCCGATGCCCGCGTGGGTGGTGAGCGCGGGCAGGGAGCCGTCGAAGGACGTGTAGCCCGCGCCGCGCAGAAGCCTGGTGGTGTCGGCGAAGATCGCCATGGACGAGGGCTGTCCGGGGTCCAAAGAGGACAGGAATTCCGAGACGCCGAGACCGGCCGGCCACGTGACGCCCACGACCGACGCCGAGCGGCGCAGCCACTCCACGGCGTCCGGCTCGGGTGGTGGCAGCGTCCGCAGCACGCCGACGCGGGCTTCGAGCATGATCTGCGCCGCGGCCATGCCGGTGAGCAGCGAGATCTCGGCGTTCCACGCGTCGACAGCGGTGCGCGGCCGACGGGCCAGCGCCCAGCCGCCGTCGGGGTCGCCGCTGATCTCCTGCTCCGGCAGCTGCAGCTCCACGGCCCCGCGCTGCACGGCCAGCTCGCGTCGCAGCCGGCCGAGCTCCGGCAGCGCGGCGACGGACGGGTGCGGGGTGCCGGCGTCGAGCGAGGCCTGCACGCTCTCGTAGTCGAGCTGCTCGGTCGAGCGCACGAGCGCACGGCGCACGCGGGTGGCGACGGGCTCGCCGGCGGCGTCGACGTCGATGGTCCAGAGCACGGCCGCGCGGACCTCGCCGGGCAGCAGGCTGGCGGCGCCCTCGGACAGGACGGTGGGGTGGAGCGGGACGTTGCCGTCGGGCAGGTAGAGCGTCTGGCCGCGGCGGCGGGCCTCGTGGTCGAGCGCGCCGCCGGGCGGGACGAAGGCGGCGAGGTCGGCGATGGCGTAGTGCACGCGGAAGCCGCCCGCGGTGCGTTCGACGACCATCGCCTGGTCGAGATCCTTGGCGCCGGGCGGGTCGATCGTCACGAACGGCAGGTCCGTGGCGTCCTCGCGGCCCTCGGCGCGCGCGGAGAGCACGGCGGCCTCCGCCTCGGCCAGCACCTCGGGACCGAACGATTCCGGCAACGAGAACTCCGTCCGGAGCCGACCGAAGTCCCCTCCCGACGCGGGTGTCCTGATCACGAGTGGCACCACACAACAGTATCCCGCGACACGACCCCCGATCGCCCGTTCGGGCGCGAGCCGCGCGAGTGTACGTTGATCTGATCTGTAATGAAAACCATCTTCATTTTGTGAAAGGGTTTCGCCGTGAAGATCGCGTTCGTCGGCAAGGGCGGCAGCGGGAAGACCACGCTCTCGTCGCTGTTCGTCTCCTACCTGGCCGACGCCGGCAAACCGGTGCTGGCCATCGACGCCGACATCAACCAGCACCTCGCCGTCGCCCTCGGCGCGACCGAGGAGGAAGCGCTCGCGTGGCCCACGCTGGGTGACAACATGACCCTGATCAAGGACTACCTGCGCGGCGACAACCCGCGCATCCCTTCGTCGTCGGCGATGATCAAGACGACGCCGCCGGGCCGCGGATCGCGCCTGGTCACGCCGTTCGAGGACAACCCCGTGACCGACGCCTGCTTCCGGTTTCTGGGCGACGTGCGCCTGGGTGTCACGGGCCAGTTCGACGAGGACGACCTCGGCGTGGCGTGCTACCACTCGAAGGTCGGCGCCGCGGAGTTGTTGCTCAACCACCTGGTCGACGGCCCGGGCGAGTACGTGGTGATGGACATGACCGCCGGCGCCGACGCCTTCGCGTCCGGCCTGTTCACGCGCTTCGACGTGACCTTCCTGGTCTGCGAGCCGACGCTGCGCAGCGTCGGCGTGTACCGCCAGTACGCCGACCACGCGCGCGACTTCGGCGTGCACCTGGTGGCCGTGGGGAACAAGGTGACGGATGCGGAGGATGTGGCATTTCTGCAGTCCTCGCTGGGCCCGGCGCTACTGGGCTGGCTGGAGTCCTCGGGCCACGTCCGAGCCGGCGAGCGCGGCGCTTCGCGTCCGATCGGGGAGCTGGAACCGCACAACCTGGAAACGCTCGGATCGATGCTCTCGACGGTGGACGGCGTCACTCGCGATTGGGCCCGCTACCAGCGCCAGGCCGTCGACTTCCACCTGCGCAACGCGCGAGCCTGGGGCAACGGCCGCGTCGGCGAGGACCTCGAGGCACAGGTCGACCCGGATTTCGTGTTGGGGCCGGGGGTTTCGACGTCTTTGTGAGGGTGTGGCGGCGTATCGGCCGGTTTCGGTGCGCTGAGCTGGTTCGGGCGGTTGTGGGTTTCTGGCTCCGGGGGTGGTGCCTCGGCATCGCCTCGGCGCGCTGAGCCCGACCGGGCAGCGATTCTGTGCACCGCGGACGAGGGCTCAGGCCAGCGCGTCGGTCGCGGATCGGACTGCGACCTGCCGCGCGGGCGACGGCTCGAGGCGGCGCATCGGCCTGCGCTCTGGCGCTCTGAGCCGGGCCGGGCAGCCATTCCGTGCGACCTTGGGCGGCGAGGCTCGGGTGGCGGCGCATCAGCCAGCCTCGGCGCGCTGAGCCGGGGCCGAGCAGCGACTCTGCGCTCCGCGCGCGACAACGCAGACCGGTCCATCAGCCGATGCGTCGGCGCGCGGAGCCCCACCGGACAGCGACTCTGTGCGCTGAGGTCCACGCCTCGGGCTGCGGCGCATCGGCCGAACCTCGGCGCGCGGAGCCGGGTCGGACAGCGATTCTGTGCACTGCGGACGACGGTTAGGGCCGGTGCGTCGGTCGCGCCGCGCTAGGCCGCCGGACAGCGACGTGCTGCGCGGGCGACGGCTCGAGGCGGCGCATCGGCACATGCCCTGCAGCGCTGAGCTGGGCCAGGCAGCCATTCCGTGCGCCTTGGGCGTATGGGGCTCGGGTGGCGGGGCATCAGCCAGTCTCGGCGCGCTGAGCCCGCCCGGACAGCGACTCTGTGCTCCGCAGGAGACGACTCGGACGGAGGCGCATGAGCCAGTCTCGGCAGGCTGAGCGGGGACGGCAGCGACGTGTGCTCCGCGAGCGACAGGTCAGGCAGGTGCAGCAGCCGAGCCTCGGCGCTGAGCCGGGTCGGACAGCGACGAGCCAGCGGATGAGTGCGGCGGCCAGCCCATGCCTCAGTTCGGCGGTGATTCCGACGCAGTGAGCCGGCCCGTCCCGGGTGGTGACGTGCCAGCCGGTCGACAACTGCGACTTCGGCGGCGAATCCGGCGCTTTGAACTGACCCGGCCCGGGTGGTGACGTGCCGGCCAGGTCGACAACTGCGACTTCGGCGGCGATTCCGAGGCTTGAACTGACCCGGCCTGGGCGGCGAGGTGCCGGCCGGTCGGGCCGCGCAAACGTTCGCGGGCCGGGATCGGGCGCGCGGGATGCCGAGGGCGGGCGTCAGTGGGTCGGGCCGGATGGGGCCGGCCCGACGGGGCGGGTGGTCAGTCGCCGTTCCATTCGCGGTCGGCGGCGTCGGCCTGTCGGTTGCGCTCGCGGGCGATGTCGAGGGCGCGGCGGGCGGTGGCCTCGTCGGGGTAGGGCCCGAGGAGGTCGATGCTCCGGCTGCGTTCCAGGTGTTCCACCTCGTGGGTGCGGGTGTTGTAGTACCAGCCGGGGTCCGGGTTGGGGTCGTCAGCCATGCGTCCAGCCTGGCATCCGGCGGGTCACTTGCGCCAGCGGAACGGGATCTCGGTCGGGTCGCCGGTGGGGCCGAACTCGCCGCCGTCGGGGTCGTCGCCGGTGGGGGGCGTGGCGTTTTGCGGTGCGGAACTGGGGTTGTCGGGGTGCTGGTCGAACCAACCGCGCACCTGGGGGATGCCGCGTGGCGGGGTGGGGGTGTCGTCGGCGGGGTGGCTTCGGGGTGCGTTGGGCTGGTGTCCGTGGGCCGTCTGCTCCGAGAACCCCAACGGCACGTCCTTCACCTGCGCACCCTCCGCCTGCCCCCGCTGCCCCGCCAACTTCCGCTCCATCGACGACGGCTGCGGCAACCCCGGCTTCTCCTGCTCGGGCTGATTCACCTCGGGCACCACGGGCACCACGGGCTCCTTCCCGGGAAACACCGGCGGCGCGGCGCGATACACCCGCGCCGCGGCGGGCGGCGGGGCCACGGGACCGGCCTCCTGGCCGGGGAACACCGGCAGGGGCCGGCCGTCCGGGCCCAGTGCGGGTCGTGTTTGGGGTTGGGGCAGCTCAGGCCACGGGGCTTGGGCTGCCTGCCGGCTCCAGCCCGGCTGTGCGCCCGGCTGGGGCAGGGCACTCGGTGGGGCGGCAGGTAGCTGTCCGTTGGGCTGCGCGCCAGGCTGTGGCAAGCCACTCGGTAGGGGTGCAGGTTGCTGTCCCGCGGGTTGCGGCAAGCCGCTGACCGGAGGTGCAGGATGCTGTCCCTCCGGCTGCGGCAAGCCACTCGGCGGGAGTGCAGGATGCTGTCCGTCCGGCTGCGGCAAGCCGCTGACCGGAGGTGCAGGATGCTGTCCCTCCGGCTGCGCACCCGGCTGCGGCAAGCCACTCACCGGAGCCGCGGGCGGCTGCCCGCTGGGGGCTTGCACTCCGCTCGGCTGGGGCAACCCGCTCGTCGCCGCCTCGGGCCGCACGCCAGCCGACTGCGGCTGCGCACCGCCCGACACCGGCCCGCCCGACTGCGGCGGGCCCCACTGGGCGCCCTGCTGCTGTTGACCCGGCTGCGTCGCCGGTGCATCACCCGACTGCTGGTTGCTCCACACAGGCGGCTGGGCCTGGCCAGGGTGCGCCTGAGCTTCGCTCGGCTGCCCGGGTGCCGGCGGCATCGCCTCGCCCTGCTGCGCCGGCGCACCAGCTGCCGGATGGGTCGGCTGATACCCAGGAGGTTGCTGCGCAGACGTCGGCTGTCCGGGCGCCTGCGGAACCGCGTCGCCTGGCGACTCCGGCAGCCCAGCTGCCGCTGGAATCGACTGGTACCCAGAAGGTTGTTGAGCTTCGCTCGACTGCCCAGGAACCAGCTCGCCCGGCGACTGCGCCACCCCCGCTGCCGGCTGGATCGGCCGAGAGGAAGGTCGCTGAGCTTCGCTCGGGTGCTGGGGCACCGTCTCGCCTGGCGACAGTGGGGTTCCCGTTGCCGATTGGGCTGCCCGATACCCAGAGGGTTGCTGAGCTTCGCTTGGCTGCCCGAGCGCCGGCGGCATCGCCTCGCCCGGCGACTGCGGGGCGCTCGTTGCCGATTGTGCCGTCTGAGACCCGGGAGGTTGCTGCTCAGGGGTCGGCTGCACGCTGTCAACCGGCTTGCCGGGGCTCGCCGGCTGGTCGTGCTGCGGGTGGCCGGCGACCTGTTCCGGCTGCGTGGCCGGAGACTGTGCTGCTTGCGGGACCTGCGCCGGCGCGATGGCCTGCTGGGCGGGTGGGTACTCCCCTTGCGGCGGTGCACTTTGCGGCTCCGTCGGCGCGCCATCCTCGCCGGACGGCTGGTGAGCCAAGGGCGGAGCCTGCTCCGGAGTGGCGATCTGAGACGTCGGCTGATCGACCGCTGCGGACTGCACCTCCGGTTCAGTCGTGGAAGGCACCTGCGCTGGCTCGGCCTGCGCGTCTGCCGGGTGCTCGGATGCTGCGGGAGTCGACTCGTGCGTGGGCGATTCGGTGTTCTCGGCCTGACCCGCCACTGCTACCGAAGTCACTTCATCCGGCTTCTGCAGCTCAACGTGATGCGAAGCGGCCTCAGTGGCCTCTCGATCAGGTGGCTGCGACGAAGCCTCGGCCACCACTGGCGCCGGCGCATCCGCGGCCGGCGATCGATCCGACGGTTGCGGCTCGGTGGGCGCGACTTGTGGCTGTGGTGTGGATTCCGTCGCCGGAGGCGCCTGCGGCTGGTCGTCCGATGGCGACTCGGCCGCAGGTGCGGGAGCCGGTGTCGGCTCCGGCTGCTCGGTCGGCTGTGGTGGTTGCTCGGCAGCATTCGGCTGCCGCGAAGGGGCTGACGCGTCCTGCGACGGCTCGGGTGGCACGGGCTCGCTGGGGTGCGGAGCGCCGGCAGTGAGGGCCTCAGCTGGGTCCGGCAACCCGGCCGCAGAGGCCGGCTCGGATGAGGGAGCGGAGATGGCCGGTGCTTGCAGCTCGGGAGCTGGGGCATGCCCCAGGTCCGCGGCCTGTGTCGCACGCTCGGCCACGGTCGGAGTTTCGGCGGTCGGAGGTGTTGGCGCTTCCCCGGTCGGCAGCGGGTCGGCGAGTGCGGGGTCCGCTGTCGGTGAGGCCGAGGGCGCGGCGTCGGTGGGCGGGTCGACCAGCTCGGGAGCTGAAGTCCGGGCGGACTCGGGATCGATGGGCGGAGCCGGAGGGTGGTCAGGCTCCGGCTGGGTGGCTGGTGCCGCGGCGTGTGATGGCGCAGGCGGCAAGAGGCCGGGCTCGGGGGTCTGTGCGGTCGGCGGCTGGCCGGTAGTCGGAGCCGAGATGCCGGCGGCAGGCGGAGCCGAGGTCCACTGAGGTTGGGTGGAGACCGGGATCTGCGCAGGTACGACGGGCACCGGCGACGAGGTGGTCTGGGCGGTCTCGGGTGGCGCGGCGAAGCCCGGGCCGCCTAGTCCGGGACGAACGCCGTCGGAATTCGATGGGACGAAGTTGCCCGCGTTCGGGTCTGCGGCGCCAGGGGCGAAGGTGGAGCCGCCGGGGCTGGAGTGGCCGAAGCCGGGTTGCCGGCCGGCGGCGTCGGGTGAGGGGCCGTTGCCCGGGGAAGCGGGGGAAGCCGGGTCGAAGGCGGGGAAGTTGGGATGTGGAGCCGCCGGGGTGTGGAAGGTCGCGTCGCCGGGGCTGGGTGTGTCGGGGGTGGTGGTCGGACTGGCAGAGTCCGGTGCGCCGAGAGTGCCTTGGCCGGCAATCGAGGGCTGCCCGCCAGGCCTCGGAGAGCTCGGCCCGGGGAATGCTCCCTCGGAGAGGTGTGGCGGTCCGGCGGTCGGGGTCTGGAAGCCAGGATCGGCCGGGCCTTGGCCGGCGGTCGACACGCCGGGGCCAGGCGCGCCAGGAGCCGAGCCGCCGGGAGCGCCGGGAAGCGAGCTGCCCGGAGTGCCAGGAGCGGGAACCTCGCCCTCGCCCGGATGTGGCACCGTCCGCCATACCGGTGCCGGGCCGATGTTCATCGGGGCGGGGGCGCGCAAGGGGTGGGAGGGAGCGGGGGCGGCGGGCCGGGGGGTGGGCTTCGGAATGGGGTCCAGACAGGACACCAGAACCGTTGTGTTGAGGGGGTCGTCGACCTTTCGTCCGCTGCGCTCGCGGTAGATCATCTCGCCTTCGGTGTCGATTTCGACGAGGTAGCCGGCCTCGGCGAGTTGTTCTTCGTCGAGGTCGACGAGCTTTTCGTAGCGCGACGGCACCACGCGGTAGATCGGCCAGGCCAAGGCGGCGTGTTCGGCGTGGAACTGGGCCAGAAGTGCGGCCATCTGTTGTTGCCAGGGCAGGGACATGCCCTCGGCCAAGGACCGGGGCAGGACGACGTACCCGGGGTCGACGCCGGGCCAGCCGTGGGCCAGGTAGTCGGCCAGGGGGGTGCTCGACGCGGGGTGCGCGGCCTGCCGCGGGGGCTGGGGCGCACCGAACAACGTCGCCGGGTCCTGGGGCTCGCCCTGGCCGGGCTTGCCTCGTTTGCCGAATTTCCGTGCCACGTGTGTCATCCTCTGCCAGCGCGCGGCCGCGTGCTCGTGGACAGGCCGCGACTTCGGGTGAATCCGCGGCGCCGGTCCAGCGCCTTAGCGGTCACCCCGGTCCGTGTCAAGAGCCGGTGACTCCCGAACTCCATGCTAGACGCCGGGGCGCACCGCCTGCGGTACCACTTCGGCCTCGTCGAAGGAGAAGGGGCGCACGTGCACGGGCACGCCCGTCTGCTGGGCCTCGACGATCTTGCCGTCGCCCAGGTACATGGCCACGTGGTGGATGGTGGACGGATCCGCCGGGTCGGTCGCGAGGAAGATCAGGTCACCGGGCTGCGCCTCGCGCACGGGGAGCATCGCGCCGGCCTTGTACTGGTCCTGGGAGACGCGCGGCAGGATCACGCCGGCCGACTCGTAGGCGCGCAGCATGAGGCCGGAGCAGTCGTACGCGTCGGGACCGGTCGCGCCCCACACATACGGCTTGCCCTGCTCCCCCAGCGCGAACTTGATGGCCTGCGCCGCCGCCTGGCTGGGCGGGAGCGCGGCGCCGAGGCCCTGGCCGCAGCCGGACGCGTCGACGACCTGGCCCAGGTTCTCGATCAGCACGGAAGCCATGGCTTCCCACTTGTGGTAGCGGTCGGGGAAACCGGAGCGCTCGACGGCCTGCGCCGCGTCGCCCGGGCGTTCGTTCTGCCAGTCGGGCACAGCGAGGAGCACGTCGTAGAACTTGTTGATCGCGTAGTTCGGGTCGGTGACCTGCGCCACACTGCCCCAGTTCATCGACGGGCGCATCTGGAAGATGCCGAGCGAGTCGCGGTCGCCGTAGTTCAGGTTGTGCAGGCCCGATTCCGTCATGCCGGCCTGGATCGCCACCTGCCACGCGCGCGGAGCGAGGCTGCGCTGCTTGCCGATGGAGATGATGAGCGAGACGATGCCGCGCTGCTCGTTGTCCAGGTTCTGCGCCTGCGCCGCGCCGGTCTCCGGCTGGCCGGGCTGCGTGGGGCCGATCGCGGCGTCGCACGAGGTGTTGAGGATGCCGCCCGCGGCGGCTTCCTGCTGGTCCACCACGACTTTCGTCACGGTGCTCGCGGTGAGCACCGTCGCGAAGACAGCAGCGACCAGCACCGCGACGAGGATGGCGATCTTCACCGCGTCAGCTCGCCTGGTCGTAGGCCGAAACCCGCCACCCCGCACCGGTGTTGACCACGGTGATGGACAGCTTCGGACCGTCGGTGGGGACGAGGACTACGACGGAGCTGGTATAGGAGGTCTGGACCGTGGGGTCGCCGGTAACGCGCGTGGCCGTGATGTTCGCGGGGTCCACAGTGGACATCTGGGGCAGGAACTCGTCCGTGGTGAGGGCGCGCATGCCGTTGAGCCAGTCGGCGTTGGTGATGCCCGCCGGGTGGTTGACCCAGGCCGTGGCCCACTGCTTGGCGACGTTGATGGCCTCCGGGTTCGGCGGCGCGGACGTCGGGGTGAGCAGCGGGCTCGACAGCCGCGTCGGGAGCGTCGCCGTGGTCGGCACGGGTGCCGCGATGCCCGGCGGTTGCGACGTGGTCGTGGCGACCGACGTGCTGCCCGGCTCGCCCGGCGTCGCGGTCGCCGGCTTGCCCATCACCTTCGGCAGCACGATGCCGAGCGCGGTGACCACGATCGCCAGGAACACGATCGTGCCCACGAGGTGGCGCGGCGAGCGCAGCGGATAGCCCCACAGGCGGCGATAGACCGCGGTCCGGCCGCGGTTGGTCCGGATCGGCACGCGTCACCGCCCCATGAGCTGATCGGTGTCACGGACCTCGATGCCGCGGGAAGGCCGATACAGCACGAAAACGGGCTTGCCCGCCACCACCTCCGGGTCGACCCGGCGCGGCTGCGCGCGGATGCCCGGCGGTGTGTAGACGTTGGCCTGCTCCGGAATCGACTCCGGCGAGGCGTAACCGCGGTCCGACGAGCTCATCCGCGAGGGGACGACCACGGGTTCCGGCTCGTCACTCCAGCGCCGATCCGCGACCGGCGACGTGTCGACGCGCCGGCTCTCCCGCGACGGCACGCGGCGGCCGCCGACGACGTAATCGCCCGGCTCGCCCGTGACCGGGTTGTACTGCGAGAACACCGGCGCTCCACCGCCGCCCGAGGTCAGCGCGGCACGCTCGCCCGCCGACCCGACAGCGCCCGGCCAAGGCGCACCCGACCACGCGGCGGCCGGACGCGCGGAGCGAGACCCGTTGTCGAGCCGCTGCGCGCTGGCGAAGACCGCGGCCTCGGGCCGGTAGCGCCCGCCGCCGACGGTGGCACCCATCGGGCCGCGCGCTTCTCCGTCGACCACGTCGTCGGTGTCGCGCACGTTCTGCCAGAACTCGTCCTGCGGCGACGGCCCGGTCTTCTTGCGGAAGCGGGAGAAGATGCCGCCGTTGGGCGAAGGCACGGCCGCGCCCACGACGTTGACGGACATCTCGACCATCTGCCACAGCCGCCGCACGGGCCGCCCGACGAGGAACAGCAGCACCGTGATCAGGCCCGCGAGCACCATCTGCGTGAGCAGATTGAGCGAGTTGCCGGCGTCGAAGATCGCCTGCAGCAGCAACGCGTGCACACCCGCGAGCACCGACAGCACCACCAGGTTGAACGCGATCCCGCCGGCCACCTTCAGCACACGGCGCAGGATGTCCGGGTGCAGCAGCGCCACGAGGCCGATGAGCGGCGCGGTGAGCGTGAACAGGCGGATCAACACCTGCGCGAGGAGCACGGAAGCCTTGGCCAGTAACTGGAACAGCGAATAGACGATGCTCTGGCCCAGCGCCAGGAACCCGGCCCCGGTGCGGCCGCCGGACTCACCGGTGAAGTAGCCGGTGGCGGGGCCGAGCTTGCCGGAGATGTCCTTGAAGGCGGCCTTTTTGGCGTCGACGACGTTTTGTTTGCCGTCATCGCCGTTCACGAGCTGGTCGCGGGTGAACGCCTGCGCGTCGAGCAGCGGCTTGCCGAACTGCTCGGCCTGCGGCGCGGTCGGTGAACCGAACTCCCCCCGCAGCCAGTTGTCGTAGACGATCTGGGTGTGCAGGTTCGTCGGCAGGATGTCGCGCACGATCCGGTCGGAGTTCTCGTCGACGAAGCCTGCCTGGATGTTGGTGGTGGTCTGGACGATCGCTTTGTCGATCGGGTCGAAGTACCGCAGCATCGCCAGTGACGACGCCGCGAGCCACACCCCCGCCAGCGCGTACAGCGCCCGTTTGCTCACCGCCGCGAGGTCACCCCGCCAGATCTGGCGGAACAGCATGATCGACAGGATCAGCGCGACGAGCCCGAACAGCTGCGCGTAGATGTTGTTGTAGACCTTCTCCGCGCCCGATTTCACCGCGTTGTAGATCGGGTTCAGCAGGCCGCCCTCGAGCACGGTGTAGTGCAGCGAGTTGGTGGCGCCGACGATGTTCTTGCCGATGTTGAACAGCTGGTTGCCCGCCCACGTGTCGATCGTCGAGCTGGGCGAGGCGATGGCGGACAACGCCGTGCAGTTGGTCTGGTAGGTGTTCCAGACCATGCCCGCGTAGCTGTAGTCGATGTAGGCGCTGCCGGGCTCGCCGTGACCTTCGGGCGGGTCGATCGCGCCGACCATGCCGGAGCCCGGACGCTCCGGGTTCGGCGACTCACCACAGGCCGCGGCGTTGGCCGACGGCGCCATGAGCACCGTCTGCAAGCCGAGGATCGTGATCACGGCGAGCATCGCGGCCCGCCGGCTCGGCCGCCGACCCGTGCTCGATCGTTTGGGGCCGTCCTTGATGCGCCGCTTCAGGGCATGCCAGCCGGCGGCGAACGACAGGACGAACGCCAGCGTCCAGACTGTGTTCACGCGGCATCCCTGCCGGTACCACCCTTGCCGCCGGCCCGGGCGTGCCGGTCCGGGGAGTGTCCGTTGGCAGGTTGTCCGTTTCCGTTGTGCACCGCACCCTCCACCTCGCCGGTCTCGGACGCGAGCGGGTCCGGCGAGCCGAGGAGCTGCTCGTCGGTCAGGCCGACTTCGAGCTCGGCCTGGAGCTCGAAGTCGTGTTCCAGCTCGTCGTCCTCCGGTGGGGTGGGGACGTAGGGGGCGGGCGCCTCTTCGTGGGGTAGCACGAGGTCGGTGCCCGGCTTGGTGCGCGCGTCGGGGGAACCCGGGGTGGTGTCCATGACCGAGCGCAGCTGGTCGAGGTGGGGGCCGGAGAAGTCGACGCGGATGCGTTCCACGCCGCCGGCGCCGTCGCCGAAGATGAACTGGCGGGGTTCCACGTCGCGTTCCGTGCCGCGTTGGGAGCCGGGGCGGCGGCCGAGCGCGGCGACGACCTGTTCGTAGCCCACGCCGACGGGCACCTTGAGCAGGCGCAACGCATCCGCTTGGGCATCGTCGTCGTCGAGGCGGCCGACGAAGACCGAGTCCAGCAACGCGACGAAGCCCTGGATCTTCAGGAAGTCGGCCGGGATCTGCGACGACAGCAGCACGCGGACGTTCCACTTTCGCGAGTCACGCGCGAAGCGGTTCATCAGCACGCGACCGGTCGGGACCTCGGAGAGGAAAAACGCCTCGTCGATCCAGACGCCCTTGCGCTGTTCCTTCGGCTTCTCGTAGACCGACCGCTGCGTGAGCCACGCGGCGAGGTTCAGCATCTCGACGCCGAGCGACTCCGCGTCGGTCCAGTACTCGCGCGGCACGCCGTCCTTGGGCAGGGTCAGGCCCGCCATGGTCAGCACCGTCATGCGGTCGTCGCGCGTTTCGGAGTACGGGTCGGCGTCGCGCTCCGGGATGAGCAGCGCCATGCGTTCGCGCATCTCGTCGAGGAAGTCGGCGACGACGACGGCGTGCTCGTGGTGCTCGCTGGAGTCGCGGCGCAGAGCGTCGATGACCTGGCCCGGGTCGGCGTCGAAGCGGCCGCCGACGGCGCGGACGGCCCGCAGCAGCACGATGCGGGTCTGCGCCATGCGCGACACCTCGTACGGCAGCACGCCGGTGAGCACGTCGAGCACCAGGCGGCGCCGGGTCGCGCCGGCGAGCGCCTTTTCGCGCCGCCACGAGCGTTCCGGGTCGTCCTCGTCCATGAAGTGCTCGAGCAGCGGGTCAGCGACCACGCGATACGGGTTGAGGATGCCGGGCTGCGCGTTGAGCAGGTTGATCGGCCGCGCGTACGGCCGCAGCTCCGGCAGGTCGCACAGCCGCGCCAGCGGGCCCGACGGGTCGAGGATCGTCCAGTGCGCCCCGGCGCGCAGGGTCTTGTAGACGATGCCGCCGCCGAGGAACGACTTGCCGCCACCCAGGCCGGCCACCATCGCGGTGAGGCCCGAGCCGTCGCGGATCTCCTGCGCCATCCACGGGTCCCACGCCACCGGGCGGCGGGTCGCGGTCACGGTCTCGCCGAGCAGGATGCCGCGCCGGTCGCCGACCTCCGCGGTGGCCGTGGGCACGGCCGACGCCGTCCACACCACCGAGCCGCGGCGCATGTACGCCGCCGACGCCAGCGGCTCACCGGGGATGAACTCCCGCGCCATCGCGTACTGGGCCTCGGGGTGCTCGATCGCGACCTTCGGCTTGTACAGGTCGAGCAGCTGCTGGGCCAGGCGCAGCGCGTCGCGTTCGGTCGGACCGGACACGGCCAGGCGCCACCACGAGCGCACGCGCGTGGCCAGCGCGGTGAAGCCCGACGTCATCTCGTCGTCGATCTCCAGCACGCGCCCGGCCTGGCGCGCAAGCGATTGCGGCGGCTCCAGCTCGTGCTCGTCGGTGTAGTGCTTGACCTGCGAGCGCACCTTGTTCATCTGGCGCTGCAGCTCACCCGCGACCTCTTCGGGCCGGCGCACGTAGATGCGCGCGGACACCTCGACGGCGGCGGGCAGGCGGTCGGCGTGCTGGATCCACGGGTCGTCGACCTCGGGGATCTGCAGGCCGTGCATCTGGCCGACGGTGAGCACGGCGAGGTGCCGCGACACGCCGGCGTTGGACCCCGTGCGGCCACGGACGGTGACCGTAGGCGCGTACGGGTCGGCGTGGAAGTCGGCCGCGTCGGTGAAGCTGGCGAGGTCCTCGGGCTCCCACGCGGCGCCCGGCACGGCCGGCATGTTGCGCGGCGCGGGCAGGCCCAGCGAGCACGAGCGGTGCATCAGCCAGGACATCTCCTCGGCGTGCACCGGACGGCCTTCCAGCCCGGCGGTGCCGATGACCTGGTCGAGGTGCTCGACCTCGGAGTCGAGCGCCACCAGCTCGGCGTCGACGGCCTCGGGCAGGATCTTGCGCAGCACCGGAGCGGCGCGTTCGACGGCGCGGTCGACCATGCGCCGGGTCTGCACCTGGACGCCGAGGTAGACCTCTTTTTCGGCCATCGAACGGCCCATCAGCTGCTGCTGCTCGCCGATGAGGTAGTCGTCGAAGGAAAGGGCACCCGGCACGTCCTGGGGCCGGCCGACGGCGTTGTGCACGTGGGCCTCGGCCCACATGCGAATCGGGTACGGCCGGTTGGTCACGCGCAGGTGCAGCCAGCGGCCCTGCAGCTCGGCGTACTGGCCCGCGATGGCCGCGATCAGGTCGCGGCGCTGGGAGTCGGAGCGGAACGACCACCGCTGCGGCGCGAGCCGGTACCAGGCGTACACCTCGTGGCCGGTGCGCAACAGGTGCCCGTCGATGCTGCGCGCGGCGATCGACGGCGTGTACGCGGGTATGGCCTGCTCACCGGGCAGCCTCTTGCCCGCCGAGGAGTTGTTCCTCGGCGAGGGTTGCCGGACCTGCTGCGGGGTTTCCCAGGCGCCCGTGGGCACGCTTCGATCCCGCTTCCCTCGGCTTCCGCCGCGACCGAACAACGACTACCTCCCGGCCCGAGCCGCGGGGCGGCTCCGGCGCGCTCGTGGTGCTCCCTGTGCTCCGGCCGTAACCCCGGTGCCTTGGCCGTAGCCGTGGTGCCGGTACTGCCGCCTCCTCTTGTGCTTCGGCAGCGGGCGCTCGGCCCGCACGCGGATGCGGCTGGCGCTGACGGCGCCGCCCGTGCCCGCGGGCTTCTCACGCGGTGTGTTGAGCTCACGGCCGGCCATCGCGATCACCGCGCCCAGCGGGCGCTCGTGGCTGATCTTGGCGGTGATCAACCGGGTGATCACGATCGTGGCCACGAAAGCCCACGCCGTGGAGAAGAACCCGAAGCTCCAGCCGGCCCACCGTTCGATGGTGAGCACGACCAGGAAGACCGGTATGCCGATGAGCCACGCTACGTAGCGGGCCCTCCAGGGAAAAGTCGCCTTCGGCGGGCCGAGCCAGACGGCGTCGACCCGGTAGACCTCGTCATCCGTCCTGATACGCACGCCTGCTCCGCCTCAGCCCGTGAACAGGCCGGCGATCCACTGGCCCACGTTGACGCCGGCGCCGCTGACCGCGAGTCCGATGATGGCGAGCGCGATGACGACACCGGCGAGCCTGCGCATGACACCGGCGTTGTCACCCTTGCCGCCACCGAGCCAGAGCAGCAGGAGCGCGACGGCGAGCAACACCAGGGGGACGATGTTGTCGAGCAACCAGTTTCGGACGTTTCCGGTGCCGAGTTCGCCGGCAGCCAGCGTCTCGAGGGTGGTCATGGTCATCATCGCGATACTCCCGGTGCGCGGACGGTCCCGCGCGGTTCTGGCTTCGGCGAAGCCTCGAACAACATCATGGCGTCACAAGGGGTAGTGGTCAAAGCGCGCTGCGTTAATGTCGACTTGTGGACACGGGGCGGGGTAGGGGTCGTCTGGTCAGAATTCCTCGCCCTCCATCATGGTGGCAAGGGTGCTTGGGATTAACCCCGGCCACCCGGATTTCGCAGTGGACCCACGAACTCACCCTGCTGGGAGTGTTTTGCTCACTCTCGGTACTTCCCAAGCGGTCGGGATCCGGCCGGACCCAGTGTGGCATGCCCCATTCGGCCTCCCCGAGCGAGCCCGCAGTGTCACCACCACGCTGCCCCAGGGTCGCCGGGAGCAGTGAGGCGCTTGTCACGATACGCGCAAGCCAGGCCAGGATTTTCACTACATAGCGTGATGCCGGACATCGGGCACGAGAGGTGCCTTATCGGGAAGACGTCACCGCTCGGGGAAACGCTCCGGCCTTGACGACGGCGCGGCTCAGCGGCCGGCACAGCTCGGCGAGACGGGCGGATTTTTCCTTACCCAGGTGCCGCCAGGGGCCTTCGGAGGCGGCGTTGGTGGCGGCCTCGACGCGCTCGCGGAGCTCGGCGCCCTTGTCCGTGAGGTCGCCGTCGGGGCCGATGACGCCCTGGTTCGCCAGGCGCGCGACCTCGGCGTTCCACTGCTCGTCGCTCCAGCCGCGCGTGCCCTTCGCCATTTCGGGCGTGAAGCCGGCGCCGCTCGCGACGTGCGTGACGAGGGCGGCCAGGCCGTCGAGGCCGTGGAGCACAAGGGCGGCGACGTGGGCGTCGCCGCGGTGCTCGCGCAGGAGCGTCAGGGCATGCCACAGAGCGAGGTGCGGCTTTTCGGGCCAGGCGAGGCTCGCGTGGCCGGCGTAGAGGGCTCGGCCTTCCGGGCTGCAGCCGTCCGTGGCTTCGCGCGCGAGCTCGGCGGCTTCGGCGGTGGTTTCGGCGTGGATCTCGTCGCCGAGGAGCCTGCTGAGGGCGGCGTCGACGGCGTTGAAGCGGGCTTCGGTGATTTGCTCGGGCGTGGCGAGGGTCCACGCGCGCGGGATGTGGCGCTCGACGATCTCGGGGTTGAAGTTGTAGAACGTCGCGGCCACCACGCCGGCGTCCACAGCTCCCATCGGCGCCGAACGGCTGGCGAAGTACGTCATGCGCCCAGGCCGCAACCCCGCGGCGGTGAGGTGCTCTTCGGCTTCGGGGACGAAGTAGATCAGGGAGTGGAGGGTGTCGAAGGTGCCCTTGAACTTCTTCGCCGCTTCGGCTGCTTCGCCCATGAGCAGATGCTACCGGGCGGTAGGTGCCTCTGCCTTGAGGCCGGCCGCGGGTTTTCGACAGCCTGCAGCGAAGGACAGGGCGGACGAGTTGGCGTGTAAGCCGGATCCTGTGCCCGGCGCGGCCTCGCGGCCGGTCGGGCGACGGTCATCCATCTCGGCCTGCCGTTGCCGGCAGGCTCCAGCGGCCTACCCGCAGGCATCGGACGGGCCGTCCTCAAGCGCCTGCGCAGGAGCGGCAGCTCCCTCTTGGCCTTGCTCCGGGTGGGGTTTACCGAGCCACCCCGGTCACCCGGGGTGCTGGTGGTCTCTTACACCACCGTTTCACCCTTACCCCCGTCCGGAGACGGGGGCGGTCTGTTTTCTGTGGCACTGTCCCGCGGGTCGCCCCGGGTTGCCGTTAGCAACCACCCTGCCCTGCGGAGTCCGGACTTTCCTCGGACCGGGTCACCCCGATTCGCGACCGTCCAGCCAACTCGTCCGCGCGTGAATCGTACCCGCGCACCGCCGGACGGGCGCGCGGCGGGGCGAGCAGTTCGACGACGCCGAGCGTCACGATCACCGCCAGCGCCACGAGCTCCACGACGTTGATCAGATCCACGAGCCACCAGCTCCCTCCGCAAAGGGGAGTACGGACCCCGCCCGGGACCGGTTCAAGTCGATCACCGCAAGGTCCTTTGTGGATGATCCCACGCCGTGGACGTGCGTTGACGCTGCTCAGGGCCGCTGTTTCACTCGCGCCATGTCCGCACCAGACCTGCACGAGCCCCTGAAATTCGCCTACTGGGTCCCGAACGTGAGCGGCGGCCTGGTCACCAGCGACATCGAGCAGCGCACCGACTGGGGGTACGAGTACAACAAGCAACTCGCCGTCCTGGCCGAGAACAACGGCTTCGAGTACGCGCTCACCCAAGTCCGCTACACCGCCAGCTACGGCGCCTCCTACCAGCACGAGTCCACCGGCTTCAGCCTCGCGCTGCTGCTGGCCACGCAGCGGCTCAAGGTGATCGCCGCGATCCACCCCGGGCTGTGGCACCCCGGCGTGCTCGCGAAGTTCGTGGCCAGCGCCGACGTGATCTCCGGCGGGCGCGCGGCCATCAACGTCGTCAGCGGCTGGTTCAAGGACGAGTTCACCAAGCTGGGCGAACCGTGGCTCGAACACGACGAACGCTACCGCCGCACGGAGGAGTTCATCACCGCCGTGCGCGAGCTCTGGACGAACGACCACGCCGAGTTCGGCGGCGACTTCTACCGCATCCACGACTTCGACATCAAGCCCAAGCCCGAGGTCTCCCCCGGCCGCCCGCACCCGGAAATCTTCCAGGGCGGCAACTCCACGGCTGCCCGCAAGGTCGCCGGCCGCGTGTCCGACTGGTACTTCAGCAACGGCAAGGACTACGACGGTTTCACCGAACAGGTCGAAGACGTCCGCGCCGTCGGACGAGGCCGCACTGTCCGCTTCGGACTCAACGGCTTCGTCATCGCCCGCGAAACGGCTTCCGAAGCCGAAGCCGTGCTACGCGAGATCATCGAGAAGGCGAACCGGCCGGCCGTCGAAGGGTTCCGCTCCGCGGTGGCGCAGGCGGGAAAGTCCACGGCGGACGACAAGGGCATGTGGGCCGACTCCGAGTTCGAGGACCTCGTGCAGTACAACGACGGTTTCCGCACCCAGCTCATCGGCACGCCGGAACACATCGCCGACCGCGCCATCGAGTACAAGAAGCGCGGCGCGAACCTGCTGCTGCTCGGTTTCCTGCACTACCTGGAAGACGTGGAGCACTTCGGGAAGCACGTGCTGCCGGTGATCCGCGAGAAGGAGCGCGAACTGGCGAAGGGCAAGGGAATCCCGGAACCGGTGTTGTCCGCCTCAGCTGAGTCATCTGCCTCGGCTCCGCCGAGGCGTGCGGGATCGCGTTAAGCCGCGGGGCGTATGGGCGCGGGCGCACTGGCGAGCCGGCAGCGTGTGGTCGACACGGCCGTGTGCAGGCCGGGCCGCGGCAGCACCTTCAACAGCCGCTCACCGGTCGCCGGGTGGGCTCGATTAGCGTTCTCGCGTGCCCGAACCCCTCGCCGCGGTCGTCTCGCTCGTTCTCCTGGCCGTGACGCTGGCGTTCGCGATGGTGCGTCCGCGCGGGCTGCCTGAGGCGGTCGCCGCGGTGCCCGTCGCGGTGGTGGTGCTCGCGGTGGGGCTCACGACGCCGGAAGCCGCGTGGGACCGGGTCGTCGAGATCCTGCCGACGATGGGGTTCCTGGCCGCGATCCTGCTCGTCAGTCACCTCGCCGCCATCGACGGTGTGTTCACCTGGCTGGGCAGCCGGCTGGCCGAGGTCTGCCGGGGCCGGCCCCAGCGGCTGCTCGTGCTGACCTTCGCCGCGGCGGCGGGCGTGACGGCGGTGCTGAGCCTCGACGCGACCGTCGTTCTGCTCACGCCTGTCGTGCTGGCCACGGCGGAGGGGCTGCGGCTCGAGTCGAAGCCGCACGTCTACGCCTGCGCCCACCTCGCGAACTCCGCGTCGACGCTGCTGCCCGTCTCCAACCTGACCAACCTGCTGGCCTTCGCCGCGTCCGGGCTGACGTTCGCCGGGTTCACCGCGCTGATGGCGCTGCCCTGGCTGGTCACGATCCTGATCGAGCTGGCCGTGTTCACGCGGTTCTTCAGACGCGACCTGGCGGGCCCCCGCAGCACCGAAAAGCCACAGCACCGCGAGCCGCCGGTGTTCGCGCTCGTCGTGCTCGGCGTGATGCTCGTCGGTTTCGGTGTGGGCCAGCTCGTGCACGTCGAACCCGTCTGGGTCGCGGCGCTGGCGGCGCTCGTGCTCAGCGCGCGGGCGCTGGGCGAACGCAAGATCAAGCCGTGGCAGGTGATCACGGAAGCGTCGCCGATGCTGGTGCTGTTCGTGCTCGGCCTGGCCATCACCGTGGAGGCCGTCGACGAACACGGGCTCGGCGGCGCCCTCAAGGCGTTCCTGCCGACGACCGCGGGGTTGCCCGAGCTGCTGCTCACCACCGCCATCGCGGCCGTGCTGGCGAACCTCGTCAACAACCTGCCCGCGACGCTGATCCTGCTTTCGGTCCTCGGCGACCACCCGAACACGGGCGTGCTGCTGGCCGTGCTGATCGGCGTGAACGTCGGCCCGAACGCGACCTACCTCGGCTCCCTGGCGACGCTCCTGTGGCGCCGCGTGCTGGCCCGCCACGGGCACACACCGAGCGCGAGGGAGTTCACGGCGCTGGGCGCGTTGACCACGCCGGTCTCCCTGGCCGCGGCGACTGCGGCGTTGTGGCTGGTGCTGCCGTGACGGATCAGGGCAAGCGCGCCCGCGGTCCGGGAAACGGCGCGTCGGTGCTGAAGACGGACAGGCACCGCTCGGCGTCGGTCCGTGCGGCGCGGGCGATGCACCGCAGGTAGGCCCGGCGCCGGTCCACCGGCAACGAGTGGACCAGCGAACGAAGCCGGGCTAGGGCCGCGGCGGGATCGTCTGCCCCGGCTCCAGCGTGGGGCCGCAGTCGTCGAGGCCGTTGCCGAAGCGGTAGGCCTCGACGTCCATCATCGTGGTCGCCGCGTAGTGCTGGACGGCCTGGAGCTTGGCCGGGTCCTTCACCGCGTCCTTGCGGACCCAGTCGCCGTTGCGCAGGCCGGGGCCCGGGTAGATGAAAATCGGGTAGTAGTCGCGGTCGATGCGCGGGTCGAGGGAGATGCCGTTGCCGCCGGCCCAGGGGCCCCACGAGTGGATGAAGGTGGGCTTGACCGTGTCGAACACGTAGTCGCGCAGGCCCGCCATGTTCTCGTCGTGCGTGAGGTCGGCGATGGGCGCGTTGACCAGGCCCGCCATGTCCACGAGCTGCAGCCGGCTGGTCATCGACGAGCCGCCGAGGTCCGGCAGCAGCAGCGACGCCTGCTGCAGGCCCAGCATGTCGGCGTAGGTGTTGAAGCCGCGGCCGAAGCGGTCGGCGATGAGGCACGCCGGCACGGTGGGGCTCTTGATGAACTCGTCGGACTGCTGCACGAACCCGACCAGCGACGGGATCGCCGCGGCGACCACGACCACCGACGCGACCGCACGCCAGCGCACCTTCACCGTGCGCAGCAGCTCGCCGAACGACAGCGTGCCCGCGAGCACGCCCAGCACCCACACCGGCGTCGCGAAGCGGAACTGCGCCATCCAGTCGGGCATCAGCACGCCGAAGGCGATCACGCCGAGTGCGAACGGGGTGATCAACGCGGCCAGCGGACGCCGCCACGGCGCCTTGCGCAGCGCCCAGATCACGACCACCGCGAGCACGACGACGGCGGCGACACCGGCGTAGAGGATCAGGGTTCCGGGCCGGACCACCGACATCAGGTCGGGCAGGCCCTGCTTCTTCGCCACCGACGGGTTGGCGAGGAACCGGCCGCCGAACTCGCTGTGGCGCCAAGCCACATAAGCGCCGAACGGGACCGCGAAAGCCACAATGGACAGCACGGCGTAGCGGAAGCTGACCCAGAAACCCTCGCGCCGCACGCCGTACAACAGGACGAGCGGGAACGCGGCGGCGTAGATCAGGCCTTCCGGCCGCGTGAGCGCGGCGAACGCCACGATCACGCCCGCGCCCACCGCGACCTTCCACGTGAGCGTGCGTTCCTTGCGCACCGCGGTGAACAGCAGCACCGCGAGGCCGAGCACCGCGAACGCGAACAGCGAGTTCTCGAGGCCCGAGACCACCCAGATCACGAACGACGGGATCGTCGCCAGCGTGAGCCCCACGGCCAGCGTGGCCGCCCACGCGTGACGCGGGAAGATCTGCCGCGCCACGACGTGGCACAGCGTGAGGATGCCGGCGGTGAACAGCAGGCCGAGCAGCTTCGGGAACAGCACGTAGTCGGGGATGCCGAACAGCAGGCCGTGGTCGAACAGGCCGACGAGCTTCCCGCCCGCGAGCAGGACCATCCACGTCGGGTCGGAGAAGCCCTCGACGGGCGGCGCGCCCGGCTGCAGCACCGGGCCGAGGCCGTCGGCCAGGCTGCGCGAATAGGAGAACGTGATGGCCGCGTCGTCGACGATCCAGTGGCCGTAGCGCGTGGCGTGCCAGGCGACCGCCGCGACACCGGCGAGCACCGCCAGGACGGAGGCGATCCAGCCGTGGCGCAGGCCGACGGCGGTCACGGGCGCGTCCTCGCCGGGGAGGTCGCGTTCGGATGCTTCGGTGAGTGCGCTAGCGGTCATTACCTCGTCACTGTTTCTACTCGCAGAGCTTGCCGAGAAACGCACGAGCCTGCGCCCCCCTGATGAGGATCCCGGGTGGAACCCGCGCCGCGGCGCCGCGGTCGACACAGCACTCTAGCCAATACCGGATCGGCGCCCGCTCACGCGTCGTCCTCCAGGGTGATCCGCCCCACACTTTCCCCGGTCAGAAGGCGGTCACGACAGGTGCGAGATGTCGTTGGCGAGGTGCACGGAGGAGTTGCCATCCGGGTAGAACTCCACGATCGAGAGCGACGCCAGGTCCAGGTGCAGGCGGAACAACAGGCTCGGGCCCGCGTCGAGCCCCATCCGCAGCAGCGTCTTGATGGGCGTGACGTGGCTGACGACGATGATCGTCTTGCCCTCGTACTGCTCGATGAGGTCCCGGCGCGCCTGGCCGACGCGCTCGTGGACCGCGTCGAAGCTCTCGCCCCCGGGCGGCGCGCACGACGAGTCACGCAGCCAGCAGCGGTGCAGCTCGGGGTCGCGTTCGGCGGCCTCGGTGAAGGTGAGGCCCTCCCACTCGCCGAAGTCGGTCTCGATGAGGCCCGGGTGCGTGACGAAGCGGGTGCCCAGCGCGTCGGCCACGGCCTGCGCGGTCTGCTTCGTCCTGGTCAGGGGCGAGGAGACGATGGGGGCGGCCTCGCCGTCCTCGGAGACCAGGCCCGGCCACGCGCCGAGCCGCTTCGCCGCCGCGGCCGCCTGGCCGCGCCCGCGCTCGGTGAGCGGCACGTCGCCGCGGCCGGAGTAGCGGCGGTCGACCGACATCTCGGTCTGGCCGTGGCGCAGGAGCAGCAGGCGGGTGGGCGTGCCGCGCGCGCCGGTCCAGCCGGCCTTGGCGACGCGGTCGGCCTCACCGGTGCCGGAGGTGGTCTTGACCTGCGGTTTGTGCTGCGCCGGAGCCGGGGTGGCAGCCTTGCCGGTGCCGCTGTCCATGGCGACGTTGGCGAGGTGGTCGGCGTGGGAGTTCTCTGCGCGCGGGATCCACATGTAGGTGACACGATCGAACCCGTCCGCGAGTTCACGCGCCCGCGCCGCGAGCGGCTGCAGCGCGGCGTGCTTGATCTTCCAGCGGCCGGACATCTGCTCCACGACCAGCTTGGAGTCCATCCGCACGTCCACAATGGACGCGCCGGCCTCCGCCGCCGCGGTCAGCGCCGCGATGAGCCCCGAGTACTCCGCGACGTTGTTGGTCACCACGCCGAGGTACTCGTGGCGCTCGGCCAGCACCTCGCCGGTGGCGGCGTCCTTCACGACCGCGCCGTAGCCGGCCGGGCCCGGGTTGCCCCGCGACCCCCCGTCGGCCTCGACGACGACCCGGTCGGTCACAGGCCCGACTCCACCGTACGGACCAGGATCGCCCCGCAGTTCTCGCACTGGACGATGGTGTCCTCGGGCGTCGCCTTGATCTCGGCGATGGTGTTGCGGTCCAGCTCCAGCTGGCAGGCGCCGCAGCGGCGGGCACGCAGCAGGGCCGCGCCGATGCCCTTGTGGGCCAGCACGCGCTCGTACAGCTTGAGCACCGGCTCCGGGAAGCGCGGCAGCAGCTTCGCGCGGTCCTCGTCGCGGCGGGCGCGCGTGGTGTCGAGGTCCTTGAACTCCTCGTCGCGGCGCTCGATCGCGGCCGCGACGCCCGCCTCGGCCTTGTCGACCTCGGCGCCGGTGCGCTGCGCGTCGAGCTCCAGGGCCTCGCGCTGCTCCATGAGCTCCAGCAGGTCGTCTTCGAGCGCGCTCTGGCGGCGGCCGAGCGTCTGCAGCTCGTGCTCGATGTCGGTCATCTGCTTGGCGTTGACCGAGCCCGACTCCAGCAGCTTGCGGTCACGGTCCTCGCGGGCCCGCACCGACTCGACCTCTTTCTCCTGCCGGGCGATCTCGCGGTCGAGGTCCGACGCGGCGGTCTGCACGGACACCAGCGCGTCGCGCTTCTCGCGCACGGTCTTCTCGCCCGCGTCGATCTCGGCGAGCTCGGGCAGGGTGCGCCGGCGGTGCGCGGTGCGCGAAAGCTCGGCATCCACCTTCGCGAGTTCGAGCAGCTGGCGCTGGACGGCGGGGTCGGCCTTCACGGTGCTCCTTGGTGAATGGGGGGACTTGCGGTGAGTCAGCTGGCGGGGGTCGCGCGGACAGTCCACGGGTCGGTGCACCGCGTGGAGACGTGACTGTCGACGTTACCCGCAAAGGCCGTGTCGACAAGGGCCGAGGCCTGCCCGCACCAGGGCCATTCGCTGGCCCAGTGCGTGAGCCCGACCAGCGCGGGCCCCGCGGCCGCGAGGTGCTCGCCGGCCGGGTGGTGGCGCAGGTCCGCCGTCACGTACGCGTCGACGCCCTCGGCGGCCGCGCGCGCGAGGTAGGAGTCGCCGGCCCCGCCGGACACCGCGACGGTGCGGATCGGCCGGTCCGGGTCGCCGGCACCCAGCACACCCGGCACGGTGGCCGGCAACGCCTCGGCGACGCGCTGCACGAACACCGCGAACGGCTCGGCTTCGGCCAGGTGCCCGATCCGCCCGATGCCCGTGCGGCCGCCGGGTTCCTGCGGGTCGAGCGGCCGGTCGACGGTGAGGCCGATGGCGTTCGCGAGAGCGTCGGACACGCCGGGGTCGGCCGAGTCGGCGTTGGTGTGGGCGCAGTAGAGCGCGCGGCCGCCGCGGATGAGGCGGTGCACGAGACCGCCCTTCACCGTGTCGGCGGGCACGCCGTGCACCCCGCGCAGCAGCAGCGGGTGGTGCGCCACGATCAGCTGCGCGCCCAGGTCCTCGGCCTCGGTCACCGTCTCCTCGACGGGGTCGACGCAGAACAGCACCCGCGTGACCTCCTCCGCCGGGTCCCCGCACACGAGCCCGACGGCATCCCACTTCTCCGCGAGGCGCGGCGGGTAGTGGCGTTCGAGGACGTCGAGGATCTCGGCTAGGGCAGGCACCACCGGATCTTCCCACGAGGGCGGCGGCAGCCTCGGGACCCCGAGGCTGCAGGACGCCCCCGGCGTCCGAGAAGTCACCGGGGGTGTCCGCCCTCCACCGTTTTCCGCTGTTCGCCGGCGGTCTCCCGGCGGTCTCCGGTGTCGGCCGGTGTCGGGCGGCGTCGGCCGGTGGAGGTGGAGCCCGGCCGCCGCGCCCTGGTCGGGGAAGCGGAACGCGGCGGCCGGGAGCTGGGTGCGGGTGGGTCAGGTGTGGGTGACGTCCTCGGCGAGGCCGCCCCCGGCGGTGCTGTCGTCTGCGGCGCGGTCCTCGGGCGCTCGGTCCTCGGCAACGCGGTCCTCGGCGGCGCGGTCGCGGGCAGCTTGGTCTTCGGCAGCTCGGTCTTCGGCAGCTCGGTCTCGGGCGGTGTCGTCGACCTGACCGCCCTCGGCGGCGCTGGCGTCGGCAACGCGGTCCCCGGCGGCGCGGACCTCGGCGGCGCGGACCTCGGCGGCCCGGTCCCCGGCGGCGCCGCGGCTGGAGGCGCGGTCCTCGGCAGCTCGGTCTCGGGCGGTGTCGTCGACCTGACCGCCCTCGGCGGCGCGGTCCCCCGCGGCGCGGTCCCCCGCGGCGCCGCGGCTGGTGGCGCCGCGGCTGGCGGCGCGGTGGCGGCGGGCCACGAGGATCGCGAGGTGGATCAAGGCGTCGCCGCATTGGGCGGTGTCGGCCAGGTCGTCGATGGTGCGGCCCTGTTCGACGCCGGTCAGGGCCCACTCGGCGAACTCGGCGACGGTGCGCCGGCCGGCGTCGTCGATGGGGCGGCCGGTTTCGCGGTCGGTGTCGACTTCGCAGCCGTCGTCGGTGATCCACCAGCCCACGGTCATCGCCTCGCCCGGAAGCACACGCGGCAGTCGCGGGACTTGTCGCGTTCGTCGCCGAGCTCGTCCGACGACAGTTCGGACCGGAACGCCCAGCGCGCCGGGATCATCAAGCTGCTCAGCACACAGCCAGGCTGGAAGGTGCCGCGGTCCGGGTCTTCGAGCTGCGATCGCAGGTACCGGTGGTTGCGGGTGTCGCCCGCCCAGAAGTGCACCGCGTACAGCCCACGCTCGACCATCGCCGGCGACAGTTCACCCGAAATCCTCGTGCCCATCCGACCCCCTAGCCATGCCTCGGTCCTCCCTGGTCTCCAGCCGGTGCCGCCCTGGTGCCATGCGGTGCCGCCTGAAGCCGGGAAACTATGATCGATGGCACCGTTCGGCACAATGCACCGATCGGGGTAACCGTTCGCAACTCTGCGTGTGGTTTCCTATGGCACATGGCTGGCACCAGTCCCCGAGCGCGCGCAATCGGCGCCGAACTCCGCAGGGCTCGCGAAGACGCGGGGCTCAGCGCGCGAACGCTCGCGGCCCGTATCGGCGTCGCACACACCACGGTCGGCCGTTGGGAGTCGGGTGAGCGGAGCCCGCGACCGACGGACGTGGCCACGGTGCTCGGCGCGCTCGGCACCGACCACGAGCTGCGCGAAGAACTCGTGGAGCTCTCGCGCAACACCGACGGACGGCACTGGGTCGCCTCAGGCCTGCCCGAGCAGCAACGCCAGCTCGCGGCACTGCTCGAACTGGAACGAGACGCCACTCGGATCGTGAACGTGTCGCCGCTGCTGATCCCGGGCCTCCTGCAGACCTCGGGCTACGCGCGCGCCATCATCGGTGCCGGCGGTGTTCCAGCCGGAGAGATCGAAACCCGAGTTGCCGTGCGCATCGGACGCCGTGACGTGATCATGCGACGCGAACGCCCGGCCGAGCTGCTCGCGCTGGTTGACGAGTCCGCGTTGCGCCGGAACATCGGTGGCCCAGCCGTGATGGCGGAGCAGTTGCGCGCACTCGATGAGGCGAGCTGCTGGAGCAACGTGACCCTTCGGGCCATCCCGGAGTCCGCGGGCTGGCATCCCGCGCTGGAAGGTCCGTTCGATGTTCTGGAATTCGTCGACCGCACGCCGGTGGTTCAGATCGAAAACCGGCGATCAGCCCTGTTCTTCCACGAATCCGTCGACGTCGAGGCCTACCGACTGGCGACCGATAGAGTTCAGGACATTGCGATGAGTCCGGACGAAACACGTGCGTTCATCGCTGATGTCCTCGGCAACTTGGAGACGAAGGCATGAAACAGCAGCAGTTCACCGGCTGGCGGAAGTCGAGCCGGTCACAGAACACGTCGAATTGCGTGGAGGTCGCCGTGGCGGCCGACCTCGTCGGGATCCGCGACACCAAGGACCGGCCGGCCGGGCATCTGACGGCCACGCGTGACGGCTGGTCGGCGTTCCTGACGCAGCTCGGACGCTGACCCGCATCCCGAGAAACACCGGAGAAAGCCCTCCAGCGATCCGAGAACCCTGGAGGGCTTTCTCGTGTCCGAGCCACCCACCCGAGGAGTGAAGGAAAACCCGTGCTGAATGTGGTGTTCGTGTGTTCAGGCAACATCTGCCGCTCGCCGATGGCAGAGCTGGTGTTCCGGGCGAAGCTCGCCGAGGCGGGGCTCGAGGACGTCGTGAAGGTGTCCAGCGCGGGTACGGGGCCGTGGCACGCCGGGGAGCCGGCCGACCGGCGGGCACAGGCGACGCTGCGGGCGCACGGTTATCCGACGCAGCACGTCGCGTCGGAGGTGAACGACCAGGACCTCGAAGCCGACCTGCTGCTGGCGGCGGACGAAGGGCACCTCGACTTCCTGCGCGGGCGCGTCGAGGACCCGGCGAAGGTGCGGCTGCTGCGCGAGTTCGACCCGTCGGCGAAAGTCGGCGCGGAGGTGCCGGACCCGTACTACGGCGGTGACGAGGGCTTCGAGAACGTGCTGGCGATGATCGAGCGCGCGATGCCCGGCCTGCTCGACTGGGTGCGCGCGCACGGTTAGGACCGGTTTGTCCCGGGCGAAATCACAGGTGGGAGAGGTCGCCGCGCACCCGGTGCGGGCGACGGCCTACCGTGGAGGGGTGCGGTTGCGGTTTCTGCTCCGGCCCGGCTGGCTGGCATTGACGGTGGTGGTGTTCACCTTCGCCGTCTGCTGCTACACCCTTCTCGCGCCTTGGCAGTTCCGGCGCGACGCCGAGCAGGAAGCCCAGAACAACGCGCTCACCGCGTCGTTCACGGCCCAGCCGGCGCCCGTCGCCCAGCTGCTGCCGGCCGGCACGACACCGGGCCGGCAGACGGAATGGCACCTCGTGTCGATCACGGGCACGTACCTGCCGTCGGCGGAGGTCGTCGCGCGGTTGCGGACCGTGCAGGGCGAGGCCGCGTTCGAGGTGCTCACGCCGTTGCGCGCGGCCGACGGGACCATCTATCTCATCGACCGCGGTTACGTGCGGCTCGACGACCAGTCCGGCGTGCTCCCCTACGCCGCCGCGCCCGGGGGCCAGGTCACCGTGGTCGCCCGCGTGCGCAGCGACGAGGTGGACCCGAAGCACCGCGACGCGTTCTCCGACGCGTCGACGAAGGGGAAGCTGCAGAGCTACACCGTCGACTCGCAGGTGGTGGCGCGCTCGTCCGGCCTGAAGATCCGGTCCGGCTACTTCCAGCTCGACCAGAACCAGCCCGGCGTGCTCGGCGCGCTGCCGCTGCCGCAGCTGGACTCGGGGCCGTTCTTCTCCTACGCGTTGCAGTGGCTGGCTTTCGGCAGCATGGCGATCCTGGGCTGGCTGTACTTCACGATCCGGGAGCTCAAGCCCGGTGGCGCGCTGACCACGGAGAAGCCGGAGCGCACGCGCCGCAAGTCCGTGGCGGAGATGCTGGCCGAAGACGAGGAAGAGTTCACCCCCTCGGCCTAGCCCGCCGCCAAGTGGTCTCCTG
Organism: Amycolatopsis sp. NPDC049253; assembly: GCF_040678995.1. Taxonomy (NCBI): domain Bacteria; kingdom Bacillati; phylum Actinomycetota; class Actinomycetes; order Pseudonocardiales; family Pseudonocardiaceae; genus Amycolatopsis; species Amycolatopsis sp. NPDC049253. Next base: position 94,526 of record NZ_JBFAQX010000019.1, on the reverse strand, counting down.
GTCCAGCCTGGAACTGGCCCTGTTTCGGGGCCACTTCGCCGGGCGATACTCGACGCCATGCTGATCCACCCTTGGGACGCCGGGGACGACGCGGAATGGCGGCAGTGGCTCAAGGGCCACGACTTCGGCCAGCTCGTGGCCGGTGGCCGCGGCCGCGACCTCCCGGTGGTCGTCCCGACGCACTTCACCTTCGACGGCGAAGCCACCGTCTGGCTGCACCTCGCGCGGCCCAACCCGGTCTGGCCACTGCTGGAGGAACACCCGCGGGCCCTGCTCACGGTGATCGGTGAGTACACCTACATCCCGTCGGACTGGAACACCGCCGACGACCCGGCGGTGGGCGTGCCGACGTCGTACTACGCGACCACGCAGCTCGCCTGTGACGTCCGGATCGTCGACGACCCGGCCGAGAAGGCGGAGGTGCTCAACCGGCAGCTCGGGCACTTCGAGCCGGGCAGCGGCCGGACGCCGGTGTCCTCGGTCGACGCCCCCGACCGGCGGCTGCTGCCGGGGATCCGCGGGATCGAGCTGACCGTGACGTCGGTGCAGGCGAAGTTCAAGTACGGCGGCAACAAGACGCCGGCCGACCGGGAGCGGATCTCGGGGAAGCTGGCGGCGCGAGGCGGGCCCTCGGACGCGGCCGCGCTGGAGCACCTTCAGCGGCGCAGCTGACTCACCTGCGACGGCGTCGGCGCGCGCCGACGAGGACGGCCACCGTGACCGAGGTCGCGCCCGCCAGCCAGCCGACGACCCGCGACAGCTCCACCGCGCGCGTGACGTGACCGGCGTCCGGGTTGCGGCCGACGCCGAGCACGGGCAGCTCCACCACGCCGTGCGGGTACACCGTGCGCCCGCCGACGCGGATCTCCAGCGCCCCGGCGAACGCGGCTTCCACACGGCCCGCATTCGGGCTCGGGTGGGCGATCGTGTCGCGCCGCCAAGCGCGCCAAGCGCCACCCGCGGAGCCGCCGACGACGGGGGCGGCCAGCACCGTCAGGGCGGCCGCGATCCGCGTCGGCACGAGGTGAACGAGCTCGTCGAGCCGGGCGACCAGCCAGTGCCCCGCCGAGCCGCGCGCGAGGACGCTGATGGTCCGCGACGCGAGCAGCCCCGGCACCCCGGCAAGCGCTCCCCACAGCAGCGGCGCGACGACCACTTCGGACGTGTTCTCGGCCAGAGTTTCCACGGCGGCACGGGAAAGCGCGATCATGCCGAGGCCGTCGGCGACGCGTGGGTCCAGTTCGGACAGTGTGCCGCGCGCGGGTTCGAGGCGGCCCTCTTCGAGGTCGCGCGCGAGCTCCGTGCCCTGCGTGGCGAGGCCGGCGGCGCCGACGACCGCCCAGGTCGTGACGGCCGTGGTCACGGCCTGCACCACGGGCCGGTCGCGAGCGGCGCGTTCGGCGACCAGGCCCACCACGACCGCGGCGCCCGCCAGGCCGAGGCCGGCGGCGGCGGCGCGGGCGGACCCGGTGGCGGCGGGCGCACCGGCAGCCTCGGCGCCGGCTTCCTGCGTGCCGGCGGATTCCCCAAGCGCCCCAACGGCAACACCGCTCCCGGCGCGCAGCGCAGCGGCGGAACTCCCGCCCTGCCCGGCGCCCAGCGTCGCCAGGCGGCGGAACGCCGTGACCGGCGGGCGCTGCCGGGGGTTGCCGAGGACACCGTCGGCCGCCAGGCCGAGCATCAAGCCGATCGCGCGTGCCGCGCTCACCAGTAGCCCCCCGGGAACGTGGTTCGATGCCGCCGGGGCGAAGGCCCGGCGAGGTCAGTGCCGCTGTTCACTGCCCGCCGAGATTACTCGACACCGCGGCGGCGATTTCGTCCCGTGCCTGGTCCACGATGCCGCGCATGGCGCGCTCGGCTCGATCGGCGTCGCCGGCGTCCACGGCCACGGCCACTTCCACGTGCAGCGCGACGGCCTCGGGCTGCGGCTCCTCGGGCATCAGGCCGTGGGAGGTGCGGCCCGCGAGCACCTCGGCGACCACCGTGGACAGCTGCGCGAACATCGGGTTTCCCGACGCGGTGAGCAGCAGGTCGTGGAACGCGATGTCGTGGCCGAGGAACGTCGTCAGGTCGCGCGCCCGAGCCGTCTCCTCCAGCCGGTGGCCCAGCGCGCGCAGCCGGCCGCGGTCCTCCGGCGTCGCGCGCAGCGCCGCGAACCGCGCGGCCGACGGCTCGACGCCCGAGCGCAGCTCCGTCAAGGTCCGCAGCGCCACCGCGCGCCCGGAACCGTCGAGCTGCCAGCGGATCAGGCGCGGGTCGTAGTGGTTCCACCCGGCCGGGTCGCTCACGATCACGCCGACGCGGCGGCGGCTCGTGGTGAGCCCCATGGTCTCCAGCACGCGCACGACCTCGCGCGCCACTGTGCGTGAAGCGCCGAAGCGTTCCTGCAGCTCGTCGGACCGCAGCACGGCGCCCGGCGCCAGCTCGCCATTGGCGATCGCCGCACCCAGCACGTCGAGGACTTCCTCGTGCCGATCGCTCCCCATCCGACCAACTTACCGCTCTGATTCGATTAAGTACTACTTCTTCTTGAATAAGTAGTACTTTTGGGTTTGACTCGTGCGGACACAAGGAGGTGCGGATGACCGTCATCGTCGTGATGGGCGTGTCCGGCTCGGGGAAGACGACGGTCGGCGAAGCGCTGGCCGAGCGCCTGGGCGTGGAGTACGCCGAGGCCGACACCTTCCACCCGAAGGCCAACATCGAGAAGATGACCGCCGGCCACGCGCTGACGGACGCCGACCGCGAGCCCTGGCTGCAGGCGATCGCACACTGGATCGCGTCGCACCAGGAGTCGGGCGGGGTCGTGTCGTCGTCCGCGCTGAAACGCCGCTACCGCGACGAGCTGAGAACCGGCGGCAACGTCTGGTTCCTCCACCTCCACGGCGAGCGCGACGTGCTCGCCGAGCGCATGCAGACCCGCAAGGGCCACTTCATGCCCGTTTCGCTGCTCGACTCCCAGCTCGCAGACCTCGAACCGCTGGGGCCGGACGAGCCGGGCCGAGTCTTCGAGATCACCGAAAGCCCCGCCGCCCTCGTCGAGGCGGCGCTTCTCGCGTTCCGGGAGCGTGCATGACCCCCCTCGCCGCCGGCTGGACCGGCCACGACACCCGCCTGATCGTGGCGACGGTGCTCGCCATCGCCGTGATCGTGGTGCTGATCAGCAAGCTGAAGCTCCACCCGCTGCTGGCGTTGACGATCGGTTCCGGCGTGCTCGGGATCGTCGCGGGCATGCCCGTGGACAAGCTGTTGAAGAGCTTCGAAAACGGCGTCGGCAGCACGGTCGCTTCGGTCGGGTTGCTGATCGCGTTCGGCGCGATGCTCGGCAAGCTGCTGGCCGATTCCGGTGGCGCGGACCGGATCGTGGACACGATCCTCGGACGCGTGCACGGCGCCGGGCTGCCGTGGGCGATGGCGCTGGTGGCCGCGTTGATCGGGCTGCCGATGTTCTTCGAGATCGGTCTCGTGATGCTGATCCCGGTGGTGCTGCTCGTCGCCAAGCGCAGCGGGAAACCCGTGCTGCTGCTGGGGATTCCGGCACTCGCGGGCCTGTCCGTCCTCCACGGGCTGATCCCGCCGCACCCCGGCCCGCTGGCCGCGGCGGGTGCGCTCGGCGCCAACGTGGGCATCACGCTCGCGCTCGGCCTGCTCGTCGGCATCCCGACGGTGGTCATCGCCGGTCCGCTGTTCGGCCGCGTCGCCGCGCGGTGGGTGCCGGACGCCACGCCGCCGCAGCGCCTGGTGCCCGAGTCCGAGAGCACCGAGGTCGACAAGCGGCCCAGCTTCGGCGCGACGCTGACCACGGTGCTGCTGCCCGTGGTGCTGATGTTGCTGAAGGCGCTCTCGGACATCCTGCTGGGCAAGGAAAACGGCGTGCGCCGCGTGCTCGACTTCGTCGGCGACCCGCTGGTGGCGCTGCTGGTCGCGGTCCTCGTCGGCATGGTGACGCTGGGCCGCCCGGCGGGCCTGCACCGCGCGAAACTGTCGTCGATCATCAGCGACTCCCTCGCCCCGATCGCGGGCATCCTGCTCATCGTCGCCGCGGGCGGTGGTTTCAAGCAGACGCTGGTGGACGCGGGCGTCGGCGACGTGATCACCAACCTCTCCACCGGCGCCCACCTGTCGCCCCTGCTGCTCGGCTGGCTGGTCGCCGTGGCGATCCGCCTGGCGACGGGCTCCGCGACCGTCGCCACGGTGTCCGCCGCCGGCATCGTCGCGCCGCTGGCCGCCACCCTCGACCCGACCCACAACGCACTCCTGGTGCTGGCCATCGGCGCCGGTTCGCTGTTCTTCTCGCACGTGAACGACGCCGGGTTCTGGCTGGTGAAGGAATACTTCGGCATGTCCGTCGGGCAGACCCTGAAGACGTGGTCGGTGATGGAGACGGTGATCTCGGTGGTGTCGATCGCGTTGATCCTGCCGCTGGGTGCGTTGCTCTAGGTGAGCTAGGGCGTTCGCGACGGGTAGGCGCCGGCGAGGGCCCAGGCCGGGTACTCGGGCGTCAGCGCGCTGACGGCGTCCAGCTCGGCGAGGTCCTGTGCGGTGAGCTCGAGGTCGACGGCGGCGAGGTTCTCGTGCAGCTGGCCGGGCCGCTTGGCGCCGACGATCACGCTGGTCACGCCGCGCTGTGCGAGCACCCAGGCCAGCGCGACGCGGGCGACGCCGACGTCGTGGCGGCCGGCGACCTCGCGCAGCGCGTCGACGATGTCGTAGCCGCGCTCGCGGTCGATCGGCGGGTTGTCGGCCTGGGCACGGCGGCCGGAGGCGTCCTGGCTGTCGCGGGTGAACTTGCCCGACAGGAAGCCACCGGCGAGCGGGCTGTAGACGAGCAGGCCGAGTTTCTCTTCGTTGACCAGCGGAAGCAGCTCACGCTCGAGGTCGCGGCCGACGAGCGAGTAGTACGCCTGCAGCGACACGAACCGGGGGTAGCCGCGCAGGTCGGCGACGCCGAGGGCCTTGGCGAGCTGCCAGGCGAAGGTGTTGGACGTGCCGACGTAGCTGATCTTGCCCTGGCGGACGGCGTCGTCGAGGGCGGAGAGGGTCTCGTCGAGCGGCGTCAGGTGGTCGTGGGCGTGGATCTGGTAGAGGTCGATGTGGTCGGCGCCGAGGCGGCGGAGGCTGTCCTCGATCGCGTGACGCAGGTGCACGCGGGAGAGCCCCACCTCGTTGGCGCCGGCGCCCATGCGCGAGTAGGCCTTGGTGGCGAGCACCACGTCGCGGCGGCGGCCCTTGAGGATCTTGCCCAGCAGCTCCTCGGTCTCGCCGCCGGCGTACATGTCGGCCGTGTCGATGAGGTTCACGCCCTGGTCCAGGGCGATGCCGACCAGTTCGTCGGCCGCCTTCAGGTCCAGGCCGCCGATCACGTCCCACGGCTTCCGGCCGGAGCCGCCGAACGTCATGGTGCCGAGTGCGATCCTGGACACGAAAGTTCCGGTGGCGCCCAGTTGTTGGTACTGCACGGAGGGTCCTTTCTTTCGGTGCTTTCCACGCTAGGCAGAGCGGAGGCCGCGGACCATGAGTGAGCGTTCGGAGCTCGTGCTGGATCGTCCGGATCCCCTCGCCGACGTCCTGTCGATGGCCGACGTCCGCCCGGCTTTCCCGGCCCGGCTGACGGCGGGCGGCGAGTGGGCGGTGCGGTTCGGCGGCTCGCACCCCAAGGTGATCACCGTGACGGCGGGCTCGTGCTGGGTGCTGCCCGAGGACGGCTCACCGGTCTTCTTGCCGGCGGGTTCCTGCTACCTCGTGGGTCGCGACGCCGCATACGTCACGGCCAGCACTCCGGACGTCGCACCGGTCGAGGCCCGCAGCGTATTCACCGGCACCGACGGACAGGCCGGTTCCTCCTCCGACGTCACCCTGCTCGGCGCCGCCCTGGACTTCGCCGACCCCGCGGCGGCGGTGCTGCTGGAGGACCTCGGTTCCTCGATCCGCATCACCGATCCGGACACGGCGCTGAGCTCGACACTGCAGCTGCTCGCGTTGGAAACCGCCGCCCGGCCGGGCGGCGGTGTGATGCGGGAGCACCTCACGCAGATCCTCTCCCTGCACGTGCTGCGCAGCCTCCTCGGTGCCGACGCGCGGCCGGCGGGTTTCCGCGATCCCGCCATCGGCGCCGCGCTGGCCGCGATGCACCGGCGCCCCGCGTTCGGCTGGACGGTGGCCCGGCTGGCAGCCGAGGCGAACCTGTCGCGCACCGTGTTCGCGACGCGGTTCAAGGCGCTGGTGGGCTCGTCCCCGATGGACTACCTGCTGCACCGGCGGATCTCCGGCGCCACCCGGGAGCTTGCCGAGGGCCGGACCGTCGCTTCCGTGGCCTCACGGTGGGGGTACGGCTCGGAGAGCGCGTTCAGTGCGGCGTTCAAGCGGGTGACGGGCCGGTCGCCGGCGAGCAGCCGAACTCGCTGATCAGCACAAACACCACATCCTGAGACGAGCACGGGTTGACATGTGACCTTTTGGTCACCTATTCTCGTCGGGTGCCTGACGACGACCTGGTGTTCAAGGCGCTGGCGGATCCGACCCGCCGGGGCCTGCTGGACCGGCTGTTCGAGCGTGACGGCCGCACGCTCACCGAGCTCGAGTCCGAAGTGGACATGACGCGGTTCGGGGTGATGAAGCACCTCAAGCTGCTCGAGGAGGCCGGGCTCGTCGTCACGCGCAAGGAGGGGCGGGAGAAGCTGCACTTTCTCAACCCCGTGCCGATCCGGGAGATCCACGACCGGTGGATCGACAAGTACACCGAGCGCCACGTATCGGCGCTGATGGAGCTCAAGAGCGATCTGGAGAGGGAGCCACCGAAATGACCGAGACCAAGACCGTGCAGGTCAACCGCGTGTACATCAAGGCGACGCCGCAGGCGATCTGGGACGCGATCACCAAGCCGGAGTGGACGCAGAAGTACGGGTACTCCGGGCTGGCCGAGTTCGACCTCAAGACGGGCGGCAAGCACCGCACCAAGCCGACGCAGGAGTTCATCGACGCGGGATTCACGTCTGACCTGCTGGACGGCGAGGTGCTCGAGTCCGATCCGCCCCGCAAGCTCGTGATCACGTGGAAGCTGCTGATGGACCCGAGCCTCGTCGCCGAGCCCTACACCACGCTCACCTACGACATCGAGGAAACCAAGACCGCCGGGACCAGACTGACCGTGACCCACGACGTCACGGGCGCGCCCGGGCACGCGGCGCTCGTGTCGGGGGCGATGGAGAACGTCGACGCCGGTCCGGGTGAGAACGCGGGTGGCGGCTGGGCGTGGGTGCTGTCCGACCTCAAGTCCGTGCTGGAGACCGGGAAGAACATCGTGGGCTGAGGTTCCGGCCCACACCGCCCCGATGTGGCGTCCGGTGCGCTCAACGCACCGAACGCCACATCGGGGTGCGTTGCGTGGCTGCCTTGAGAGCCGCCTTGGCCTCCGCCGAGGCACCCAGCTCGTCGAGGCCGAACAGAGCCGCGCCGACGACCGGGTTCACGTCGACCACGCGCACCACCGCCCGCGGAGCCACCTTCAGGCAGCGTCGCTCGATCTCGGAGATCACCGACGGGCCGACGCCCGTCAGCACTCCCCCGCCGAGCACCACCTCGGGCGCTTCCGTGGTGAGGTCCAGCCGCCGCAGGATCACGGCGGCGAACACGCTGACCTCCTCCACGAACCGCGTCACGACCTGCTGCGCGACCTCGTCGCCGGCGGCGGCGACGTCGAACAGCAGCGGGCACAGGCCGTGGATGCGCGCGGAGTCGATCTCCTTGAAGTGCAGACCCTGCACCACGTCGAACACCCTCGAAACACCGAAGAAGCCCGAAACCGCCGCCTGCAACGCCGTGGACGGCCCGCGGCCGTCTTCGGCGCGCACGGCCCACCACAGGGCTTCCTCACCGAGGCGGTAACCGCCGCCCCAGTCGCCGGAGACCTTGCCCAGCGCGGGAAAGCGGTGCACGCGCCCATCCGGGCCGACGCCGGCGCCGTTGATCCCGGCGCCGCACACCACCGCCACACCCGTGCCGTCGGAGCTGCCCGCGCGCAGCAGCGCCAGCACGTCGTTGCCCACGTGCAGGGTGGAGCTCCAGCCGCGCGCGAACAACGCGGCGTGCAGCGCCTCTTCCTCACGCGGGAAATCCAGCCCCGCGAGGTAGGCCGACGTGTGCACGCCGAACGGTCGCGTCGTCGGCAGACCCGCCGACGTCAAGGCCGACAGCACCAGGGTCTCCAGCGCCGCGACGCAGCCGTCGACGCCGACGTTCTGCGGCGAGGCGCCGGGGCCACGCGATTCGGCGAGCACGCCGCCCTCGCGCGACACCACGAGCACCTCGGTCTTGCTGTTCCCCCCGTCGATCGCGACGACCGCGGGCCCGGCTTCGCTCATCCGCGCGCCCACGGCAGGAAATCGCGGTTGATCGACACGAGGGAGTCGGCCAGCTGGTCGGCCTTGGTGTACTGGCCGACCAGAGGGTGGGCCAGCAGCGCGTCGGCCACGCGGTCGCGGCCGCCCTTCACCGCGGCTTCGAGTGCGAGGTGCTCATAGGCCGTGACCGCGGCGATGAGGCCGGCGAAGCGCGGCTCCACCGTCTGCTGGGAAATCGCCCGAGCGCCGGAGGAATCCACAGTGGACGACACTTCGATCACCGCGTCGTCAGGCAGGAAGGAGAATGTGCCGTCGTTGCGCACGTTCACCACGTGCTCCTCCGCCGGGCCGCCCGCCGTCAGCGCGTGCACGAGCTGCACGGCGGCCTCCGAGTAGTACGCGCCGCCACGCTTCTCCAGCGAATCCGGCTTGGTGACCTGCTCCGGGTCGAGGTAGATCTTCAGCAGCTCTTCCTCGACGTCGCTCACCACCTCGGCGCGCGGACGCTCGGTGAGCTGCTTGGCCACCTGCGCGTCGTGCGAGTAGTAGTACTTCAGGTAGTACGACGGCACGGCGTTCATCCGCCGCATCCACTCGACGGGCGCGGACACCTCCTCGCCCAGGAACTCCGCGTGCCGGTCGAGCAGCTCCGGCAGCCGGTCGACGCCGTCGACGAGCACGCCGCGTTCCCAGCTCAGGTGGTTGAGTCCCGTGTGGACGAGGCGCACGTCGTCGGTCGACGCGCCGAGCAGCTTGGCGAACTTCCGCTGCAGGTTGATCGCGACGTTGCACAGCCCGACCGCGCGGTGACCTTCCTGCAGCAGCGCCCGCGTGACGATGCCGACGGGGTTCGTGAAGTTCACGATCCACGTGTCGTCACCCGCGACCTTGCGCACGCGCTCGGCGATGTCGAGCACCACCGGCACCGTGCGCAGGGCCTTCGCCAGACCGCCCGCGCCGGTCGTCTCCTGGCCGACGCAGCCGCACGCGTGCGGGAACGTCTCGTCCGACGCCCGCGCCTTCTGCCCGCCCACCCGCAGCTGGATGAGCACGGCCGAAGCGCCCTCGACGCCTTCCTCCAGGTTCGCCGTGGTGCGGACCCGCGCCGGGTGCCCGGCGTGGTCGAGCAGCCGCTGGCTGAACCCGCCGACGGTCTCCACGCGGTAGGCGTCCGGGTCGATCAGCACGATCTCGTCGACATCCAAAGTAGACCTTCGGCCCGCGATTCCGTCGACCAGCTCCGGCGTGTAGGTGGACCCGCCACCGACGACTGCCAGCTTCATCCCTTGACTCCCGTGAACGTGATGCCCTTGACGAACGACTTCTGCGCGAACACGAACAGCACGATCACCGGCGCCATGATCAGCGCGGTCGCGGCCATCGTGAGGTTCCACTCCACGTGGTGCATGCCGCGGAACGAGGCGATGGCCAGCGAAAGCGGCCAGTTGTCCTGGTTCTCGCCGGTGTAGAGCAGCGGTCCGAAGTAGTCGTTCCAGGTGAACAGGAAACAGAACATCGCGGTGGCCGCGATCCCGGGCTTGGCCATGGGCAGCAGCACCCGGGTCATCGCGCGAAACTCGTTGCAGCCGTCGATCTTCGCCGCTTCCAGGTAATCCTTGGGGATGGTAAGGAAAAACTGGCGCAGCAGGAAGATCGAGAACGCGTCGAAGAAGAAGTACGGCACGATCAGCGGAACGAGAGTGCCCGTGAGACCCATCCGCACCCACAGGTCGTACAGCGGCACGACCGTGACCTGCGGAGGCAGCATCATCGCGGCCACCGTGAGCATGAAAAACAGGTTCTGGCCACGCCACCTGAGCTTCGCCAGCCCGTACGCCGCCGGGATGGCCGACACGAGCGCGCCGACCGTCGCGAGCGCCGAGTACAGCAGGCTGTTGCCGAAGTACTCCAGCAGCGGCGCCTTCTTGAACACCTCGACGAAGTTCTCGAAGTGCCATTCCGTGGGCCACAGGCTCGACGTCATCGCCTGGTCGCTCTTCATCACCGCGGTGAGGAACACGAACAGCAACGGCAGCACGAAGATCACGCCGAGCGCGATGCCGATGGCGTGGGTCGCGATGAAGCCCAGCCGCTTGTCCCACTGGCGCCGGAACTGCACGCGCGGCGGGACGGGAGCCGCGGGTTTCGCAGGTGCCGAAATCGTCGTCATGCCCCCACTCCGTTCCTGCGGGACACCCGCGCCCGGTCGGGGTCACGAACAGGCTGGCGCGAGTATAGGTTCATGCCCCCTCCTCCTGGTGCTGGCTCTTGCGCAACTGCCGCACCAGCACCCACGTGAAGCCGGCGGACACGATGAACAGCAGCACGGCCATCGCCGCCGCGTAGCCCATGTTGAAGTAGCGGAAACCCTGGACGTACAGCCAGATCGGATACGTCAAAGTGGAGTTCTCCGGCGCACCGATCAGCTTCGAGTTGCCGGCCACGTCGGCTGTGCCCGCCGAAGCGGACGCGGCCACGATGGCTTGGGTGAAGAACTGCAGCGCGTAGATCATCGAGTTGACCACGCCGAAGAGCAGGACCGGCGAGATCGTGGGCAGCGTGACGTGCCAGAACTTGCGGACCGCACCGGCGCCGTCGAGCTCGGCCGCCTCGTACTGCTCGGCCGGCACGTCGAGCAGGGCGGCCAGGATGATGATCATCAGCTCGCCCGAACCCCACAGCGCCAGCAGCGTGAGTGACGGCTTCGACATCACCGGGCTGTTGAACCACAGCCCGCCGTCGATGCCCACGAGGTGCAGGAACCGATTGACCGGGCCGAACTGCGGGTTGAACACGAAGACGAACGCGAGTGTCGCCGCGGCCGGTGGTGCGAGCGTGGGCAGGTAGCACAGCGTGCGCACCAGGCCGACGCCGGACTTCAGCCGCGAGATCACCGACGCGACGCCGAGCGAGAACAGCACGCGGCAGATCGTCAGGACGATCACGAGCCACAACGTGTTGTACGCGGCGGTTTTCACCAGCGGCTCGCTGGTGAACATCCGCACGTAGTTGTCGAACCCGATCCACTGTGGAGGGTTGATGAGGTCGTAGCGGGTGAACGAGTAGTACACCGTGGCGATGAGCGGGTACCCGAAGAAGATCAGGAACCCCAGCGTCGCCGGCGCCATGAAGTAGAACACCGTGCGACGGCGCTTGGCTCGGCGGGACCCCGCCCGCACCTTCGCGGGTGCGGGCGGGATCGTCGCCTCGGTGGGGAGGACCGAGGTCATCCGCCGGCGCCCTTCTGCGCCAGCTCGTCGTTGACCTGGGCGTCGACCTGCTTGAGTCCGGCGTCGAGGTCGGGCACGGAACCGGCCTGCCACTTCTCGGCGAAGTCGTTGACCGCCTTGAGGAAGGCGTCACCGATCGGCGTGGAGGGGTTGGCGACCAGCTTGCCGCTGCCGTAGATGTCGAGGAACGTCTTGAACTGCGGCGGCGCGTCGAGCTTCGGCGAGGACAGCGAAGCCGTGGTGCTGGGCACGTTCTTGAGGCCGTTGGCCATGTCCACGAGCGTGTCGGTGTCGAGCGTGACCTGCTTGATCAGCTCCCACGCGGCGCCGGGGTTCTTGGCGCCCTTGGGGATCGCGATGATCGTGCCGGTGGCGAAGCCGGCGCCGTAGTGGTCGGCCATGCTGTCGAGCACCGGCGCGGGCGCGGTGGCGTAGTTCAGCGTCGGCGTCTGGTCCTTGATGAACGCGGTGCGGAACTCACCGTCGTACATCATCGCCAGCTTGCCCTTCTGGAAGCCGTTGTCGGCGGAGTACTCGTCGCCGAGGCCGGCCTTGAACTTCTCGACCTTGTCGTGGCCACCGTAGAAGTCGATGAGCTTCTTCTGGAACTCGAACATCGCCTTCCAGCCGGGGCTGGACGAGATCGACGACTTGCCGTCCGGGCCGATGAACTGCGCACCGAAGTTCGGGGCCCAGTACTGTGCCTGGTTGGCGTAGAACGGCATCGACGGGATGAAGCCCATCGTCTTGATCGAGCCGTCCGCGTTGAACTCGGTGAGCTTCTTCGCGTCCTCGAACAGCTCGGTCGTGGTCTTCGGCGGCGAGGAGATGCCGTGCGCCGCGAACATGTCCTTGTTGTAGTACAAGCCGTAGACGTCGGCGAGCATCGGCATGGCGCAGCGCTTGCCCTGGTACGACGTGTAGTCGCGCACCGCCTGCGGGATCTGGTTCACGTCGATCTTGTCGCGGTCCAGGTACGGCTTGAGGTCCTGGAAGCTGCCGGTGGAGCACCATGCGCCGAGGTTGTCGGTGTAGAAGGAGATGGCCACGTCGGGCGGGTTGCCGCCGCGGATCGACTGCGTGAGCTTGTCGTCGTCCTGGTTGCCCTCGTGGTTGATGGTGATGTTGGGGTACTTGGCCTTCAGCTTGTTCAATGCGGCCGTGACGACGCCGTACTCACGGTCGGTGAACTTGCTGTAGACGGTGAGGGTGAGCTTGTCGTCCTTGTTCGGCGGCGCGGCGGCGTCGCCCGAGCCGCTCGGCGCGGCCGCGCCGCACGCGGCGGTCGCCAGCAGCGTGGCGGCGGCCGCGGCGGACAGCAGCAGAGAACCACGCCTTCGCGCGATCCTCCGGATGCGGGTCGTGGGGGCCATGACCCTCCTCCTCATGGTGGTTACTCGGTCGGGGACGGGGCTGAGCTCGGGAGTGCCGTCCGCGGCGCTCCCGCTGGGTCCTCTGCGGGTCGGCTCGGCCCGCGGAGCGTGGGGGTGACGACGCCGAAGACGTCTTCACGGGCGGTGGCGAGCGCGGACTGCAACGCGCCCGCGCGCACGGCGTTGCCCTGCACCGAAGCGAGCGCGACGGGAGTGCGGGGCAGGACGAGTTCGTGAAGCTTTTGTGCGACCAGCTGGGCGAACTCCTCGCCGCCGGCCCGGCTCGTGTCGCCCGAGAGCAGGATGAGCTGCGGGTCGGCCACGGCCACGAGGCTCGCGAGGCCACCGGCGACGCGGCGGGCCAGGTCGTCGAGGAAGGGCTGGTTTTTCTCGGTTTTCGCCATTGTCACGGCCTCGGGGCCGGTTTTCGCGGCCAGGCCGTGGGCGTTCGCGAGCCTTGCGATGGCGGGCGAATCCACGAGGTTGCCGAAGCGCGCGCCGGCCTCGGGCCAGCGGTCACCGGTGTCCACAGTGGCCGGATCGGGCACGCGCATCCAGTCGATCTCGCCGCCACCGCCGGTCGCGCCGCGCAGCAGCCGGCGGCCGATGACCACAGCGCCACCGACGCCTTCGGAGAGCCAGACCATCACGAAGTCGTCGACGTCCTGGGCTTTCCCGACCGTCATCTCCTCGACGGCCACCAGGTTCACGTCGTTCTCGATGGTCACGGCCAGGCCGAGCTCCTCGCTGAGCCTCGCCGGGACGTCGAACCCGAGCCAGCCGGGGATGTGGGGCGCGGACGAGAGCAGGCCGGTGCGCGGGTCGAACGCGCCCTGCGCGCCGATCACGACGTTGGCCAGGTCGTCGAGGTTCTTGCCGGCCTTCTTGGTGACGTGCTTGAGCGCCTTGCCGAAGGTGCCGATCACGTCGGCGCCTTCGTGCACGGGCAGCTCGACCTGGTACTCGGCTCGCACGGTTCCCGCGATGTCGGCGATCACGAAATCGGCGACGTGCGGCGTGAGGTCCACGGCTGCGACGTGGGCGAGGCTGCCGTTCACCGCCCACAGCTGGGCCCGCGGTCCGCGCCCGCCGCCCGCGCGTTCGCCGGCTTTGCCCACCAGGTTGTCGTGCTCCAGGCGCGTGAGCAGCTGCGCCGTGGCCGGCTTGGACAGCCCGATCACGACCTCGAGCTCGGCCCTCGTGAGCGGCCCGCCGCGCAGCAACGCCTCGATCGCCGCGCGATCGTTGATCTCGCGCAACATCCTCGGGCTTCCGGCGCGCACTGTGGCCCCTTAATTAGGATACTTTACAGACGGTTTCGGGCGACTGTAGTGAGCGGGGCCACATCGCGTCAATGGTCATCCGGAACGAGCGGGTAACACTTCGAGTCGAGGAGGTTTCGGGCGCGGCGGTGGGTGACTGAGCGAGTGCTCAACGTGTGCGACCGGGAGTATCCGGCGAGAGGCCGCGCGAGCCCGCTGCTTTTGCGGTGTTCTTATCGGCCCCTGACCTCGAAAAACGGCCGAAGCGAAATCTGTGGACAACCCCGCGCACGACGGGTTCCGTGTGGACAGGTGCCGGCGAGCGCTCGACGCGACAACGACAAAGGCCTCCCCGGCTCAAGCCGGGAAGGGCCCTCTCACGAACAAGCCGAAGCTCACTCCTCCGCGTCAGCCCATGCCTTCGACATCACGCGGGCGATCGACGAGTTGCCCGGCAGGATGATCTCCGAAGCGCCGCCCGCGGTGGGCGTCGGAGTGGCGGTTCGGGGAGGTTTCGGGCGCGGCGGTGGGCGACTGAGCGGGTGCTCAGCGTGTGCGAGAGTGGTCGGCCTCGGGTGCCGTGCGAAGCCGGGCGGCCATCAACCGCCGTAGAAGTCGCCCAGCGAGGTGCGGGTGTAGGAAATCAGCAGGTCGGCGTGGGCAAATTCGGCAGGCAAGCACTCGCGCACGCCGTCGAGGAGCTCCGCGAACCCGACGGGCGGCGTCACGACGTGGGCGAGCGGATGGTGTTCGCGCAGCTGCTTCATCAGCTCGGCGATGTGGATCACGGCGGCATCGGCGTCGGTCTGCCACAGCCACGCCAGGACCTCACCGAACGCGGCCGGCGGGCGCGCGACCCCGTCCCGGGCGGTGGTGCGGAATCGGTCGATCAGCACGGTGGCTGTTCCGGTCACGCTGGCTTGCCTCAGCGCACTGACGACGCTCCGCGGGACGGCGACGGTGTCCATGAGCTCCATGCTGGCACCGCGGGAACGCGGTCGGCGGAGGCTCGCCGGGCGCCGTCCGTCCCCGGAAACCAGCGGCACCGCGAAACACCCTACGGCGAAACGACGAAGGCCCTCCCCTGCTCAAGCCGGAAGGGCACTGTCACCAAGCCGCGGAGGGCATTCCTCGGCAGGAGGAACGCGCGAAGGCAGGTGGAAGCGGCCGCCTCGCCTGGTCGGGGGCCAGAACGCGGAGGCCGGAGGTCAGGGTTACGCCCAACACCACCAACCGTCGGTCGTCGAGACTGTGCGCGCTCGTGGCCGCCGAACCACGCACGACGGGTCCGCTCGCCGGGTTCGCGCAGCGGGCGGCAATCCAGCCCTGAACAACAACCGGCTCGCGAAACGACGAAGGCCCTCCCCGGCTCAGCCGGGAAGGGCCCTGTCACGAACAAGCCGAAGCTCACTGCTCCGCGTCAGCCCACGCTTTCAGCATCACGCGGGCGATCGACGAGTTGCCCGGCAGGATGATCTCCGAAGCGCCGCCCGCGATGGGCGTCGGAGTGGCGGTGCCGCTGTTGCGGAAGGCGGCGCGGACCTCGTCGCGCGAGACCCAGAGGGCTTCCTCGATCTCGCCCTCGGCGGGGACCAGCGGGGCCGTGCGGTCGGCGCGCGCGGTGAAGCCCAGCATGATCGAGCGCGGGAAGGGCCAGGGCTGGCTGCCCAGGTAGCGGATGTCCGACACCTCGACACCCACCTCCTCGCGGATCTCCCGTGACACGCAGCCCTCCAGCGACTCGCCGGCTTCGACGAAGCCGGCGAGAACGGAGTAGCGGCCTGCCGGCCACACCGGCTGGCGCGCGAGCAGCACGTGGGAGCCGTTGACGCCGTCCTGGTCGTGCACGAGGCAGATCACGGCCGGGTCGGTGCGCGGGTACTCCTCGTGGCCCTTGGCCTCACACTTGCTGGCCCAGCCGAACTGGATCAGGTTCGTGGGCGAGCCGTCGCGGGTGCAGAAGCGGGACTGGCGCCGCCAGTGGCGCAGGGCCTGCGCGGTGGTGAACAGGCCGGCCGACGTGTCGTCCAGCTGGTCACCGTAGCCGCGCAGCTCGACCCAGATCTCACCGTCGACGCGCGGGACCTCTTCGACCACGCCCCAGCTGCCGGACATCTTCACGGTGTCCGCGTCACCCTCGGGGCGGCCGGGCAGCGACCAGTAGTCGGTGTCCTCCCACTCGCCGAGGAACACCGCGTCGGCCGGGGGTTCCGTGCCGAAGTCGATGGCCTTGCGGGCAGCCAGCGAGGAGCTGCCCTCGACCACCGGCGTGCGGCCGGTGTCGTCGAGCAGCACCACGCGGGCTTCGGACCACTTGGAGATCAGGCGTTCCGGGTTGGTGCGCAACGTCTCCTGACGGTCCACAGTGGACCGGGACAGGGTCGGCAGCGACTCCAGGGCGAACGGTGCGGTCATCAGTCGGCCGTCTCCGAACCCACCGTCACGTCGCCCAGCGCGGTCAGCTTCGGCGCGAGCAGCTCCGCGTCGCCGACCACCACGCCGGTGAACCGCTTGGGCGCGAAGTATTCCAGCGCCGCCTCGGCCACCTGCTCCCCCGTCACGGCCGCGAGCCGCGCCGGGTGCTCCTGCAGCCATTCGACGCCGAGACCCGTGGTCGCCAGCGCCATCAGCTGCCCGGCGAGGCCCGACTGCGACGACGTGGAGGTGAGCAGCGAGCCGATCGCGTACTGGCGCACCGACTCCACCTCATCGGCCGTCGGCGGCACGAGCCCGAGGCGCGCCAGCTCGTAGCGCGTCTCGAGCAGCGCCGCGGCGGTGACCTCGTTGGCCGTGTCGGCGTCGACGTTCACCACCGCGTTCTCTCCGGTGAACTCGAACCCGGAGTGGGCGCCGTAGGTGTAACCCTTGTCCTCACGGATGTTCTCGACCAGGCGCGAGGAGAAGTAGCCGCCGAAGGCCAGGTTCGCCAGCTGCAGCGCCGGGTACGACGGGTGCGTGCGGGCCACCGTCTGCGCCGAAAGCCGGATCTGCGACTGCACGGCGCCGGCGCGCGGCACCAGCAGCACGTCGCCGCCGGTCAGCTCCGGCAGCGGCGGGAGCACGAGAGCCGAGCGGTCGGAGGCCCAGCCGCCGAGCGCGCGTTCGAGCTCGGCCGGCACGGTGTCGGGGTCGATGTCGCCCACGATCACCAGAACGGAACCGCGCGGCAGCACCGAAGCCGCGTGCAGCGCCCGCACCTGCTCCGGCGTCACGACAGCCACATCGTCGGCCTGCGGGACCTCCCGCGTGACGGGGTGGTCGCCATAGCGCTGCTTCTGCAACGCCTCCCGCGCGATCGTGCGCGGCTGCGTGCGCGACACCGCGATGCGTTCGATCAGCCGCTCGCGTTCCCGGGTCACCTCGGCCTCGCCGTAGGTGGCGCCGGTCAGCACGTCGCCGAGCACGTCGAGCAACGTCGGCAAGCCGTCGGAGAGCGCGGAACCGTTGAGGTACAAGCGTTCCGGGTCCACGCCCGCGCCGAGGTCGCCGCCGATCAGCGCCAGCTCGGCGTCGATCTCCACCCGGTCGCGCTTCGCGGTGCCGGTGAGCAGCGTCTCGGCCAGCACCTCCGCGGTGGCCGGGTGCAGCGCGTCCTCCCCCGCGAACGGGATCCACAGCCGGACCTCCACCAGCGGCACCGAAGCCTTGCGCACGGCCAGCACGCGCAGGCCGTTGCTCAGCGTGGTGTCCACGTGGGACAGGTCGGTGGCGGCGCGCTGCTCACCGAGCGGTGGCAGCGGGCGCGGACCGGTCGACGTGCGGCCGATCTCCTGCGCGCTGCGATGCGTAGCCGAAGTCACTGCTCTTCGATCCCTTCGGTGTTGGCGGCGGGCTTCACGACGAGCACGGCGCGCGCGTCGGGGCGCAGCGCCTTCGCCGCGGCCGACACGGCTTCGCCGGTGACCGCCGACATGCGGTCCGCCAGCCGGTGCACCAGCGACGCGTCGCCGTAGAGCAGCTCGAACGCGCCCAGCGCCAGCGTGCGCGACACCAGCCGGTCGTGCTCCGAGTGCAGGCTCGCGGCCCAGCGCGCGGTCACCTTCTTGAGCTCCTGCTCGTCGGGCGGCGTCGTCGCGAGCTCGTCCAGCACCTCGTCGAGGGCGGCCAGCACGCGCTCGCGCTCCACGTCCGGCGGGTGGATCGCGGTGATCGTGAACGTGTCCGGGTCACGCGCCTCGAACGGGCCGAACAGCCCGGCGCCGGCGCCGATGTCGACCACCAGCGGCTCGCGGTGCACCAGGCGCTGCTGCAGGCGGGAGCCGTCACCGTCGGTGAGGACACCGGCCAGCACGAGGTACGCGAGGTAACCGTCGAGGTCGTTGATCGGGTCGGGCATGCGGTAGCCCACGGCGATCGCGGGCAGCGGTGCGTGCGCGTCCTCGTGCTCGCCGTGCAGCTCGGTGGTGGGCAGCGGCTCGGCGAAGGACGGGCGGACCGGCGCGGGCCGGTGCGGCACGTCGCCGAAGTGCTTCTGGATGAGCTCCTTGGCGTTGTCGACCTCGAAATCGCCGGCGACGGTGAGCACCGCGTTGGCCGGCGAGTAGTAGGTGTCGAAGAAGGCGGCGCAGTCGTCGAGCGTCGCGCCTTCGAGGTCCTCGAACGCGCCGTAGCCGTCGTGGGCGTTGGCGAAGGTCGAGTACAGCACCGGCGGCAGCAGGATCCAGGGGAACCCGCCGTACGGGCGGTTGCGCACGTTGAGGCGGATCTCCTCCTTGACGACCTCGATCTGGTTCGCCAGGTTCTCCGCGGTCAGCTTCGGTGCGCGCATGCGGTCGGCTTCGAGGAACAGCGCGCGCTCGAGGGCCGCCGAGGGCAGCACCTCGTAGTAGTCGGTGTAGTCGGGATGGGTGGACCCGTTGAAGGTCCCGCCGCTCGACTGCACGTGGCGGAAGTGGGCCAGCTTCTCCAGGCTTTCACTGCCCTGGAACATCAAGTGCTCGAAGAGGTGCGCGAAACCCGTCAACCCCTCCGGCTCGGAACGGAAGCCCACGTCGTAGTGCACGCTGACCCCGACAACAGGCGCGGTCGGGTCCGGGGCGAGCACCACGCGCAGACCGTTGTCAATCGTGAAACGGACGAGCTCGGGATCGGCCATGCCCCCACCCTACGCAGAGGACCCGACCCTCGGCTCGGCTGGTGGCACCGCTCCCAGCGCCGGGCGCGCGCTTGTGGTCGCGGCGCCGAGGGCGGCCAGGAAAGCGCTGGTCCGGGCGGGTGTGGCGGGGCCGCCGAACCAGTACGCCTGAAGCGAACAAACCGGTTCCGCGAGCGTCCCGAGCCAACGGCTGGTTTCGCCGAGCGCGAGGGCGTACGGGAGGGCACGGGAGAAGATGAGTTCGGTGACTTCGGCCGGGTCGGCCAGTTCGGCGCGCAGGCCCAGGAGCTGGTCACGGAGGAGGCTGCCGTCCCGCGTGCGCGGGGGCAGCCACGCGGCGAAGAGGCCGAGGGCGGCGCCGGTGGCGACGACGACCAGGCCGAGCTGCGCGTAGCCGGCGGTGAAGGCCAGCAGGGCGGTGAGGAAGGCGCCGTAGCAGCAGAGACGGACGGCGATCTTGGTGAGCAGGGCGGGCCGGCGCGAGAGCCAGCCGCGGCGGACGACGGCCGTGCGCAGTTCGTCCTCGATGTCCGGCGTGATTCTCGACAGCGGCGCCGAATCGCCGGGGACGGCGGTTTCGTAGACCGTCCGTTCGAAGGCGGTGAGGTACTCGTCCGGCGGGTTGCGGCGGTGCAGGGTCCAGCTTTCTTCGCCGGCTCCGCCGACCCACAGGTAGTTGCGGACGCAGAGGTCGAGCACGGTGGCGGCGACGTCGAGGGCGTCGGTGCGGCCCGTGAGCAGGAACCCGAGGTGGCCGGGCAGCACTCCCTGCGGTGAGGAGAACTGGCCGTCGGCTTCGAGGCGGACCGGGAGCGCGGCGGCCCGGTCACGGCGGCGCAGGACCAGCAGCGTGACGAGGCCCGCCAGGACGAGCGCCGCGAAGGCGAGCCACGCGGCCAGGATCGGGGTGGTGACGAGGAAGGCGCCGGCGACGGACTTCGCGGGCACGAGCTGTTCGGTCGCGGGCACGGTGCCGGCGGGCAGCTCCGCGGTGAGCTCCACGCGGTCGCCCGGCGCGAGCTTCGACACCGACACCCGGGTGAGCCCGGAGTGGTCGAGCTGCGCGGCGCCGCACGGGGTGGCGGAGCCGGGCGGGCCCGCGAGGCAGGTCACGGCGTCGGGCAGGTTCGGGGCGGCGAAGGTCGCGCGCATCAGCTCCAGGCGGGTGTCCCAGCCGCCGGCGAGGTCCCACGTCAGGTGCTCGATACCGAACCTGCGGCCTACGGTGCCCACAGCGCCGACGACGGTGTAGCGGACCACCGAGGTCCCGCCGCGCAGGTCGACGACGATCTGGTCGTCCGAGGTCTGCGCGCTGCCCGAGCCCTCGATGCTGAGGTCGCGCACGGTGAGCACGCGGTCGTGACCGGCGTCGGCGGAGCTGCGCAGCGGGAGGGTGCGCGTCATCGTGGTGCCGGCGGGGACCGAGACGGCCTCGGTCACCGACAGCGTGCCGTCGCGCTGGAGTTTGAGCGTGACCTCGGCGCTTTGCGGGAGCGCGGGCAGGTCCTGGGCTTGGGCCGGGCCCGCGGCGAGGACCAGGGCCGGGATCGCCAGGACGACGGCGAAGCTGCGGAGGCTAACCACGGTCGAGCACCTCGAAGCGGTTCTTGCCGCGGCGGCGGTGCAGCCACGTCGGCACGGCGGCGATCAGCAACAGGACCAGGGCGAGCAGGGGAATCCCCGGGCCCTTGAAGAAGTCCGCGACCGGGGAGACGGCGACGAACCGGGCGTTCACGGGCAGCGCGCCGGGCGGGATGCCGACCGCGAGGTCCACGCGCTCGCCGGGGCGCAGGCCGTCCTGCTCGACGCGGGCGATGCCGCCGGCTCCGAGCTCCGAGAACGTGCAGTGGCGGGCCGAGCCGATGACGCCGGCGAAGCAGTCCACTGTGGAGATTCCGGGGGCGGTGAACTCCGTGGTGAGGCGGGTGAGGTCGGCGTCCCAGCCGCCGGTGACCTGCCAGCGCAGCTGCCCGCCGTCGGCGACGGAACCGTCCACTGTGTACGAAAGGGTGGCCGGGCCGGTGTAGGTCGCGGTGAGGCCGTCGGAATCCTCGTCGAGGTGGCCGGAGCCGGTGAGGCGGGCGTCGCGGACGGTGTAGACGCGGTCTTCGTCGTCGGCGATGGGCACGCGCAGGGCGATGCGGTGGGTGGCGGGCGTGGCGGTGGTGACCTGCTCGGCGACCGTGACGGAGCCGTCGGGGTGGGCCGTGGCGGTGACGTCGGCGGTGAGCCCGGCGAGGGCCGTGGCGAGTTCGAGGAGCACCGGTCAGCTCGGCGGGGTGAAGGGGTTCTCCGGCTCCTGCGGCGCGGGCCGCGGGGCCGTCGGCTGGGGCTGCTGGGCCGTCGGCGGCGGGTACTGCTGCGGCAGGGGCGGCTGGGTGACCGGCTGGATCTGCTGGGCCGTCGGCTGGAACTGCTGCCGGGTCGGCTGGGTGACCGGCTGGAACGGCTGAGCCGGCGGCTGTTGCGGGAACGGCTGCGGCTGATGAGCCTGCTGCTGCGACCCCGCGTAAGCCGGCGGCGGCCCCGCGTACACCTGCTGCGCCAGCCGCGCCTGGTCGCGGTTGCGCCGTTCCGCCAGCACCGCCGAGAGGAACACCCACGCCGGCATCCCGGACGGCACCGCCACCCCCACGGCGTGGGCCGTCTGATCGGCGAGCCCTTGACCGAGCGCGTGGGCGGCGTCGGGTCGCAGCTCGTGGAAACGGTTCAGGTACTGACGCGCGGCGAGCGCCAGGTCGTCGGGCAGCCGGCTGAGGTCGAGCTGCGCGGCCCAGCCTTCGAGACCCGGCGGCATCGCGACGTAGGCCTGCGCGCTCTGCGGCACGCGTTCCCGGATCACCAGCGTGCCCGCGAGGTAGTCGCCGACGCGGCGGCCGTTCGACGAGCTCAGCGACACGATCACGGCCACCGCGCCCAGGAACCCGAGAGCCCAGAAGTCGACGAAGAAGCCGGCGAGGGCGCGAGTGAGGGCGTGGCGGAAGCGGATGGGGCCGCCGTCGAGCCGGACCACGCGCAGGCCGAGCGCCATCTTGCCGAGCGACTTGCCGCGGGTGAGCGTCTCGAACAGCACCGGGTAGCCGATCACGATCAGCACGAACACCGACAGCAGCAGCGCGATCGTGAGCGCCGGGTCGAGATCGGCCGAGGTCGCGGCGACGGTGACCACGACGATCAGCAGGAGCGCGCCCTGCACCAGCACGTCGAGCAGCATCGCGACACCGCGGCTGGCCAGCTTGGCCACCCGGAGGTCGAGGACCACGGCCTCACCGGTGACGAGATCGGACTCTTCCTGCACCGGGCAAGCCTAGTTGCCGGTCCGGCCGAAAGGAGGCGGACACCCAATCAAGCACCGCCTGCACGTCGCAACGTTTTCCGCCGTGACTGTGGCCGGATCGGCAACAGTCACGGCGCAGTGGGCCCTAGGCTGGGGCTCCAGGAGGTGATCGGGTGGACGTCGACGTCTTCGTCGCGGCGCACGGAGCGGAGTGGGCCCGGCTCGGCGAGCTCGTGCGGCAGCGCAGGCTGTCCGGGGCCGAGGCCGACGAGCTCGTGACGCTCTACCAACGCACGGCGACGCACCTGTCGATCATCCGCTCGACAGCGCCCGACCCGGCCCTGCTGGCGCGGCTGTCGGCCCTGGTCGCGCGGGGCCGTTCGGCCGTCACGGGCTCGCACAGCGCGGCGTGGCGCGAGGTGGCGCTGTTCTTCACCCGCCGCTTCCCGGCCGCGGTGTACCTCAGCCGGCGCTGGTGGATCCCCGCAGCGCTGGCGTCGCTGGTCGTGATGGCCGTGCTCGGCGTGTGGATCGCGGGCGACGAGTCCGTGCGGTCGGCGCTGGTCTCCCCCGACGAGATCAAAGCCATGACCGCGCCCGGCGGCCAGTACGAGACGTACTACTCGACCGGGCCGGCGAGCTCGTTCGCCGCGAAGGTGTGGACGAACAACGCGTGGGTGGCCGCGACCTGCCTGTTCCTGGGTGTCGCACTGGGCCTGCCCGTGATCAGCGCGCTGTGGCTCAACTCGCTCAACGCCGGTATCGCCATCGGCCTGATGTCCTCGGCCGGCCGCGGCGACGTGCTGCTCGGCCTGCTCCTGCCCCACGGCCTGCTGGAGCTCACGGCCGTGTTCATCGCCGCGGGCACCGGCCTGAAGCTCGGCTGGACCGTGATCGACCCCGGCCGCCGCTCGCGCAGCGCCGCGCTGGCCGAACAGGGCCGGTCCGTGGTCGTGATCGCGCTGGGGCTGGCGTGCGTGCTGCTGGTGTCCGGCGTGATCGAAGCCTTCGTCACGCCGTCGGGCTGGCCGACGTGGGTGCGCATCGGCATCGGCGCGGTCGTGGAGCTGCTGTTCCTGACCTACGTCTTCACGCTCGGCCGCCGCGCCGCTCGCGACGGGGAGCGGGGCGATCTCGACCGCCGCTACACCGGTGACGCGCTGCCGGAAGCGGGCTAGCAGAGGCAGCTGCCCTCGAAGGCGATGGAGTTGCCGTCGTCGAGGGTGGCGCTGCCGGTGAAGCGGATGTCGAACTCGCCGGGATCGGTGAGGACGAGCTTGGGGCTGGTGGCTTCCCCGTCGGCGCCGGTTTTCGCCTGCGCGGTTTCCTTGCCGCCTTCGAAGACCAGGACGTTCTGCGCCCGGGCGGCGTGCACGTAGAAGGTGACCGGCACGTCCGGCGCCGGCTGGCCGTTCTCGCCGATCACGCGGACCACGAACGGCGCCGCGGGGTCTTTCGTGGCCAGGTGCTGGCCGTTGCCGGACAGGATGGCGAGCGTGCGGCCGCCCGCGGCCCACGCGTTGGACAGGCCCGGCAGCGAACAGACTTCCTGGTACAGCCGCGCGCCCGGCGTCGGCGCCTCGGCGGTGAGGCAGCGCGCGGTGGCGACGTTCGCGATCGTCACCAGCCCCGGGTTGCCCGCGACGCGGCGCCACTGCTGCTTGTGATCCCCGTCGGCGCAGGCGGCCATCAGCACGCCGACACCGTCGACGGGGCTCTGCGCGGCGAGGCACTGTCCACTCGCGACATTGCGGTAGTGCTGGGAGGCCTTGTCGTACGTCCAGGCGGCGCCCGGGTCCTTCGCGTCGGCCAGCTGCACCTTGCCGCCGGCCGTGGCGAGCGAGACCGCGCCCCCACCGTCGGCGAGGTAGACGGGCGCGCCGTCGGCCGCGTACGCGACCCCGCCGGACCCGATCAACAGCAGCACCACCACGGACAGCAGCCGACGCACGCGAGCACTCCCTCGAGCCGAAGTTGCTTCCGGCTTAACAGCACCGGAGGCGGCGCACCAAGGGATGCCACTCCAACGAGTGCCGAACCTCCGCTACAGGCGGCCCGCGGCCTTCAGCGCCAGGTACCGGTCCGCCAACGCCGGGGGCAGCTCTTCCGGCACCGCGTCCACCACGTCGACACCGCGGCGGGTCAAGCGGGCGGTGGCGGAGGCGCGTTCGGCGAGGGTGCGCTCGGCCGAGGCGGCGTCGTAGACGGCTTCGGCGTCGCCGCGGGCGCGGGCCATCTCGGCGACGCGCGGGTCGGCCACGGACGCGACGATCACGTGGTGCCGGGAGGTCAGGGAGCTGAGGACGGGGAACAGGCCCTCTTCGAGCGGCGCCGCGTCGAGGCCCGTCAGGAGCACGACCAGCGCGCGGCGGCGGGTGCGCTGGAGGATTTCCGCGACCATGCCGCGGGAGTCGGTCTCGACGAGGGACGGTTCGAGCGGCGCCATGGCGTTCACGAGTGACGGCAGCAGCGTCGCGGCCGACGAGCCCGGCACGGCGGCGCGCACGCGGCGGTCGTAGGCCAGCAGGTCCACGCGGTCGCCGGCGCGGGAGGCCAGGGCGGCCAGCAGCAGCGCGGCGTCCATGGCGGCGTCGAGCCGGGGCGCGTCGCCGACGCGGCCGGCGGACACGCGGCCCGTGTCGAGGACGAGCACCACGTGCCGGTCGCGTTCCGGGCGCCAGGTGCGGACCATCACGTCGGCCGCGCGGGCGGTGGCGCGCCAGTCGATGGAGCGGACGTCGTCGCCCGCCACGTATTCGCGCAGGGAATCGAACTCCGTGCCCTGGCCGCGGATCATCACCGCACTGCGGCCGTCGAGCTGCTGCAGCCGCGCCAGCCGCGACGGGAGGTGCTTGCGGCTGTGGAACGGCGGCAGCACGCGCACCGACCACGGCACCTCGTGCGAACCCTGGCGCGCCGCGAGTCCCAGCGGCCCCATCGCGCGCACGGTCACGCGGAACGCCTGGCGGTCGCCGCGGCGCGTCGGCAGCATCGCGGTGGTGAAGACGCGCCGTTCGCCCGGTGGCACGGAGATCCGGTGGCGGTCGTCGGCGCCCGCGCTCGGCGGCCACGCGTCGCGCAGCAGCCCGCGCACCCCGCGCCGGCCCGGGTTCGTGACGGTCAGGGTGACCTCGGCGGGCTCACCGAGGCGCACGGAAGTGGTGCCACCGCGCGAAAACCGCAGCGAGCGCACGCTGCCGGCGAACACGAGGTCCACGGCCACCAGCACGAGCAGCACCACGACGACGCCGAGCACGCCGGCCGCGGACGGGAACAGCAGCCCGACCACCAGCGCACCCAGCAGCGCCAGCAGCCCGAGCCGCCCGGTGAGGGCCACCGCTCAGCGCGGCACCGGCACGGAGGCCAGCACCCGGTCGAGGACCCCGTCGGCGGTCACGCCCTCGAGCTCGGCCTCGGGCCGCACGTCGAGCCGGTGCCGCAGCGCGGGCCGGGCCAGCGCCTTCACGTCGTCGGGCGTCGCGTAGTCGCGGCCGGCGAGCCAGGCCCACGCGCGCGTGACGGCGAGCAAAGCCGTTGCGCCACGCGGGGAAACGCCGATGCGCACGGCCGGCAGCTCCCGCGTCGCGCGGCACAGGTCCACGACGTAACCGATGACCTCGGGCCCGATCGTCACGCGGGCGACGGCCTGGCGCGCGGTCGCGAGCTGCTCGGCGCCGGCAACCGGACGGAGGCCCGCGGCCGCGAGGTCCCGCGGATCGAAGCCCTGCGCGTGGCGCCAGAGGATGCCGATCTCGTCCTCACGCGAGGGCGCCGGCATCGTGAGCTTGAGCAGGAACCGGTCCAGCTGCGCCTCCGGCAGCGGGTAGGTGCCCTCGTACTCCACGGGGTTCTGCGTCGCGATCACCATGAACGGATCGGGCAATGGCCGCGGCGTGCCGTCGATCGAGACCTGCCGCTCCTCCATCGCCTCCAGCAGCGACGACTGCGTCTTCGGCGGCGTGCGGTTGATCTCGTCGGCCAGCAGCAGGTTCGTGAACACCGGGCCCTCGCGGAACGAGAATTCGCCGCTGTGCGCGTCGTACACGAGGGAACCCGTGACGTCGCCCGGCATCAGGTCGGGCGTGAACTGCACTCGCGTGGTCTTCAGGTCCAGCGACGCCGCCAAAGCCCGCACCAGCAGGGTCTTCGCCACGCCGGGCACACCCTCCAGCAGCACGTGCCCGCGGCAGAGCAGCGCCAGGATGAGCCCGGTGACGGCCGCGTCGTTGCCCACCACGGCCTTGCCGACCTCCGTGCGCAGGGCGATCAGGGCCGCTCGCGCGTCTTGAGCCTGATTCGGCGCCTGCGTCTGTTCGGTACTCAAGACCGCTCCACCTCTCGTTCCACGCTGTCCAGTTCGTCCGCCAGCCGGACCAGCCCGGCCTCGTCGGCCGGGGGCGGACCGTAGAGCACGCCGCCGACCTCGGCCGGGTTGCGGCCCGTGCGCGCGCTCACCGTCTCGACGACCGCCGCCGCCTCGGCGTCGCGCGGCAGGCCCAGTCTCGTGCGCAGCCGCGCGCGGGCCGCTTCCCGCAACGTCTCGGCCGCGTGCCCGGCCGCACCGCCCCGCCGGTACAGCCGCGCGCGGCCCTCGGCCGTTTCCGCCGCGCGCACCACGATCGGCAACGGTTCGCTCACCACCGCGCCGAGGCGGCGCGCGCGCCACAAAGCCAGCAGCACCACGGCGATCGCGGCCGTGACGGCGCCGTAGCGCCAGCCGGGCGGGATGAGCTCGTAGAAGGACTTCTGCCCGCCGCCGAGCGCGGGATCCGTCGGCGACGGCACGTACCAGACGAGCCGCTGGTGGTCGCCCAGCAGCCGCATGCCGAGCGCGGCGTTGCCCTCGTCGGAGAGGCGGTCGTTGGTCAGCGGCGCGCCCGTGCCGAGCACCGTGACGGTGCCCGAGCGGTCGGCGACCTGCACGAACGTCGGCGCCTCGCCGTCGCGGTAGCACTGGCGGGCTTCGGGGTCGTCGGTGCGGAAGCGCGTGCCGCCGAGCGTCGCGGGTCCGGCGCCGACCGCGGCCCCGACCGTGCAGCCGGGATCGAGCGTCGCGACGTCGGTGCTGCCGACCGCGCTCACCGTCGGGAGCACTTTGGACAGTGCCTCCGGACCCGGCGCCAGCAGCACGAGGTGCGCGACGCGGCGGCGCAGGTCGACGAGCCCGTCGCCCGGCACCCGGTCCGGCGAGGTGATCACGAGGGTGCCCCCGTCGACCTGCTGCAGCGCCTCTTCGATGGTGTGGACGGGGCGGACGTCGACGCCTTCCTCCTGCAGCAAGTGGGACAGGGCGTGGCTGCCGTTCGGTTCGTAGGAACCGGGTTCGAACTCGCCGCTCGTCTGGTCGCCGCGGCTGAGCACGAGCGCCAGCGCGACAAGCACGATCAGCAGCAGGAGCGCGAGCGGAACCCGCACGCCGCGCCAGATGCGCCGGAGATCAGGCGAAACGGAGGTCGTCACGCGCCCACCAGCACCGGCCGCTCACGGCGGACGCGGTCGTCGAGGTCGGTCAGAGCGCGGTAGGCGGCCTCGGTGCCGGGCCGGCCGCCGTAGTGCACGTCGTCGAACTGCCGGGCGCCCGCCGCCAGGTCGGCGGCGAGGTTGGGCAGCAGCGCGCCTGCTTCGGCGGCGGCTTCGTCGGCCGTGCGGCCGGAGCGCGAGTCCAGCAGCGCCCGTTCTTCGAGGCCCCGCACGATCGCGCGGAACCGTTCACGCACGGCGTCGGCGAACTGTCCTTGCGCGGCAGCCTGTTCGGCTGCTTTGCGGTATTCGTCGGCGCTGCGGCGCCGTCCCGAGAAGACCTGCCGCGCGGCCTGCGCCGCGCGCCCGACCTTCCCGACGCGCAGCCGGACCACCACGATGAGCACGATCAGAAGGCCGATGATCAGCAGCAGCCCCAGCGGCCCGCCCGGCACCCCGGACAGGCTGTTCAACAGCTCGCTGAACTTCTCGCCCAGCCAGTGCGCGACCTGCTGGAGCAGCCCCGGCCGCGCGGCCGCGTACGCCGGGTCGCTCAGCTCCTGGACCGCCCGCAGGCGGGCGGGGTCCCGGTCGATGTCGACCGGGACGTCGGTGAGCAGGAACGTCACCACGCCTGCCGCGGAGCCGGCGGCGGGTTGAGGCCCGCGGCCCGCGCCAGCTCGATGTCCATGCCCTCGCGGCGCATGCGCTGGTCGATGTAGAGGACCACCGTGACCAGCGCGACGAACGGCGCGACGATCGTCCTCGCGATCACCGAGCCCACCGCGCTCAGCACCAGGCCGCCGGTGGTCTGGACCGGCGCGGTGGCCTGCGGGTCGAACAGGCCCGAGAACGCGCCCGAGCCCAGGTCGAACGGGATGGCGATGATCGCCGTGATCAGCCAGCCGATCACGGCGGCCAGCAGCAGGATGCCGAGCACGCGCCAGAACGCCCCCGACACGAGCGTGCGCGAACGGCCGAACGCCTGCCGGATCGTGCCGCGCTCCAGCACCAGCGCCGGGCTCGCGAGCGCCCAGAACACGTACGGGATCACAGCCGGCAGCAGGCAGAAGATCGCGGCGACCATGGTGGCCAGCCCGTACAGGATCGTGAGGCCCAGCAAGGGAAGCAGCCGCGGTGCGGCCTCGCTCAAGGCCGTGCGGAAGTCGACGGGACGGCCGAGCACGGCCTTGCCCATCACGACCGTGAGGAAGCCGGTGAGGAACGTCTGGCCGAGCAGCGTGATGATCAGCGTCGGGATCAGCGACAACGCGGTGCTGCCCAGCAGGTTGTACATCGCGTCGAGCGCTTCCTGCTGCGTGGCGGCCGGGCCGAGCGTCGCGACGCGGTTGAGGTCGGGCTGCACCACGAGCTGCACGATGAGGGTCAAGCCCGCCACGAACACCGCGATGACCGCCGACGTGCCCAGGATCAGCACCGGGTAGCGGCGGATGGCGGTGATCGCGCCGTCGAGGATGTCGCCGACGTTGAGCGGGCGCAACGAGATCACGCCCGGTTTGCCGAGGCCGTGCGGGGACCAGCCGCCCTGCTGCCCGTAGGCGCCGCCGGGGTACTGCGGCATCGGCTGCCCGTACGACTGCGGGGGCTGCTGGCCCGGCGACTGCCAGCCGCCGGACGGCGGGGTCTGCGGAGCCTGAGCGGTCTGCGGAGTCTGGGGCTGCTGCTGCGAAACGCCGCCGGTGCCGGGCGTCTGCTGCGAGCCTTCGGGCTGCGGGGTGCCGGAAGACGCGGGCGGGCCGGAATCGGGCGCGCCCGTGGCGCCGGTCTGGTCGGGACCGGACGGTTCGGGGCGCCGGAAACCCTGGCTCGGAGTGGGCGCGTCGTCGTCGGGCGCGCCGGACCCCGGCGAACCGGGTGTGTCTGTCATCGAAGCCCCTCGTACTCACGACCCGTCACTTGCTGCCGCTCACTCTTCCAGAGGCGCCCAAACCGGGCCAGACCTGGGGTGACACCCGGGTCGGGTGACGGCGTCGGCACGAGTGGTGCGTACGGCCCCCGTTCCCCCGATATGCTGAACGGAAGCCGGGGGCCGCCCGGCCCGTGCCGAGACCCTCCGGGACTGCCCTGATGACGCAACCGCCCTACGGCCAGGTGCCGCCTCGCGGGACCGTTCAACCGCCGCCGGTCCCGGGTCAAGCGCCCGGCAGGCAGGGACCCCCGGGTCCCTCGCCCCAGGGCCGATCGGCGCAGGGTCCGTCGATGCAGGGCCCGCCCCAGGGCCCTCCGCCGCAGAACCCGTGGATGGGCCAGTACCCGCCGCAGCGCTTCCCGCCGCAGCACCAGAAGAAGTCTCCGGGCGCGATCATCGGGATCGCGCTCGGTGCTGTCACGGTGCTGGTGCTCGGGGTCGTCGCGATCGTCGCGCTGAACCGGCCGAGCCAGGGCGTGAACGCCACCGGCTACCAGAACCCGCCGGCACCGGCGCCGACCAGCGCGTTCGAGCTGCCGCCGAACAACGGCTCGTCCTCCACCGCGTCCTCGGCGCCGACCGAGTCGTCCGAGCCGAGCTCCACCGGCCCGCAGAAGATCCTCAAGCTGGCCGACCACCCGATCCTGCAGGACCCCAACGCCGGGCTGCAGAACCGCGTCTGCGACCTGCCGTCGTGGCAGAGCACGCAGTCGGGCGCGGAAGCGTTCTTCACCGCGGCCAGCAAGTGCCTCGACGCGGCGTGGGGCCCGTTCCTCGAGGCCTACGACCTGCCGTTCACCCCGCCCGCGCTGCACTTCCCCACCGGGCCGAGCTTCGAGACCGCGTGCGGCACGATCCAGGTCGGCATCGCGACGGCGGCGTACTACTGCGAAGACAACCTGTACGTGCCGTTCGCCGGACTCCAGACGGACCAGTACGGCAACAACCCGGGCGTCTACCTGGCGTTGTTCGCCCACGAGTACGGCCACCACGTGCAGGAGGTCGCCGGGATCATGGACGCCGCGTGGCAGAAGATCTACGCGGCCGGCCAGAACAGCCCCGAGGGCCTGGAGATGTCGCGGCGCAAGGAGCTGCAGGCGCAGTGCTTCTCGGGCATGTTCCTCGGTGCCCACGTGGACCAGGGCGGCACGATCACCCGCGACATGTACAACAAGGCCTGGAACGACCAGGAAACCCGCGGCGACAACACGTCCCACAGCCACGACCACGGCACCAACGCCCACTATGCCTACTGGTGGCGCCAGGGCGCGAAGGCCAACCGGATCGCCGACTGCAACACGTTCGCCGCGCCTTCGTCCCTGGTCAGCTAGGGATCCAGGGGCGGGCCGCGGTCCCGTGAGCACGCCCGGTGCCCTGAGGCGGGCGCTCAGTGCAGCAGGGCCAGCTTGCCCGAGCCCCGGATGACCAGGAACGCGTACATGCCGCCGGAGAAGCACGCGAAGACCAGCAGCACGAGCGCCATCGGGCCGCGCGCGTCCTGAGCGCCGGCCGAGGTGTCGGCCGCGCTGACGGTGATCGGGCCGTCGGCCGGGGCGTCCACGGGCACGCCGACCTCGACGCGTTCGCCCTTGGCGTGGCCGCAGCCGTTGAGCGTGCCTTGGCGCGGCTTGCCGCCGAGGCTGAACGTGACGGATTCGACCGGGTCGCCGGCCGAGCACGCGGCCGGCTGGGTCACCTCGGCCTGCACCGGCGCGCCGGCGTCGTCGCCCGCGATGCCGAACAGGCCGGGCCCGGCGAGCCACGCCAGCACCACCACGAGCACACCGGCGGCAGCCGGGATGCCCACCTGCAGCCACCTCTGGACTGAGGTCTTGCTCGTGAGGTCGGAGAGCTGCACGCCGCCATGGTTCCAGATCCACGGGGCAAAACCCAGTGAGGTCCCGGCGGCCGTCGTCACCGTCCGCCGATCGGCCGTCACCCAGCGGTCAGGAAGTCACGGCCCGGGATTCATCGCGTCAGGATTCGACCTTGTCGGCCGAGGTGACCTTCTTGACGTACAGCAGCCGGTCGCCCGGTTCGATCGCGTCGGCCTGCGGGGCGTCGACGCGGTAGAGCACGCCGTCGCGGACCACGCCGAGCACGATGTCGGGCAGGTGCCGCGGCGAACCACCCTCCTCGGACGGCTCCACGGCGCGTTCGGCGATCGCCAGGCCCGACTCCGGCGTGATGAGGTCCTCGACCATGTCGACCACGAGCGGCGTCGACGTCGCCATGCCCAGCAGGCGCCCGGCCGTCTCGCTCGAGACCACGACCTGGTTCGCGCCCGACTGCTTGAGCAAGTGGACGTTCTCCGCCTCCCGCACCGACGCCACGATGTGCGACTTCGGCGCCAGCTCGCGCGCGGTGAGCGTGACCAGCACGGCGGTGTCGTCGCGGTTCGGGGCCACGACCACGGCCTTCGCGTGCTGCACGCCGGCCACGCGCAGCACGTCGGCCCTGGTCGCGGAACCGTGCACGGTCACCAGGCCCATCGAGCTGGCCGCCTCCAGCGCCTGCTGGTCGGTGTCGACCACGACGATGCGGCTGGGCTGCACGTCCTCGTCACCGAGCAGCGCGTTGACGGCCGAGCGGCCCTTGGTGCCGAATCCGACGACGACGGTGTGGTCGCGCACCTTCGTCCTCCACTTCTGGATCTTGAATGCCTGCCGGGAGCGCTCCGTGAGCACCTCCAGCGTGGTCCCGACGAGGACGATGAGGAAGAGCACGCGCAGAGGCGTGATGATGAGGACGTTCACCAGCCGCGCCGACGCCGAGGCCGGCGCGATGTCGCCGTAACCGGTCGTGGAGAGCGAGACGGTGGAGTAGTAGATCGCGTCGAGGAAGGACACCCCGTCGCCGTTGACGTCGCGGTAGCCGCCGCGGTCGGCGAACACGATCAGCACCGTCGCCAGCAGCGCGAGCAGCGCGCCGATGATCCGCTTGACGATCGAGCGCATCGGGCTCGTGGTGAACTCCGGCATCCGGATCACGCCGACGAGCTCGTGGTCGGGGCGGTCGTTGAGCCGGACGTTCAGGGGCAGCCGTTTCAGGGCTTTCATACACCGGCTCCCCGCGGGTGTTCGGCGTCACTCACAGCGGGGAGGATAGCCGAAGGTCATCGCCCGCACACCCGTCGCGGTGATCACGTTGTGGCAGGCTGGACGCATGTCCGACTCGAGCAGGCCGCAACGGCCCGCCTACTGGCTCGCCGGTTTCCTCGCCTCCGCCGGTCTGACGCACTTCCTACGCCCCAGGCAGTACGACGCGCTGGTACCGGAGGAGCTCCCCGGTTCGCGTCGCGCATGGACGTACGCCTCGGGCGCCGCCGAGCTCGGCGTGGCGGCGGCCATCGCCCTGCCCCAGACCCGCCGGCTGGGCGGGCTCGCGGCGGCGCTGCTGTTCGTGGGTGTGTTCCCCGGCAACGTGAAGATGGCGCTGGACTTCGAACGCAAGAAGCTGCCGGCGCCGGTGCGCGCGGCGGCCTGGTTCCGGTTGACGGCGCAGTGGCCGCTGGTGAAGTGGGCGTTGAAGGTTCGCGACAGCGCCTGAACCAGCTGCCTGAACCAGCTGCCTGAATCCGCCTGAGTCACTCGCGCGGGACGCTGCGCAGCAGGTCGCGCAGGCCTTCGGCGTCGAGGAGGTCGGCGGGGCTGAGCGTGTGGCCGTGGCGGACGTAGTGGAAGGCCGCGCGCACGCGGTCCACCGGCACGTTCTTCAACGCCGCCCACGCGAGCCGGTACGCGCCAAGCTGCACGGCCAGCGCGGGCAGGCGGTCGGCTGACGGGACGGAGCCGGTTTTCCAGTCCACGACGGTCCAGCCGCCGTCGGGATCCGCGTAGACGGCGTCCATCCGGCCGCGCACCGTGATGCCCTCGACGTCGGCCGAGAACGGCACCTCCACGGCCAGCGGCACGCGCTCGGCCCACTCGCTGCGTTCGAAGGCTTCCTGCAGCTCCTCGAAATCGGAGTCGGGGGCCTCGCCGAGGTCGGCGGCGCCGGGCAGGTCGTCGATGTCCAGCAGGCCCTCGCCGGAGAAGCGCTGTTCGAGCCAAGTGTGGAATGCCGTGCCGCGGCGGACGAAAGTGTTGGGCGGCAAGGGAAGCGGTCGACGCAGCTTCCGGGCGAGCGCTTCGGCGTCGGCGGCGAGCTCCACGAGCTGGCTCACCGACAGCTGGGCCGGGAGCACGACCCGGTCCACAGTGGCCTGGGCGCGGGCGCGTTCGGCGAGCAGGACGTCGGTGTCGGCGGCCCAGCCGTCGGGGTCTTCGGGGTCGACCTCGTCGGTGTCTTCGTCTTCTTCGTCGTAGGTTTCTTCGTCCTCGTAAGGTTCTTCGTCGAACTCGTCGGGTTCGGGCGGGAGCGGCACCTCGTCGTCCTCGGCCACACCGAACAGTTCCGGCTGCTCGGGCTCGGCCGGCACCGGCGCACGCTCTTCGGGTGTTCCGGGTGTTCCGGGTGTCTCGGGTGTTTCGGGCAGCACCGCCATCGCCGCGAACACCATCTCGACGCCCGTCGACACGCCCGTCCGCCGGTCGCCCAGCGGGTCGACGGGCCAGCTCGCCTTGCGAGAGTCCGCCACCAGCGGGTTGTCCTCGTCGTCGGCGGGTTCGTCGGCCCACGCGTCGAGCACACCGATCGGTGGGTCGGCCTCGCGCAGCACGTCGGCGATCTCCGTGAGGAACACCGACGGTCCCTTCGCGCGCGTGCTGCTCTCGTTCCACCAGTGGCCGGACACGATCAGCGCGCGTTCCGACCGCGTGAGCGCGACGTAGCAGAGCCGGCGTTCCTCGTCGGCCTCCCGCTCGGCGAAGCCCTCCTCGTGCAGTTCGAGGGCTTCCTGCACCTCCTTGCGGTCGAACCCGTCGGAGACGCGCAGCTCAGGCAGGTCGGCCGAGTCGCCGCGCAGCAACGCGGGCAGCGACGTCGACGTGCGCAACCACGACGAGGACCGGCGTTTGCTCGGGAACACCTCCGCCACGAGGTGCGGCACGGCCACGACCTCCCACTCCAGCCCCTTGGCGGAGTGCACGGTGAGCACCTGCACGCGGTCGGGCACGACCTCGACCTCGCCGGGCGTGAGGCCGTCTTCGGCGTGCGCGGCGGTGTTGAGGTAGTCCACAAAGGACAGCAGGGTCGCGGTCGGCGCCGTCTCGGCGTAGTCGGTGACGACCTCCGCGAACGCGTCGAGGTGCGCGCGGCCGGCCGAGCCCGGGCGGGCCAGGGACTCGACGTCGAGCAGCATCGTGCGTTCGACGTCGGCCACCAGCTCCGGCAGCGACTGGTCGAGGCGCCGCCGCAACGCCGCCAGCTCCGCACCGATGCGCCGGATCCGCCGGTAGCCGTCCTCGGAGTAGCGCTCGGGCTTGCCGGGCTCGTCGACGGCGTCGATGAGCCCGGCCTGCTCGGCGCGTTCGGTGACGAGCACGGGTTCGTCCTCGGAGTCCGCCTGCGGCACGGGCGAAGACAGCTCCCCCGCGCGCCGCCACAACGCGGCCAGGTCCGCCGCCGCGAGCCGCCAGCGCGCGCCCGTGAGCAGGCGGGCCGCCGCGCTGCCGGCGAGCGGGTCGGCCAGCACCCGCAGCGTGCTGACGAGGTCGGCGACCTCCGGTTCGTCGAGCAGCCCGCCGAGGCCGACGACCTCCACCGGCAACCCGCGCATGCGCAACTCGGCCGCGATCGGCGCCATGTCCGCGCGCCGGCGCACCAGCACGGCGGCCGTCGGTGGCTTGCCCGTCTCCTCTTTTTCGGCGAGCCACCGGCGCGCCAGCGCGTCGGCCACCCACTCGCGCTCGGCCCGGACGTCCGGCAGCAGCGCCACGGCGATGTCGGCCGGGCCGGCACCGTCGCGCGCCCGCAGCGGTTCGACGCCGAGTCCGCGCGCCCGCAACGGCTCCGCCACGGCGTTGGCCAGGTCCAGGATCTGCGGCGGGTTGCGGAAGCTGGTGAGCAGGCCGAACTCGTGCGCGGGCGCGAGGCGGCCGTCCACCTGGCGCGGGAAGTCGGTGGTGAAGCGCGGCAGGTTGGCCGCTGAAGCACCGCGCCAGCCGTAGATGGCCTGCGCCGGGTCGCCCACCGCGGTGACCGGCATCGGCGCGTGGTCTCCCCCGCCGAACAGCGACCGCAGCAGCACGCGCTGCGCGTGGCCGGTGTCCTGGTACTCGTCGAGGAGCACGGCGCCGTAGCGCTCGCGTTCGCCCGTGATCACCGCCGGGTAGCCGTCGGCCAGCTGCGCCGCGAGCGACATCTGGTCGGCGAAGTCGAGCGCGCCTTCGGCCCGCTTGCGCCGGTGGTAGGCCTCGACGAGCGGCAGCAGCGCGAGCCGGAACCGTTGCGCCGCCATCACTTCCTGCAGCTTCTGCGGCAGCGCGGCCCGCTGTCCCTTGGCCCGCGGGGCGTTCTCGATCACCTCGCACAGCCACGTCGTGTACTGGGCGAGCCGTTCGGTCGACACGAGGTGCTCGCCGAGCTCCCCGGCCAGCGCGAGCAGCTGCGCCGTGACCGAGGACGGCACGCGGTCGGTGTCGAGGTCGTCGTCCCAAGTGGACACCACGCGGTGCGCGAGCTGCCACGAAGACGTCTCCGACAGCAGCCGCACGCCCGGCTGCACCGGCAGCCGCAGGCCGTGTTCCGACAGCAGCCGCCCGGCGTACGCGTGATAAGTCAGCACGGTGGGCTCGCCGGCGACGACCGTGGCGCGCAACCCGCCCGACGGGTCGAGCTTCTCCAGCAGCCCGGACCCGGCCAGGCGGCGCAGCCGGGCGCGCACGCGTTCACCGAGCTGGCGCGCGGCCTTGCGGGTGAAGGTCAGGCCCAGCACGCGTTCGGGGCTCACGATCCCGTTGGCCACCAGCCACACCACGCGCGCGGCCATCGTCTCCGTCTTGCCCGCGCCGGCGCCGGCGACGACCAGCGACGGCTCCACGGGCGAGGCGATCACCGTGGCCTGCTCGGGGGTCGGGCGGTGCAGGCCGAGTGCGTCGGCGATCTCCGCGGGCTCGACCGGGTTGGCGATGAGCCGGAAGCTCACGGGCCGGTCACCTGCCTGCCCTCGGGTCGCAGCGGGCAGCAGCCGCGGGCGGGACACCGGTCGCAGTCGGGGTTCTCGTGGGCCTGGTACTCGGGCCCGGCCGCGGCGGCCGCCGCCGACCGCACGAGGTCGAGCCACTGCCGGCCGCCGTCGTCGTCGAGCGGCGGCTGGTCGCGTTGCGTGGCGCCGGTCTTGTTGTTGGTCTTCGCGACGTACACCAGCCGCGCGCCGCCCGGGGTGTTCTTGCCCTCGATCGCGCCGAGCAGCACGGCGAGCTGGTACGCGGCGAGCTGCGGGTGCTGCTCGGCGTCGGCGCTGGACACCGGCACCTTGCCGGTCTTGATGTCCACGATCACCGGGCGGCCGTCCTTGTCCAGCTCCACGCGGTCGACGCGGCCGCGCAGCAGCACGCGCACCTCGTCGTCGCCCATCGGCAGCTCGACCTCGATGTCCTGCTCGACACCCGCCTCGATCAGCTCCTTGCGGCTGCCTTCCAGCCACGCGACGAAGTTGCGCAGCATCTGCTCCACGCGGTTGCGCTCGCGCCGGGAGAACCACGGGGCACCCGCGTCCACGCGCACCCAGGCGTCGTCGAGCGCGGCCTGGATCTGGTCTTCGGTGCGACCACCCGCGACGGCCTGCGCGAGGCCGTGCACCAGCGTTCCCGTGACGGCGGCGAGCTGCGCGGGGTCGCTGCCGCCGTGGCGTTCGACGAGCCAGCGCAGCGGGCACTTGACCAGGATTTCCACTGTGGACGGTGAGATCCGCATGAGGTCACCGGGTTTGTGCACCGGGTCGTCGGTGGAGGACGGCAGCAGGCCGTACCACGTGCTGGGGTGCGCGCCCGGCACACCGGCGTCGGCCAGCCGCGCGAGCTGCTTCGCCGCACGGGCGCGGCGTTCGGGGTCGGCCTTGTCGTCGCACACGACCTCACGCAGCTCGCCGACGAGCTCGGCCAGCACCAGCGAACGGCCGGGCGGCTTCATGCGGGAGTCGAGCGCGCCGTCGTCGGCGCCGTTCTCCTCCAGGTCGTCGAGGAAGCGGGACGGCTGCTCGTCTTCACCCGCGACGGCCGTGACCAGCAGTGTCCGGCGCGCGCGGGCGGCGGCGACGTAGAACAGGCGCCGCTCCTCGGCCAGGATCGGGGCGATGGCCGAGACCTTGTCGCCGTCGTCCACCCCGGACAGCAGGTCGACGAGCCGCTCCACGCCGAGCAGGGAGCCCCGCAGGCGCAGGTCCGGCCACGCGCCCTCCTGCACGCCCGCCACGGCCACGACCGTCCATTCGCGACCCGCGGCCGCGTGCGCGGTCAGCAGCGACACGCCCTCACCCGGGATCGCGGCGGGCGCCAGCGTGTCCCCGGCGATGTTCTGCGACGACAGGTAGTCGGCGAACGACGCGACGCTCGCGCGCGGCAGCCGGTCGACATAACGACCGGCGGCGTCGAACAGCGCGACCACGGCGTCGAGGTCGCGGTCGGCCTGCGCACCGAGCGAGCCGCCGCGGTCGACGAACCGCAACAGCCGTTCCTGCAGGCCACTGGCTTCCCACAGCTCCCACAGCACCTGTTCCACGCCTTCGCCGCGCGCGACCGCCTGGTGCGTGACGCTCAGCAGCTTCCCGACGCGCCGCACCGGCGTCGCCTCGGCGTCGGCGAGCCCGACCAGGATGTCGCCGCCGCGCAGTGCTTCCACGAGCAGCTCGTCACTGGAGCGCTGGCCGCCGCCGGCCAGCTCGAGCCGGCGCAGGCCGCGGCGGACCCGGCGCAACGCGAGCGGGTCGGCGCCGCCGAGGGCGGAGGACAGCAGCATTTCGGCGAGGTCGACGTCGAGCAGCTCCGGCTGGGCCGCGATCCGCAGCACGGCCAGCAGCGGCCGGACGGCGGAGTGCTTGGCCAGCGGCAGCTCTTGCGTCGCCGAGCCGATCGGCACTCCGGCCGCGCGCAACGCCCGTTGCAGCACGA
The DNA here is from genome assembly GCF_040678995.1 of Amycolatopsis sp. NPDC049253. Lineage (NCBI taxonomy): Bacteria > Bacillati > Actinomycetota > Actinomycetes > Pseudonocardiales > Pseudonocardiaceae > Amycolatopsis > Amycolatopsis sp. NPDC049253. The sequence goes on along the minus strand of NZ_JBFAQX010000019.1, from coordinate 55,570 downwards.
GGAAAGTGCGCGCGGGCGAGCGCACGAGCACCGCCATCTCGGACCACGGCACACCGTCGACGAGGTGGGCGCGGCGCAGCTGATCGGCGATCCAGCTCGCCTCGGCGGCGGGCGTCGGCATCAGCCGGACGCGGACTTTGCCGCCGCGTTTTCCTTGCGGCGACACGAGTTTCCGGTGCCGCGACGCGCCCGGCAGCGTGGCGCCGAGCTTCGTCACGGCCTCGCGCACGGCCGGGGCGAGCCGGTGGGAGGTGGTGAGCGTGACCGTGCGATCGCCATCGGAGTCCGCGTCGGCGAACAACCGGGGATCGGCGCCGCGGAAGGAGAACACGGACTGGTCGGGGTCGCCGGCCACCACGAACTCGGCCGCGGTCTGGCCGATCTGGCGGATCAGCTGGATCTGCAGCGGGTCGAGGTGGTGGGCGTCGTCCACGAACAGGTGCCGCACGCGGCCACGCTCGCGATCGCGCAGCTCCTCGTCGTCTTCGAGGGCCAGCAGCGCGGACGTGACCAGTTCGGCGGCGTCGAGCGCCGGCGCGCCGCGGACGCCGAGCGCGTTGCCGCCCGCGCCCTGCAGCTGCGTGACCTCCTCGTACTGCGCCCAGAAGTGCCCGGCCGCGACCCACTCCTCGCGATCCGTGCGGTGGCCCAGCTCCACGAGGTCCTCGGGGCCGAGCCCGCGTTCGGCCGCGCGCATCAGCAGGTCGCGCAGCTCCTCGGCGAAGCCCGGCACGAGCAGCGCCGGACGCAGCTGGTCGGGCCAGCCGGGGGCGCCGACGTCGAGGTCACCCTGCAGCAGCTCGCGCACCACCACGTCCTGCTCCGCGCCGGCGAGCAGGCGCGGCGGCGGCAGCTCTTCGGCGCGGGCTTCGAGGCGAAGCAGCGAAAACGCGTACGAGTGCACCGTGCGCACGAGCGGTTCACTCACCGTGCGCGGCAACACCGACGACTGCTCGGGATCGGACGTGAGGCGGCGGGTGATGTCGGCCCGCAGCGCGTCGGCCGCGCGGCGCGACGCGGTGAGCACGAGCACGCTCTCCGGGTCGGCTCCGTCGGCGATGCGGCGCGCGGCCGCGGTGGCGAGCAAAGTCGTCTTGCCGGTGCCGGGACCGCCGAGCACGCGGAGGAACCCCGCGGGTGCGGACAGCAGCCGGCGAGCGCCCGCGTCCCAGGTGAACGTGGGTGCGCCGGCGGCAGGCGGGCGCACGAGCCGCGCCCTGCCCTGCGCCGTTCTCCGCCCGTTCACGCCTACGATGGAAGCACGCTGACACGCACGGGTGGCGCACCGGCACGCAGTTGCGCGACCGGCGGTCGAAACTGTCGGTGGCGTGCGGCACAGTGCTCGGGTGGACGACGAACTTCACGAACGGATCCGGGGCGTGATCAGCGACGTGCCGGCGGGCACGGTGGCGACGTACGGTGACATCGCCGCGCTCAGCGGCGCTCCTTCACCCCGGCTGGTCGGGCGCGTGCTCGCCGAAGACGGGCACGACCTGCCGTGGCAGCGGATCCTGCGCGCCAACGGCACTCCGGCGCCGCACCTGGCCCACCGGCAGCTCGAGCTCCTGCGCGCGGAGGGCGTGTTCGCCGACGGCCAGCGCGTGAACCTGCGCGAGTACCGCTGGCGGCCGGACGGGCTGCCGCAGGACGAGGGACCCGAAGGCCTTTTTTAGCCCGACTACTTAGGTTAGGTTTCCTAATGGCATTGCTGACTGCGCACCGCGGCCGGGTCACCGCGGTCCGGCGGGTCACCCCGCACATGGCCAGGGTCACGTTCGACTGCGCCACGCTCGCCGCGACCGAAGGCTTCGGACCCGACGCTTACCTGAAGGTGTTCTTGCCGCTCGACGATCAGGACGAGCCGCAGCTGCCGCCCCCGCCGGCGAGCGGCGACGTGGTGTCCTGGTACCGGTCCTACCTCGCGATGCCCGACGAGGTCCGGCCGCCGATGCGCACCTACACCGTGCGCGCGTTCCGGCCCGTGCCCGGCGAGGTGGACATCGACTTCGTGCTCCACGACGAGACGCTGGGCCCGGCTTCAGCGTGGGCCGCGCGGGCGACGGCGGGCGATCGGGTCGCGTTCGTGGGCCCCCACAGCCTGTACGAGCTGCCGGAGAACGCCGAGTGGCAGCTGCTGGTCGGCGACGAGACGGCGCTGCCCGCGATCGGGGCGATCGTGGAGAACCTGCCACGTTCGGCGCGGGCTTCGATCTACGTCGAGATCCCGGACCGCGCCGAACGCCAGACCTTCGACACCCTCGGCGCCGTCGAACTCCACTGGGTCGTGCGCGGCGCCCGCCCCCACGGCGAAGCTCTGCTCGGTGCCGTGCGCGCCGCGGCCCTGCCCGGCGGCGCGCCGTACGCCTGGGTTTCGGGCGAGGCCGACATCGTGAAGCACGTCCGCCGCCACCTCGTGCGCGAACGCGGCTTCGACAAGAACACGATCTGCTTCACCGGCTATTGGCGCCACGGCCTCAGCGAGGAAGCGGCCGGGCGCGAGCGCGTGGCTGCAATTTCCTGAGCTGGGGCTTCCTGAGCTCAGGCAGCGAGGACCTGCTCGCGCAGGATGTCGGCGTGGCCGCAGTGGTGGGCCAGCTCCCGCAGCACCTGCAGGTACACCCAGCGAACGGTGCGCGGGCCGGACCGGTGACCGGTCACGACGGCGTCCAGCGCCCGGTCCGCGACCGCCGACCGGGCCGTGGCGCAGGCTTCCCGGTAGTCCGCCGTGACCGAGGCGACGGTGTCGTCGGCGGCGAGCCGGAACGACTCGTCCGGGCTCCGCACCAGCCCGAGCTCACCGCGCGACGTGCCGCCGACGCATTCCTCGAACCACACCCGCTGCATCCACGTGACGTGCTTGACCAGCCCGAGCAGCGTCGTCGCCGACGGCACGAGGCTGCGGCGGGCCTGCTCCTCGGTGAGCCCGTCGAGCGTCTTCTCGATGCCCACGCGGTATTCCTCGATGAACGCCTCGAGCTGAGTGCGTTCGTCGTCCAGCGGCACCGCGAACGAACCCCTGAACTCACCCATCAAGCCCTCCCCAGCGTCGAAACCACCAGCTTCACCAGAGCACCGAGCCGTTGCCGGTCGGGTTGGCGCGTCGGAATGCCCTGCGCTTCCAGCGGGGCCGCCGTCACCGGGCCCACGCAGAAGGTCTTGACGGCGCCGCGCCGGAGGACGTCGTGGGCGCCGGTGTCGGCCGTGAGGGCCAGGAAGTTGGTGGCGGCCGGGGCGCTGGTGAAGACGAGGGCGTCGACTTCGGCGGAGACGATGTCGCGCGCCAGGGAGGAGACTGGGGCGGTGTCGGCGGGTGAATGCCAGCGGTAGGGCTGCACCGCGACGACCTCGGCGCCGACCAGAAGACCGGTGAACTCCGGCAGTGGCGCGCCGTGGAGCTGGACGGCAACGCGGGAACCGGCCACGCCCGCGGAGACCAACGCCCCGAACAGCTCGGCGTTGCTCTCCCCCGGCGCCGAGAACTCCTCGCGCAGCCCCGCTCCCCGCACCGCGCCCACGGCTTTCGGGCCGCGCGCGAAGATCCGCGACGAGCCCAGCACCGTGAGCAGGTCGTCCTTCAGACCCCAGCCTTCCGCGGCGGCGAGCCAGCCGCGGAAGCCGGCACCGGTCGTGACGGCCGTGAATGCCACCGGCGCGGCGAGCACGGCTTCGGTGCTGAGCCGCAGCTCGGGGTCCTCGGCGAGGGGCACGATGGTGATCGTCGGCGCGTGGCGCACCTGCGCGCCGTGACGAACAAGCGCCGAGATGAGGTCGTCGGCGCGGCGTTCGGCCGTGACGCCGATCCGCACCCCGTCCAGCTCACCCATAGGTCGCGCCCATCTCCCTGATCGCCTCCGCGAGCCGCGCTCGCAGGTCCGCCGGCTCGAGCACCTCCAGGTGCGGCCCGAACCGCAGCAGCTCGCCGACCGCGGGTTCCCCGGGCTCGACCGGCAGCTGCAGCGTGAGCCAGCCTTCCTCATCGGCGACGGCACCGCCGTCCAGGGCCTCGCGCAGCGCCCGCGCCCCGACGCTGCCCGCGTAGAACGGCAGCAGCCCCTGCGCCCGCGGCGACAGACGCACGGTCGCGAGCCGCGGGTACATGCGTCGCTCGAACTGCTCCGACCACTCCTGCCAGTAATGCGGCAGGTCGAAATCCGCCGGTCGCTCGAACGCCTCACCGAGGTCGGTCAGGTCCAGGATCCGGGAAATCCGGTACGTGCGATCGGACCCCTCGCACCGGCCGGCGAGGTACCAGTTGCCCGCCTTGAGAATCAGGCCGAGCGGCTCCAGCACGCGCTCGACCTCGCGTTGGCCCCAGCGTTCGTAGCGGATCCGGATGCGGTGGCTCGACCACACGGCGTCGGCCACCGCGGACAGCACCGGCAGGCTCTCGATTCCGCGGTGCCACCCGGGCACGTCGAGGTAGAACCGCTCGGCAACGCGGCCCGCGCGGCTGCGCAGCTCCTTCGGCAACGCGGCATACAGCTTGAGCTGCGCCGCCGCCAGCACCGTGCCCAGGCCCAGCTCCGCCGCGGCCACGGGCAGGCCGGCCAGCGAAAGCGACTGCGCCTCCTCCTCGGTGAGCCCGGTCAGCCGCGTGCGGTAGCCGTCGACCAGCTGGTAGCCGCCGGTGCGGCCGCGGTCGGCGTAGACGGGCACGCCGGAAGCCGACAGGGCGTCGATGTCGCGGTACACCGTCCGGACGGAGACCTCCAGCTCGGCGGCCAGCTCCTCGGCCGTCATCCGGCCGCGGTTCTGCAGCAGGAGCAGCACCGTGAGCAGCCGGGACGCGCGCATGAGTCGAGTATGACCGAAAATCCTGACACAAGCTGACAGGTATGGGCGGTTGAGTGGTCCGCATGAACACGTTCAGCATGAAGAACTGGGACGAACACCTCGCCAGCGGCAGCGAAGGCGGCCCCCGCGTGGCCTACGCCCACGCCTCGATGGAGTACCGCGGGGTGATCGAAGGTGAGTCGATCTGCGATTACCTGCTGTACTACGCGGGCGAGGGTTACGACGGCGGCGGCACCACGTCGCCGAGCTTCGAACGGTTCGACGCGACCGTGGACGGCCGCCGCGGCACGTTCGTGGTCCGGCACGAGGGCGGCTTCGACCCGAAGGGCATCTGGTCGAAGTTCGACGTCGTGGCCGGCTCCGCGACGGGCGAGCTCACCGGCCTGACCGGGTCGGGCACGGTGAAGGGCACGATGGGCGAGCCGACGGTGTCGTACACCTTCGACTACGCACTGAGCTGAAGGAGGCCGCTGTGCTCGAGGTGTCACGCAAGCAGGTGCTGGCGTACCGGGTCGCGCGGCACGGGCTGCACCGGGACTTCGCGGATCCGGTGGCGTCGCCGCTGTTCGACCTCGGCCTGCAGGACAGCATGCGTGACACCGCCCTGCTCGCCCTCTCGGCGCGGTCTTCGTCGCCGGTGGAGCCGACGTCCCTTGTGGACGATCCGCGTGTCGTGCTCGTCTGGTCCCACCGCGGCGCGCCGCACTTCCACCGGCGTGAAGACCTGCGCGAGCTCGTGACGTCGCTGATCCCCCTCGACGACGCCGACGCCCTGGCCCGGATGCTGTGGCAGAAAAAGGAAATCGGCGCGACGGGCGTGCCCGCGTCGGAGGTCCTCTTCACCGCGGCGCGGGCCATCCGCAAGGTCGTGACGGAGCCGATGACGAAGGGCGCGGTGAGCGCCGCCGCCACGCGCGAGCTGCCGGATTCGTTTTCGCGCTGGTGCCGGCCCTGCAACGCCACGCACATCCAGGAGCAGCTCATGCGCCTGGCCACCCTCCACGGCGGCGTGCGCCTGGAAGCCGACCGGTCCCCGGCGACACTGGCGCCGCTGGAGAACCGCGGCCGCATGCGCACTTCGCCCGACGCGGCGGCCGTCTCGCGCGTGGTGCGCGGCTATCTGGTCGCGAACGGTCCCGCCACCCAAGGCGACGCGGCGGGTTTCGTGGGCACGGCGAAGACGGCCCTGGCGGCGGCCTGGCCTACCGACCTGGCCGAGGTCAAAGTGGACGGTCGCCGCGCGTTCCTGCCCGCCGATCAGGTGGCCGCGCTGGAGAACCCGCCCTCGCCGTCGGTGGTCCGGTTGCTGCCGCGGCTCGATCCGTTCACGCAGGCCCGCGACAAGGCCGTGCTGGTGCCGGACAAGGCTCGCGCGAAGGAAGTGTGGAAGATCCTCGGCAGCCCCGGCGCGTTGCTGGTGGACGGCGAGCTGATGGGCGTCTGGCGCACCCGCGGTTCGGGCAAACGCCTGGCCTTCACCATGACCGCGTTCGACCCGCTTCGCGCCGCGGATCGGGATGCGGCCGAGGAAGAGGCCTCCCGGGTCGCGGTGGCGCGGGGGTACGCGGACTTCTCCGTCACCTGGGCCTAGTCACTCCACTTCGGACAGCCGGGCCGTCAGGTCGTCGACGAACCGGTTCAGCAGCGTCCCGAACGTCCGCTGGTCCTCGATCGACCAGTCGGCCACCGCCTCGGTGAACCAGCTCAGCACGGTCTGCAGGTAGCGCCCGGCCGCGGCCGCGCCGTCCGGCGTGAGCTCGATGAGGCGCGCGCGCTGGTCGTCGGGATCGGCGACGCGGCGGACGAGGCCGCGCTTCTCCAGGGCGTTCAGGTGGCGCGTGACGTGCGGGCCGACGACCTGCATCCGCGTCGCGATCTCGCCGACGCGCAGCGGCTTGCGCGCCATCTGGAGGGTGATGATCACCGTGAGCGCCGGCCGGTCGAGGGCGAGGCCGGCCTGCTCCATGGCGCGTTCGGCGAGGTGGCTGCGGTTGAGCGCCGTGCTCAGCTGCATCAGGCGCGGCAGCACCGTCAACGGATCGAGGCGGCCGTCTGTGTCGCTCATCACACCTCTTACATACCTAAGTTAGCTATATAGTTGCCTCGAGCGCAGGAGTCGTCCGAGGCCCATTGTGCTCGCGAGAAGCATACCTAACTTAGCTATTGAGGAGTCACCATGACCACCGTCTTGATCTCCGGCGCCAGCATCGCCGGCCCCGCGCTGGCCTACTGGCTGCGTGAATACGGTTTCGACGTCACCGTCGTCGAGAAGGCCGAAGCCCTGCGCGGCGGCGGCTACCCCATCGACATCCGGGGCACCGCCCTCGGCGTGGTCGAACAGATGGGGTTGATGCCGCGGCTGCGCGAAGCCCACGTCGACAGCCGCAAACTCACCTTTCTCAACGAAGACGGCAGCACGGTCGCGTCGCTCCGCCCCGAAGCCATCGCCGGCGGCGTCGAAGGCCGCGACCTGGAGGTCCGGCGGGGCGACCTCGCCGAGGCGCTCTACAGCACCATCCGCGAAGACGTCGAGTTCCTCTTCAACGACAGCCTCGCCACCCTCGACGACCGCGGCGACGCCGTCGACGTGACCTTCCGCAGCGGCCGGCACCGCACGTTCGACCTGGTCATCGGCGCCGACGGCCTGCACTCGGGCGTCCGTGCGCTGGCGTTCGGCCCGGAGGAGCAGTTCCACCGCTACCTCGGCTACTGCTTCGCCGGCTTCACGATGCGCAACGACTTCGGCCTGGTCCACGAGGGCGTCCTCTGGTCCACCCCTGGCCGGGGCGCCGCCCTCTACGCCGTGGGCGACAGCGACACCATCTTCGGCTTCCTCAACTTCACCCGCCCCGAGCCGCCCTTCGACGCCTTCCGCAACCCGGCCGCGCAGCGCGAGCTCATCGCCGAGATCTTCGAAGGCGGCGGCTGGGAGATCCCGCGCCTGGTCGCGGCCATGCGCACGGCCGACGACCTGTTCTTCGACATCGTCAGCCAGATCCACCTGCCCCGCTGGTCCTCCGGCCGCGTCGCCCTCGTCGGCGACGCCGCGCACGCGCCGTCGTTCCTCACGGGCCAGGGCTCCAGCACCGCGCTCGTCGGCGCCTACGTGCTGGCGGGCGAGCTGGCCACCCACGCCGACCACCCGACCGCTTTCGCCGCCTACGAACAGACGGCGCGCCCGTTCGTCGAGGCCAACCAGGCCCTCGTCAGCGTCGGCAACGCCACCATGTTCCCCGCCACGGCCGAAGCCCTCGCCGAACGCAATTCCGGCCTGCGCAAGCTCACGACGCTGCCCATCGGCCCGGGCCGCCCGGAACACAGCGCGCTGGAACTGCCGGACTTCACCGGTCGACGGCCGGCCGGTAGCCGCGCCTGACGGGCCACGTCCTTTTCGGACAGTCGGGTACGTGCTCAGTCTCGAAGCTCGGCGTGCCATTCGACGGCGCACGGCAACCGGGCGGCAGCGGTTTCGACCGGAGTGCCTCGGTAGCAGGGATCCAGCACCACCGCTTCGCCGCCGGCGTGAAGATCGAGCACACCGTGGACGTGCGCTTCGACGTAGCCGTCGAGCGGATCGGGGTCGTCCGCCAGGGCCGCCGGGGTTCGAAAACACTGTCCGGGTAGCAGAACGGGGTACGAGCCAGAACCCACACTGAGGCGCGGGTGGGCCGGCCCGAACCGCGATGAGCCTCCGATCCGGCGCCGGCGGAAGTTCCGCGAACCGTACTTCGGCCGCCGCGCCGGCGGTGCGTCGTCGTAGGCGCCGGCGGTCGCCGCCGGGATGCGCGGACAGGCTCCCATTGCCGGCGCCGGTCGCGCGTGCTGCCACGTGGGCGATCGCGGTCTCGTGCGGGTGCGGCATGGCTCCAGTATCCGCGCCGATCTCACCGATCCACCGCAAGCCGGTAGCCGCGTTTGACCACGGTCTGGATGACGGCCGGGCCGCCGAGGGCGGTGCGCAGGCGGCCGATCGCGGTCTCGACCGCGTGTTCCTCACCGCCGCCCGGGAGGGAGGTGGTGAGTTCGCGGCGGGAGACGACGCGGCCGGGTGAGTGGGCCAGGGCGCGGAGCAGGGCCATGGGGGCAGGAGCGATGTCGTGCCAGTCGCCGTCGAGGAGGACGGCCTGGCCGCGCAGTTCCAACGCGTGGCCGGCGACGGAGAGGCGCGGGGTGCGGGCCAGGAGCGCGTCGGCGACGGTGCGGGCGAGGGCGCCGAGGCGGGAGCGCGCGGGCTGGACGGTGGGGATGCCCAGCGCGGCAAGGGGTGCGGCCGTGATCGGGCCGACGCAGGCGACGACCACGCGGGAGGACAGGGCGTCGACCAAGCCGGGCAGGCGGCCGGTGCGGCGGGCCAGGGCGAGCGTCGACGCCGCGGCCGGCGCGGAGGTGAAGGGCAGGGCATCGACAGTGCCGTCGAGCACGGCGTCCAGCAGGCGGTCGAGGGGGCCCGGGTCGGCCGGGCCGACCCAGCGGTAGACGGGGATCTCGATCACGGCCGCGCCCGCCGCGCGCAGGGCCTCGGTGAAGAACGGCAGAGGTTCACCGTGGAGCTGGACGGCGATCGTCAAACCGTCCACACCGGACTCCAGGAGGTACTGCAGCACGCCCGCGTTGCTTTCCGACGGCGGGGAGTAGTCCTCCGACAGGCCCGCGGCCCGCAGGGCGCCCGTCGCTTTCGGGCCGCGGGCGACGAGGCGGGCGCGGGCGAGGTGGGCCAGCAGCGCGTCGCCGAGGTTCCAGCCCTCGGCGGCCTCCACCCAGCCGCGGAAGCCGATGCCGGTGGTGGCGACCACGACGTCGACGGTGGACTCCAGCATCCGAACGGTGGCCGCGTGCAACTCCGTGTCGTCGGCGAGCGGCACGATGCGGATGGCCGGCCCGTACCGCACAGCAGCCCCCTTGCGCACGAGCAACGCACCGAGCTCGTCGGCCCGGCGCGCCGCGGTGATGCCGGCGACGAAACCCGCCAGCGGGAGCACGTCCGTCACGGGGAGCCCACCTCGACGATCCCCTCCCGCACCCGCACCCGGTAGACCGGCACGGCAACACCCCGCGCGTCCAGGCACTGTCCGGTGTGGAGCGAGAACCGTTCCTTGTAGACCGGCGACGCGACCACGGGCTCACCCCCGGCGTCGCCCACGATCCCGCGCGACAGCACCGCCGCACCGCTGCACGGGTCCCAGTTGGACAGAGCGAACCACTCCGAGCCGACGTGGAACACGGCCACCTGCTCGCCCTCCACCAACGCCGCCACCCCGGAGCCGTCACCGACCCGCGAGGCCGCGCACACGGCCGTCCAGATCCGTTCGATCGAGGTCGTCATCGCCGCACCTCCGATTTCTCAAGCAGCGGCATGCCCAGCAGCACCGGAACCCGTTGCGAGCGCTCCGGCCGGAACGAGATCGACGGGTCCGGCGTGCCCGGCGCGTTCACGAACGAGCTGAACCGCGCCAGCTTCTCCGGATCCTCCAGCACGCCGCGCCACTCGTCTTCGTAGTCCGTGACGTGCTTGGCCATCGCGGCGTCGAGGTCCTCGCAGATGCCGAGGCTGTCGTCCACGATCACCGCGCGCAGGTGCTCCAGGCCGCCGTCGAGCTCCTCCAGCCACGGCGCCGTGCGCTGCAGCCGGTCGGCGGTGCGGATGTAGAACATGAGGAACCGGTCGATCGTGCGGATCAGCGTTTCGGTGTCCACATCGGACAGGAACAGCTGCGCGTGGCGCGGGGTGGCGCCGCCGTTGCCGCCCAGGTAGAGGTTCCAGCCGTGCTCGGTCGCGATGATGCCGAAGTCCTTGCCGCGTGCCTCCGCGCATTCCCGCGCGCAGCCGGACACGCCGGACTTGATCTTGTGCGGTGACCGCAGCCCGCGGTAGCGCAGCTCCAGCTCGATCGCGAGGCCGACGCTGTCCTGCACGCCGTAGCGGCACCACGTCGACCCGACGCACGATTTCACCGTCCGCAGCGCCTTGCCGTACGCGTGCCCGGACTCGAACCCCGCGTCCACGAGCCGCCGCCAGATCTCCGGCAGCTGGTCCACCGTCGCACCCAGCAGGTCGATCCGCTGACCGCCGGTGATCTTCGTGTACAGCCCGAAATCCTGGGCGACCTGCGCGATCACCATCAGCTTCTCCGGTGTGATCTCGCCACCGGGGATGCGCGGGACCACGGAGTAGCTACCGTTTCGCTGCAGGTTGGCGAGGAATTTGTCGTTCGTGTCCTGCAACGTCGCCTGTTCGCCGCCGAGGATGTGGCCGTTGCCGAGCGTCGCCAGGATCGACGCGACGGCCGGCTTGCACACCGCGCAGCCCGACCCCGTGCCGTAGCGGCTGACCAGCTCGCTGAAGGTGGTGATGCGGGTGGCCCGCACGATCTCGAACAGCTCCGCGCGCGACTGGGAGAAATGTTCGCAAAGCGCTGTCGACTGTTCGACTCCGCACGCGGTCAGCACCTTCGCCAGCATCGGCACACACGAGCCACACGACGTGCCCGCGCGCGTGCACGCCTTGAGCTTGCCGACCGAGTCACAGCCGTCCTCGTGGATCGCCCGCGTCAGCGCGCCCTTGGAAACGCCGTTGCACGAACAGATCTGCGCCTCGTCCGGCAACGCCTCCACACCGACCGCCGCCCCGCCGCCGGCCGGGGCCAGCAACGCACCCGGCTCCGCGGGCAACGGACGGCCGACCAGCGCCCGGAGCGTGTGGTACTCGGCCGCGTCGCCCACGAGCACGCCGCCGAGCAGGGTCCGGCCGTCGTCGGTGACCACGAGCTTCTTGTACGTCCCGGCCACGGCGTCGTTCACCGCGACTTCCAGCGCGCCCTCGGTCGCCGCGTGCGCGTCGCCGAAGCTGGCGACGTCGACACCCATCAGCTTCAGCTTCGTGGCCGTGTCCGGCTCCGGGAACAACGCCGCTCCCCCGGTGAGCCGCGCCGCGACTACCTCCGCCATCGCGTACCCGGGCGCGACGATCCCGTACACCCGCCCCTCGACGGCCGCGCACTCGCCGATCGCGAACACCGCCGGATCGCTGGTGCGGCACTCGGCGTCGACCAGCACGCCACCGCGTTCGCCCACGTCCAGGCCGCACTCCCGCGCCAGCTCGTCCCGCGGCCGGACACCCGCCGAGAACACCACGAGGTCGACGTCCAGCTCTGTGCCGTTGCCGAGCTTGGCGAGCAGCCGGGACCCGTCGGCCTCGAGCGCGTCCGTCGATGTTCCCGTGTGGACAGTCACGTCCAGCTGCTGGATGAGCCGACGCAGCAGCGCGCCGCCACCCTCGTCGACCTGCAACGGCATCAGCCGCGGCGCCATCTCCACCACGTGCGGTGACAAGCCCATGTCCCGCAACGCCTTCGCGGCCTCCAGCCCGAGCAGCCCGCCCCCGATGACCATCGCGGACCGGCGCCCACGACCCGGCTTCGAGGCAGCCACCCGGATGGCGTCGAGGTCTTCGATCGTCCGATACACGAACACGCCCGGCAGCTCCCGGCCCGGCACCGGCGGCACGAACGGCCGTGAGCCCGTGGCCAGCACAAGGGTGTCGTACTCCTGCACGTGACCGGACGCGGTCGTCACCGTGCGGGCAGCGCGATCGACCGCGACCACGGCGTCACCCAGCCGAAGGTCCACCAGGGAATCGTCCGCGTAGTCCGCGCCCGGTAGCGCCAACGCCGCCGGGTCCCACGTGTCCACATAAGACGTCAGCGCCACCCGGTCGTAGGCGGGCCGGTTCTCCTCGGCCAGCACGACGACGCGCCACTCGCCCGCCGTGTCCGCCGCGCGCAGCGCCTCCACGAGCCGGTGCGCGACCATGCCGTGCCCGGCCACCACGAGTGTCCTCATCAGACCTCCGCCCCGGCCAGCGCGACCTGCGCCCGCACGGCGGGTTTGCGCAGGTACACCACCCACGTCACGGCCACGCACACCGCGTAGAACACGAGGAAGCCGACGAACGCGGGAATCCCGCTGTGCGCGTCGGCGAACGACTGCCGGAACGCGAGGTTGATGAACAACCCACCCAGCGCGCCGATCGCCCCCGCGAGCCCGATCAACGCACCCGACAGGCGACGGGCCTTGAGCAGTTCCGCGGCCTCGTCACCACCGAGGTCGATCGCCGCGCGCGCCTTCAGCTGGAAGATCGCCGGGATCATCTTGTACGTCGAGCCGTTGCCGATGCCCGTGAGGACGAAGAGGACGATGAACGCGACCGTGAACAACACCAGGGAGTTCGCCGACGACGCCAGCACCAGCACCACCGTGGCGAGTGCCATCAAGCCGAACGTCGCGAAGGTGACCCGGCCGCCGCCGAGCCGGTCGGACAGCCGGCCGCCCAGCGGCCGCGCGAGCGAACCCAGCAGCGGTCCGAGGAACGTCACCGCCGCGGCCTGCAACGGCGTGCGGCCGAACTGGTTCTGCAGCACCAGCCCGAACGCGAAGCTGTAGCCGATGAACGACCCGAACGTGCCGACGTACAGCAGCGACATCACCCACGTGTGTCCGTATCGGACGACCTCGCGCATGGCCTTGGTGTCGCCGCGGACCGTGGCGAGGTTGTCCATGAACAGCGCCGCGCACAAGGCCGCGACCACGATCAGCGGCAGGTAGATGAACAGCACCAGCCGCGGCGCGGTCGCTCCGGCCGTGCCGATCACCAGCAAGCCGACCAGCTGGATCACGGCGACCCCCAGGTTTCCGCCGCCCGCGTTGAGGCCGAGCGCCCAGCCCTTGTACCGCTCCGGGTAGAACGTGTTGATGTTCGTCATCGACGACGCGAAGTTCCCGCCGCCGACGCCGCCCAGCGCGGCCATCAGCACGAACGTGCCGAGCGACGTTCCGGGGTGCAGCACGATCGCCGTCAGCACCGTCGGCACCAGCAGCAGCGCCGCGCTGAAGATCGTCCAATTGCGACCGCCGAACTTCGCCACCGCGAAGGTGTAAGGCAGCCGCATGATCGCGCCCACGAGCGTCGGCGTGGACACCAGCAGGAACTTGTCCGCCGCCGAGAACCCGTACGCGGGCCCCATGAACAGCACGACGACCGACCACAGTGTCCAGATCGAGAACCCGATGTGCTCGGCGAACACGGAGAACCACAGGTTGCGGCGGGCGATCCGCTTGCCGGTCGTCTCCCAGAAAGTCTCGTCCTCGGGTGCCCAGTGCTCGATCCAGCGATCCTTCACGGCGTCCTCCTTCACAAGAGAGAGTCGGGTGCTCACTGCGCCGCCAGCCAGCCCGCGACGGCCGACACGGTGTCGTGGCAGCCGCCGCAGCCGGTGGTGGCGCGGGTGGTGCGGGCGAGCGCGGCGACGTCGGTGGCGCCACCGCGCCACGCGTCGACGAGCCGGCCCTTGGTCACGGCGTTGCACCGGCAGATCAGCGCCGACGCCGGGAGGTCGGCGGGACTCGCGGCTGCCGGCGTGCCCGCGGGCAGCGCGCGGCCGAGCAGCACAGCGAGCCGGTCTTCGGGCAGTGGAATGCCGCGGTCGTGGAACTGCGTGATGGTCGCGGCGGCGTCGGGTAGCCCGAGCAGGATCGCGCCGGTCACGCGGTTGTCGCGGACGACGAGCTTGCCGTAGCGACCGCCGGACGGGTCGTCGATCGTGAGCACGTCGGCGTCCTCACTCGTGTGCGTCTCGCCGAGCGCGGTCAGGTCGACGCCCTTGGCCTTCAGCCGCGTGACCACCGTCGTGCCGCGGTAGCGCGCTGCGGTGTCGGCGCCGGTGAGGAGATCCGCGAGGACCGCCGCCTGCTCCCACGCGGGTTGCACGAGCCCGGCCGGCGCGTGAGCGTGCCTGGCGCAGTCACCGAGGGCGTGGATGCGGCCGTCACTCGTGCGCAGCAGGTCGTCGACGACCACGCCGCGGTCCACTTCGAGCCCGGCTGCCTCGGCGAGCGCGGTCTCCGGCCGGACGCCCGCGGCGACCACGACCAGATCAGCCGGGACGAAGCTGCCGTCGTCGAGCTTCACGCCGTCGCCGGGCAGGTGGCGCGCGGCCGTCGCGTCGAAGCGGAAGGTCACGCCCAGCTCGGCGAGCCGTCGCGCGAGCACGCGGCCGGCGCCGGCGTCGAGCTGGCGTTCCATCGGGTGGCCGTGCGGGTGCACCACGGTCACGTTCGCGCCACGTCCGGCCAGGCCGCGCGCGGCTTCGAGGCCGAGCAGCCCGCCGCCGAGCACGACGACGGGTGCGCCGGGCCGCGCGGCGTCGAGGATGCGGGTGCAGTCGTCGAGGGTCCGGAACGTCACGACGCCCGGCCCCGGCTCGAGCCCTTCGACCGGCGGGAGCCACGGCGTGGCGCCGGTGGCGAGCACGAGCGCATCGTACTCCAGCGGGCCGCCGGTGGTCGCCACGCGGCGGTTCGCGCGGTCGACCCCGGTCACGAACGTGCCCAACCGCAGGTCGACGTGCGCCCGAGCCGCCCAGTCCTCGTCGTGCAGCCGCACCGTCGCCGCGTTCAACCCGCCGGCGAGCACGGACGACAGCAGCACCCGGTTGTACGCGGGATGCGGCTCGGCGCCGACGATCGTCAGCCGCACCCGCTCCGCCGACGGGTCCCGGCGGCGGAGCTCGTCGGCGAGCCGGGCCCCGGCCATGCCGTAGCCGGCCACGACCACGTGCCGGGCGCTCATGCGTCCACCCCGGCATCCACGGTGGACAGTGCGACCGCGCACACTTTGAACTCCGGCATGCGGCTCACCGGGTCGAGCGCCGGGTTCGTCAGCAGGTTCGCGCGCCCCTCGCCGGGAAAGTGGAACGGCAGGAACACCAGATCGGGCCGCAGCGAGGCGACGCACCGGACCCGCGCGACCGTCTCCCCGCGCCGCGAGCGGACCAGCGCCCGCTGCCCCTCGGCGAGGCCGGCACGGGCCGCGGTCTCGGGGTGGACCTCCACGAACACCTCGGGCACCACGTCCACCAGCTCCGGGATCCGGCGGGTCTGGGCGCCGGACTGGTAGTGCTGGAGCACCCGGCCCGTGGTGGCCTGCAGGGGAAACTCGGCGTCGGGCAGCTCCGCGGGCCCGGTGTGGTCGACGGCGGCGAACCGTGCCCGGCCGTCCGGGTGGGCGAAGCGGTCGAGGAACATCCGCGGGGTTCCGGGGTGCTCCGCGGAAGGCACCGGCCAGTGCAGGGCCGCACCGGACCGCAGCCGGTCGTAGGTAACGCCGGAGTAGTCGGCCGTGCCGCCCTTCGACGCCGCGCGCAGCTCCTCGAAGACAGTCGAGGCGTCCACCGGGAACCGCTCGGCGGGCTGGCCGAGCCGGGTGGCGAGGTCGTGCAGCACGTCGAGGTCGGACCGGACGCCCACGGGTGCGTCGACGGCCTTGCGGCGCAGCAGGATCCGGCCTTCGAGGTTGGTGAGCGTGCCGTCTTCCTCGGCCCACTGCGTCACGGGCAGCACGACGTCGGCTCGCTCGGCCGTCTCCGAGAGCACGAAGTCGGCGACCACCAGGAAGTCCAAAGCGGACAGTCGATCCTGAACGCGCCGGGACCGCGGCGCCGAGACCACCACGTTGCTGCCGAACACCAGCAACGCCTTCGGCCCGTCCTCCTGTCCCAGCGCCTCGAGCAGCTCAGTCGCCGAACGGCCCGGCCCCGGCAGGCTTTCCGGCGAGACACCCCAGACCCCGGCGACGTGCTCGCGCGCCACCGGATCGTCGATCTTCCGGTACCCGGGCAGCTGGTCGGCCTTCTGGCCGTGCTCCCGCCCGCCCTGGCCGTTGCCCTGGCCGGTGAGACAGCCGAAGCCGGACCCGACGCGGCCGGGCAGCCCCAACGCCAGCGCCAGGTTGATCCACCCGCCGACGTTCGCCGTCCCTGTCGCGTGCTGCTCGGTGCCCCGCGCGGTGAGGACATATGCGTTGTGCGCCTCACCCAACATCGCCGCGGCGCGGCGCTGGTCGGCCGCCGCGACCCCGGTCACGCGCTCGGCCCGCTCCGGCCACCAGGCGGCGGCGAGGCGCCAGGCTTCGTCGAACCCGGCCGTCCGAAGATCCACATAGGACTTGTCGAGATGTCCCTCGGCGACCACCGCGTGCAGGATTCCCAGCGCCAAAGCCAGATCCGTGCCCGGTGCCGGCGCGAGGTGCAGGCTCGCGAGCTCGGCCGTCGGCGTGCGCCGCGGGTCGATCACGATCAGCTCGGCACCTCGCAGGTGCTGCACGAACGGCGGCATCGTCTCCGCCGGGTTCGCCCCGGCCAGCAACATGACGTCCGCGCCGGCCAGGTCCGTGACGGGGAACGGCAACCCGCGATCGGCCCCGAACGCCGTCAGCCCCGCCGCCGCGGCCGAGGACATGCAGAACCGGCCGTTGTAGTCGATCTGCGAGGTTCCCAGCGCGACCCGAGCGAACTTCCCCAGCAGGTAAGCCTTTTCGTTGGTCAGCCCACCGCCGCCGAACACGGCGACGGAGTCGGGCCCGTGCGAAACCCGCAGCGCGGCCAGCTTCGCCGCCACGAGGTCCAGCGCCTCGGCCCAGCTCGCCGGCGTCAGCTCACCGTCGCGCCGCACCAGCGGTGTGGTCAGCCGGTCGCCGGACCGCAGGAGCTCCCCGGACGTCCAGCCCTTCTGGCACAAGCCACCCGCATTGACCGGGAAGTCGCGCGGCGTGACGCGCGTGCCGGCCAAGCGCATCCCGCACTGGAGCGCGCAGTAGGGGCAGTGCGTGTCGACGTGCGGCACGGGCGCTCCTCGGGGTCGGCGATGGCCCCGACGCTAAGCACGCCGTGTTACCTGAAGATGCCTGATTGTTTCAGGCAGTTGACATCACTCGCCACTTCCCGCGCGCCCGCGGTGAGAACTAGAGGATCGCGCTGACCTCACGCGCCGCCGCACGCAGACCGTCGAGCGCCGCGCCCGTCGACCGCGGGTTCAACGCGTTGGCCGCCAAGCGGAACAGCACCGCGCGCAGCAGCAGCTGCGGCCACTCCGGCAGGTGCGCCCAGCGGTCGAGCAGCTCGCCGGTGGCGCCGCCCCACGCCAGGGCGTCGACGGCCACGATCGCCGCGCCCCACTCGCCCGGCCGGTAGTACGGCACGAAGTCGACGATGCCGGGTGCCGCGTCGCCGTCGAAGAGCACGCCGGCGAGCAGCTCGCCGTGCGCGACCTGCAACGGCAGCTTGATCGGCCGGCGCGAAGGCGCGAGCACCTCGAACCAGCGGCCGCCCTTGGCCTCGTCGAGCGGGCGGTCGAGCTCTTCCCACGCGATGCGGTCGGCCACCGCGTCGAGGTCGTCGCGCGCGGACAGGAAATCGGGCCGAGGCAGGTCGGCCGTGGCGCGGTGCAGCTTCACGGCGGCGAGCATGGCGCCGTCGACGTGGTTCTCGGCCGTGCCCGAGACGTAGCGCCACGCCGACCAGTCGCCGACGATCCACCGGCCGTCGCTCGCGCGCACCGGCTTCGCGATCCGCAGGCCCGGGTCGTCGGCGTGCTCCAGCGCGCGGGCGGTCCACAGCGTGCGCGACCGGTCGGAAACCGGCTTCAGCACGAGGTCGCCGCAGCGCCAGGCCGTCGAGTCCGGCAACGCCGAAACGAGGCCGATGTCGCCGCCGAAGGCCGCGCACACCCGCTCGGGTGGCCGTTCGAGAGTGGACCGCACGAGATCAGAAGGTACCCGCCTGTGCGCGCCACGAACGAGAAGACGCGCTGGTCACGGAACGCTTTCATATTTCAGACACACCCGCCGCCACGCGCCCAAAACGCCGGGAAGGCCTCCCCGGCGAACCGGAAAGGCCTTCCCGCGCGGAAACCGTCAGTAGGTGGGCAGGCTCGGGTCGATCTGCTTGGCCCAGGACAGGATGCCGCCACCGAGGTGCGTGGCGTCCTTGAACCCGGCCGCGTGCAGCGCGGCCAGCGCCTCCGCCGAGCGCGCACCCGACTTGCAGTGCAGCACGATCGGCTTGTCCTGCGGCAGCTCGGCCAGCGCCTCGCCCGAGAGGATGCGGTCCTTCGGGATCAGCGTGGCGCCCTTGATGTTCACGATCTCGTACTCGCCGGGCTCGCGGACGTCGATGAGGGCGAAGTCGTCGCCGTTGTCGAACTTGGCCTTGAGCTCCGCCGGCGTGATCGTGCTGCCCGACGCGGCCTGCGCGGCCTCGTCCGACACCACACCGCAGAAGGCTTCGTAGTCGATCAGCTCGGTGATCTTCGGGGTCTCCGGGTCCTTGCGGATCTTGACCTCGCGGTACTTCATCTCCAGCGCGTCGTAGCTGATGAGCCGCCCGAGCAGGGGCTCACCGATGCCGGTGATGAGCTTGATCGCCTCGGTCACCATGATCGAGCCGATGGACGCGCACAGCACGCCCAGCACGCCACCCTCGGCGCACGAGGGGACCATGCCGGGAGGCGGCGGCTCCGGGTAGAGGTCGCGGTAGTTCAGGCCCTTGCCGTTGGGCGCGTCTTCCCAGAAGACGCTGACCTGGCCTTCGAAGCGGAAGATCGAGCCCCACACGTACGGCTTGCCCAGCAGCACGGCGGCGTCGTTGACCAGGTAGCGCGTGGCGAAGTTGTCGGTGCCGTCGAGGATCAGGTCGTACTGCTCGAAGATCTCGAGCGCGTTCGACGATTCCAGCCGCTCGACGTGCAGGTTCACCTTGACCAGCGGGTTGATCTCGGCGATCGACTCCTGCGCCGACGCGGCCTTGAGCTTGCCCACGTCGGACTGGCCGTGGATGACCTGACGCTGCAGGTTCGACTCGTCGACCACGTCGAAGTCGATGATGCCGAGCGTGCCGACCCCCGCCGCGGCGAGGTACAGCAGCGCGGGGCTGCCGAGGCCGCCGGCACCGATGACCAGGACCTTCGCGTTCTTCAGCCGCTTCTGCCCGGTCACCCCGACGTCCGGGATGATGAGGTGACGGCTGTACCGGGCCACCTCTTCCTTCGTGAGCTCCGCAGCCGGCTCAACGAGCGGCGGCAGTGCCGTGTCTGACATCGGGTCCTCCATACTCGCGTGGATCGCGTAGTCAATCCCAGTATCCACAACGCCCACAGGCAAGGTGGGCTTCCCGGCGTCCGAATCGTGGGATGAGGGTTGCTTTGTACCGTGCGCTTCGGATGGGGCGCCGTGCAGCGGCCGTGACTACGCCGGCGGCGTCGGGTTCGGCCAGGCGTTGGGCACGCACACGTGGTGGTCGGACGCCACCTTGCCCTTGTCGCCGCCGGGGATGTTGTTCAGCATCGCCACGTAGTCGTCGGCGACGCCGAACGACTGCTGCATCATCACGGGCGCCGGATCGCCGTTGGCAGGGCAGCCCACGTGGATGTTGCCGAGCGCGTGGCCCACCTCGTGGTTGATGGCGTACTGCCGGTAGCCCGTCATGTCCGCGCCGTAGGCCTTCGCGCCGCGCACCCAGCGGGCGAGGTTGATGAGCACGCGGCCCATGCTGCGCCGGTAGCACGAGGCCTCGAACTTGATCTGGAACCCGCACGCGTCGGCGCGGTGCGTGGTGTTCGGCGTGGTGAGGCTCACGCGGAAACTCGGGTCGGGGTAGCTCGCGTCCACGCGCTGCAGCCGGATCTTGCCGTTCCACGTCCAGCTGCGTGGGTCGGACAGGATGCCCTGCACGGCGGTGGCGAAGCTGTCGTCGCCGGCGTAGCTGGACGGGTCGATGCCGTCTTCGACCTCGACGGTGTACGTGTACAGCTTGCCGCTCTTGCCGACCGTCGGGCCCGAGCCCGGCACGACGTGCCAGGTGCCCTTGCCGCTCTCGGTGTAGCTGCCACCGGTGGGCAGCTCGGCCGTCGGCACGTTCACGTCCGCCGGCTTGGCGGGGTTCTCGGGGATGGCCTGGCCGCCGTCGATCGCGCCGGCCGCCGCGTCGCCCACCGCCGACTCGCCGCTGCTCGCGGTGGTGGTCGAACCGGGCTCGGCCGGGCTGGTGGCCGTGTTCACCACGACGAGCGCGGTGATGACGACCAGGATCGGCAGCGCGTACACGCGCCAGCCGTAGGTCTTCACGAACCCGCCGACCCCGCGCTTCTTCGCGGCCGGCTTGCGAGCAGCGGGCTTCTCCTCGTCACCCTTCGGCTGCCACGACGCCTTCAGCGGCTCCGCGCTGGTGCGCCGGGAGCCGGGGCGGTAGCGGTCCTCGCCCACGCGCTGGGCGGGCGGTTTCGACGGCCGGAACTGGCCGACGCGCGGCGAGCCCGTGTCCGTGAGGGGTGAGTTGCGCGAGCTGCTCGACGAGCTCTTCGACGAATTCTTTGACGAGGCCGACGTCGCACGCCTGGCTGAACCGGCGTACGAGGCTCGCCGGTCGTCTCCTCGTGCGTCCTTCGGCCGGTCCACCGCCCCAGGGTGCCATATCCGAACCGTGATGCTCTCGGCGACCGGCTGATGACCGAGAGATGATCTGTCACTCGTTCGGACTACCAGGTGCCCTTCTCGGCGGACTCCCACAGCCCCAGAACGGCCCGCGCTACGACATTCGGGCGTTCCATCTGAGCCACGTGCCCGGTTCGGGGAAGGACCAGCAGCCGGGCGTGTCGGAGCAGCCGAGCGGTGCGCGGGGCGCGTCGTACCGAGATCACCCGGTCGTGAAGGCCCCAGACGACGAGTGTGGGGATGCTCACCCGCGCCGCGATGGACCACAGCGACGCGTCGCCGACCGCGCTCCAGCGCCGGAAGATGCCGAACGTGCTGCGCGCCATCGCGGGCGCGGCCCACGCCAGCGCGGCGCGGGCGCCGTGTTCCTCGGTCAGCTCGTCGAGCCGTTGCTCGGGGAACTTCGCCAGGTCGTAGAAGCACAGCTTGATGACCTGCGCCGCGCGTTCGCGGGCGGTCATCGAGGCCAGCCGGCGGCGCACGCGCGCGCCGATCACCGGCAGGTACGCCAGCGCCATCATCGGGTCCGACAGCCGGCGCGGGTCCGGGCGGCGGTCCGGCATCGCCGGCGAGATCAGCGTGAGCGTCCGGACCAGATCGGGACGCGCCGCGGCCACGAGCAGCACGATCGCGCCGCCCATCGAGTTGCCGACCAGGTGCACCGGCCCCGCGTCGAGGCCCTCGAGGTAGCGCGCGACGACCTCGGCGTGCTCGTCGAGGCTGAAGTCGAAGCCGGCGGAGGGCTCCGAAAAGCCGAAGCCCGGCAGGTCGATCGCGCGGCCGCTCGCGGTGGGCGCGAGCAGCGCGGCGAGGTCCGTCCAGTTGCTGGAGGACCCGCCCAGCCCGTGGACGTAGACGGCGACGGTACCGTCAGGCCCAGGAGTGCGGCGTACGTTGAGCGAAACTCCGCCCACGTCCTCGACGACACCGGGCCAGGGCGGCAGCACCGGCTCGAGCGCCGGCAACGGCGCCGTGGACAGCGGCACGTGGGTCACGGCCGGGCGCGCCGCCGTCGCGGTCGCCGGGCGCGTCGTGGATGTGGTCACCACCCCAGGATGCCCGACACTTGGCGTTTCAGGCGTACCCGCGAGTAATCTCAAACCCGCTTCACGCGGCGGTGCTACTGCCCGGCGAAGCCGTGGACGGGAGGAAGAATGACGGAAATGGCGCGACTGCAGCAACGAGGCGTCCGGCTGCCCAGGACCGAACGCCGCGCCCAGCTGCTGACGGCCGCGCAACGCGTCTTCGCCGAAAACGGCTACCACGCCGCGGCCATGGACGAGATCGCCGAGGAGGCGGGCGTCAGCAAGCCCGTGCTGTACCAGCACTTCCCCGGCAAGCTCGACCTCTACATCGCGCTGCTCGAAAGCCACGTCGACGACTTGGTGAGCCGCGTGAAGGGGGCGCTCGACTCGACGAGCGACAACCGCCAGCGCGTGCCGGCCACCGTCGGTGCCTTCTTCGACTTCGTGAGTGAAGACGCCGGCGCGTTCCGGATGGTCTTCGAAAGCGACCTGCGCGGCGAGCCGGCCGTGCAGGAAGCGGTGGACCGTGCGACTTCGGCGAGTGTCGAGGCCATCACCGAGACCATCACCGCCGACGCCGGGCTCGACGACCACAAGGCCCGGCTGCTGGCCGTCGGCCTCGTGGGCATGTCGCAGGTCTCCGCGCGCTACTGGCTTCAGCACAACCAGGCGATGTCCCAGGAGGAAGCCGTGGCGCTCACGGCCAACCTCGCGTGGCGCGGCATCGGCGGTGGCTTCCCGCTCAAGGACGGCTGACGCGCTTGGCCCCGCTCGTGGTGGCCGTCCCCGGCACGCTCTGCAGCCCGGCGGTCTTCGGTCCGCTCGCGCGGGCGTGGCCGGGTGTCGTGCACGCCGTGGACTGGATGTCGGCGCCCGGGCCGTGGCGGATCGACGACGTGGCCGAGCGGATCGCGGCTCGGATCGACCGGCCGGTGCTGCTCGTCGGGCATTCCACGGGTGGCTGCATCGCGTTGCGGCTCACGGCGAAGCACCCCGAGCTGGTGGCCGGGCTGCTGCTCGCGAACACCGGCGCGCACATGCGGGGCCACGGTGACGTCGACGGGATCCTGACGACGATCGCGCAGGCCTGGGGGCCGGAGCTGCACGCGGCGGTGCTGGACCGGTCGTTCGCTTCACCGTTGCCGGCGGAGCTGCGTGACGACCTGCTCGCGTACGCCGCGCGCGTGCCGCAGGAGGCCGCGCTCGAGGTGCTGACCAGCCAGCGTGATCTCGACCTCACGCCGGAGCTCGCGTCGATCCGGTGTCCCGTGCGGGTGCTGCACGGCGTCCACGACCGGGCGCGGTCCGTGGCTGACGCGCGATACCTGGCGGAGCACCTGCCCGGCGCGGAACTGACCACAGTGGACACTGGACACACCCCCGTGTTCGAGGATGTGCCCGCGACGGTCACGGCCTTGAAGTCCCTTGTTGGGCAAGGGTCATAGCGGCGTTGAGCAGGCTTTTGATGCGCGTGGCGACTTCGGCCGCGCGCTCCTGCGGAAGCATGTGCCCGGCACCCGGGTAGCGGACGTACTCGGCGTCGGGCAGCTCGTCGGCGATCACCTTCGCGTGCGGCAGCGGGCACAGCCGGTCCTTCTCCCCCGCCAGCACCACCGCGGGCACGGTCCGCAGCGCGCGCAGGGCCACGCGGCAGTCGTGCACGGAGATCGCGTCCTGGAACTCGCCCAGGCTCGCCGGATGCGCGCACAGCAGCTGGTCGACGACGCTGTTCACATCGCCGCGCTTCGGTTTGTCGCCGAACACCAGGAACCGCGCGCCGGACCGCACCATCGCCGGGCTCAACGGCAGCCGTTCGCCCTTGCGGTGCGCCAGCGCCTTGGCCAGCCGCCGCTCGAACCGCGCCGACATCGCCCCGGCCAGCCCCGGCAGCCCCAGCGTGATCCGGTCCATCTGGCCCGACGACGTGGCCACGAACGCGACGCCGGCCACGCGCGCCTTCACCAGTTCCGGATGACGTTCGGCGAGCGCCATGATCGTCATGCCGCCCATCGAGTGGCCCGCCAGCACGAGCGGTCCGTTCGGCACGCGTTCGGCGATCAGCTCGGCGAGGTCGTCCGCGAGTCGCGGGATCGTCGCCGTCCCCCGTCGAGCCGGCGACGATCCCCCGTGGCCACGCAGGTCGTAGCGCACCACCCGCGTGGCAGGTCCGAGGTGCCGGACGACGCCGTCCCACGTGCGGTGGTCCTGCGTCCAGCCGTGCACCGGCACGAGCGTGACCGGCGCGTCCGCCGGACCGGACCCCACCACGTGCAACGCGGCTCCGTCACCGGTCACGAACCGGTGCTCCCGCGAAGGGTTGCGGAGCCGTTCGAGGGTGGTCACTTGCCCTCCGGCAGCAGGAACGACTTCTTCCAGAAGTAGCGCCCCGGCAAGCCGACCAGGCCCGACTCCTGCAGGAACGGCATGATCTTCTCGCCGGCCCACGCGATCGTCGCGCGCCAGTGCGGGTTGTTCAGCGCTGCTTCGACGCCGTCGCGCGGGCGGATGCCGACGGCCTTGTAGACGTTGGGGTTGATGAACGCGCGCGTGACGAAGTACGAGATCAGCGCGATGATGAACTGCTGGTACGCGATCTCGTGCTTGCCCAGCTTGGCCATCCCGCGCGTGACCTCTTCGCGCGCGAAGGTCACGTGGCGCGCTTCTTCGAGTACATGGATGCGGTTGACCATGCGCACCAGCGGCTGCACGTTCTCGTCCACCATCTGCTCGCGCTGCAGGCGGTCGAGCACCTCCTCGGCCACGAGGATCGCGCCGTAGCGGGCGGGGCCGTAGGAGATCGTGGGCATGAGCTTGGCGAACTGGCGCAGGGCCGGCACCGGGCCGTAGGCGGGGCAGCCGATGCGCGCGGCCATGCGCGCGAACATCGTGGAGTGGCGGCACTCGTCGGCGATCTCGGTGAGGGCGAACTGCGCGTGCGAGCTCGTGGGGTCCTCTTCGTAAACCTCCTTGAGCAGCATCTGCATCAGGAGGATCTCGAACCACAGGCCGGTCGTCGCGACGCTCGCGACCTCGTGCTTGCCGAGCTCGATCCGCTGCTCGGAGGTGAGGGTGTCCCAGAGTTTCGTGCCGTAGAGCGACGAGCGCTCGGGGAGGATGTAGTGCTTGCCGTCGACGAGCGGTGCGTCCCAGTCGATGTCGACGTCGGGGTCGTAGAACTTGTTCGCCGAAGACTTCAGCAGCCGGTCGGCGGTCTTCTCCCGGTCGGTCTCCTTGAGCGTCCGCGTCATCGCGTGCCCTTTCTCTTATAGCTGTAACTTGAGGTAACAGTTACCTCTGGTAGCATGACCCGGGTGATCGAACGTGTCAAGCGCTCCAGCAAGCAGTCCGGCAAGCACCCGGCATCGGGGGAAGCCGCGACCGGTGACGCCCGGCGGGACCGGTGGCGCAAGCACCGCATCGCGCGCCGGGCGGAGTTCGTGGAGGCCGCGCTGCGGGCGCTCGACAGCCACGGTCCGGACCTGGGGATGGAGGACGTCGCGGCCGAGGCCGGCGTCACGAAACCCGTGCTGTACCGGCACTTCGAGGACAAGGCCGACCTGTACGTGGCCCTCGGGCAGCGCGGCACGGAGATCCTCTTCGAGCGCCTGATCCCGGCGATCAACGCGGAGCTCGCGCCCGTGCCGCGCATCCGGATGGCACTGGACGCGTTCTTCTCCGTGATCGAGGAGCACCCGAACCTCTACCGCCTGCTGGCCCGCGGCGGCCTGCAGGAGAAGACGGTGAGCGACGCCGACGTCGTCGCGGAGGACAAGGAGGTCATCGCCACCGCGCTGACCGCCCTGCTCGGCGACTACATGCGCATGTTCGCCATGGACTCGGGCGCGGCGGAACCGTGGGCGCACGGGATCGTCGGCATGGTCCAGAGCACGGGCGAGTGGTGGCTCGACCGCCGCTCCATGAGCCGCGACTCCGTGGTCGAGTACCTCACGCAGATCATCTGGGCGGCCATCGACGGGCTCACCCGCCAGCACGGCGTGGTGATCGACCCGAACCTGCCGCTGGAGGAGAACAAGGTCGTCCAGCTCGGACGCGCCAAGACCGACGCCCCGGCGGACAGCGACGCGGGCTGAGTTCGTTTCTTTCGTTCGGGAGGCTTTTCATGAGCGACGAAGACGGTTACGCCGGCCCCGCGACCCTCGTCGTCGACGGTGTCGAAATGGTCGTGCAGGTCGATCTGCGCGGCTACTTCCAGCCGATCGACGGCTACTACCACTGGTACGGGCGGGTTTCCGCGTCGCGCGAGCTGTCCGCGGCGGTGGGCGGCCGGAAGAAGGCGTGCACGGTTCGGGTGGAGGACCGTTCGGCCGACGGTGAGCTTTCGGATCCCGACCCGTGGGGGCGCTACCGGCTCATGGGGACGTCCACGCCGCCGTTTTCGGTGCCGACAAGCCTGGCCGAGGTCGAAGCGGCGACTGCCTGAGCCGAGCGGCGACCGCCTGGCCTTTGCGCGTCCGCCTGACCTGCGACCGCGAGGGGGCCGCCCCGCTCGGAGCGGCCCCTCGCGGGCGTCAGCTGCCAACTCGCGGCCCGGGCAGCTCCCGGCCCGGTAGCCACCCGCTCACGACATCGGTGGCCCGCCACTGCCTGACGTGCAGGGGCACCGTCTCCACCGGAATCGCCAGGAACGGCCGCACCTCGGGCACCTTCGCGACCACCGTCTCCCGCACCTGCTCGGCGACCTCCCCAGTCACCACCTCGGCGTCCGACTGGGCCGGCAGGACGCCGGGCACCGATGCGGTGAAGCAACCGCCCGGCCCGGGGAACCCGGGCACGAAAAAGCCGCCCCGGGCGCGGGCCCGGAGCGGCTCAGTCGTGAGACCTCAGTCGCCGACGCCGAAGCCGACCTTGCGGACGTCCGAGGGGGCGATCTCGACGTACGCGATGCGGTCGGACGGGACGATGTACTTGCGGCCCTTCTCGTCGTTGAGGCGGAAGAGCCCGTCACCGGCCGTCAGGGCCTCGGCGACCAGCTTCTCCACCTCGTCGGCGGTCTGGCCACTGGACACCACCAGCTCGCGCGGCGTGTCCTTGATGCCGATCTTGACCTCCACGTGGGACCTCCGCTGGAAATTCGTTGTCGTTACGCCTGGCAAGGCTAGCCCAACCGCAGCGCTGCGGTGTCGCGCCACCGCGTGGTGAACCGGCACTTCAGCCCAGACCGAGCGCCTGCATGCGCTTCGTGTGCCCCTGCTGCAACCGCCGGAACAACCCGCCGATTCCCGACAGGTCGCCGGAGCCGGAAACGATGAGTTCGGCCAGGCCATCGCGTTCGGCGACCACGTACTGGGCCTGCGTGAGGGCCTCACCGAGCAGCCGCCGGCCCCACAGGGCGAGCTTGTCGCGCGTCTTCGGATCGGCCTTGATGCCCGCCGCGACTTCGCGCTCGGCGAACGCGGAATGACCCGTGTCGGCGAGGACGGTGAGGACCAGGTCCTTCGTCTCCGGGTCGAGCCAGCTGGCGATCTCGCGGTAGAGGTCCGCCGCGAGGCCGTCGCCGACGTAGGCCTTGACCAGCGATTCCAGCCACGACTTGGGCCGCGTGGAGGCGTGCCACGCGTCGACCTGCGCCACGAAGGGGCGCATGGCGTCGTCGACGGACACGCCGTGGGCGGAGAGGTGGGCCGACAGCATGTCGAAGTGACCGATCTCGGCCGCGGCCATGGAGGCGAGCGCGGCGCGGCCGGCGAGCGTCGGCGCGGTGCGGGCGTCCTCGGCCATCCGGTCGAACGCGGACAGCTCGAGATAGGCGATCACGCCGAGCAGGTCGACGACGCCTTCGCTGATCTCTTTCGGGTCGGTCACGGCGACGAGGGTATCGCCGAACCCGTGGTCGACGTCGTGAAGAGACCGATCCCACGCCGCGCCGTCGCGCCCGGTACTGTTGAAAAACTCCTGACCAGGTACACTGCGGGGGAGATAAACAAGGCTTCCGCACGTCTTCTGGCTGCGGGAAACAGGCGGGCGACCGGCGCCACCAGGGCTGCCGGGGTTCGCCGCAATTGTGCGTGCACGCCTCCAGCGGCATTCCCGGGAGGGCGGCTGCGGCGCCGAGCGAGACTCCGGTGCCCGTCAGACCCCCGGTCGAGTGTCGAGTGACAACCGGCCTGTGCGCGCTGGTCACGAGAGAGGCGATCACCCTGACCGCAGAACAGTCCACAACCGAAGAAACCACCACCCCCGCGGTCGCGCTGGAGCACAGCGAATCCGGGCCGGCCGCGCTCGACACCTCGCACCCGCTCCAGGCGGGCGTCGAGGTCGAGCCGGAAGCGCCGACGTTCGCATCGTTCGGCGTGAAGCCGGAGATCGTCAAGGCGCTGAGTGAGGCCGGCATCGAGCGCACGTTCGCCATCCAGGCGCTCACGCTCCCGCTGGCCATGGCGGGCGACGACCTCATCGGCCAGGCCCGCACCGGCATGGGCAAGACGCTGGGCTTCGGCGTCCCGCTGCTGCACCGCGTGCAGGTGCCCGGCGACGGCACCCCGCAGGTGCTCGTCGTGGTCCCGACCCGCGAGCTGTGCATCCAGGTCGCCAACGACCTCAAGGGCGCCGGCAAGCACCTCGGCATCCGCACGCTGGCGATCTACGGCGGCCGGCCGTACGAGCCCCAGATCGAGGCGCTGCGCAAGGGCGTCGACGTCGTGATCGGCACCCCGGGCCGCCTGCTCGACCTGGCCGAGCAGCAGCACTTGGTGCTGGGCAAGGTCCGCGGGCTCGTGCTCGACGAGGCCGACGAGATGCTCGACCTGGGCTTCCTGCCCGACATCGAGCGCATCCTGCGGATGGTGCCGGACGAGCGGCAGACGATGCTGTTCTCCGCCACGATGCCGGGCCCGATCATCACGCTGGCGCGCACGTTCCTGCGCCAGCCCACGCACATCCGCGCCGAAGAGAACGACGCGAGCGCGATCCACGAGCGCACCACCCAGTTCGTCTACCGGGCGCACTCGATGGACAAGCCCGAGGTCATCGCCCGCATCCTGCAGGCCGAGGGCCGCGGGCTCACCATGATCTTCAGCCGCACCAAGCGCACCGCGCAGAAGGTGGCCGACGACCTGGTGGAGCGCGGGTTCGCCGCGGCCGCCGTCCACGGCGACCTGGGCCAGGGCGCCCGCGAGCAGGCGCTGCGCGCGTTCCGCTCGGGCAAGGTCGACGTGCTGGTGGCCACCGACGTCGCCGCGCGCGGCATCGACATCGACGACGTCACCCACGTCATCAACTACCAGTGCCCCGAGGACGAGAAGACCTACGTCCACCGCATCGGCCGCACCGGCCGCGCGGGGCGCACGGGTGTCGCGGTCACGCTCGTCGACTGGGACGAGATCCCCCGCTGGAAGCTGATCTCCGACACGCTGGGTCTGGACAAGCCGGAGCCGGTGGAGACGTACTCGTCGTCGCCGCACCTGTTCAGCGACCTCGGCATCCCGGAGGGCACCACCGGCCGGCTCCCGCTCGCGAAGCGGACCCGCGCCGGGCTGGCCGCCGAGGAGGAAGAAGACCTGGGCGGCAAGCGCCGTGGCCGTGGCGGCCGGGGCGCCGACGCCGAGGAGGCCGCGCCGCGCAAGCGCACGCGGGCTCCGCGCAAGCGCACCCGCGGTGGCGCGAAGGCGGCCGAGGCGATCGAGAAGGCGGACGCTGCTGCTTCGTCCGACTCCGCTGCGTCGGGTTCGGGTGAGGAGCGCACGCGCTCGCGTCGCCGCACCCGTGGTGGCGGTGGCGGGGAGTCGACCGGTCCCGCCGGTGCGGCCACCGCGTCGGCCTCGGCTTCGGGAGAAACCGGAGAAACGGGTGAGCGTCCGGCACGTCGGCGCCGTCGTCGCCGCCCCTCCGCGACGTCTGATACACCTGCGTCGGCAGACTGAGGGGACCAGCGGAGCCGACGGCGGGAGTCAGGTACGTGAGCGACCACGAGGACGGCGCACCGGACCAGTCTGAACCGGACGTTCCGGCTTTCGTCCCGCCTTCGGACTCCGGGGTGGTTTCGCGCCGCCCCATCGGCACTGAAGACGTTCTGCCCCCGTCGCCGGGCTCTGCGAGCACGGTGACGGGGCCTCCCGTTCGCGTGCGGCGCTCGCCGTGGAACCGTGGGCGGGACCGCGTGATCGCGGCGTTGATCGCCGTGGTCGTGGTGGCCGTGGCTCTGGTTGTCGCGTTGAACAGCGACAACCTGCACACGAGCCGCGCGCTCGCTTCGACGCCGCCGACGTTGCCGTCGGCCCCCGCGGCCGTACCGGGTTCGATGGCGCAGCTGTGGCAGGCGCCCAGCTCGGCCACGCCCGTGCCGATCGGCGAGGGCGACACCGTGACCACCGCCGACGGCGGCGAGGTCGCGGGCCGCGACCCGCTCACCGGGCAGATCCGCTGGCACTACACGCGCGAGAACCTGCAACTGTGCACTGTGGACACCGCGTGGGGCCGCGTGAACGCGGTGTACCACAAGGCCATGGGCTGCAGCGAAGTCACGCAGCTCGACCCCACCACGGGCGCGATCACGGCCCAGCGCAACGGCGACGCGGAGCTCGGCACCCAGCTCGTCAGCGACGGCAGCCACGTGACCACCACCGGCAAGCACCTGCTCGACACCTGGCGCGACGACCTCGTGAAGAGCATGGAATACGGCCAGGTCCCGTTCATGGTCAACCCGAACAAGCAGCCGCGCACGGGCTGCACCTACGGCACGGTCGCCGCGGCCGCCGATAAGGTCGGCGTGATCGAGCGCTGCCCCGGTGACCCCCACGACCGCCTCACCGTCTACAAGGCCACGGCCGAACAGGAGGACGAGCCGCAGGTCGTCTTCAGCAGCATCCTGGCCGGCTCGCGCGCCCGCGTGATCGCCATGTCGGGCGACTTCACGGCCGTGCTGCTGCCCGACCAGAAGCTCCTCGTCATCTACGGCCCGGACGGCAACGAGCGCTCCGCGTACCCCATGGACCTGCCGGCCAGTGACCTGGCGGGTGACCCCGCCGGCGGCGTCGAACAGACCACCCGCACCGACAGCGGCGTGTACTGGTTCACGGGCAGCAAGACCGTCGCTCTGTCCCGCGACGACCTCACCCCGCGCTGGACCCTCGACAGCACCCGCGGCCCCGGCATCACCTTCGCGCGCCAGCTCGTCGTTCCCATCAACGGCGGCCTTGCCGTGCTCAACGAATCCAACGGCTCCACGATCCGCACCGTCGGCGTCGACCGCGGCGGCTACAACGGCGTCGTGCGGCTCACGGCTTTGGGGCCGGTGCTGCTTGAGCAGCGCGGCCCTGTGGTGGCCGCACTGCGCTAGCGACGGTGACGATCTCGCGGCTCCGCTCCGTCAGGGGGCCGCGTTCCCAGTCCCCGAACCGCTCCTCGACGGCGAATCCCGCCGCGGTGAGGAACTCGTCCAGCTCGGCCGGGCCGAGGAACCTCAGCGACGCACGGTCCACGCGCAGCACGGTGCCTTCGGGGTCCGCGGCGGTCTCGCTGAAGCTGACGACATCACCGACGACCGACTCGACCTCGTGCCACAGGCGCAACGGGCGCGGCCGCGAGACGGTGACGGGATGAGCGGGAGTCCAGTCCTCCCAAGCCTTTGCCCGCGGGTGGCGCGTCTCGAACGCGAACCGCCCGCCGGGCCGTAGCGCGCGGCGGATGGCGGCGAGGGAGTCGCGCAGGTCGTCGTCGGCGGTGAGGCACTGGAACGCGTGGCCGGTCATCGTGACGAGGTCGAACTCCGCCTCCGAGCTGAGCGCCGCGGCGGTTCCTTCCCACCACTCGACGTCCGTGCGCCGCCGGGCCCTGGCGAGCGCCGCGCGGTCGGGATCGAGACCGACGAGCCGGCCTCGATGGCCTCGGTCGCGAGCGTGGTGCAGCATCCCGCCGGTGCCACAGCCGACGTCGAGGACGTTCCGCGCGCTCTCGACGAGGGCGCCGTAGAAGTGGTCCGCGGGGAAGTCGCCCCAGTGGTTGAGGACGTCGTACAGCTCCGCCGCTTCGTCGTCAGACAGCACGGGGCGTCAGGCCCACCAGAACACCGTGAGCGCCACGAAGGCGACCACCAGCACTCCGAGGCCCGCCAGGCCGGCGGCGCGGCCGTAGCGCCGATCCGCGACCCGCTGCAGCACCAACGCGACCACCGCGGCGACGGGGTGTCCTACCAGCAGCAGCACGCTCGGCCCGGGCGCCCCGGTGGCGAGGCAGACCACGGCGACACCCAGCACCCCCACTGCCAGCACGGCCAGCCCCGCGGCGATCGACCCGGTGAACCCGCGCCACCACCGTCCGCGCGGCTTCCCCGTTCCCTCGGCCTCGATCCGCTGTGGCGCCGCGACAGGCGCGTGCTCGGCCGCGTGCGTCGTCGTGGCCGGGTCGGGCTCGGCGTCAACGGCCGGCGACTCGGCGACCGACGCTTCCGGAAGAGCTTCCGGACCCGCACCGTGCTCGTCAACCTCGGTCGAGGCGGCGTGGGCGGCGTCCGGCACCTCGGCGTCACGGGCAGCACCAGCGGCGACGTCCGCCGCGGCCACGGGGGCGGTGGTCAGTTCCTCGGTCTCGGGTGAGGCCACGGTGGGGATCCGTCCAATCGTCGGCTCGAAGGGAGGGCGGTCAGGGCGCCAGGAGGTCCCACGGCTGGGCCGCGGGCGCGGCCTGCTGGCCTTCCGCGCAGCTCGGGCGGAAGTCGCACCAGGAGCAGCGGCGGTCGGGGCGGGCGGGGAACAGGGCGTCGCCGTCGGCGCCCGCGTCGAGGGTATCCGTGGCCAGGCGCAAGTCGCCCGCGGTTTCCTCGGCGCGTTGGAGGTGGCGGCGGAGCGAGTCGGGGGTGTGTTCGGCCGCGGCGATCGTGCCGGTGGGGAGGTGGTGGAGCTCGACCTTGGTGCAGGGCATGCGAAGTGTGCGCGACGAAGCCACCGCGTACATGGCCAACGCCTGCGAAGCGCGGGCCTCGTACTCGTCGGGGGCGCGCCGGCCCGTCTTGTAGTCCACGATCACCAGTTCGCCGCCGCGCTGGTCGATGCGGTCGGCGCGGCCCTCGATGATCATCGTGGGCTGCCCGCCCGTGGTGCTGACCGGCGCGGACACCCAGCGCTCGAGGCCGATCGGGTCTTCGGTGACGTCGTGGTCCTCCACGTACTCCCCGACCCAGCCCTTGGCCCGCGCCCGGTACCGCGCGGCCTGCTCGGCGTCCTCGAACCCGGCGTCCTTCCAGTACTCGCCCACGAGCGCCATCGCGCGCTGCGCGGTGCGCTTGGCCGCGGGCAGGTCGAACAACGCCCGCAACGCGTTGTGCACCACCGCGCCCAGCGTGCTGTGCGCCCACGGGCCGGTGCGTTGCGGCGTGGGCCGCTGCAGGTAACTCAGGCGGTAACGGCGCGGGCAGTCCTCGAACGTGCTCAGCCGCGCCGGCGACACCTTCGTGAGCCGCTGCGGCTGCTCGACGCCGAAATCGAACCCCAGCTGTTCCTTCACACGACCCCCGTTCGGTTTCGGCGCCCACGCTACGCACCACCACCGACACTTTCCGGCGCGGGGGCGGCTCTCAACCGAACGCCGCCGCATTGCGCTCACACCACGCGGCGAACGTCCGCGGCTCACGCCCCAGCAGCCGCGAAACCGTGTCGGTGCGCGAACCTTCGACGTCGGCGCGCATGAGCGCCGCGGTCTCCAGCAACGCCTCGGCGAGGGCCGGCGGCGCGCCCGCGGGGAAACGCGACCGCACGATCTCCTCCGGCGAAGCAGGCTCCCGCACTTCGATCGAGCGCCCCAGCGCCCTGGACAGAATCGCCACCTGCTCCGCCACCGTCATCAGCTCGCCACCGTCCAGCACATACGCGGCGCCCTCGTGCCCGTCCGAGGTCAGCACCCGAGCCGCCACCGCCGCTATGTCCGCCGTGTCGATCGGCGCGAACCGGCCGGGCCCCAAGGCGTCCAGCACGTAGCCCGCGCGGACGGCTTCCCGCCACTCCAACGCGTTCAGCATGAACCCGCCCGGCCGCAGGATCGTGAACGGGATCCCCGACGCCCGCACGAGCTCCTCGCGCTCGTGGTGCCACCGGCCCATCATCGGCATCGGATGGCCGAGCACGTTGCTCGATGACAGGTGCACGACGTGCCGTACGCCGGCCTCGCGTGCCGCCGCGAGAGCGTTGGCCACGCCGGAAGTGCCCAGCCCGGGTGTCAGCAGGAAGAACCGCTCCACCCCCGCGAACACCGCCGGCAGCGTCGACGGGTCTTCCAGGTCCCCGGCGACGACCTCCGCGCGCAGGTCCGCCGCGCGAGCGGGATCGCGGGTGAGTGCACGGACGTCCGTCCCTGCCAGCTCGCGGACGAGATCACGACCGATGTTTCCGGTGGCTCCGGTGACCAGTAGCATGAGTTCTCCAAGTCGTTTGCCAGCTAATGGCTTCCCGAGAAACGTTAGCCGGGAAATGATTAGCCGTCAATCGATTGAAGAGGCGTGATGCCGGAGTTCCTCGACCTGTTCAGCAAGACGCACAAAACGGTCCGCGCGCTTTCCGACGCGGCGATGCGCGCCCACGGCCTGCACGAGGGCCAGAACGTGCTGCTCGCCGCGCTCTGGGCTCACGACGGAGCCACGCCCGGCGAGATCGCCGCGCAGGTGCGGGTCACCACGCCCACCGTCGTGAAGATGGCTACACGGATGACCGCCGCCGGCCTGCTCACGCGCCGCCGCGACGAGAAGGACAACCGGTTGGTACGGCTGTGGCTCACCGACGCCGGGCGCGCGTTGCAGGAGCCGGTGGAGGCCGAGCGGCATGAGCTGGAAACCAAGCTCACGGCCGGCTTCAGCGACGCCGAGCGAGAGCGGCTGCTGACCCTGCTCGGCCGGGTCCACGCCGCGGCGAGCGACCTGTCCGAGCCTAGAAGTTCCCGGCGATGAAGCCCTTCACGGAGTTCGCCACCAGCTCCACGGCGATCGCCGCCAGCAGCAGACCCGCGATCTTCGCGACGAGTGTGATGCCGCTTTCCTTGATCAGCCGGATGACCACACCCGAGAAGCGCATGCACGTGTAGATCACGAAGTGCACGGCGACGATCGCGCACCCCAGCGCGATGTAGGCGCCGAGGTGGCCGTCGGCCTGGCGGACGAACACGATCGTCGCCGCGATGGCGCCCGGGCCGGCGAGCAGCGGCGTACCGAGCGGCACGAGGGCGACGTTCACGTCGTCGGCCGCCTCCGGTTCGGTGCCGCCCTTGCCCGTGAGCAGCTGCAGCGCGATGAGCAGGAGCAGCAGGCCGCCGGCGCCCTGCAGCGCGGGGATGCCGATGCCGAGGTAGGCGAGGATCGCCTGCCCGGCCACAGCGAACAGCGTGATGACCAGCAGCGACACCAGCACGGCCTGGCGCGCCGCCTTCACGCGCGTGGCCATCGGCTTGCGGCCGACCAGGCTCAGGAACACCGGCACCGTGCCCGGCGGGTCCATGATCACGATGAGCGTGATGGTGGCGCTGATGAACAGCTTCGCGTCGAAGAACTGCGCGACGCCCATCTCAGCCCTTCACGATCTGCGACCCGGTGGCCCGTGCGACGAGCTGCTCGAACTGACCGGGGTCGGTCGTCTCCTGGCCGAGGCCGATCGTCTTGTTCGTGCCGTGGTAGTCGCTCGACCCGGTGCGGATGAGCCCCAGCTCGTCGGCCAGCTCGCGCGTGCGGACGCGCGTGGCCGGCTCGTGGTTGGGGTGGTCCACCTCGACGCCGGTCAGGCCGCGGCGGGCGAGGTCACGCAGGGTGTCCTCGCTGATCGTCGCGCCGCGGCTGTAGGCGAACGGGTGCGCGATCACCGTGACGCCGCCCGCGGCGACGATCATGTCGATCGCCTCTTCGACAGGGGTGTCGTGGCGCGGCACGTAGTAGCCGCGGCGGCTGCCGAGGTACTCCGCGAAGGCCTCGTCGACGCTTGACACCAGCCCGGCGCGCACGAGCGCCTGAGCGAGGTGCGGCCGGCCGGCCGGCGAGTCGGCGGGCAGCAGGCCCATGATCTCGTCGGCGTCGACGGGGAGGCCGTCGGCGGCCATGCGGGCCGCCATCGCACGTAGCCGCGTCCGGCGTTCGGCCCGCAGGCGCGTCTGCTCGGCGACCAGCGCGGGCGCGGTCGGGTCGAAGAGGTACGCGAGCAGGTGCACGCTGATCCGCCAGCCCGTTTCCGGGTCGACGGACACGGTGGACAGCTCGGCGCCGGGGACGAGAGTCAGCCCGGGCGGGACGGCCTCCGCCGCCGGCGCCCAGCCGGCGGTGGTGTCGTGGTCGGTGATCGCGACCACATCGAGGCCGGCCCGGACGGCGGCTTCAACGAGCCCGGCAGGGCTGTCGGTGCCGTCTGAGGCCGTGGAGTGGGCGTGCAGGTCGATGCGCATCGTGACCATTCTCGACGATGCGCTGCGTCACAGCGACGCCGGTACCTGGGACAACGCCCGCCGGTCAGCCGACGGGCTTCTTGCCCCTCGCGGCACGCTGCGCCTTGATCATGGAGAAGCGCTCGGCCTGCTTCTGCTTGTCGCCGAACACGAGCTCCGAGATCGTGTCGTAGAACTCCTCGGGCCGCGGCAGGTAGTCGATGCGGTTCAGCGCCTGGATCTGGCCGGCGGACTCGACGACCATCGTCCCGTAACCGAGCACCCGGCCCCAGCCGGGCCGCTCGTAGGTGAGGTCGGTGACCTTCGTGATGGGCATCATCAGCACCTTCGTGGTGATGACGCCCTTGGTCAGCACGAACCGCTTGTCCGTGACGACGAGGCGCTCGACCCACCACTGGACCACCGCGTAGGCGAACCGCAGCACGACCAGCAGCGCGACGTACCAGAGGATGTTCTGCACCACCCACAACGACGGTGGCAGCAGGTACGAGACCAGCACGCAGACGGCGAGCAGCGCCGCCGCCTCGAACGTGTCCCAGAGCAGCACTGCCCAGTGGCGGCGGATGCGGATGACCCGCCGCTCGGTGTCGAGCAGGTACTCGTCGGGGTCGCGTGGCGCGAACATGTCTCGAGGTTATCCCCCGTCAGCCGTTGAAGACGTTGCTGACGAACGAGACCACCGATTCGGCCGAGCTACGGAGGAAGTCGACGATGTTGCCGACGAGACCCGCCGCCTGGTTCGGCTGAGCGATCACGAAGAACAGCACCAACGCGATACCCACGAGACCCGCAAGCTTCTTCGCGTTCACAGCGATCAATCCCGTCTCTAAACGTGGCACCGGAAAACTGACTTTCTACGTTGTACCGCACCAACCACCCACGCGGCAGGAAAGTCCCGCGCATGGGTCAGCAGGCCGTCCGAAGTGTACCGTATGGCTACTCTCCGTGTACAGCGTGACGAATCTAGGGTTGACACTCATGGACACCCGAGTGCCCTGCGTGGGCGGCATCGTCTTCGACGACCTGGGCAGACTGCTGCTCATCCAGCGCGGTCACGATCCGGGCAAGGGCCTCTGGTCGCTGCCCGGCGGCCGCGTCGAACAGGGCGAAACGGACACCGAAGCCGTCGTCCGCGAGCTGCGCGAAGAGACCGGACTCGACGTGACACCGCACACATTCGTGGGCATGGTCGCCCGCGGTCCTTACGACATCCGGGACTACGAGTGCACCGTCGCGGCCGGCACCCTCACCGCCGGCGACGACGCCGAGGACGCCCGCTGGGTCGACTCGGCCGAACTGGTGGACCTGGACACCTCGGGCCTGCTCGTGGACTTGCTTTTCATCACGCTGCGTGACTGGGGTGCGTTGCCGCGAGCCTGATTCCGTCGGTGCAATTGCGCGGCACGGCGATTGCTTGCGCGAATGTTCGTGGTTTTCGCACGCCGGTGAATGGCGTTATCGCCACACCGACCGCCGGGTGAGCACGGTAAATGCGGGTTGAGCAATTCCGCATCAATGCCCGTGCATATGAAGACGCAAGCGCGCAGTCCGCGAGTGTGACTGATGGGGTGAATGTGACACAGGTTACACAGCGTGCAGCCGGTGCACCTGCGCCGGCGGTCAGGCCGGCAGCCAGGTCATGCGCTGGCCGTGCGGCGACGTCCGGGCCAACGTGCGGACGACCGGCTTCCCGTCCGACCATGTGACCAGGCCGAGTACGCCGGCGTCCGACGGGTCCGGTGCCAGGGCGTCCAGGTCGGCGCGGTCGGGCAGCAGCAGCTTGAGGCCCGCTTCGTAGAAGCCCTGCGTGACCCACCACAGGGGGCGCGTGGCCGCGAGCGCGGCCAGCTCGGCCACGAAGTCGGCCCGGCGGTCACCGAAATAGGCCAGCGCGTGGCTGGTCAGGACCACCAAGGGCAGCTCGGCCGGCAGCGTCGCCGCGGCCGCGGCCAGGTCGTCCACGCCGTCGCCGGCGATCAGGGGCGGGACGTGCTTGCGCTGTTCCGCGGCGGCCGTCCGCAGCAGGCGGATGCGGTCCGGCTGGTCGGCCCAGACACAGGCCTCCAGCCAGGCCAGCTCGTCCTCGTCGGCAAGGTCGACGGGCGCACGGTCCAGACCTGCGCGCGCGGCGATGGAGACCTTCTTCGGCAGCTTCGGCAGCACGGCGCCGGGCGCGAGGTCCAGTGCGCAGTGCAGGCCGACGGCGGCCTTGGCGGGGCCGGCGACGAGCTGTTCGCCGCCGTCGCACTGGTAGCGGTAGGAGAAGCGGTCGAGGCCGAGCAGCAGGCCCGCGCTGCAGCCGACCTCGAGCAGGGCGATCTTGCCGCCCGCTTCCTTCGCGGCCGCCGCGACCGCGGGGTACACCAGCGACGCGCGGCGGACCTCGTTGGTCTGGGTGTAGCGCGTCGAAATCAGTTCGCGGGCCTTGTCCGCGCGCTCCAGCAGGAACGTGCGGAACAGGGGCCAGGTCTCGTTGTCCACGCCGTCGAAACCGCCCAGCGACGGGTAGTAGCGCGACAGCGGGTGGATCGGGTCGGCCTGGATGAGGCGGTGGGCCGTGGCCAGCAGCAGGGTGCCGCGCGCTTCGCCGCCGCGGGCGTCGGTGAGCAGGCCGGCGACGTCGTCGTCCTCGGCCGCCTGCGTGGCGAGGTGGTCGTACAGCGGCGAGACCCCGCGCGCCTCGACCTCGGCGAACGTTCGCAACCGCCGCTTGATCTCTTCCAGGGCGATGGCCACCCGCGCTCCTCCTCGAACAACTCCGTACCGGGGTAACGCCGCCTGAGCCACTTGCGACACTCACCGGTGGTGAGGAGTACCCTCGAC
This sequence comes from Amycolatopsis sp. NPDC049253, assembly GCF_040678995.1. Lineage (NCBI taxonomy): Bacteria > Bacillati > Actinomycetota > Actinomycetes > Pseudonocardiales > Pseudonocardiaceae > Amycolatopsis > Amycolatopsis sp. NPDC049253. The sequence continues at coordinate 16,246 of NZ_JBFAQX010000019.1, read as the reverse complement.
CATTGGTGTTCGTGCGTCAACGCGAGCCCCACCACTCTCCGCGTCTCACGATCGCGCCGGCCCGAAGGAGGTGAGGAACGCCCCATGAGTAGTGGCGATAGTCCGCTCCCTAGTAGTCCCAGCGTTCCCGCCCAGCCGGCCGGCCGATCTTTCTCCTGGTAGGTCCGGCGAACAGGGAACGCCGGTGATGCCGGACGGACGCTGAAGTCCGCCTGGCCGTCGTCTTCGTGTTCCACCACGACGCCAGCCCAGGAGATCCCATGCCTGCCATCCCCTCCCTCGGAGGCCTTCGCGGTCGCGGCGGCAGCCGCACCAAGCCGATGCTCGAGCGGCCTATCCCCGTGCCCTTGTCGGCGTACGTCGTCGACTGCGCGGTGTACGTCGACGGCGCTCGCTTGCCCGGCCGCTGGACGCATTCCGAGGCCATCAAAGAGGTGCGCAAGCGGCACGCGGGGTTCGTCTGGATCGGACTGCACGAACCGGACGGAGAGCAGATCCAGGGCATCGCCGACACGTTCGGGCTCCACGAGCTGGCCGTGGAAGACGCGCTGGAAGCCCACCAGCGCCCGAAGCTCGAGCGCTACGACGACACGCTCTTCCTGGTGCTCAAGACCGTCCGCTACGTGGAGCACGAGTCGCCGACCACGGCCAACGAGATCGTCGAGACCGGCGAGCTCATGGTGTTCCTCGGCCGCGACTTCGTGATCACCGTGCGCCACGGCAACCACTCCGGTCTCGCCCGGCTGCGCCGCGACATGGACGACGACCAGGAGCGCCTGAGCCTCGGCCCGGCCGCGGTGGTCCACGCCATCGCCGACCACGTGGTGGACCACTACCTCGAGGTCTCGAGCCGCATCGAGTCCGACATCGACGAGATCGAGGCACAGGTGTTCGCGCCGCGCTCGCTGGTGAGCGCGGAGCAGATCTACCTGATGAAGCGGGAAGTGCTGGAGCTGCGCCGCGCCGTGCTGCCGCTCGCCACGCCCGTCTCGCGCCTGGCCGAGGGCTACACGCGGCTGGTGCCCGACGAGGTGCGCTCGTACTTCCGCGACGTCGCCGACCACCTCGTGACCGTGTCCGAGCGCGTGGCCGCGTTCGACGAGCTGCTGAGCACCCTGGTCGACGCCACCGTCGCGAAGATCTCGCTGCAGCAGAACACCGACATGCGCAAGATCACCGCGTGGGCCGCGATCATCACCGTGCCCACGATGGGCGCGGGGATCTACGGCATGAACTTCGACTACATGCCCGAGCTGCACTGGAAGTTCGGCTACCCGATCGCGGTCACGGTGATCTTCGCGATCTGCCTGCTCCTGTACCGAATATTCCGGAAGAACGGCTGGCTCTAGGCCGCCACGCGGTCCCCGTTCCTTCACCCGGTAGCGCTACAGGAGCACCCCCATGCCTCGTTTGCTGACCAACCTCAAGTTCTGGGCCCTGGCCCTCGGGATCGTCTGGATCCTCGGCATCGTCACCGTGATCACCCTCAACCCGGGTTTCTCTCACGGCATGAAGTGACGCCACCAGGCCTTACCCTGGGCGCATGCCCAAAGCGCTGGTGGTGGCCGACGAGGTCGACGAGCGGTTGTGGACCGGTTCGGTCCGCTCGCTCGACGTCGACCTCGTGGTCGCCGCCGGCGATCTGCCGTACGACTACCTCGAGTTCCTCGCCGGCGCGCTCGACGTGCCGTGCGTGTTCGTGCCGGGCAACCACGATCCCGACCTGAGCGGCTACACCCGCTACGGCGGACTGTCCATGAAGGACGGTTTCCCGACCGAATGGCCCGGCCCCGCGGGCGGCATCAACGCGGACGGGAGCGTGGTCGACGTCGCCGGCCTCCGGTTCGCCGGGCTCGGCGGCTCGATCCGGTACAACGACGGCCCGAACCAGTGGACGCAACGCCAGCAGTCACGCCGGGCCCGCCGGCTCGAGCGGCGCGCGAAGTGGCGCCGCCGCCGCGACGGGCGCGAGGTCGACGTGCTGCTCACCCACTCCCCTCCGCTGCACCTCGGGGACCGCGAAGACCCGCCACACCGCGGTTTCGCCTGCCTGCACCGCACGATCGCCACGCTGCGGCCCCGCTGGCTGCTGCACGGCCACATCCACCCGCACGGCGAACCGGTGCCCGACCGCGTGGTCGGCACCACCCGCGTGCGCAACGTGGTGGGCCACCGGATCATGGAGTTCCCGCGATGACCAGACCCACGGGTTTCCCGCGCGCCGACGCCGAACACGACTTCCTGCGCGCCCGCCGCGGCCAGGTCCTTTCGCGACTGTCCACGTGGCTGCGCCGCGAGCCCGACGACGTGAACATCATGCTGCCGTTCCACGAAGTCGTGGACGCGCTCGGTTACGCCGGCGAGTCACGCATCGGGCTGCGGGTGATCACCTTGGACTCGATCGTGGGCACGGTGGACCGCAGCCGCGACTTCGACCGCCGCTTTCGCCCAACGTCCGGGCGCGTGCGCGAACGCTGGGAACGGCTCGCACTCGCGGCCCGCCGCGGGGAGGCGATCCCGCCGATCGAGGTGTACCGGGTGGGCGAGCTGCACTTCATCATCGACGGCCACCACCGCGTGTCCGTCGCCCACGCGCAGGGTTTGTCCACAATAGAGGCCCAAGTCACGGTGGTGCGCACGAAGCTCAACCCCGCCGGTATCCGCTATCGCGGCGACCTGATCGTGAAGGATTACCGGCGGCTGTTCCTCGAACGCGTGCCGCTGACCGGCCACGCACGGGCGTCGGTGATCATGTCGGACCCGTGGGACTACGCCCAGCTCGGCGAGCACGTGGAAGCGTGGGGCTTCCGGCTGATGCAGGACGAAGGCCGCTTCGCCGACCGCGCCAAGCTCGCGCAGCGCTGGTTCGACGAGGAGTTCACCCCCGTCACCGGCATGCTGCGCCAAGCCGACCTGGTCGGCGACCGCACCGATGCCGAGGCCTACCTCTGGGTCGCCGCCGAGCGTTACCGGCTCATCCGCACGCACCGCTGGGACGACGACGTGATCGAGGCACTGCGCTCCCGTCGCCACTCACCCTTGTCAGGACGTCCCTGACGCCACTAGTGTCAGGGACGTCCTGACACGCTCCTGGGGGAGGTCGCGATGACCGACGACAGCTACTGCTCCTTCTGCCTCAAGCGCGCCGACGAGGTCGGCAAGCTCATCTCCGGCGCCGGTGTGTACATCTGCGACGGCTGCGTGAGCCTGTGCGGCGAGATCCTCGCCGGGCAGCACGAGCCGGCCGCGCCGGAAGTCACGCTGTGGGAACGGAAGTCCGACGACGAGATCCTGCAGAGCATCCCGCGCATGGCCATGGTGAGCGCCCAGGCCGACGCGCGCATCCAGGCGCAGGTGGACCTGCTGCGTTCGCGCGGTGTCGCGTGGGCCCGCATCGGCGAGGCACTGGGGGTCACGCGTCAGTCGGCGTGGGAACGCTTCTCAGCCGACAGGTGATGTGGTGAGCGTGTTTCGCAGCCACGGGTAGACCGTCCCCGCCCACACCTGCTGGCCGAGGCCGGCGCAGTGCCCGTCCACGCCTTCGGCGGCGGTGAGCTGCACGACCTGGGCTCGCGTGGTCAGCGCGTCGCGTAGGCGCGGTCCGCCGCCGGCCGTGAAGTCGTGTTCCGATTCGACCAGCAGGGCCGGGCAGGTGATGTTCGCCGCGTCGGCCAGCATCGTGAACCGTCGCAGCTCGGCGAAGTACTCGCGGACGGAGTCGATGCCGTGCGCCGCCATCCGGGCGCGGAAGAACTCCGCACGGTCGGCATTGCGCCGCATCCGCATCCGCACGACGGGCACGGCGGCCAGCGCACGCGGGCCGGAGGGCACGCGCGCGCCCAGGTCCGGCTGCGCGGGGTCGCACACGAGCGCGGCGATCCGGTGCTCGGCGGTCGCGGCGCGCGGCGCGAGGTAGCCGGCGAACGACCGCCCGACGAGCACCACCTTCGCAGGGTCGACCTCGGGCCGGTCGAGCAGCCAGTCGAGCACGGGGGTGAGCACGTTCTCGAAGTCGTGGCGCAGGTACCGGTGCTGGACGTAGAGCGTCTCGCCTTGCCCGGGGCCGTCGAACACGAGCACGTTGTAGCCGCGGTCGACGGCGGCGGGCACGTCGAGCCAGCCGGACTCGGCCGTGGAGTCGTAGCCGCACGGCAGCACGATGGTGGGCCGCGGTGTGCTGGAGGCGTGCGGGGCGAAGAAGTAGCCGTGCAGCGTCGTGTCCTCGTACGGGATCCGCACCGCTTCGGCGGGGTGTTCGAGGAGCTTCACGGCCTCTTCGAAAGCCTCGACGTGACCGCGGTACGCCGTTTGCAGCCGCGGATCGTCCACATCGGACCGGATGAAGAAGTACGCCTGCCGGAAGTACTCGCTCGCACGCAGGAACGCGTGGCGCGCACTCACGCGATCCCCCGCGGCCAGCGCCGAGTCCGCCGCCACGCGAGCGCGGTCCGCGGGGGCCGACCACGCGTCGTACCAGCCACCGCCGGAAAGCCTGCCGACGCCGCGCGCGGTCGCGAACGCCTCGCCGAGGTCGGCCGCGTGCACCACGGCGGCGTTGAGCGTGCGCGTGAACTGGCCGTCGTAGCTCGGCTCGCTGAAGAAGACCTTCGCCGGGTCCGTCATGCCCGGTGAGTCGGACGCGCCGCGGTGTGGGTTACCGCCGTTGAAAAAGGAACGGTCCCTCCCCGGCCGGGCCGGGAAGGGACCGTTAGCCCCCGGTCAGCGAGCTACAGGTGGACCGCCGGTGCCACGGCCGCACCGCGTGGTGCGCCCGGGCGCAGCAGCAGCCCGGTGATCACGGCACCTGCGGCGAAGATGACCGCGGCCCAGGTGAAGGCCGTGGTGTAGCTGTGCACGGCCGCCTCCGCGGCGAGCTGCGGCGTGGGCGCGCGCCCGGCCAGGAACGACGTCGCGGCGTTGCCCGCGAGGGTGCTCAGCAGCGCGGTGCCGATCGAGCCACCGACCTGCTGCATCGTGTTGACCGTGGCCGACGCGACGCCCGCGTCGTGGAGCTCGACCCCGAAGGTCGCGACGCTCATCGCCGGCGCCATCGACAGGCCGATGCCCACGCCGAGCACCATGAGCGGTCCCAGCACTCCCCCGACATAGGTGCTGTTCGCGTCGATCGCGCTCAGCCACAGCAGACCGCCCGCGGCGATCAGCATGCCCGTGGGCACGAGCGGCTTGGGCCCGAAGCGCGGCAGCAGCACGCTCGTCGCGGTGGTCGCGGCCGCCATCAGCGTGGCGACCATCGGCAGGAAGCCGAACCCGCTCTCGATGGGCGTGAACTTCAGGTTCTGCTGCACGTAGAACGTGAGGAACAGGAAGATCGAGAACATCCCGATGGCGATGAGGAACATCGCGATGTACGAGCCGCCGCGGTCGCGGTCGAGCAGCACGCGCATCGGCAGCAACGGGTGCTTCACGCGCTGCTGAAGCACGACGAACGTCGCCAGCAGCGCCAGCCCGGCCGCGAGGAAGCCCCACACCGAGATCGAGCCCCACGAGTCGTGCTCGGCGTTGGAGAAGCCGTAGACGAGCGCGAACAGGCCGGCCGACGCGCTGATCGTGCCCGGCAGGTCGAGCTTCGGGCGCGGACCGTCGGACTCCTGGCGGCGCAGCAGCAGCGCGCCGCCGATGAAGGCGATGACCGCGAACACGATGTTCACGAACATGCACCAGCGCCAGTCGAGGTACTCGGTGAGCACGCCGCCCAGCAGCAGGCCGATGGCGGCACCGCCACCACCGATCGCGCCGAACACGCCGAACGCCCGGCCGCGTTCCTTCGGGTCCGTGAACGTGGTGGTGAGCAGCGAAAGCGCGGCCGGCGCGAGCAGCGCGCCGAACACGCCCTGTGCCGCCCGGGCGATCAGCAGCATCTCGATACTGCTCGCCGCGCCGCCGATCGCGGACACCGCGGCGAAACCGGCGAGACCCACGAGGAACGCGTTCTTGCGGCCGAACAGGTCCGCGAGCCGCCCGCCGAGCAGCAGCAGGCTGCCGAACGCGAGCGCGTACGCGGTGACGACCCACTGACGCGCGTCGTTGGAGAAGCCGAGGTCGACCTGCGCGGAAGGCAGCGCGATGTTCACGACGGTGGCGTCGAGCACCACCATCAGCTGGGCCAGGCCGATCATCACGAGGATGGCCCAGCGTCTGGCGTGGTGCGGGTTGCCGGCGTGGCTCGGCGCGTCCTCCCCCGGACGCTCGAGCGTGGCCGTCGAGTCAGGCATGCGGATTTCCCTCACGGATAGTGATCACAGCGCTATGTGGAGTAGGTCCCTCCCCTTACTCGACCCAAGGTACACAAAAACCGGAGATGGTGCCTCGACTTCTTTTGGTAACCTGGGCGCCATGACACGGGACGCTGCTCCCGCCGCATCGGCGCGGCCGCTGCGGCGTGATGCCGAGCTCAACCGCCGGCGCATCCTCGAATCCGCTCGCGCCGTCTTCGGCAAACGCGGGCTGGAGGCGACGCTCGACGACGTCGCGCACCACGCCGGCCTGGGCGTCGGCACCGTCTACCGGCGGTTCCCCAGCAAGGAACACCTGGTCGAGGCGATGTTCGTCGAGCAGCTGCAGGAGATCGCCGACCTCGCGGAACAGGCGCTGAGCGCCGAAGACCCGTGGGACGGATTCGTCGACTTCGTGTGGCGCACGGTCGAGCTGCACTCCGGCGACCGCGGGCTGCGGGAGATCATGCTGTCCAAGGCCTTCGGGCACGAGCACGTGGCCGAGGTGAAGGCGCACATGGTGCCGCTCATCACGCGGCTGATGGAGCGCGCGCAGGAGTCCGGGCAGCTGCGGGCGGACCTCGTGCCCACCGATCTGCCGCTCATCCACCAGATGGTCGGCGCGGCGGTCGAGTACACCAGCGCCGTGGAGCCGCACCTGTGGCGCCGCTGCCTCGCGCTGATCCTCGACGGTCTGCGAGCCGAGCCGGGCCGCGCGACGGAGCTGCCGCACCCGGGGCTCGACCAGGCGGAGATCGACCAGGCGATGTGCGCGTGGCGCCAGCCCCGGCACCCGCACCCGGCGACTCCCCCGATTCCGCGCGAAAAGCCGTGAAGGGCACCACGCGGGTGCCCTTCACGGCTCAGGTGCGGCCGGACGTCACTCGCTGGGCATGATGGCCCAGAGGATCAGGTAGGCGACGAACTGCGGGCCGGGCAGCAGGCAGGACAGCAGCGCGAGCACGCGGACCTTGCCCGGCGTGGTGCCGAAGCGGCGGGCGAGCCCGGCGCACACGCCGCCGATCATGCGGTCGTTGCGCGGGCGGCTCAGCCTCTGCGTGACAGGTGCGGTCATCGTGGTTCCCTCCCGTTGGGTTCGTGACTCCAGGACACCAGGACGGCGCCGCGAGCACATCGCTCCCCGGGACGATTCGGACCCCTAAGGGCCCGGGCCCGGCATCGCGCCACGCACGGACCGGCATCCGATTTCACCGCACTGACCTGCGCGAACACCGCGGCGCAATGTGGGATTTCCCTGTCAGGGCTGATTTTCGCGCGATTCGTGGTGATACTGCACCCCGTGCGCTCCCCCCTCGGACCCCTTGTCGTCGCGCTCGGTGGCGCGCTCCTGCTCGCCGGCTGCTCGTCGGCGGCCGCCCCCGCGCCCGTCGCCCAAGCCCCCTCGCCGATGACGGCCGTGGCGGCGCTCGGCGACTTCACCACGCTCGACTACTGCAGCCTGCTCGACGTCTCCCGCCTGCGCGGCGCGACGGCCGACGACCCCGACTCGTCGTTCACCGACTGCCGGACCGACTACGTGCGCAGCGGGCGCCAGCACACGGTGAGCGTGGGCCCGCTGGCGGCCGACGCCGACCCGAACGTGAAGCCGTACGAGTACTCCGGCCCGCTCCCCGACGGCGTCGCCGTGCAGCAGGCCGGCTTCACACCCGACAAGACGTGCTCGCGCGTGGTGACGTTCGCCGACGGCATCCGCCTCAACGTCGCCGTGACCGACGCCGAGGGCGCCGGCGCGTCGGACGACCGCTGCTCCGACGCCGACGCCGTGGTGGGCGGGGTCCTCGCCGCGGCGAGCGGCGGCAAGGTGCGCCACCACCAGTTCCCCGACCGCTCGTGGGGCCGCGTCGACCCGTGCGCGCTGCTCAACGTCCACGAGCTCGACGCGATCGCCGGCGCCGGCACGCAGCCGTCGCCCGGGTTGTCGGGCCACTCGTGCATCCGCGGCACGGTGAGCGTCGCGTTCTCCGTGCAGAAGCAGGCGCCCACGGGCGCGACCGAAACCCTCGGCGGCCGCACGGCCCGACAGAGCACCGACGGGGCGTTCTGCCGGCTGACGACCACTCAGCCGTCGCCGGACACCCCGGGGCGCGGCGAGCAGGCGGCGGTGAGCGTGGTGGACACGAGCGGTTCGAGCGGCGCGGCCGCGTGCCCGGTCGCGAGCCAGGTCGCGGCGCTGGTGTTCGCGAAGATCCCCTGAGCACGACGAAGGCCCCTTCCCGAGCTGAGCGTGAAGGGGCCTTCTTGCCGGCAACCTATTCCTGGTAGGTCAGGTTCCGCCCGTTGCTCGGGTCGAACAGCTTGACCTTGTCCGCGTCGAACCAGATCTCCAGATCCGCGTTCTCCACGGCCTGCGACTCGGCCGACAGCCGGGCCACGATGAGCGACTCGGCGCCCGGCACGTCGGCGGAACCGCTGTCGGCGGCCAGCTCCGCGAGCTCGGCCGACGTGGCCACCTCGCCTTCCACGGTGAAGTGCGCGAACTTCTCCGAGCCCATCGACTCGAGCACGTCGATGTGCGCGGTGAACGTGGAACCGGCGCCGCGCTGGGCGGCGTCGACGAGCGCCGCGTCCTCGAAGTTCTCCGGCCGGATACCGGCGATCACCTCGCGCGGGGCGTTGGCGGCCTCGGCCATCCGGCGGACGCGGTCCGTGAGCGGCGTGGTGCCCAGCGGGCTGCGCAGCTCGCCGTTCTCCAGCGTCGCCGGCACGAAATTCATCGACGGCGAGCCGATGAACCCGGCCACGAACAGGTTCGCCGGGTTGTCGTAGAGGAACTGCGGCGAGCCGATCTGCTGCACGTATCCGGCCCGCAGCACCACCACGCGGTCGCCCAGCGTCATGGCCTCGGTCTGGTCGTGCGTCACGTACAGCGTGGTCGTGCCCAGCTGCTTCTGGATCTTCGACACCGACGTGCGCATCTGGCCACGCAGCTTCGCGTCCAGGTTGGACAGTGGCTCGTCCATCAGGAACGCCTTGGGGTTGCGCACGATCGCGCGCCCCATCGCCACCCGCTGGCGCTGGCCGCCGGAGAGGTTCGACGGCTTGCGGTCCAGGTGCGCGGTGAGGTCGAGGATGGCCGCCGCCTCCTCCACCTTCGCCCGCACCGTCGCGTCGTCCACCTTGGCCAGCCGCAGCGGGAACGCCATGTTCTCGCGCACGCTCATGTGCGGGTAGAGCGCGTAGGACTGGAACACCATCGCGATGTCACGGTCTTTCGGCGCCCGCTCGTTCACGCGCTTGCCGTCGATGCGCAGCTCGCCGGACGAGATGTCCTCCAGGCCGGCCACCATGTTGAGCGTGGTCGACTTCCCGCAGCCGGACGGGCCGACGAGGATGATGAACTCGCCGTCCGCGATCGTGATGTCCACTTCGGACACCGCGAGCGCACCGTCGGGGTAACGCTTCGAAACTTTGTCGAGGACGATTTCAGCCATGGGTCAGCCCTTCACCGCACCGGACGTCAGCCCCGCCACGATGCGACGCTGGAAGAACAACACGAACAGGATGATCGGGATGGTGATCACGACCGCGGCCGCGCTCACCTGGCCCGTCGGGTCCTCGAACTGCGAAGACCCGGTGAAGAACGACAACGCGGCCGGCACCGTGCGCGACGCCGTGGTGGACGTCAGCGAGATGGCGAACAGGAAGTCGTTCCAGCAGAAGATGAACACCAGGATCGCCGTCGTGAACACGCCCGGCGCGGCCAGCGGCGCGATCACCTTCCGGAAGGCCTGGGCCGGCGTCGCGCCGTCCATCTTCGCCGCCTTTTCGAGCTCCCACGGGATCTCCCGGAAGAACGCCGAGAGCGTGTAGATCGACAGCGGCAGGGCGAACGTGATGTAGGGCAGGATCAGCCCCAGCCACGTGTCGAACAGGCCCAGGTTGCGCTCGATGTTGAACAGCGGCGTGACGAGTGAGACCTGCGGGAACATCGCGATCAGCAGGGAGAGCCCGACGAGCAGCTGCTTCCCGGGGAACTCGAGGCGCGCGATCGCGTAGGCCGCCATCGTGCCCAGCACCACCGCGATCACCGTGGAGATCACCGCGATGCCGATCGAGTTCACCAGGGCCCGCAGGAACTCCGACGTCTGGAAGATGTCGGCGTAGTTCTTCAGCGTCCACTGCTGGGGCCAGAAGCTGCCGTCGTTGAGCGTGTCCTTCGTCTTGAAGGACAGGGAGATGATCCACAGCACGGGGATCAGCGCGAAGGCCACGACGAGGATGTCGATGAGGCCCCAGCTCACTTTGCGGCCGGTCGTGACCGCACCACCGATGGCCATCAGCGTTTACCCCCGTCGTCCGTACCGGGTGCGGCCGTGCCGAACACCTTGATGAAGATGAACGCGATGATCGCCACCGTGATGAAGATCAGCACCGCCATCGTGGACCCGATGCCCAGGTTCAGACCCTTGACGAGGTTGTCGTAGGTCATCATCGACACCGACCCCGTATCCTGCGCTCCGTTCGTGAGCACGTAGATGTTGTCGAAAATGCGGAACGCGTCGAGCGTGCGGAACAGCAGCGCGACGAGGATCGCGGGCTTCATCACCGGCACCATCACCTTGGTGAACCGCTGCCACGCGCTCGCGCCGTCCATCGCGGCGGCCTTGAGCAGGTCCTCCGGCACCAGCGCGAGGCCGGCCATCAGCAGCAGCGCCATGAACGGCGTGGTCTTCCACACCTCGGCGAGGATGATGATGAACAGCGACGGCCACTGCTGGGTGAGCGGCGCCGCGCCTTCACCGAGGGCGTTCGCGAGGTAGCCGGTCTCCGGCGTCCACGCGAAGTACCACGAGAACGCCGCCACGACCGTCACGATGCCGTACGGGATCAGGGCGACGGTGCGCACGAGCCCGCGGCCCACGAGCGTGCGGTGCATGATCAGCGCCAGCGCCATGCCGAGCGCGAACTCGATCGCCACCGACACCACGGTCAGGAACATCGTGGTGCCGAACGCCGTCCACCAGTAGGAGCTCGTGAGCACGGCCCCGTAGTTGGCGAACCCGATGAACTCCTGCTGCGCCGGGAACCTCAGGTCGTAGCGCTGCAGCGAAAGCCAGATCGAGTAGACGATCGGGTAGCCCGTCACCGCGATCATCACGAGGAAGGCCGGCGCGCAGAGCCACAGGCCCAGCCGCCGTTCGGCCTTCTTGCCCTCGCTGAGAACGGGTTTTCCCTTGCGGTGGCTCACGGCCTCGTGCGCCACCGGTGCTGCGCCGGTGGGTTCGGCGGGTTCGGCGGTGCCGGTTGAGGGGTCCTGGACGGTCACGGGATCACTCCCTTCGACTGGAGCGCGTCACTGAGTTGTTCCCGCAATTGCTGGGCCGTCACGGGCGGGTTGATCTCCGAAGGCGGCGAGAGGATCTTCGACATGACCGTGGAGGCGTTCTGGTACGCCGGGGAAAGCGGGCGCACCGCGGCGGTCTTCAACGCGTCGAGGATGGTGTCGCGCATCGGGTACTTGATGGCCATGTTCGGGTTGTCGTTCGACGCCGGCTTGGATGGGTCGACCGGAACGTCGTTGTGGTACACCGATTCGATGGTCGGCGGCACACCGTCGTTGATGGCCGAGAACTTCTGGTTCTCCGCACTGCGCAAGCACAGCGCCGCCTCGAACGCCTGGGGCTTGTGCTGCGAGTACGTGCTCACCGCGAGGTCGTAGCCACCGATGGTCGTCTTCGCCGGCATGCCGGCCTTCGCCTCCGGGTACACCGCCCACTTGAAGTGCGACAGGTCCTGCGGCTTCTCCTCGGCGTAGGAGGCGTAGACGAACGGCCAGTTGAGCTCGAACGCGGCGTTGCCGCGCTGGAACGTCTGGCGGACGTCGTCCTCCTTCTGGTTGGTCAGCGACGGGTCCGTGATACCCGACGTCGTGACCTGCTTGAGCAGCGCCAGCGCGTCCACGGCGCCCTGGTCCATCACCACGGACTTGCCGTCGTCGGACAGGATGTGGCCGCCGAGCGACTCGACGAGCGTGTTGTAGATGACGACCAGGCCTTCGTACTGCGCACCGGTGAAGACGATGCTGTAGGGCTTTTTCTCCTGCTTGAGCTGCTGCGACATCTGCATCATCTCGTCCCACGTCTTCGGCGGGTTCGGGGTGATGCGGTCGTCGTACCAGAGCAGCTGCACGTTGGTGTTCTTCGGTGCGGCGTAGAGCTTTCCCTCGTAGGTGGCCGTCTCGAGCGGGCCCTGCAGCACGCCGTCGGACGCGGCGGCCTTGTTCTGCCCGGTCCACTCCTCGGCCCAGCCGGCTTCGGCGAACTCCGACACCCACGTCACGTCGAGCCCGAGGATGTCCATCGAGGTGTCGCCGGCGGCGAGCCGGCGCGCCATCTGGATTCGCTGGTCGTCGGCACCGCGCTGGAGTTTGTTGTAGACGATTTCGTAGCGCCCGCCCGCCGCTTTGTTGCAGTTGTCCACAACGGTCTGGAAATTGTCCTCAGGCGCGTAGTACACGTTGATCTTCATCGGTCCCGCGCCCGTGCCACACGCGGCGAGCAGACCCGTGGCCATCAATCCGGCGGCCAGCAGCGCGCCCGTTCGGGCGGGCGAGCGACCCCGTAGCCTCTTCTTCCCCATCGAACAAAAGCCTCCTCACCCGCGCACGCCGGTTACCGTGACGCCCCCAGGCATCACGACGCGATGAGGCGAGTCGCGCCAGCACCCCGACGTGCTAGTGCTCGGTCGGTCGCGCTGGAGGACGCGGCCGCCCGACTGGTGTCGGACAACCTATGCCCGGCGATCACACCCCGCAAGCAGTATCCGTAACGATTCAGGGTTGTGCAGCGTGAAACGCCGGAATTATCGGGGTGAACTGTGGACCGACCGTGCTTCCATTCGGGTGACTCAGCACGAATTCGCGATCGGCACAACCCGAATTCGGCCCAAGACATCCCCTAATCGGCCCCCTGTTCTTCACCGCCCGGCACCACGGGGATGCGGCGCCGGGCAGTGGAGAACGGGTGTCAGGCGGTGGCGGGCGGCGGCTTCAGCGCCAGCTTCGAGAGCAGTTCCCGCCCCTGTTCTGCCGAACGCGGCTGGCACAGCACGTCGTAACGGCCGGCCACCAATTGGCTCGCGGACGAGAAGTCGCGCCGTCCGCGGGACGCGCGGTAGCCGATGGCGGCGAACAACAGACCCGAAAGGACACCGAGCACGAGCCCGGTGAGCAGTTGCAACGCGAAACCCTGGTTCACGAACAGGCCCAGCAGCAGCCCGGCGAACAAGCCGAACCACGCGCCGGACATCGCGCCCGCGCCCAGGACCCGGCCCCAGGTGAGCCTGCCGATCACGCGCTCCACGAGCATCAGGTCCACGCCGACGATCGTCACGTCGGTGACCGCGAACTCGCTCTCCGCCAGGAAGTCCACCGCCCGCTGGGCTTCCTGGTAGGTGCCGTACGACCCGATCGGCCAGCCGGTGGGCGGCGTCGGGAGCCGCGGCGGCCCGGCCGGCCGTCCACCACCAAAGGGACTGCTCACCATCATCACCTGCGTACTCGTCCGGTCCGAGGGGTCCATCTTGTCAAGAACCGGCGAACCGTGCGAACCGCGTACAGGTGAATGCCGTTCACCCGCGGTGGGTCAGTGGTCCAGCCCCTTCGCGAAACCGACCACCGCGTCGGCGAACAGCGCGGGCTCCTCCAGGTGGCCGAAGTGCCCGCTGTGCTCCAGGACCACGAGCCGCGAGCCCGGGATCCCGTCGTGCAGCTCGCGGCCCCAGCGCACCCCGCAGATCACGTCGTAGCGGCCGACGACCACGAGCGCCGGCACCCCGATCGTGTTCAGCACCGGCCGGTCGTCGAACAGCCCGGGAGTGCCGCCGGCGTCGCGGCCGGAGATGAACACGCCGCTCACCTCATCCTGCAGCGGGCCGAACTCCGCGAAGCGGCCGCGGAAGTCGGCGAAGTACGCGGGCAGGATGCCGCGCACGGCCTTGGTCACGTCCTCGTCGGACGACATCGAGCCGAGCGACTGGAACGCCGCGAGCACGTCGGGCAGACCGGGGTCGCCCTCGGAGCGGGCCGCGTACTCCTCCAGCTGCCGCATCAGCTCCTCGCCGTGCTCCGCCCCGACGACCGGCGCGCTGTCGTAGAGCACGATCCCGGAGACGCGCTCGGGGTGCGTCAACGCGAGGCGCTGGGCGACGAACCCGCCGTGGGAGTGGCCGAGGAAGAGAGTCTTGTCGAGCCCGAGGTGGTCGAGCAGGGCGAGGACCGCGCGGACGTAGCGGTCGCGCGTGTAGCCGTCGGGGTGCGTGGCCAGCCGGCTCGACCCGCCGGTGCCGATGGGCTCCGGGTAGACGACGGTGAACTGCTCCTCCACGACCGGCATGCGCAGGTACTCCCAGTCGATGCCGGGGCCGCCGGAGTGCGCGAGGCACACCGGCCCGAAGCCGTGGACGTGGTAGCGCTGCACGAGGCCGTCGAGCTCGACGGTGTGGGTGCCGGGGGCGAGGTGGGCGGGGTCGGTCACGGGGGGCTCCGTCTCGTACGGGTGTCTGGGCACCCGCACGATGCGCGGCGGTGATCGTTGGTTCGATCAGTTCGCTGTGACGGCGGCCATAGCCTCGCTCGGTGCCGGAGTCCGCGGCGCGTGGTGGAGCCGCAGATCCGCGACCCGGCCGCGGTCCAGCGTCATCAGCCACGCGACGCCGGGCGGGCAGTGCGTCGGGTTGTCCGGTGGGTTGAGCAGGTCCATCTCCCACACCACGACGTCGCGGCTCGCGACGACGTGCACCGGCCGCTGGCGGACGCCGGCGGCGAGGTCACCCTCCATGCCGCGCAGCAGGAAGTCGTGGCCGACGCCGCGGACGTCGCCCGCGGTGAGCACGACGTCCTCGGCCCACCGGTCGGCGAGCACCCGGGGGAACTCGCCGCGTTCGGCCGCGGCCAGGGTGTCCAGCGCGTCGAGCTTGCTGCCCGCGACGAGCGCGCCGGCGTCGTCGTGGGCCGAGGCGGCGGTGGCGCGCAGGGCTTCGGCGAGCTTGGCGCGGCCCTGGTTCAACCGGCTGCGCACGGTGCCGACGGGGATACCGAGTGCCCGCGCGATCTGCTCGTACGACGTGACACCGAGCGAGAAGTGCCGCAGCATCATCACCATCCGCACGGGCGGCGAGAGTTGTTCGACGGCCTGCCAGACCCAGTCGCGCAGCGCGTGGTCGTCGAGCAGCTGCTCCGGAGTGGCGAGCGGGGACGCGGTGAGGTCCCAGCCGTCGGCGACGGGAATGTCGCGTGTGGACCGAAGCCGCGCGCGGCAGGCGTTGCGCACCACCATCCGCAGCCACGCGCCGACCGCGGCGGGGTCGCGGACGTCGCCGATCCGCCGCAGCGCGACCACGGCCGCGTCCTGCACGGCGTCGTCGGCTTCGGCGGTGTAGCCGAGAAGCGCGATCGCGACACCGCGCATGCCGGCTTCGTGGCGCGCGAGCAACCCGCCGAGCGCCGTCACGTCACCGGACTGCGCGGCGCGCGTCAGCTCGGTGTCCGAAAGCTCGCTCACTGGTCCAGGGTACGAGCGGTTTCGCCGCACTTCGGTGTGAACTCGGGTACTCGGAACCGCTCAGGACTTCGGCTTGTATTCGCGCAGGAGGCCGCGGCTGATGATGGTTTTCTGGATTTCGCTGGTGCCTTCGCCGATGAGCAGGAACGGTGCCTCGCGCATGAGGCGTTCGATCTCGTATTCCTTGGAGTAGCCGTAGCCGCCGTGGATGCGGAACGCGTCCTGGGTGACCTCGGCGCAGTACTCCGAGGCCAGCAGCTTCGCCATGCCGGCCTCGACGTCGTTGCGGGCGCCGGAGTCCTTGAGCCGGGCGGCGTTGACCATCATCAGGTGCGCGGCCTCGACCTTCGTGGCCATCTCCGCGAGCTTGAACGCGACGGCCTGGTGCTCGGCGATCGGCTTGCCGAACGTCGTGCGCTGCTGCGCGTAGTCGATCGCCAGCTCGAACGCGCGGATCGCGATGCCACACGCCCGCGCCGCCACGTTCACCCG
>NZ_JBFAQX010000018.1:0-164136 GCF_040678995.1 Amycolatopsis sp. NPDC049253 | reverse complement strand
ACAGCCTCGGCCTTGAACTGAGCGCTGAATCTCCGACGCTGCTCGGGCATACACCCATCCTCTCAGACAGGAGGCCCTGTCCAAGATCCTTGGTATCACCCGCCCCAGGGGGCTGGGTCGAACTACACGCATCTGCTGACCGAGCCGCCTGACCACGCGGTCGGCCGCTCCCGCGGCGGCTGGAGCACCAAAGTGCACCCTCTCGTCGACCGCAACGGCCGTCCGCTGGTGACGTTGGTCGGGCCCGGCCAGGCCGGGGACGCGCCGAAGTTTCCGCATCTGATGCGGCATCTGCACGTCGCTCGCCGCGGACGCGGTCGAGCTCGCACCCGGCCCGACCGCGTTCGCGGCGACAAGGCCTATTCCTCGCGCGCGATCCGTGGACATCTGCGTGACCGCGGCATCACCGCGGTGATCCCAGAACCGGCTGATCAGGCCGGGCACCGCAAACACCGCGGTTGCCGCGGCGGGCGTCCACCCGCCTTCGACGCGGTTGACTACCGTGACCGCAACGTCGTCGAACGACGGTTCAACCTGCTCAAACAGTGGCGTCGCCTGTCAACTCGCTACGACAAGCTCGCCATCGTCTACCGATCCGCGGTCGTCCTGCACGCCGTGATCACCTGGACCAAAGTATTGTCAGACATGACCTACTCGCTCTCCCCGTCGTGGACCGCTTGGCCGTTTTGTTACTCGGTTTCTGTGGGGCCGGATCACGGCGGGGATTTTACGTCGGTCAGGTCCGTTGTTCGGTCGCCGTCGCACGACGACTAGTGTCGAACGGCTGCTCCCGGGATGGGTGCTCATTTCGGTGGTGTAAATCTGCCGTGCGGAGGCAGGGGACGCCACGAACCTGCTGGGCTGCCGGGACCGATGTACTCGGGAGGCTGGGGAACCTCGACAAAGGGTTGTCGGGCACGGCTCCCCGCGTCGTTGTCGGCGTGGATGGCGCAGCCGGCGCGGCAGTAGCGTTTGCCGGACAGTCGCGGCCGCGCGGCGCGGAGATGGATGCGCGCACTTTCTTGGGTAGGTCGGAGTCATCAGTTGCGATTGGCCCGGTCGTGGCCCAGGCCGGCGGGCGGGCTGAGGATGTCGTGCGCAGGGAGGTGACGCTATGACCTCGCCAGCGTCGCCGGCGGTGTATCTGCCGACCGCACACCAGCCGAACGCCTTGCTCGCCGCGAAGGGTGCTGGATTGCTGATACGGGTCGTGCGTCAGGTCCATCACCCCGCTGACCTGCGTGCCGCTCGCCGCGGGTGTACCGCCGCCGGGTTGGGTGAGTACGTCGGCCAACGCCGATCGGCGCAGCAAGGACCCGGAGCCGAAATACCCGCCGCGTGTGGGCTTCAGTCCCTACTCAGAGCCGACGCCGGGCAGACATGCTCGGGGGAAGTCTGGCGACGGGCACAGAGGTCCGCGATGGCACGTTCGTCTCCCACAGTGGAGTTCTTGACGACCGGGAGGATGTTAAGGAAGGCGCTGGTCGTGAACGAAATCAGTCGGTCGGTTGTGGTCGGTGTGGATGGATCGCCCTCGGCCCGACACGCGGTGCGCTGGGCCGCACGTGAGGCCGCATGCCGTCGTCTGGTGCTGGTGATCGTGCACGTGTGCGCACTGGTGCCTGTCGCCGTGCCGCACGCGGTGGCACTGCGCCGATACCAGGATGCGCTGGTGGAGCAGGGGCACCAGTGGCTTGCGGAAGCCGCTGGAGCAGCCCGGGAGTCAGCACCCGACGCGGCCGTGCGCACCGACCTGACCGGCGGCTCGGCGGCCGATCAGCTGATCGGGCTGTCGGCCTCGGCAGAGCTGATGGTGCTCGGCTCACGAGGGCTGGGCGGGTTCACCGGTCTGGTGGTCGGGTCGACCGCCGTGGCGGTCGCCACCCACGGGCACTGCCCGGTTGTGGTCGCACGAGGAGCTGATGCTCAGACCGAACCACGCCAGGACGGTCCGGTGGTGGTGGGCGTCGACGGAGCACCGAGCAGTCAGACGGCGATTCCCTTTGCCTTCCAGGCCGCGTCTACCCGGAACGCGCCCCTGGTGGCCGTGCATGCCGTGAACGACGTGCCCATCGCGGCCGTCCGGAAATCCGCGGCGGATCGGCAGACGATTGAGCACCACGACTCAAGGCTGCTGAGCCAGTGCCTGGCCGAGTACCAGGAGAAGTATCCCGACGTGCCGGTCGAGCAGGTCGTGGCGTGTGACCGTCCAGCTCGCATCCTGCTTGATCACGCCAAGAGCGCACAGTTGGTCGTGGTCGGGTCCCGCGGCCGTGGTGGGTTCCGAGGTCTGCTGCTGGGATCGACTGGCCAGGCCTTGATCTACCACGCAGCCTGCCCAGTGGCCGTCGTGCCATCACCGCGACCATGACGTCCCCAACACAACGGGCCCGACAACCGCTGTGGGTTACGAGGAACGGCAGCATGGTGTGTCGGACTGTGTCGACTGCTGACCCCCCGGTGGCGACATCGGCTGCCGGTCGCGGCCGGCCAGAGGCGGAGGTTTCCGGCCTCGGCTGCTGCGCGCAGCCGAGGCATTCTCTCGTGCGTGTGGTCCTCACCGGTGGCACCGCACCGGGGGTTCCCGAAGCCCCGCTCGCCTCGAAGCGACGGCGGCAGCAGGGTGAACTTGTGCTCGAGCCGGCCGGGCAGCCGGCAGCTGCGCCGCGAAGTGCGCGGCACACTCGACCGTGAGCCGGCCGCGCACCATCGCGTTGCCCATGCTCAATCCGACGATCGCCGGGACCGCCGTGGATGGCGTTCTCGCCGGTGCTCGTGGTCAGCCATGGCCTGTGGCTACGACGTTTTCACAGCACCCTGAACACCGCGCAGACCGTCTCGCCGGGCCGGCGATGACGGTGGGAGGTCATCCGATGCATCACCACAGCGGGCAACCCGTTCAGCACGATCGAGAGAGGGTTGTGCTGGACGTCAGCGGATTGCTGCGCGCATCCGAGCAGAACGTGGTCGACGCGCGATTGCGCCGGCAATCCGGGGTGCTCGACGTCGAGGCCAATCCGGTCGCGCAGACCGCGACTGTGACCTTCGACCCTGCGCGCGCCTCCGTCGCCGCGCTGCGCCGATGGGTGATCGACTGCGGCTACCACTGCGCCGGGCAATCCGTTCCGCACCACATCTGCGATCCCCTCGGTGAGCCCGCCGGCGTACCGGAACGACCGGCCGCGCACGTAGGGCACGCCGCGGCGGAGGCGATGCGCTCCCCGCATGGGGCGATGGGTCACGGCGGGCATGCGAGGATGTCGATGGCGGCGATGGCTGCCGACATGCGCAACCGCTTCCTGGTCGCGCTGGTGTTCTCCATCCCGATCGTGCTGTGGTCGCCGATCGGCACCGAGGTCTTCGGGCTGCACCTGCCGGTGCCCTTCGGCTGGCGCTCGGACGTGTGGTCGCTGCTGCTGAGCTTGCCGGTGCTGTTCTACTCGTGCTGGATCTTCTTCGACGGCGCCGTGCGCGCACTTCGCGCCCGCACCCTGGACATGATGGTGCTCGTCGCGGTGGCGATCGGCGCGGGCTGGCTGTACTCGCTGGTCGTGACGTTCACCGGCGGCGGCGAGGTGTTCTACGAGGCGGCCACGGTGCTGGCGGCGTTCGTGCTGCTCGGGCACTGGTTCGAGATGCGCGCCCGCGGCGGTGCCAATGACGCCATCCGCACTCTGCTCGACCTCGCCCCGCCCAAGGCCACCGTGCTGCGGAACGGTGAGGAGGTCGAGGTGGCCAGCGCCGACGTCGTGGTCGGTGACCTCCTGCTGGTTCGGCCGGGCGCCAAGATCGCCGTCGACGGCGTCGTCGAGGAGGGTGAGAGTGCCGTCGACGAGGCGATGGTCACCGGCGAAAGCCTGCCGGTGCACAAGGCGCCCGGCACGCCCGTGATCGGCGCGACCATCAACACCACCGGCACCTTGCGGGTGCGGGCGACCAAGGTCGGCGCCGACACGGCGCTCGCGCAGATCGTCCAGCTCGTGCAAGAGGCCCAGAACTCCAAAGCGCCCGGTCAGCGTCTTGCCGACCGGGCGGCGTTCTGGCTGGTGTTCGTGGCTCTCCTCGGCGGTGCCGCGACGCTCGCCGTGTGGCTGCTGACCGGCAGCGCGTTCTCGGTGGCGATCCTGTTCGCCATCACCGTCGTCGTGATCACGTGCCCTGATGCCCTCGGCCTGGCCACCCCCACCGCGATCATGGTCGGCACCAGCTTGGGCGCGAAACGAGGCGTGCTGTTCAAGAACGCCATGGCCTTGGAGACCACCGCCCGCATCCAGATCGTTGTCATGGACAAGACCGGCACCCTGACCAAGGGCGAACCTGAGGTCACCGACGTGATTACCGGCAACGGCGATATCGGGATCGGCGCGGACGAGCTGCTTCGCCTCGTGGCCGCGGTAGAACGGGAGTCGGAGCATCCCCTGGCCGAGGCGATCGTCCGCCACGCCGAGGTCAACGGCATCGCGCGGCGGCGAGCCGCTCGATTCGAGAACGTACCCGGGCACGGAGCGATCGCCGAAGTCGACCGGCGCCGGGTGGTGCTCGGCAACCGGCGACTGCTCGAGCGTGAAGGCGTCGATTCCACAACGCTGGCCGCCCGCGTCGATGAGCTCGCCGGAAGTGGGCACACCACGGTCCTCGCCGCGGTCGATGGAATGGCCGCCGGGGTCATAGGCATCGCCGACGCACCCCGCGAGACCTCTGCCGCGGCGGTCGCGGCGCTGCACGAGCTCGGCATCGAGGTCGTGATGCTCACCGGCGACAACCAGGCCACGGCCGATCGCATCGCCCGGCAGCTGGGCATCGACACCGTCATCGCCGAGGTCCTGCCCGGCGACAAGGCCGCAAAGGTCGCCGAGCTCCAATCGGACGGCCGCAAGGTCGCCATGGTCGGCGACGGCGTCAACGACGCGCCCGCCCTCGCACAAGCCGACGTCGGTATCGCGATCGGCGCCGGGACCGACGTCGCCATCGACACCGCCGATGTGGTGCTGATGCGATCGGACCCGCTCGACGTGCCCACCGCCCTGCGCATCGGGAGCGGCACCCTGCGCAAGATGCGGCAGAACCTCGGCTGGGCCATCGGCTACAACACGATCGCCCTCCCCATCGCCGCCGGAGTTTTCGATCCCGCCTTCGGCCTCGTACTGCGCCCCGAGATCGCCGCGCTGGCCATGTCCGGCTCCAGTCTCATCGTCGCGGTCAACGCGCTTGCACTGAAAACGCTGCGACTCCCCGCACGATCGACCAGGGACCCGGACCGATCAGTTCGGAACGGCGTCACAGCGTCATAACATGAGGCGCTTCAGCGTGATGAGGACCTTATGCCCTGCGGGCCGAGACGTTGGCCCATCGCGCCCGGACAACGGTCCGCGCACACTGGCGTTGTCCTGAGAAATGGGGCTCGCAACAAGCACCAACATCAACATCAACATTCCAAGCCGCCGCGGGTGGACATCGCAGCGTTTCCCTCGTCGGCGGCCTTGTGAGTGAACTGGTAAAAGTGGCCCGAGCCAAAGGGGCCAGGCTCAGCTCCGACCGACGTCTCGAGCCCGAGAACTGATGGGATCCGACGATGATGTACTGGGATGGGTACGGAATGAGCGGCTGGGGCGTCGCACTCATGACCATCGGCAACGTGGTGTTCTGGGCTGGTGATCGTCGCGATCGTCGCCTTGATCCGTGTCTTCAGCCGCAGACCCGGCCCCGGTGACCGCGACCGGTCGACCCCGGAACACCTGCTGGCCGAGCGGTTCGCTCGCGGCGAGATCGACGAGCAGACCTACCGGCGTGACCTCGAGACGCTGCGCCGGCTCCACAGTCCACATCCGGCCCCTGATTTCGTCGGCGCCCAGAGAACCGTCAGGGCGTGAGCGCTCGCCGCTGCCTGACGCGGAGGGTGCCGCGAGGTTTGAAGACCGACAACGTCGCCGTCGTGAGCAGCACTACGACCGCCAGCGCGGCATCGACCGCCAGCTGGATACGCATCCCGAGTAGCTAACAACACGTGATGAGGAGAACTCAACGGTGAGCTCGACTTCGACGATCGACACCTCGGCTATGGACCGAGTGCTACGAGACGCGGTCGGCGCTGGGCACGCGCCCAACGTCGTCGCCGTCGCGGGGGATCGTGACGGCATCATCTACGAAGGCGCGGCCGGACCTCGTGCCGCGAAGGCGCCGGAGCCGGTCTCGGCCGACTCGCACTTCCGGATCATGTCCATGACCAAGATGGTGGGCACCGTGGCCGCGCTGCAGCTGCGCGACCGCGGCGCGCTCGACTTCAACGCCCCCATCGACACCTACCGGCCCGAGTTCGCCGATGTCCAGGTGCTGGAGGGTTTCGACGGCGAAAACCCGGTGCTGCGCGCGCCCGCGAGCCGTGCGACTGTCGCGCAGCTGGTGACGCACACGAGCGGCCTGAGCTACTGGTTCTGGAACGACGACATCGTCAAGTGGGAGCGGGCCACCGGCACGCCGAACGTGCTGGCCGGCAAAACCGTGATCTTCCACGCGCCGATGGTGGCCGACCCGGGTACGACATTCGAGTACGGCATCAACACCGACTGGCTCGGCCGGGTCGTCGAGGCCGCGTCCGGCAAGTCGCTGGACGTCTACTTCAAGGAGAATATCACCGGCCCGCTCGGCATGGCGGAGACGACGTTCGCTCCGAGCGCCGAACAGCGGGCCAACCTGGTGCCCGTCCACGTGCAGGGTGAGGACGGCACGTGGGCGGTCACGGAGATCGACCTGCCCACCGAGCCCGAGTACTACACCGCCGGCCACGGGCTCTACTCCACGCCGCGCGACTACCTGAAGTTCCAGCGCATGTTGCTCGGCGGCGGCACGCTCGACGGGGTCGAGGTGCTTCGGAAGTCCACTGTGGACGAGGCGTTCACCAACCAGGTGGGCGAGATCGAGTTCCCGGCGCACATCCCGACCGCGGACCCGGCTACGACGCACGAGCTCGACCTCGGCCCGGGCCTCAAGTGGGGCTGGGGCCTGGTGCTCACCACGGCGCAGCAGCCGGGCATGCGCGCACCCGGCAGCGGTGCGTGGGCGGGGTTGTGCAACACGCACTTCTGGGTCGATCCGGCCAGCGGCGTCACCGGCGCGATCTACTCGCAGTCGCTGCCGTTCGTCCCGCCGGGGCAGCTACAGATGTACGCAGATTTCGAGCGGGCGCTCTACGCCTCACTCTGAACCCGGCGAGAACCGTGAAGGGTGCTCTTCCCGTCGCGGGAGCGCCCTTCACGGCGTTTCACGCCTTCTCGGGTTCAAGACCGGACGCGCCGCTCGGTGAACATCGTGTCGTCCGCCGCTGCCGGGCTCGGCTTCGAGCCGAGGAAACCCAGCAGGATCCAAATTGGCGTCGGATAGTCGAGCGGAACGGCGCGTCGGCCGCACCGCCCGGCCACACCGCCGCACTCAGCCCTTACGATAGACGACTCGCCGCCGAACTCGACGAAACCGCCGACCGGCACCCCACCAAAGCTGGGTTGAAGCGGCACGCCGGGCGGCAGCCAACCGACTCGGACCCCGTGGTGAGAGATAGCGGTCACAAGTGACAGATACAAGTCGCAGTCACGCTAAAGGATGTCTCGTAACCCGGTGTCTGGCTGACTGGGTCGTTGGTTGATCATGTTGGTGTGGTGCAGGTGATCACAGCGTCGCGGCCGGAGTGGATTGCCCCGTTCACGGGGCTGGAGCCGGGCCGGTTCCGCAAGCTGGTGCGGCTGGTTGCCAAACGGGGTGGGGACGAGATCGCGGACGGGCGCCCGGGCCGGCAGTGGGCGTTGCCGCTGGCAGACCGGGTGCTGCTGGTCGCAACGTATTGGCGGACGAACCTGACGATGCGCCAGATCGGGCCGCTGTTCGGGGTGTCGCATTCCGCCGCGCACAGGGGGAAGCGACGCGATCGGCCCGTTGCTGGCGTTGGCGCCGGTACGGAAACGGCGGTGGACGCGGTGGCGATCGTCGACGGCACCCTGGTCCCGAGCCGAGATCACCGGCTGGCGACACCGTCGAAGAACTACCGCTACTCCACGAATGTGCAGGTCGCCATCGACGCTGAGACCCGGCTGGTGATCGCCACCGGCGACCCGCAACCGGGCAGCCGCAACGACTGCACCGTCTACCGCGACCCCGGCATCGCCGAGGCACTCGCCGACCGGCCGGTCATGGCTGATGGCGGCTATCAAGGCAATCCCGAGGTCGTCATGCCGTATCGCAAACCGCGAGACGGCAGTGAGTTGCCGGAACGGAAGCAGGACCTCAACGCCATCCACCGCAAGGTCCGCGCTCGCGTCGAGCATGTTCTGTCCCGGATGAAGAACTTCAAAATCCTCCGCGACCACCGCCGCGCAGCCAGCACCCTCGCCGACACGGTCTCCGGCATCGCGCACCTGCACAACATCCTCCTCAACGCCTGACCGCAACACCAGCCCCGCCAATCACAACACGAGTTACGAGACATCCCTTAGCGCTCAAGGGGCGCGCATAAGGGGATGACGGCCGCAGATTCCTAACGCGACCTTCCGCAACTCGAAATTTCTCTGCACTTGTCAGCTGACTGCAACGGTGAGGCTGCCGCTGTCGGCCAGGGCAGGACGGTCAGCTCGGGCCACTGGCGGAGCCAGCGACTGGCTTTGGCCTCGTAGACGGCACGCGGTGCCAGCACGGGATTCGGGCGGATGACGAGGTTGAACACGTCGGACAGCCCGTGCGGGGCGTAGACGCGCCAGCGCCCGCCTGATTCGAGGCGGACCCCCAGACAGCACGTGGTCGCGGCGAAGGAGTCGATCGCTTCCTCGGTGGACAAGTGGGCAGGACATGGCGTCCCGAACTTCTCCTCGTACCAGAGATGGACACGCGCCTCGTTGCGGATCTCCACCTCGATCGGGATGTCGGCGAAGACATGCTTCGCTGACTGGATCACCGCATCCTCCGCCTCCCAGGACAGATCGGTGGCGTCGAAGTAGAACAGGTCGTAGTCCTTGATGCCGTCACCTGGGGCCTGGCTGGTGACCGCGTTCCAGACGGTCTGGAACAGACAGCCCGCCGTCAGATACCAGCCGGGTAATCCCAGCGACGCCGACCGGGACAGCGCCTCCGTCAGCACCTCGTTGCGCGAGAGCACCTCTTGAAAGGCGTCGAGTTGTTCGTTGAGAGGCAGTTGGCTGATCACTGTTTATGCCTACCACCTGCATTGCTGGACACGGGCGAGCGTCAACGAGCGGACGGCATGCCGAGCTCGACCGGCGCGACGCGTGCCCGGCGCTTGGTCTCCTCCCGCTTCGGGCTGATGTCCTGGCCGCCGCGGAAATCTCGGCGGCCAGGACCGGCCCACCGGAGGGTTCCAATTGTCGCTCGCGGTCCACTCAGGCCGAGTGCGCCGCCCGCCTGCCCGGCCAGATCGGCAACAGGCCCCGCCCGCTGATGTCGTTGAGAACGATGGCTGAGCACAGGTAGAACGCGACGAAGGAGTCCAGGAGGCCGACCCAGCCGCCGGCCTTGGTGAGCGCGATCGCGGTGGCTCCCGATCCGACGAGGTTGGCGAGGCCCAGCAGTAGGTAGACCACGACCAGCAACACGAACGCGGCGAACGCGGGTGCGTTGACCACCCGTGCCCCCACGGCGAGCATCGCGGTGAACAACGCCCACACGATCAGATAAGCGCCGAACATGCGGGCGAAGTTCGCCGCTCCCGCCGTGTCGGTGATCATCGGTGCGTAGAACTGCACGATCAGCGCCGTGGTGAACAGGAAGCAGGCATACGCCGAACAGAACGTCGCGCCGAACAGGTTGTTGCCGCGGAACTCCCAGATCCCGCCGACGAGCATGGCAAGCGCGCCAGTGCCCATCGCGACGGGAACGAACATCGTGGCCGTCCGCTGGTCCACGACACCTGTGTTGGCCAACGACAGAATCGTCAGCGAGAATCCGAACCCCGCCAGCGCGAGAGGCACCCCGCTGGCTGTGGGGGCGAAGGCGGTCGTGGCGGGCTCACCCATCCGCGGCGGCGGCACTTCCGGGGCGGTTCCCGGAGGAGTGGTTCGTTGTGCATATTCTGCGCTGGTCATGATGCTACCTCCAGACTGCGCAGGACTGCTCTCGACACGGACCGGGTGGAACCGCGCCGAGGCCAGGTCGATCAGACTTCCGTGGCGAGCAGTTCCGTGAGACCGTTGTCGATGAACCGGGTGTCTTCCTGGTTGAGGCCGCCACCGGCGAAATGTCCCCACGCTCCCGGGATGACGCGCAGCTCCGCTCGGTGCATGTGCTTGACTTCCCACTCGTTGTCCTCGGGTGGGAAGTACAGGTCCTGCTGCGCCGGCATCACGATCGCGGGCGACCGGATCGCGCCGAGTGCGTCCTCGAGGCTGCGCTTTCCCGGCGTGTTGCCGATGTCGGCGTGCTGCCAGGTCCACAGCATAGCCAGGAGGTTGTTCGCGTCGCGCTTGAGGAACAGGCCCTCCCAGAAGGCCACGAGGAAGTCTTCCAGGGACGCGTAGCCCAGTGGCTCGCGCTCGTAGATCTTCTCCCGGTAGAACTGCTGGCAGAAGCCCCACCCGGCGTAGACCCGCGCCAGGGCGCGAAGCCCGATGTCGGGTTGCTTGTCGTACCGGCCGCCGTTGTAGGCCGCGTCCGCGGTCAGCGCCGTCCTGACCCCTTCCAGGAACACGAAGTTGTGCAGGCTGGTCTTCGCCGATCCGCAGAATGGCAGGATCCGCTTGACCATGTCGGGGAAGCTGACCGCCCACTGGTAGGTCTGCCCGGCGCCCATCGACCAGCCGGTGACCAACTCCAGTGTTGCGATTCCGAAGCGCTCGGTCACCAGCCGGTGCTGGAACTGAACGTTGTCATACATTGTCACCCGCGGAAACGACGCGCGGTCATGCGGCGCGGGCGTGTTGCTCGGCGACGAGGACAGCCCGTTGCCCAGCATATTCGGAATGATGATGAAGTATCTCGCCGGATCGAGCGCCATCCCCTCGCCGATCAGCCATTCATTGTCGTAGTGCTGCCCGGAATACCACGTTGGGTACACGATCGCATTGCTCTTGTCACCGTTGAGCTCGCCGTACGTCTTGTACGCGAGCTTGGCATCGCTGAGTGTGGCGCCTTCTTGTAACCGGACGGTACCAAGGTCGAATATTTCGTAATCCACGAGAGCCTCCCTGCCGGTTTCTCCGGCTGCGCCCTCCTCGTGGTTCTACAGTACGCCGCCACCGGGTAGGCGATGCGTGCCGGCCGAACTGTATCGCGCCAGTTCCCGCCCCGGCCGACCAGCGCTGATACCGGTGGGGCGGCAGTTCGCTACGTCCAGCGGACGGCTGAGATCCTGATCGTCGACGACGCCACCCGCGATGTCCGCTTTCGCCCGCGACCCGTACATCGCCGACCTCGGCGCCTGTTCGTTGCTGGCCATTCCCATCCTCGGCCGCGGCGCGCTGCGGACGGTGCTGTTGCCGGAGAACGGCCTCATGCGCGCCGCGTTCGCCACGGAACGGCTCGACGCCGTCAGGCTCATCGCCGCGCAGCTCGCCGTCTCCCTCGACAACGTCCCAGCTCCACTTCGACCTCACCGCCTCGCTCGCGTATCGCACCGCCGCCGACCGGGCCCGTCGGCGGATCGAGCGGTACCTGCATGATGGGGCCCAGCAACATTCAGTCACCCTTGCCATGCGCGCGGATCACCCGAGCGGTCGTACCAACCGAGTCCGGCGCTCTGAGGGAACAGCTGGAGGCTCTCGCGGCCGAAGCCGTCACTGCACTGGACGAGCTGCGCGACTTCGCCCGCGGCATCCACCCGGCGATCCTCGCCGAGGGCGGCCTGCGCCCGGCGCTCAAGGGACTCGCCCGCCGCTCCGCGGTCCCGGTCGAGCTGGCCGTGCAGGTCGACCGGCGCCTGCCCGAGCCTGTCGAGGCCGCCTACTACGGCGTCTCCGAGTCGCTGACCAACGTGGCCAAGCACGCGCGCATCGACCGTCCACATCGAGGTCGAGATCGTCGACGCTGGCGGCGGCGTGCTGCGGGTCCGGGTACGCGACCACCGCCCTCTACGGCGAATTGCTCGCGCTGGCGCCCTCGCCGGTCGTGGCGCTCAACCACGCGGTCGCCGTGGCCGAGGCCACCAGCGCGGCCTCGCGACACGCGCGCGCGATCATGCTGCAGATCGGACTGTCCGCGGCGATCGTGCTCACGCTGGTGCCGCTCGCCGCATTCGGTGTCTTGAGCCTCGCCACGGTCGTGTCCGTGCACGAAGTGGCCGAGGTGTTCGTGGTCGGCAACGGCGTCCGAGCCGGGCGGCTGCGGCCGCTGCGGGGCGTCACGGCACCGGAACCGGTGTCGGTGCAGCAGATTCCGGCCGGGGAGAAGTCCGAAGAGGACGGATGCTCGTGCTGTGCTCCGCAGCAGATCTTCCCCGCGCGTCAGCCCGAGATGCTCACCCTCAGCAAGACTCGGCGCGACTTGCCGCCCAGCTGAACCCCGCCCCTTCGATGGCTTTGCTGTTTTGTGGTTGACCTTCGAGTCGGCTGGAAGGTTTACGGTCGTGAGGTGACGACGTTGCGGATCTCCCAGCGGGCAGAGCGAGTCGGCGTGAAGCCGACGACGTTGCGGTTCTACGAACAGGCTGGGCTGCTTCCCGCACGCCGGTCGGAGTCGGGGTATCGGCTTTACGACGAGGAGTCGGTGGAGCGCCTGGAGTTCATCGCCACCGGCAAGCACCTCGGGCTGCCGCTGGAGGAGATCCGCGACCTGCTGGGCGTGTGGGAGGACGGGTTGTGCACTGACGTGCGCGCACGGCCGCGGCCGATGCTGCTTGCTCGCCTCGGCGATGCCCAGCAGCGCGCCGCCGAGCTGGAGGCGTTCACCGATCGCCTGCGCGAGGCACTGAACGAGATCGACGGTCCGCCGCGCCCGGGCCGGGCTGCGGATTCCTGCACCAGAAGCCGCCGGTAGCGGAGCCGGCGCCGGTGCCCGTTGAGTTCAACGTGCGTCGGCCGGCCGCGCCGATCGCATGCCTGCTGACGGGCGGAGAACAAGCCGAGCGCATCGGGCAGTGGCGCGAGCTGCTCACCAGTGCAGAGCGTGAGCCGACCGATGAGGGGCTGCTGTTCCGGCTCCCGGCCGAGCTGGCCGGGCGCGTCGCCGAACTCGCAGCCGCCGAGCAGCAATGCTGCGCCTTCTTCGGATTCGCCCTGCGCCTCCGCCGCGGGGTGCTCGAGTTCGAAGTGCACGCGCCCGCCGAAGCAGCGCCGCTGCTGGCGGACGTCTTCGGTGACTAACCCACGCTTTCGGCTTGCGCACACGGCGCGCGCCCGGCCCGTGCTTCGAGAGGGTTGTTCGTGCTCGTGCTGCGTTCGATCGGGCTGTTCGTGCTCGCCGCCATCTTGGAGATCGGCGGTGCCTGGCTCGTGTGGCAAGGCGTCCGCGACCACCGCGGCTGGCTGTGGATCGGGGGCGGGATCATCGCCCTCGGCCTCTACGGGTTCGTCGCAACCCTGCAGCCCGACGCCCACTTCGGCCGCATTCTGGCCGCGTACGGTGGCGTGTTCGTCGCCGGCTCCCTGCTGTGGGGTGTCATCGCCGACGGCTACCGCCCCGACCGCTTCGACGTGATCGGAGCACTCATCTGCCTCGCCGGTGTCGGGGTCATCATGTACGCCCCGCGTGGCTGACCCGCTGGCTTCGACCGCCGCCTGGCCCCGCGCTTCGGACACCACTGGCCCTTCTGAGCCACGCTTTAGCGCCAGCGGATGGTCCAACCGATTCGAGGGCCGGTTCAAGACCGCGCGTGGTCCTGCGGGGTGAGCGCGTGCACTGCGGTCTCGACGTCACTGGGGGTGCTCCAGCGGCCCAGTGTCAGGCGCAGCGTGCCGAGTGCTCGCTCGGCGCCGATGCCCATGGCGGTCAGCACAGGGGAGGGTGAGTGCACCCCGCTGTGGCAGGCGGATCCGGTCGAGGCGGCGATGGCGGGTGCGGCGGCGAGGACGTCGTGTCCGCGGGTGCCGTCGATGCTGATGTTGAGGGTGTTCGGCAGGCGCCGGTCCGCGGCGGTAGGCCCGTTGCGGTGCACGCGGCCCGGCAGCGCGCGGGCCAGCTGCCGGTGCAGCTCGTCCCGCAGCCCGGCGAGGCGTTGGGGCAGGCCGGACGTCAGGTCGTCTGCAGCGAGGCCAGCCGCGGCGCCGAGTGCGACCGCCAGGGCGACGTTCTCCGTGCCGGCGCGCAGGCCATGTTCCTGGCCGCCGCCGTACACGACGGGTTCCAGCCTCACGCCCTCCCGTACGTAGAGGGCTGCCGCGCCGCGGGGCGCGTACATCTTGTGCCCGACGATGGTCAGCAGGTCGACGCCGAGCCGGTCGACGTCGACCGGGATCTTGCCGCAGGCCTGCGCGGCGTCGCAATGCACGAGCGCTCCCCGGCGGTGTGCGATCTCGCTGAGCTCGGGGATGGGCTGGATCGTCCCGGTCTCGTTGTTGGCGGCCATGATCGATACCACGGTCTGCTCCGCAGGCGCGCTGGTGCGCAGCACGGCGTCGAGTGCGGCGGGGTCGACGAATCCGTGCTGATCTACGGGAAGCACGGTGACGCGGGTGCCGTGCAGGCGCTCGAGTGCGCGGCCGGTCTGCAGTACCGCCGGGTGTTCGGTCGCCTGCACGATCAGGTGCGTGTCCCCTCCACATGTGGCGAGCACCGCGCCGCGCAGGGCCAGCAGGTTCGCCTCCGAACCGGACGCGGTGAACACGATCTCGCTCGCCGCCGCTCCGACCAGCGCGGCCACCTGGTGCCGGGCAGCGGCCAGAGCACGGCGGGGTTCCGCGGCGTAGCGGTGGTCGCTGGAGGGGTTGCCGAACGCGGTCGTCCAGTACGGCATCGCAGCCTCGGTGACGCGCGGGTCAACCGGCGTGGTGGCGTTGTAGTCCAGGTAGACCGGCCCACCGGCCAACCCCGGGTGCGGTCCGGTCGTGTCGGCCGCAGGGATTGCGTGTTCGGTCATGCGAGGTCTCCGGTGTCGACGGGCATTTCGGCCAGGCGCCACTCCAGCATGCCGTCGTCCAGCCGGACCGCGCGGCGGCCGCGGTCGGTCAGCAGCCGCACCGCGTCGTAGGCCAGCACGCAGTACTCGCCCCGGCAGTACACGACGATGTCCGCGCCGTCGGGTAGTTCGTTGATCCGGTCCGCCAGCTCCTCTACCGGGATGCTCAGCGCGCCCGGGATGTGACCCGCCCGGTACTCGTGCACCGGCCGGACGTCCAGCAGCACTACTTCCCCCGCTGCCGCGCGCACCTGCAACTGCTCGCGGGTGATTTCCTCGTCGGGCGTGGCACCGAGGTAGGCCTCACGCGCCGGCGCCACCGCCGGCTGATGGGCCTGGGCGACGGTGCGCAGCAACGCGAACAGCTGCGCGACGTCCTCGCCGGCGAGGCGATAGTGCACCCGTACCCCGTCCCGGCGGGTCGCGACGAAGCCTGCCTGCTTGAGGGTCTGCAGATGCGCTGACGCCGTCGTCAGGTTCAGCCCCGCCGCGGAGGCGAGCGCATCCACGGTGCGCTCACCCTGCGCCAGCAGGTCGAGCAGTTCCAGGCGCTTGCCGTTGGCGAGCGCCTTCCCACTGACCGCGAACGCCTCGTACAACCGCCCCTTGGCCGCCGCCTTCACCGAACCACCGTCCGGATCGGTCGCGGTGTTGTCCGCCATCTTCCCATCCTCCATAAATCTATGGATTAATGTATATCAGACAACGGGCACGCCAGGCGGCACGCACAGGGACGGTCGAGTGCCGCCTCCACGAGGTTGGAGAACGTTGTGAGCTTCACCGACGATCACCTGTTCCCGCTGGTCGACGAAGGACTCGGCAACAGCGCCTACCTCGTGGATCTGGGCGATGGCAGCGCGCTGGCCGTCGACGCGTCCCGGGATCTGCGCACCCTCCACGCGGCCGCGCGACGGCGTGGTCTGCGGGTCGCCTTCGCCGCGGACACGCACCTGCACGCCGACTTCCTCTCCGGCGCCGTGCAGCTCGGCCACGACACGGGAGCGACGGTGCTCGCCTCCGCGGCGGGACGTCGCCTGTTCGACCACACCCCGCTGGCCGATGGCGACGAGGTCGATCTCGGCGGCCTGACACTGAGGGCCCTCGAGACCCCCGGCCACACCGACGAGCACCTGTCGTTCCTGCTGCTCGACGGCGCGTGCGAACTCGGCGTGTTCACCGGCGGCTCGCTGATCGTCAACTCCGCGGCTCGTACGGACTTGCTCGGCCCAGCACGGACCGAGCAACTGGCCCGTGACCAATACCGGTCGCTGCAATGCCTGATCACCCTGCCCGACGCCGTCGCTGTGTGGCCCACCCACGGCGCGGGATCGTTCTGCTCGGCCCCGCCGGGCAGTGAACGCACGTCGACCATCGGGGAGCAGAAGCGCGCCAACCCGTTGCTGGCGGCACCCGACGAGGACGCGTTCGTCCATGATCTGCTCGCCGGGCTGGGAACCTATCCGGCGTACTTCACCCGCCTCGCCGAAGCGAACCGGCGCGGACCGGCCATCCTGGCCGGCACTCCGCCGATCGCTGCGCTCAGCCCCGCCGCGGTGCGGGCGCTGCTCGCGGACGGGGCAACCGTCGTCGATGTCCGCCCTGCGGCCGACTACGCCACCGCCCACATCCCCGGCGCGGTGTCCATCCCGTTGCGCGAGCAGTTCGCGACATGGCTGGGCTGGCTGCTGCCCGACACCACCCCGCTGGTGTTCGTCCTCAACCCCGACCAGGATCCCGCCGACATCGCCTGGCAGTCCGCCAAAATCGGGTACGAACGACTGGCCGGGCAGCTGGCGGGCGGCATCGCCGCCTGGACGGAGGAGCGCGGCGCGGTGCGCAACACTGCCTTTGCCACCGCCATTCGTGCCCCGGAACGATCCTATGTGGACGTTCGTCAGGCGCCGGAGTACCGCGCCGGTCACGTGCCAGGCGCGATCCACCTCGAACTCGGCGACCTGACCGCACACGCCGCCGACGTCCCGTCCGGCGCTGTTGTGGCGTGCGGGCACGGTGAACGTGCCATGACCGCCGCCAGCCTCCTCGAGCGCGCCGGGCGCACCGACCTCACGGTGCTCGACGGGGGTCCCGACGACTATGTCCGCGCCCACGACCTGCGCCTCACCGTAGGAGCCGAGCCGTCGTGACCACGGCGGTGCGGCTGGGCCTGCGCGAGAACTGGCTCCAATTCACGCTGCTGGTCATCGTCAACGTCTGCGTCGGCGGGCTGGTCGGCCTGGAGCGCACGACCGTGCCCCTGATCGGCACGGAGGTTTTCGGCCTGACCAGCGACCTTGCCGTGTTCTCGTTCATCATCGCCTTCGGCATGACCAAGGCCTTCACCAACCTTGCTGCCGGAGCTTTGACCGCCCGGTTCCGCCGCCGTCAGCTGCTGATCGCCGGCTGGCTGATCGGCATCCCCGTGCCGTTCGCCCTCGCCTGGGCGCCCTCGTGGGGCTGGATCATCGCGGCCAACGTCCTGCTCGGCCTCAACCAGGGGCTGACCTGGTCGATGACGGTCAACATGAAGATCGACCTCGTCGGGCCGGCTCGCCGCGGATTGGCCACCGGCCTCAACGAAGCCGCAGGCTATGTCGCGGTCGGGGCCGTCG
The DNA here is from genome assembly GCF_040678995.1 of Amycolatopsis sp. NPDC049253. Taxonomy (NCBI): domain Bacteria; kingdom Bacillati; phylum Actinomycetota; class Actinomycetes; order Pseudonocardiales; family Pseudonocardiaceae; genus Amycolatopsis; species Amycolatopsis sp. NPDC049253. Next base: position 146,487 of record NZ_JBFAQX010000018.1, on the reverse strand, counting down.
CACTACTGACCGGCTATCTCGCCGCCACCCACGGCCTTCGCCCCGTCCCCGAGGTCATCGGGGTCGTCTTCGTCGCCGCGGGGCTGGGCCTGTCCCTTGTCGTGCGCGACACCGCCGCGCACGTCGCCTTGGAACTGTCCCACCACCCCCCGTCCGCCGGCGGTGCGCAATCCGCCGGTCTGGCCGCCACGTTCGCCCGTACCACCTGGCAGAACCGATCCCTGCGTGGCGCCAGCCAGGCGGGCCTGGTCAACAACCTCAACGACGGGCTCACCTGGGGCGTGTTCCCGCTGCTGTTCACCCAGCACGGACTCGGCCTCGCCGCCGTCGGTCTCATCAAAGGGCTCTACCCCCTGCTGTGGGGCCTCGGCCAGATCCCCAGCGGGTACCTTTCCGACCGCATCGGCCGCAAACCCCTCATCGTCACCGGCATGCTCGTTCAAGCCGTGGGGTTCGTGCTCGCGCTCGTCCTGCTCGCCGATCCGCTGCTCGCCGGGATCATCTCCGCCATCGCGCTTGGCCTGGGCACGGCCATGGTCTACCCGACGCTCATCGCGTCGATCTCCGACCACGCCCACCCCTCCTGGCGCGCCAATGCCCTCGGCACCTACCGCTTCTGGCGCGACACCGGCTACGCCGTCGGCGCCCTGCTCGCCGGCATCCTCGCCGACACCCTCGGCCTCAGCACCACCGTCATTGCGGCGGCCATCCTCACCGCCGCATCCGGCCTGCTCGCCGCCCGCTGGATCACCACGCCGCACCCCGCAACCGAAAGCAGCCATCCAGCGGCGCCGACCGGAACCGGCGAGCAACCGAAGCCCCCGAACGCCTCACCGGCCTGAGCTGATCGTGTCGCCGAGGTGGGCCTGGTCGGCGAGCAGGTCTGCGAATGCGCCGGCGATCACGTCGAACGCGGCGGCGATGGCGAAGTGGCCGCGGCAGTCGAGCTGGCCGGCGCATTCGACGGCCTGGTCGCCGATGCCGGCCGCGCTGCCCTCGACCGAACGCGGGAACCTCGGCGTGCTCAAGCCCGACCCAACAGGGCATCAGCTCGCCTTCGGCCCATCGGGGGTGAGCAGGTCTCTGTCGTCCATCGCGCGAGAATGCCATGCACCACCGACAGAAGCGCAGCACGGCGCCGAGCGATCGGGCCGAGCCGGTCGAGCTTGGTTGGTCCGAGCCGATGGCCCGCCCGGTTGGCCGACAGCAGGTCGGAGGCCCCGATAACGTGACATTGGTGCGGACACGGCATGCGCTACAGATCTCTCCTGCGGAAACGCCGACCAGTCATATGTGTCTCGCGAACGATCGTTATCGAGACAGTGCAACTGCCGATGGCCGCGCCCAGACGTCGTCACGTGAGGAACGGACGGACGGGGTCCGCTGCGCCGGCTGGGGCGCCGCCCGAACCGGTCTCGCTATCGGAGGGCGGGAACATGTCGAGGAACCCGGCCATTTCGGAGTCGATGCCTTCGGCGAACCGCTTGAGGGATGTGATCACGCGGGGCACGCCGTCCTGCGCGAGCGCGGCCGTCCTTTGGGTCGTCGACCTCGCGCCGCCGACACTGGCCCCCCACCACGCGCTTGGACCTGGAGTCACGCGTCTTGTTCCGGGTGAGCTGAATCGTCTGCTGGTTCGGCCCCGCGCCGATCAGAGAACCAGCTCTGACATCGCGGAATACGGCAGCGATGGGTTAGCCGCCGCTGCTTCCATCACCTGCCAGTCTTCGTCGTCGAGCAGTCCGACGATCACCGCGGGTGGCAGGGCACTATGGCGGGCGGCCAACGGCCTGGCCTGGCGATCGGTGAGGCACGCCAGCAACGCCGCCGCCGTCGCGTTGCGGTGCCGGGCGACCTCTCGGAACACCTTCTGCACGGGCGGCTGGTGCTGCGTGAGATCCTCCAGCAGCTTCGCCGTCGCGTCCGGATTGGTGGCCACCTTCGCAATCACCCGGCCGCCGTGTCGGGCGACCATCGCGCGCAGCTGCATGTCGGACAGGCCCGGATGCGGCGCGATGGATTTCACCACCTTCGCATCGGGATCTTCAGCCAGCATGTCGCGGATCTCAGGTGGCAGGTCACGTCGTTGGGCGAGGAGCATCCGCACAGCCGGGTTCGTTGCCCCGGCCATCTCCTCCACTTCGTGCGGAGTGGCTGATGCGATGCGCGGCAGCAGCGCCGAGCCGATCCGGGTAGCGGCGGCAACGTCGGATAGAACGTCGAGCGGCACGTTTGGATGGTGGGCAAGCCGACGCTGGACGTCGTGCCCGTGATCGGTAGCCAGGGTGCGGATCAGGCTCTCGCCGATCGAGGGGTTTTCCGCAAGCGTTGCCCGTACCCACGGCACGGGATCCTCGGCGAGCCGCAAGTACGCGTGGATGGGCAGATCACTACGGGCCGCCAGCTCCACGCGCATCAAGGTCGAGGGATGGCCGGCGAAACCCGCGACAGCGTCGACCGGGGTAGCTGGGTTCCGAAGGGCCATCTGTTGGATCTCGAACACAGTGGACTCGTGGGAGCCATCGCAGGAAGCCCCCGGCGGCAGCGAGCAGTCAGACCGTTCACAGTTCGGATCGTGAACGAAGGGGACCGGCTCCTGATCGCAAACCGCGCAGGAGCGTGCGGGCGGCAGCCCGGCGCCGGTCAGCAAAGACGCCAGCACCGGTGGCGGCGTCGCTTCGTTGGCCGCCACCGAGCGACGAACGTCGGCATGCGGATGCGTCGCGAGCTGGCTGGCGATGTCTGCCGGCGCCCAGAGCGCGAGCTCCGCGACCACCCGGACATCGGGATCCGACGCAAGCGTCTGCGTTACCTCGTGTGGCAGGGCGGGGCAGGCGGCCAGTCTCTCCCGGGTTTCCACCAGCGGATCGGCGGCAAGACGATACGCCCACTCCGGCCTGCCAGAACCCTCTTCGAGCAGGGCGAGCGCCACACGCGGCTGGGCCAGCGGATCGACGTCGTCGACTGTACGCCGCCCCTCGCGGGCGAGCCGTACGGCAGCATCCTCGAAGCGCATCAGCCAGGCCGTATGGGCGTTGCTGAGGTCCGGTCGCCCGGCCACGGCTTCGGCCAGCTCCGCATCCGCGGACGAGATGAGTCGATCGATCAGTTCGGGCGGTAGCGCCGCGTTCTCGGCCAGTCCCAGGAGAGCATGCTGCACGGGAAAATCCTGTCCGAACATGGACCGAACGGCCATCCGATTACGAAGCACGCCACTGGTCGTCCGCGACGCGAGCGTCGGCACGCTCGGCGAGATGGAATCCAACGATCGTTATTGAGACTGGGCTCGACGCCGGATTGATCAAGGCGAGCAGCCGTCACCGCCCGCTTCTTAGTTCCATGGATCCCGGTTCGGGTCCTCGCCGAGCAGGCGCGCAGCCTTCTCGCAGAGCTGCTGACCGGCGGCTTGGTTGGTGCTGTGGGGCAAGCCGAGGTGCTCGGTCACCAGGGCGGCGATACTCCGCCAGGTCTTCTCACCTTCGCCGCGCCAGGTCCGGATCAGCTGGGCAAGGTTGCGGTCTACTTCGAGCGTCCACACGTCGGTCATGGTCACCCACTCTTCCTCGGCCATACGCGCCGTGCGACAGCAGGCATCGGCCAGCCTCGCCACTGTCTTTGCTGGCTTTCTCAGAGTGGGGTTCCCGGACAATCTCGCTGTGGGCAGCCGCTGCACTACTGGTAGTTGTATCAGTCGAGCCAGTCGGGGAACGCTTGTTGACGGGCGGTTTCTGAGGGGTGGGGCTGGTGGTAGGCCCATTCGTCGAGCAGGGTGCGGTGGAACCGCTCAACTTTTCCGTTGGTCTGCGGGCGCCAGGGTCGGGTGTAGCGGCGTTGGATGTTCAGCTGGGCGTAGGTGGTTTGCCAGGTGGTTTTGCGGTGGGCCCAGGCGTTGTCGGTCAGGACGCGTTCGACGGTGATGTCCAGGCTGGCGAACCCGGCACTGGCTCGGCGGAGGAACTGGCCGCAGGTGGCCGCGGTTTCGTCGTCGAGAATTTCGGTGTAGGCCAAGCGGGAGTGGTCGTCGAGCGCGGTGTGCGGGAACGCGTAGCCCATGCCACTGCGGTGGTGGCGGCTTTGGGCCCGTCCGAGGGTTTTGTGGCCGCCGCCGTCGGGGATGCGTCCGAATTTCTTCACGTCGACGTGGACGAGTTCGCCGGGACGTGCGCGTTCGTAGCGGCGGATTGGTTCGCCGGTGGCGCGGTCACAGAAAGCCAGGGGTGGCAGGTCGTGGCGGCGCAGTATCGCGTGGGCCGTCGAGGGGGCGATCCCGCAGCGTGCGGCCAGCCGGACCGGGCCGATCTTGTGCTCGCGGCGCATGGTGAGGACGTGGGCTTCGATGGCGTCGGACGTCCGGGTTGGGCTGCGGTGTGGCCGGCTGGAGCGATCGATCATCCCCGCAACGCCGACATTTCGATACCGTCCGGCCCAGCGAGCAACAGTCGTGTGTGAGACCTGAAACCGCCAGCTGCGCGCCGTAGTGACCAGCCTTGATCGATGACACACTGCGCCAACCGGAGCCTGCCGGTCGGGGTCAACGGGGCGTTACGGTGGACCATGAGGGCCTCCGGGAGTCGGTGCAGGTTGCGGTGATCAACACCGAAACCCGGGGTCCTCACCCCTATCAAGATCATCAAGACCGTGTCGCCACGTCACCGACGTGCCCGAACAGCACACCTAGGGCCATCGCCGGATCATCGCCATCTGACGACTGAAGCCCTGCCCCTCCGAGGAGGAACAGGGCTTCTGGCCTGCGGTTTCAGTTGGTGCGCGATACTGGGATTGAACCAGTGACCTCTTCCGTGTCAGGGAAGTGTGACACGCGGTTCGACCAGGCAAACCGCGTACTACCGCAGGTCGCAGGCTCGTGTTGCTCCCCGCAGGGGTCGCTTCGACACTGCCGCGCCGGGCTACCGCCGCCGAGGAATCGCCATCGGCCGTGGACATGGCTCAGATGCGCAAGCGGTCTCGAGTTGCTCGGCTCCTACGCCGTCGGTGATCGGGGCAGGGCGATGAGGGCGACGAATGACGCGATGTCAGCTCTCCCCGGGGCCGATGCCAGGGGGCTCACATCGACATGAGCCGTCTCGACGTCGCTGCGCGGCCATGGTCTCCACCCCTGCTGGCCCCGGTGATTCGGTTCTGAGCGAGATGTAACGGCGTGGGCGTTGGCGGCCTCTTTCGGGGAGGGTTGAATTGCCGGCGTCGGAAGACGCGAGGCTCGGCATGGTGTGGCAGTTCGGGGTATACGGCGCCGCCGGTGGACTCCTGGTCGAGCTGCTCGCGCTCTTCGGCGCTGTCACCGCGTGGCAGGCGGCTCTGCGGACCTAGAGCGGCCGCGTGTCCGGCGCGCCTGAGGACGTTCGTCGATGTTCAGTCGCACAGCTGCACCGGTTTCGGTGAGCACTGGTACTCACCGCCGGCGCGGAAGCAACCCGTGCCTGGAGATCGATTCATTCTTCCCCAGTCACTACGAAATAGCGGAACGGTGGCCGTCCTCTGCGTCGAAAAGCTGGCCCTGTATCCGCCAGCGGACGGGTTCCATCCCCGGACGCCGCCCGCCTTCGCCTCGCGCGGCTGTCACGGAACCGTGGACAATGGAAGGGTCGGTCGTCTGGGGACCACCAGCCTCCGGCTTTGCCTGCGAGCCCACCAGTGCCCATGGCGACGTAGGTGGGTTTTTCGCTTCAGCCCGGTGCTGCGCGTACAGCTTGGCGTACGGTCCGCCAAGGTCCAGCAGGTCTTGATGCCGACCGGATTCGATCAGCCGGCCGTGGTCCAACATCAGGATGTGATCTGACGCCGGCGCCAGGGACAGATCATGGCTGATCAGGATCGTCGTCTTGCCGCTGGCCAGCCGGCGCAGTGGTTCGATCACGCGCTGGACGGCACGCGCGTCCAGCCCGGCGGTGGGCTCGTCCAGGACCAGGATCGGGGTGTCGCGGACGATGGCCCTGGCGATCGCCAGCCGTTGCCGCTGCCCACCGGAGAGCCGCTGGCCGGAGCCGTCCAGCACGGTCTGATACCCCTCCGGCAGGGCGGAGATGAACTCGTGGGCGTCCGCCGCGACCGCCGCGGCCACGATCTGGGAATCCGTGGCCAAGGGCCGCCCGTAGGCGATGTTGTCACGCACGGTGCCATGGAAGACCTGGGTCTGCTGCAGCACCAGGGTCACCTGTTCGCGCAGCGATTCGGTGGTGATATCGCGCAGGTCGAAGCCGTCGAGCCGAATACTGCCTGAAGACGGGTCGGCGAAGCGCAGCAGCAATTTTGTGATGGTCGACTTGCCGGCGCCGCTGGCCCCGGTGATCACCACCAACTGGCCACGGCGGACCGTGAACGACAGCTCAGTCAGCGCGGGCCGGTCGGCCTCAGGATAGCGGTAGCTGACCCGGTCCACGCTGATCTCGCCACGGGAGTGGGCCAGCACGTGGGCACCCGCGTGGTCGACGACCGTCGGTCTTGTGCTCAGCAATTCCGAGATGCGGTCGGAGCTCGCCGTGGCCGCGTTCACCATGATCGTCAGAGAGCCGAGCTGGCGCAGGGGAGGATAGAGATAGCCGACGTATGCGGTGAACGCCAGCACGCCCCCCGGGGTCAGGTGATGCTGGCTGATCTCCCAGATTCCTGCGCCGACCACCAGCAGCAACGCCGTGACCTCCGTGATGTCCACCAACGGTGCGTACGCTCCGGACACCCGTGCTTCGCGCACCTTGGTTCGCATCCAGGACGCGCCGTGTGCGTGCAGCCGCTGTTGTTCGGTCTGCTGTTGGTTGTAGGCCTGCACCAGGGGCAGGTTCGTCAGGCTTTCCTGGACCGCAGCGGTGATCATGCCGTTGTAGTCGCGCTCGTCGCGGGAGACTGTCTTGATTCTTTTCGAAAACGACCGTGCCGCCAGTCCGAACAGCGGGGCGAGAATAAATGACGCGAGTGCCAGGTGCCAAGATACGATCAGTGCCGCGCCGGCGTAGAAAATCGCGGTCACGATCGCGCTGACGGTTTCGATCGTCCCGGACGCGGTCAACTGTTCGACCATCTCGATGTCACTGGTCACCCGGGCCACCAGGTCACCGGTGTCATGCCGGGCGAAGAAGTCGGGGGAAAGCTGTTGCAGGTGCGCGTATACGGCGTCGCGCAGGCGAAGCAGGAACCGCTCTGACACCCAGGAGGTCAGGAGGCCGCCTCCGAACGAGGCGAAGCCCCCGACTGCGGCCATGCCCACCCAGATCGCGGCGGGCCGCCAGAACCCGCAGAGGTCGCCCGTGGTCAAGGCATCGTCGATGATCACACCGAAGGTCCAGATCGCCACGGTCTCCGCGACCGCGCTGATCACCAGCAATAGAATGGCCAGCAGCAGCAGACGGCGTTCGGCGCGGACATAGGGCCAGAACCTCCTGAATGCCTGACGTACCGACGCCGGCTTCGTGGGGCTTTCCGCGTCGTTTGTGTAGGTGCCGCTGTCGCTCGCCGCGGGAATAATGGCGGTCACGCACACCTCGTTTCGAGTTGTTCCATCGACTGCGGGTTGGCCGGCCGGGTTGGGGAAAGAGTGAGGGCCGGCGCCTTCGACGCGCCGGCCCCTCTCCTCTTTCGGGATCAGGACTTGCTTGTCCTGACCATCAGAACAGGATCAGCGACCGTAGCGACGGTTGCGGTTGTACCGCCGGGAGTGGTCGTGGTCGTTGCGCCGCGAGTCGTAACGGTCGCGGTGAACCGGCTTGAAACAACCCATCTTGATCTCCTCCTCAATACAGTTTGAATCTGTTCCGTCGGCGCGCCCCGACGTCAACGACGGTACCCCGGAAATCGACTGGCAGACTTGACGAGAGAAGTGTCGTCGAACACGTCGCATAGGCCGTGAGAACTGCGTGAGGAAAGGCGATTCTCCGATCATGGACCATATCTTCGCAGAGCGCGCAAACGTGACGGCAACCGATGAAAAGCCGCACACTGCGCGACCCATAGATCAACTCCTGCGCCCACGTCGGGTTGGAACCAAGCTGCCGACCTTGACATCTTCATGGGGCCGGCTTGGCTCGAGCGTCCTTGACGCATGGGAAATAGGAAGCGCAGCAACCAACGTTTCTCGAATCGCTGTCTGGCTTGAGTCTTGACGTCTGAACTGGGTGATCAGGAACTTGATGGTCACGGATGAAGCCCTTGGTTGATCATGCTTCCTGCGACCGAACTCAGTCGCCCGCCGGCACGTCCAGGTCGGCCGCGACACCGGCGCGCTCGCCGAGCTCCCGTCGCCTTGCATTCGCACGTGTGCGGGAGCGTGTTCGCTGGGGAGCTGACCGCGGCCGAGCCGTTGCTCGAGGAAAGCGACGCGATCGTGGAAGCGACAGGAATCGAGCTCGCCTCCTACGGCGGCTTGTTGCTCAGGGCCTGACAGGGGCGAGAGGGCGAGTTCCACACCGTGAACGAGCCGGCCGTCAAGAGTGCGACCGCGCGGGGCGAGGGCTCGGCGGTGGGCGTGGCGACGTGGGCGAACGCGGTGCCGTGCAATGGGCTCGGCCGCTACGAGGACGCGCTCACGGCAGGCCGGCAGCTCGTCGACTTCGACGATCCGGACCAGCGGTTCGTTTCCCAATGGGGTGCGGCCGAGCCGATCGAGGCGGCCGTCCGGGCCGGGACCCGCGACGCCGCTGCCGACACGCTGTCCTGGTTCGCACCGCTGCTGCGGGCCACCCGCACCGAGTTCGCGCTGGGCGTCCAGGCCCGCTCGCGCGCGCTGCTGGCCGACGGGCCGGCCGCCGAGGACGCCTACCGCGACGCCATCGAACACCTCTGCCACACCCGTCGCCGGCCCGAACTGGCGTGGGCACACCTGGTCTACGGCGAGTGGCTTCACCGCGAACGCCGCCGCGGCGACGCGCGCGGACAGCTCCGCACCGCGCTCGACCAGTTCACCACCATGGGCATGGCCGGCTTCGCCGAACGCGCCGCCCGCGCACTCCACGCCACCGGCGCGACCGTCCGAACCCGCCCGCCGAACCCCTCAGCACGCTCACCTCCCCAGGAAGCCCAGATCGCCCGCCTCGTCCAGGACAGCCAGACCAACCCCGAAATCGCCGCACGGCTGTTCCTCAGCCCCCGCACCGTCGAAAGCCACCTCGCCCGCATCTACGACAAGCTCAGGTCACCGCCTCGGCCGCTGGAACCGCCGTCTCCTCCGGCCCCGTGACTGTGGCGGGAGTGAAGGTTTTCAAAGCCCTGGACCACGCCTGCCTCACCGGAGTCGGTCGCTGCCAAGATCACGATCGCGTGGTCCGTCGAGAGCCGGCGCCCTACCCCTGGCGCTGCCGTGACACGGAAAGCCCCTTACCCGCCCTCACCGTTCCGAGGACCCAGCACGTGGTGGTGAGGTGTGCCGCGTGCGCGGTCACCTGTGCGCGGTGCTGGGCTGCGCTGTCGAATGGGGAATCGAACCCCTGCGTTGCCCGCCACGCGCCAGGGGCTGGATTGGCCGCCGGTCTTCGGCTTGTGTTCTCTTTCCCCGGGCGGTTACCCGCTTCCGTGCCGCCGGTCAGTGGAGGAGATCGGCCTCCCAGTTGGTGCGCTGGATGTCGATGTCGAGGTGGCGCAGCTCGAGGGCGACGCGGTCGGCCTGCTCGCGCAGCTCGGAGACGGGGAGGGCGGCCAGCTGCCTCAGCTCGGACCGCAGCTGGCGCCCGACACCCTGCCCGCGCCCAGCCGCGGCATCGGCCGCCCCGGTGAGCAAGGCGTGGCGCAGGCGCAGCACATCGCGGCGGGCGAGGGCGTCGGTGACGGTGCCGTCGCCGAACGGGCTCTGCGCGTTGGGCCGGTTGATGCGCCGGATCAACGCCTCCAGTTCGGTGAGGACGGTCCCGGCCTCGTTGAGCAGCTCGGCCGCGTCCTCGGACGGCGGCTCGTGCGCAGTTGCTCGATCCGCTTCGCCGCGCCAGCACGCAGCGCCAGTGCCTCCGCGAGCTTCATCTCCTCGCTCATGCCGCGTGAGTAACGGCGATCAACTTCGGTCTCGTGTACCGCTCATCCAGCTGCCTCGAAAAGCGAAGTGGCTACCTCACTCCCCGCACTCCGTTCGAGCTGCCCGCTGCCGCAGCCTCCTGCGCTGCGGCGTGCCTGCGGTGAGGTGGTCCCGGTTTGTCGTCGTGTCCGATCTCGCCGGGTTGCGCGGAGCGGTTGGGTTGGGTCTTGACGCGAGTCAGTGCCGGTCGTTCATGGTCTGCAGGAGGGAGTGGAGGGTGGAATCGAGGACGGTGTTGGCGTCGTCGCCGGGGGGTAGTGCGCGGGCGATGGTGATGGCGCCGATGATGGTGGCGATCATGGTCCAGGCTTGGTTGTCTTGTTCCTCGGGTGTGCCGTGCAGGGCGGGGGCCAGGGTGTCCACCAGTTTCCGCATGTGGTGGCGGTAGGTCTCGCGAACCGAGTCGCTCGCGCGGGCCACGTCGGCGCTCAGTGCCGGCATCACGCAGCCGCTGGCGGGGTCGGTGCGGTGCTCGTTGCTCAGGTAGAGGCGCAGCACATCGCTGAGCCGCCGGCGTCGTTCGTCGGGGTCGGGGTGGGGGACGGTGGCGAACCGGTTGCCGAGTTCGGCGGCGACGACCTGGTCGAGCAGTCCTTCTTTGCCGTCGAAGTTCGAGTACAGCGCGCCGGAGGTGACGTGGGCCGCGGCGGCCAGTGCGTCGACCCCGACGCCGTGGAAGCCTTTCTCTTTCAGCGTGCCGGCCGCCTGCTGCAAGATCGCTGCCCTGGCCTTGGCTTTGTGGTCCGGGGAGTACCTCATCTCGTATTCCTTTCTGTGCTGTGGGTCTCATCCGCCCCAATGGGGTAGCGGTCGTTATATAACGATGGTTATTCTATCACTACCGGCGCCGCGAGGGCATCGGGACGAGAGAGGAACCCCAGGTCATGTCCGCAACCACTGCCCCCACCACGACCGTGAACGTCGACGGGACGCCGTTCGCCTACCGCGAGCTCGGCACCGGCGCCGGTGTCCCGCTGGTGCTGCTGCACCACGTCACCGCGGTCCTCGACGACTGGGACCCGGCGTTGATCGACAGTCTCGCGGCCGAGCGGCGCGTGATCCTGGTCGACCTGCGCGGCGTGGGTCGTTCCGGCGGTGTCACCCCCGACACTTTCGAGGCCATGGCCACGGACACGGTCGCTTTCCTCGATGCGCTGGGACTGGACACCGTCGACCTGCTCGGCTACTCCCTGGGCGGGATCGTCGCCCAGGTCGTGGCCCGCCAAGCCCCCGACCGTGTCCGCCGGATCGTCCTGGCCGCCACCACTCCCGCCGGTGGTGAGGGCCCCGCCGTCACCGGCACGTTGCTGCAGGAGGCGTTCCAGAAAGCCAGCGAGCAGGGCAAGCACCCCAAGCACTTCCTGTTCTTCGAACCCTCGTCCGCCGGGCAGGACGCCGCGAACGCGTTCCTGGCCCGCCTCGACCAGCGCACCCCCGAGGACCGGGACACCCCGATCTCGGACGAGGCCGTGGGCGCCCAGCTGACCGCGCTCGCCGCGTGGGGACAGAGCACCACCGACGCCGGCCTGGCCGAGATCACCCAGCCCGTGCTGGTCGTCAACGGCGACCACGACGCCATGTGGCCCACTCCCGGCACCCTCGACCTGGCCCGGCAACTGCCCAACGCCAAGCTCGCGATCTACCCCGACTCGGGCCACGGCGGCATCTTCCAGTACCACGACATCTTCGCCCGCCAGGTGCTCGACTTCCTCAACAACTGACCTGCGCGGGCACACCCCGGTGCGCAGACACCACAACAGCGGTGCCTGCACCGGGGTGCCCGCCACGACGGCACCCCACCGGCCGAGCGCATCCACTGATCATTCCGGCAGCGTGCGCACGGGGTCGCCGCTCTACCTGCGGCTGTTCGTCGCCGCGCGCCGGTTCTGCGCCGGCGAACGCACGCACCTGTTCTGGTGAGGGCTGGGGACCGTCGCGACCATCCACTAATGGCAAGGAAACCATGTAGCAGAAACCGCGTTCCTCAGATCATGGCCCGAAACTCGGGGGATCGATGCGCGTGACCCGGCTTGACAGTCCCCCACCAGCTATGCAAAACAGCCCGCTAGGAGCGCTCTGCCGAGTCACCTGCGCTGGTGTCTGATCGGCCGCGTCGTGGGTGTCGCGTTCGCTTCCGACACCACCGCTGCGATCTCGTCCACCTGTGCCTGGACCCGCTGCTGCTCGGCGTCGGCCACACCGACGGGCGCGAGCTGCCGTATCAGCGCGCTGATCTCATCTTCCTGCGCGGGCGAGAATCCGAGCGTATGCGCCCTGCCGGGGTTCCTGCTAGAACGTCAGCACTTCAATGGTGCTTAGCTCGATCCCGTAGTGGCTGTAGACCTTGGTCGTGTTCTCGCTTGTCAGTTGGTCCTCGGTGTAGCCGAGGAGACCGGCGATCCGGATGACGTCCGTTGCCGGGCCAGCCTCGATCTCCAGATACGGCGGGATCCGCGGCCACTCGTCGATCTCGAGCTGTACGCCATCGAGTTCGAAGCTGGTGCGGCGGTTCTCCTGATGCGACTTGGGAGTTAAGCCCAGCAAGCCGAGTAGTAGCCGGATCCGCTGCGACTGGTCTCCTGGCGTGATGTCGTAGACGTGGCGGGGCATGAGCCGCGTGTCGCTGACCTGTGTGCCGCCCTTGTCCAGGATGAGTGCCGCGGTTGTCTGCGGGTCGATGTCGAGAATCTTGGCTTCGTGCTCGATCGGCGCTGGCGTGTCTCCTTCGGTGTGGTGGTGTGGAGCCTAGCGACCTGCTGCTTCGAGCTCGGCGACCTCGCGGGCGCGAAGCGCGAGGATCTCTTCGGGCAGGTCGGATCGCAGGAACTCATCGAGTGGTCGGCACAGGTCCATGCGTTGGATGCAGAAGCCGAACTGGTAGAGGCCGGAGCGGTCGCGGTAGAGCCGTACGCCGTAGAAGCCCTCTTGGCAGTCGGTGTCGTTGTTGAAGAGGCAGCCTGCGCACGTCGTCGGTAGCCGGACCCGGCGGATCTGTTTGAAGAACACCCGCCGGCCGCCTGGTAGTCGGTACGCCGTGCGTGCGCCGGAGACGCCGGCTGTCAGGTAGCGCGCTTCCGGCACAGCGCCGCGCTGGTCAAGTGCTGTCTCGATCGCGCGGATGGATGTTTCCCCGCAGTCGAGCGAGTTGAGGAGTCGGACGGACAGCCGTGGGGAGTACTCGTCGAGGAGGCGGTGCACGCGGTCGATGTGGCTTTGGTCGGGAACGACGATGTTGGCGTTGACGCCGATGTCCGCTGCGAGTGCGGCGTTGATCGCGTCGGTCAGTGCCTTGAGCTTCCGTGCTGCGCGTTCGATGTTGCGGTAGCGGTCGTGCTGGACTGCGGCGAGCTCCTCGGACGTGGTGCCGAAGATCGAGAAGTTGATGCGCCAAGGCCCGCCTCGGCACAGTGCGGAAGGACTTCGCTGCCGCGCTCGCCGTTGGAGGTCATCCGCACGGAGAACCCGGCGGAACGCGCAGGGCCACCAGATGTGGCAAGCCGGTATGCAGAGTTGGTTCGCCGCCGGTGAGTGGAGTTCATCCAGGCCCAAGGCATGTATCACCGCGAAATGTTCCCGACCCGGGTCCGTGCGCAGGTCGCTGTCGCTGACTACATCGAAGTTTTCTACAACCGGAAACTACGCCACAGCGGCCTCGGCTACCGCACCCCGGTCGAGGCCTACCGTGATCACCTCACCGCGAGCGCGACCTGAGGGAACCCATCGAGTGAGCTTCCCCCAGGATCGTGGAGGCATGGACTATGAGGATCATGTGTCATGCCCGAGAAGAGGCGGAAGTTCGACCGGGAGTTCCGTGAAGGAGCTGTCCGGATTGTCCGCGAGACGAACAAACCGATCGCCCAAGTAGCTGCTGACCTGGGGATTCATGCCGGAACTCTGGCCAACTGGGTCAAGCAGGGCAAGATCAACCGTGGCGAGAGTGAAGGCCTGAGCGGCGACGATCGGGCTGAACTGGCCCGGCTTCGGGCGGAGAACGCCGAGCTGCGGATGGAGCGCGATGTCCTCAAGCGATCCGTGGTCGGGTGGGTGAAGGAGGCGACGCGGTGAGCCTGGCCGCGTTCATCGCCGACCAGAGGACCACCCACGACGTGCCGCACGCTGTCGCTTGCCGGGCTCTGACCGTGTCGGAATCGTGGTTCTCCACGTGGAACTCTCGTCGACACCAGCAGACGCCGACGCTGGCCGAACAGCGGCGGACGGAGGTCGACGCGGCCGTCGCGGAGGCGTTCGAGGCCTCCCATGGCTTGCATGGCTCACCGCGTATTCACGCTGATGTACGTGCTGCGGGGTGGGTGGTGAGTGAGAAGACGGTGGCGAACTCGATGGCCCGCCAAGGCTTGGTCGCCCGAACGAAGAAGCGGCGGAAGAATCTGACTCGGCCGGACAAGCGGGCGGTGCCGTTCCCGGATCTGGTGAAACGGGATTTCACCGCGCCGGCACCGAACACGAAGTGGGTCGGCGATATGACCGAAATCCCGACCGACGAGGGCAAGCTCTACCTGTCGACGGCGATCGATCTGTTCTCCCGCCGGCTGCTCGGCTACGCCACCAGCGTCCATCCGGACGCTGAACTCGCAGGTGAGACCATCAAAATGGCCGTCGCCGCCCGCGGCGGAAGAGAACGCGTGGCCGGTGTGATCTTCCACTCCGACCGCGGTTCTACTTACACCGCACCCGATTTCACTGTGCTCTGTAACAAGCTCGGTATTCGACAGTCGATGGGCAGGACCGGGTCATGTTTCGACAACGCCGCGGCTGAGTCGTTCTTCTCAACCTTGGAACACGAAGTGCTATCTCGCCATCAGTTCAAAACCCGAAAAGAAGCACAACAGGCTATTGTTGAATGGTTCGTTGAATTCTACAATCGACGACCTCGCCACAGTTCCTGTGACATGCAATCCCCGATCGACTACGAGACCACCGCGGCCAACCGAGCCGCATAGAGGAGCCCTCCACGGTTCGGGGGGAAGCTCAGAGGGCCGTCCAAGAACCTTGACACACCTCAGCTAGTTGTACTGATCAGAGAGTTGGTCGTGTGGTGGCGACACAGCCTGATTGATCTTGATGGGCGAAGACCTCCGGTGTGGTGTGGAGCTGTCTGACGGCATCCACCCCGCTGACCGAAGGTCTTCGTTGTCCACGCTAACGCAGCCTTGATCCCACTCGCCCGCCTGAAACTGGCCCAGATCATCGTCGACGAGGACCAGGAACGGCCGGTCGCGCGTGCGGCAGAACGGTTCCAGGTGTCCTCTGCGGCGAACGGAGCGTCCATGGCCCGTGCCCGAAAGCGACACCCGCGGATTGCGGGAAAGGAAAATCCGCGATGACGGTCAAAGGCACCACGTACAAACGCTGCACCTGCACTCAACCCTGCACCAAGAAACAGCTCGGCACCCAATGCTCGAAGCGCAAGCGCGCCAACGGAATGTGGAGTTCCAGTCACGGAAGCTGGTCGTTCCAGACCGAACTCCACAAAGGCCACAATGGAGCCGCCGCACCCGCAGGCGCCACGGATTCGCCTCACAGACCGATGCCGCTCAGTCCTTGGCGTGTGGTGTACACGGCCGGCTGTCGTCCGAGGGCGCCACGGATTGCCGGAGTTGCAGGCTTTGCTCGAGCTGGCTGCACCTGACATGTTCCCGACGGTGGTTGCGCCCTCCGTAGTCTCACCGCACCTCAACATGATGTACGCCACCAATAGATAACCGGACCCATGGGTCCATATAGCGTCATGGCATGAGCTGCTTAAATTTCAGTGACGCTCTCAGGGATCTCTGCTTCAGCCAGCGGCTGTCCGTCGACGAAGCCATGGATACCTACTTCGCGCCCGGCTACACCCATCGCAACAGTGGTCAGGCGAAGACGCGGGCCGAGTTCGCGGCCATGGCGGCCCGGGCGCGAGAGCAGATCGCGAGCGGTGAGATCCAGGTGCTCGACGAGTTCCGCGATGGCGATCGGTACAGCGAGCGGCACATCCTTGACATCACGAACGAGGACGGCGGGGGCGAGCGGGCGGAGATCAACCTCATTGGCCGATACGCGACCGACGGACGATTCCTGAAAATCAACGAAGCAGGCTTCTCTCGGGAGGAGGCGCAGGATGACGCGGCTCGCTGACCCGGTCGGGCTGCCGGTGGATGTCGAAGCGTTCCTCGCCGACTATCCGCCCGACCCGATGGTCAAGATGATGGCGCACTCGACCGCCACGGTTCGGCTCTTCATTCAGCAGGCGCAGGCCCAGTTCACGTCCCTTGAACTGTCGCCGCGGCGGCGGGAGTTGGTGATCCTCGCCGTCGCGGCGGGGACGGCAAGCGAGTTCGTCGCGGAGCAGCACGAGTCGATTTCTGAAGCGACCGGGGTGACCGCGGCTGAGCGTGAAATGATCGCACGCGGGGAGTTCCATCGGGCGGCGCCGGAGGATCGCGTGCTGCTGGAGTTCACCGCGAGTGTCCTCGCGCAGCCGAGGGTGTCCGACGAGCTCTTCGCCGCGGTGCGCGATGTGCTCAGTGACCGCGAGATCGTCGAGGTCTTGCAGGTGTGCGGGTATTACTGGGCATTCGGCCGCATCGCCACGGTGCTCGACGTGCCCACGAGCCGCGCCGCGTGAGCGCGCTGCGGGCCGATGCCCGCCGCAACTACGAGCGGGTGCTCGACGCGGCCGCTGCGGTGTTCGCCGAACACGGCCTTGGTGGCACGGTGCCGCAGGTCGCAGATCGGCCGGCGTCGGGAAAGCCACGATTTACCGTAGCTTCCCGACCAAGGATGACCTGGTCGAGACCATTGCGCGGCAGTACTTCGAAGATCTCGAGGACCGCACCGTCTCCGCGCTCGCCGAGCCGAAGCCCGATCGTGCGTTTCATGATTACGTCGTTGACCTGTTCGGATTGCTTTCGGACAACCGGTTGATGGCCGAGGTTCTCGCGGACGGTGTGGGCGCTTCGTCCACGCGCATTCTCGACCTGTTGGCTGATCTGCTCGCGGCCGCTTGCTCGGTCGGTTACCTCCGGTCGGATGCCACGGTTACGGATCTTCGCGTCCTTCTGTGTGGTGCGGTCCTGCAGTTGATGCGCCTGAACGTCGGTGGAGAGGCGACCTGGCGCCGTTACGGTGAGTTGGTGATCAATGCGTTGCGCCCGGCCGAACACGGAGCCGGTACTGACGCGTGAAGCGGATAACTGGCGAGCCAACACGAGAAATTTGGCTCGGTATAGGGGTGTCGTAATGGGCAGGTTGGAGAACGCGATCGCTTTCGTCACCGGAGCGGCCGGCGGAATCGGCAGCGAAATTTGCCATAGGTTTCTCGAAGAAGGTGCACGGGTGGTTGCCGTCGATCGTGATCTCGAGGCGACGGAGGAGTGCTCGGCGACGCGGTGGGCGAAGGGCGGGCCTGTGCCCTGAAGTGCGACGTCAGTTCGGAAGAGCAGGTGCGTGCGGCTGTCGAGGCAGCCACCGTGCGGTTCGGCGGGCTGACGGTGCTCTGCAGCGTCGCGGGCGGCTCGTCGCCGCGGGACGGCAAGGTCACCGAGGCCTCGATCGAGGAGTTCCGGCGCGTCATCGGTGTCGACCTGTTCGGCACGTTCCTGGTGTGCCGCTTCGGAATTCCGGAGCTGGTCAAGGCCGGCGGCGGTGCGGTCGTCAACTTCAGCTCGGTGGCCGCGCTCATGGCGCTGCTGGATCGCGACTGCTACACGGCGGCGAAGGGCGGGGTGTCCGCGCTCACCCGCTCGATGGCGTACAACTTCGGCCCAGCCGGGATTCGGGTGAACGCCATCGCACCGGGGGCCACGATGGCCCCTCGGATCCAGGCGCTGCAGACTGGCGAACATGTGCAGCAGGCACAATCCCGGCAGGTTCTAGGCAACGTGTACCCGGTCGACATCGCCGAACTCGCGGTCTTCCTAGCCTCGGCCGAGGCGAGCCACCTCACCGGGCAGATCATCCCGGTCGACAGCGGCTTGACCATCAGCTGAGGCCGCCGCGTTGGTCAGACACGCAAGGGGTTCGGCCGCAGCGCTACCGGCCATGGGTGAATTCGGCCGTCGCGGGCTCTGTCACGCGGTTGCGAACCTACCGAGCGTCGAACGGTGAGTGCGGCGGGGCTCGCTTGGAGCTGGCCCTGCCGTGCGCGGCAGGATGCACGGGTGGGCGCAGTGATCGTCAGTACCCCGTACGCTGCGGGACGCCCGATGTGCCACTACGTCTCGTTGCCGCACATCCCGGCTCCGACGACACCAACCGCAACAGGCGACGGACCGTGTCGATCTTGCCATCGATCGCCGTCCACGCGCTTCGTCCTGACCTGGCTCAGCAGCGTGGCGAGCTCACCGCGCGGGCCGTCGGTGTGGCCGAGGTCGAGATCGATGCGCGGGCCGAGCGGTCCCCGGGCGCGGGCGAGGAGTTCTTGGAGCAGGTTGGCGGTGGTCAAGCGCCAAAGGCGTACAACCTGCGGGCCATCCTGGCCGCGATCCACTGCGCCGAGCGGATCGAGCGCATCGGCGACTTGGCGGCGCACATCGCCGAGACCGTCCGCTTCGCGGCCCCAGCTGTTCCCGGCGACCATTCCGCCGGTGCTGGGGAACGGGCGCGCGCTCAGCCACATGCAGCGAGTCGGCTTCTGCTGCGCGCCGTGCGCAGCAGAAGCCGACTCGCGGACTTACACCACCGCCGGGCGCGCGCGGCGGCCCAAGGCGACGCCGGCCAGAGTCAGCAGGCCGCACAGGACCAGGGTCAGCGAGAGCGGGGCCGAAGATCCGCCGAACTTGCCGACGAGCGCGAGCGCGCCGATGGGCACGATCCCGCCGGCCACCGCCGTGCCGAACGCGATGCACAGACCGCAGCCGGTGTAGCGGGAGGCGACCGGGAACAGGTCCGCCATCAGCGACGGAACGGCACCGTTGAACGCCGCGTAGCAGACGCTGCCCACCAGCATCGCGATCAGCATCGCGCCGAACCCGCCGCTGTCGACCAGCCAGAACGCCGGGAACGCCCAGACGACCAGCAGCACACCGGACCACACGAGGAGCCGCTCCCGGCCCCACTTGTCGGCCCGCGTCGCGCTCACCACGGTGAGCCCGGCCAACACGATCGAGGTGATCAGCAGGCCGAGCTGCACGTCCAGCGAGCTCAGCGTCGGCACGTAGGCCTTTGTGTAGGCGACGAGGCCGGTCATCAGCACGTAGAGGAACGAGCAAGGCGCGAACCACATCAGTGAGCCGGCGATCAGCTCACGCCAGTTGTCGCGGAACAGCGTGCGCACGCGGGGCCGGCTGCCGGTCTTCGCCTCGTGCTTGGCCAGCTCCGCGACGAACTCGGGAGTTTCCTCCAGCCGCTTGCGCAGCACCAGTCCCAGGGCCACGAGCACCGCGCTGGCCAGGAACGGCACCCGCCAGCCCCAGGAACGGAACACGTCCGCGCTGACCGCGGTGCTCACCACCAGGATGACCGCACTGGCCAGGCCGATGCCGAGCACGGTGCCCAGCTGCACGAACGAGCCGTACAGCGACCGCCGGCGCTTCGGCGCGTGCTCCACGGCGACCAGGACCGCGCCACCCCACTCACCACCGACGGCGAGGCCCTGCAGCATCCGCAGCGCCACCAGCAGTACCGGAGCCCACAGCCCGGCCGTGGCGAACGTGGGCAACAGTCCGATCGCGACGGTCGCGGCGCCCATCAAGACCATCGACCCGAGCAGCGCGGTGCGGCGGCCCCGGGTGTCGCCGATCCAGCCGAACAGCAGCGCGCCGAGCGGGCGCATGCCGAACGCGACGGCGTGGGTGCCGAGTGCGGCCAGCGTGCCGATCCAGGGCGAGGCAGCCGGGAAGAACAGCGGGCCGAACACGAGCGCGGCCATGAACGTGTAGACGATGAAGTCGAAGATTTCGACCAGCGTGCCGAGCATCGAGGACACGGCGATGCGGGCGGCGGACAGTGGTCTTCCGGTCACCGTGGGGAGGGCGGGAGCAGTTTCGGACATGGGGGTATCACCTTGGGATCAGGGAAGGGGGGAATCAGGACGCTAAGGCTTCGGCAAACGCGCGGGCGTCGCCGTGCTCGCCGAGGGAGAGCACCAGGGGGAGGACGGCTTCGGCGCGAGGGCCCGCGTTGCCGGTGAACTTCGCTCGGATGTCCTCATCGGACAGGGGCCGCTCGGCGTGACCGCGGTGCACGGCTTCGCGGCGGAACAGCTTGCGCCCGTCGTGCAGCTCGATCTCGACGGCCGCCGAATAGGCGTGCGGATGTCGGCTTTCCGGGTCGTCGCCGATCTCCACGAGCTGCGCCAGGCCCAGGATTTCCTGGTCTGCCAGCGCTTCTTCGGTGAACTCGGCGAGGGTCAGCCGGCCGCGGGAGACGCAGGCGGCAGCCACGAACGGCAGGCTGAACTTCGCGTCGTAGTCGTCTTGCGGGGCACGCTTGCGGTCGATCGGGTCACACACCGCCGCGCCCGGGGTCGGGTGGATGAAGCAGCGGATGCCGGCGACGTCGGCCGCGCCGAATCCGGCCTCGGCGCGCAGGGCCAGCACGGCGTCGGCGAATCCGTGGGTGAAATGGCAGCTGGGGAAGGGTTTCACGGCGGTGTCGAGAAGTTCCCAGCGGGTGCCCAGGTCCTGAACCAGTTCGGTGGCGTCCCACTCGCGGTTCTGCAGGTGGGTGGCGTAGAGGCCGTACCGGCCCTCGTAAACGAGGGGCGGGCCGGGCCAGTTTTCGGCGGCGAAGGCAGCCGCGGTAAGCGCGGAGTTCGCCGCCCAGCCGGGGTGCAGACGCTTGGTCCAGGCGCCCTCTTCGAGGAATTCGAGGATGCCCGAGGCCATCGAGCCCACGATCTCCTGGGCTGCCGAGATGCCCGCGGCGTCCAAACCGGACAGTTTCGCGGCCGCGACGGCCGAGCCGAACGCGCCCGCGACGCCGGTGGGGTGGAAGCCGACTGCGTGAAATCCGCCGCGGGCCACCTTCCCGACCCGCGCGCTGATCTCGACCGCCAGGATGTAGGCCAGCAGCAGGTCTTCGGCTGATCGGCCGTGCTGAACAGCCGCGGCGAGCGCGGTGGGCAGCGCCGTGGCCGAGACGTGGGTGATCGCACCGCTGTGCGTGTCGTCGAAGTCGAGGCCGTGGATCAGTACCGCGTTGAGGATCGCGGCTTCGCGCGGCGCCAGGCGATCCGGCAGCCCGAGCACCGGCTGGTCGCCGGAGCCCAGCCGGGCGAGGGCCCGCCTCGCCCGACCGGCGAACTCGTGCTCGCCGGCGGCGAGGGCGACCCCGACCGCGTCGAGGATGAGGTGGCGCGCCCGGTCGACCACATCGGGAGGCAGGTCGCCGAGGCGGACGTGAGTGGCGAACGCGCCGACGGTCCGGGCGAGCGGCTCGGGGGTGGCAGCGGGGGACACAGCTCCTCCAAGGGACTTCGTCGTTGATGACCCACGGGGGACGCCAGGTAGCCCCGCCGCACCAGTGTGCAAGTGCGGAGGGCAGTGCGCAAGGAAAAGTTCAGACGTTTTCAGGCCATGCGCTCGTACAGCGGTCGCAGGGCGGTGAGGTGCTCATGCGTGAGCCGTTCGGCGGTCTCGCCGTCGCCCGCGCTCACGGCGTCGTAGATCCGCTCGTGGTCGGCGTCGATTTCGGCCCACCGATGCGGGGCCACCCGCTCGCGGTGCAGGCGGGAGCGCAGGACGGCGTTGACCGGCTGGCACATGAGCTGTAGCAGCGGGTTGCCGGTGATCGACACGAGCGTGGTGTGGAAGTCCCAGTGCAGCGTGAACCCCGTGTCGGGGTCGAGCTGTGCCGTCTCCTCCATGGTGCGCCGCAGGCTCGCCAGGCCGGTCTCGCCGGCGCGTTCGGCGGCGAGCCGGGCGGCGGGCGGCTCGATCATCAGCCGGGCCTCGATGAGGTTGTCCACGCTCAGGTTGTTGGCGTTGACCAGCAGTCCGAGTGTGCCGCCCAGGTTCTCCGCGACGGTGCCGGCGTCGGGTGCGGCCACGAAGCTGCCGCCGGCGACCCCGCGGGTGGTGTCGATCAGCTGCTGGCTGGCGAGCACGCGCAGGGCCTCGCGCACGGTGCTGCGGCTGACACCGAAGAGTGTGCACAGCTCGGCCTCGCTGGGCAACCGGGTACCGGTGGCCAGCGCGCCGCCGATGATCTGCTCCCGCAGCTGGTTCGCGATCTGCACATAGGCGGCCTGCACGCGCTGCACGCGCAGCCTCGGGGCCGTTTCGTCCTTCATCGGACCAGCGTAGGTTGTGCTCCGTTGGGGAGAGGGAAAGGCTCGTCGTTAATATGTCAGACATATCGACGATACATCAATCTGCATTGATGTATCGTCAGCCGCGTGTCGGCAATTGGTCCGTCTGAGCCGCCGCCGTTCGTGCGGCTGGCCGGCGACCCGCTGCGCCGGCGGCTGATGCGCGAGCTCGCGCACACCGAGCTGGTCGATGCCGTCGGGCAGCCGCAGAACCTGGCGTCCTACCACCCGCGCAAGCTGCGCGCGGCGGAGCTGGTCACCGCGCGGCGGAGCAGTTTCGATGGGCGCGACACGTATTACCACCTCGACCTGCGCCGGTGTGCGGACGCGCTTGCCGAGGCCGGCACGGCGTTGCATCCCGGGCTCGGTGTCACGCGCGCAGCCCGCGGGCCGGCCAAGCTGCGGGTGCTGTTCCTGTACCGGCAACAGCGGCCGGTCACCGATGGCCGCGGCGCTGTTGCGCCACCGCACCGGGGCCGAGGTGGCCAGCGCGGGCAGCCAGCCGAAGCCACTACGCCCGGGGGCGGTGCGCGCGATGGCCGAGTACGGCATCACGCTCACTCACGAGCCTATGCATCTGGATTCGTTGCGGCAGCGGCGTTTCCATTGGGTGATCAGCTTGTGCGACCGGGTTCGTGAGGTCTGCCCGGAGTTTCCCGGCCGACCTCGGATGATCCACTGGAGCATCCCCGACCCGGCACGTGAGGCGGACAGCTACCCGGCCTTCCGCCGTGTCGCCGCAGAGCTGGATACGCGGATCGGGTTCCTGATGGCAACCACTCCTGAAGAGGTGAGCCAGACATGACCACAGAACTGGTGAGCGTGCGGTATCTCGTCGACGACGTCGAAGCCGCCGTCGACTTCTACACCACCAAGCTCGGCTTCACGGTGCGCTCGAGCGCGGTGCCGGCCTTCGCCGACGTCGTGCGCGGGAACCTGCGCTTGCTGCTGAGCGGCCCGGCCAGCTCCGCCGGACGCCCGATGCCGGACGGGAGCAAGCCCGGCCCCGACGGGTGGAACCGTATCCACTTCGTCGTCGACGACATCGACGCCGAGGTGACGCGGCTGCGCGAGGCCCGGGTGCGGTTCCGCAGCGACGTCATCACGGGCCCCGGCGGCCGCCAGATCGTGGTCGACGACCCGGCCGGCAACTCGGTCGAAGTGTTCCAACCCGCCGGGCGGTGACCCCGGACCCCGAGCAGGAGCCGATGTTCGACCACACTGCGAACGCACCTGAACCATCCACCACCGACGGGGCGCCCGGTGAAGGGTTTCGCGCTGGGTGTAGTGCACTCCGGCGAGCGCCGGTACCGGAGCCCGGCGCAACGCCGAGCCCGACGGCCGCAAGTAGCCGTCGTAGCGGCGCATCCTTCGCCGCACCGCACCGCACCGCACCGCACCGCACCGGAGCCGGCGCGGCGGCTCCGTGCTGAGTTCAGTACGGGCCACCGGACCGCGGTGGAGCGCAACGGCTTCGGGAAGTGCGCGGCGCCGGCGTCCTGGCAGCATGGCGCCCGGGAGCCGGGTGAGCACAACGCGATCCCGCTGCCACCCAACCAGCGAGCGAACCTCGGGTCAAGAAACGACGGCTGGGGCGACGCGCTCGCCGAAGCGAGGTCCCGCATTCGGGGAAGTCGACGTCGTAGCCTGCCCGCGCCCGCCATCGGCGATGACGTCAGCCATCTCCTCAGCCGCCCGGTACGTAGGCGGCACGCGCGCGGCAAACCGTCCAGCGTGCCTCGCCGCTCGCTACGGCTTCGAGCCGAGGATCACAGCCAGCCTCGCCGCGTGGCTTCCATCGCGATCTGGAACCGGGTGCGCGCGCCGACGCGGTGCATCAGCTTCGTGACGTGCCGCTGCACCGTGCGCTCGCTCCAGCCCAGCGCGCGCCCGACCGCCTTGTCCGTCAGCCCGGACGCCAGCAGCATCAGCAGCTGCGCCTCGCCGGGCGGCAACGCGTCCGAAGCGCCCGACTGGAACGGCACGCTCCGCGCCCACACCGCCTCGAACAACGCGATCAGCGCGTCCAGCAGCGGTGAGGGGTGGATCACGTACGAAGCTGTCAACGCCACGTCCCCGGGGCGCAGCAAGGGAATCATCGCGTACCGGTCGTCCGCGATCGCGAGCTTCATCGGCACCTCGCCGGCGATCCGGGCCTCCTCACCGTGGCGCACACCGACCGCGATGTCGTCGAGAACGCCGCTGAGTTCGAGCGCGCTCTTGTCGTATACGACGCGGTAGCGCACGCCCCGCTCCAGCAGCGCGAGCTCGATGTGGTTCGGCTCCTGGTGCCCGTTCGGCGCGGCATACGGCGGGCGGTCGAACCCGCGCATCTGCACAAGGACCTCCTGCTGCACGCACGCCCATCGCTCGTTGACCTCGTCGCGCCCGGAGATCACCTCCACCAGCTCGCCCGGTTGCGCGAAGCGGGTGCTCGCACGGTAGGCAGCCGTCAACGTCGCGATGTGACGGCGCGTGTCGCGCAGCGCGGCTTCGCGTTCCTGCAGCACGGCCTCGATCGCGCGGTCCGGTGGCACCACGACGAACCGCGCCGGGCGCCCCGCCGAGCGCGTCGCCAGCCCGAGGTCCACGAGCCGCTGCACCGCCCGGCGCGCGCTCGCCAGGGGGCGGTGGCAGTCTTCGGCCAGTTCGGCGGCCGTCGCCTGCGTCCGGTGGACGAGCGCGTCGTAGACCGCCTCGTCGTCACCGCTGAGCCCGATCGCCTCGAGCACGTCGTTCCTCCCACTGGCCTGGACCACGAAGGCTGTCGGAAACGCGACAGCTGACCGGAACTGGCCACCCTGCGAGCTTGTCACGCCCTGATCACTCCTGCACCGTTTTCCGGGTGGCGGGCGCCCACCCCGACGCGCCCGCCACATCTCCCCTGCCAGAGATGACGGAGCGAAGGAGTCTCCCCATGTCCCTGTCCGCCTTGCGGACGCGCGGGCAACGCCTGGTCCTCGCGGTGCTGGTCACCGCCGGGACGCTGGGCGCATTGCCCGCGGCACCGGCGTCGGCGGCCCCCACCGGGCCGGCCCACTCGCCGAAGATCGCCCAGGAACTGAGAACCCGGATGGCGGCGGCCCGGACGGGCCCGGGCACCCGGTTCGAAGCCGCCGTGGTCCTCAAGGACCGCACCGGGCTCACGCGCGCCGACGCGCGCCGACAGCTCGCCGATTCGGCCGCCGCCATGCAGGCGCCGGTGGTGAACCTCGTCGACGCGCGCGGCGATCAGATCGTGAACACCTTCTGGCTCAAGAACATGGTCCTCGTGCGCGCCACGCCGGCCACCCTCGACGCCGTCGCCGCGCTGCCACTGGTCGACCACGTGATCCCGAACTTCACCCTCACCACGCCGACCGAGCCGCCGGTCAAGAAGGTCTCCGCTCGCCACGCGGCCGAAACGGCGACGTGGGGCGTGCAGAAGATCGGCGCCGACCGCGTGCAGCAGGAACGCGGGCTCACCGGCAAGGGTGTGCGCGTGGCGATCCTCGACACCGGCATCGACGCCGAGCACCCCGACCTCGCGGGCAAGCTCGTGACCGACGACCCTGCCGATCCGGAGCACCCCGGTGGCTGGCTGGAGTTCGGTGAGGACGGCAAGCCCGTGCACTCCACGCCGCACGACAGCGCCTACCACGGCACCCACGTCGCCGGCACCATCGCCGGCGGCGCCGCGTCCGGCGAGCAGATCGGTGTCGCGCCCGGCGCGGATCTGATGGCAGGCCTCGTGATCCCCGGCGGGTCCGGCACGCTCGCGCAGGTCGTCGCCGGCATGCAGTGGGCGATCGCGCCGTACGACGCCGATGGCAGGCCCGCCGGTAAGCCGGCCGACGTCGTCAGCATGTCCCTCGGCGAAGAGGGCTACGCCGAGGAGATGGTGGAGCCCGCGCGCAACATCTACCTCGCCGGCGCGTTCCCGGCCTTCGCCATCGGCAACGACTGCGTGCCCGGCGGCTCGGCCAGTCCGGGCAACATCTACGAGTCGGTGGGTGTCGGCGCGACCGACGCCGACGACAACGTGCCCGATTTCTCCTGCGGCGGTGTCGTCCACAAGACGGACTGGCAGAACGCGCCGGAGTCCTGGCCCGCCAGCTACGTCGTGCCCGACCTGTCCGCGCCCGGTCTCGACGTGACGTCGAGCCTGCCCGGCGGCGAGTACGGCAGCCTGAGCGGCACGTCGATGGCCACGCCGCACGTCTCGGGCACGGTCGCGCTGATGCGGCAGGCGAACCCCGGTCTCAGCGTGGACGAAACCCTCGACATCCTCGACGGCACGGCATTCTCCGACGACCGCTACGGCGCACTTCCCAACACCCGCTACGGTGCGGGCCGGATCGACGCGTACGCGGCCGTCGCCGAAGCGTCGCTCACCAGCGGCGTCAGCGGCACGGTGACGGCCGACGGGACGCGGGCGCCGCTGTCCGGCACCACGATCACGGTCACCTCGACCGGCCGCAAGGCCACGACCGACGCAGCGGGGCACTTCACGCTCCGCCTGCCGGCCGGCCGCTACGACCTCGCGCTGTCCCGCTTCGGTTACCGCGACCAGCACGTGAGCGCCACCGTCGTGGACGACGCGATCGCCGACCTGAAGATCACGCTCCAGCCGACCCCGCGCGGCACGATCACCGGCCGCGTGACCTTCGCCCCGACGCGTTCGGCGGTCCCCGGCGCCACCGTCCGCGTGCTCGGTGTCCCGGACGAGCTCACCGCGGTGTCCGACCGCCACGGCCGCTACACCGTGCCGAACGTCCCCGAGGGCACCTACCAGGTGTCCGCGTCCGCGCCCGGCATCTCGGCCACCGAGCCTCGGCAAGTCGGTGTCACGGGCAAGAAGTCCCACGCCGGCACGGACTTCGCGTTGCCTCGCCCGGCCGCGACCCAGCGGGTCTCGTTGACCGGGACCGGACAGGAGGTCCACGCGGACGCGTTCTGGCCCGCGATCAGCGGCGACGGCGGCGTGATCGCCTTCGGCGACCTGGCGCCTGACCTCGTGCCGGGCGACACCAACGAGGACGTCGACGTCTTCGCGCGGGACGCCCGCACCGGGATCGTCGAGCGGATGTCGGTCGCCTCCGACGGCACGGGCGCGAACGCGTGGGCCATCAGCCCCACCGTCAGCCCCGACGGCCAGTACGTCGGTTTCCTCAGCGGCGCCACGAACCTCGTGCCGGGTGACACCAACGGTGTGCCCGACGCGTTCGTGCACGACCGCAAGACGGGCAAGACCGAGCGGGTCTCCGTCGGCACCGGCGGGGAGCAGGCGAACCAGTCGTCGAGCCAGCCGGCCATGACCTCGGACGACCGCTACGCCGTGTTCCTCAGCACCGCCACCAACCTGGTGCCCGGGGACACCAACGGCCGCCAGGACGTGTTCCTGCGCGACCGCGTCAGCGGCCGCACCGAGCTGGTGTCGGCCGGCGCGGGTGGCGTGTCGGCGGACGGTGATTCGCTCGAGCCGAGTGTCAGCGCCGACGGCCGGTTCGTGGCGTTCGAAAGCGGCGCGGAGAACCTCGTGCCCGGCACCGCGAACACCCACCGCGACGTGTTCGTGCGCGACCGGCGCGCCGGGACCACGGAGATGATCCCGGCGCCCGGCGGAGCCGAGGCCACGCAGCCGTCGATCAGTGCCGACGGCCGCAAGGTCGCGTATGCAATCAGCGGCACCGAAGAGGGTTTCCAGGTGTACGTCTACGACCGGCAGACGCACACCAACACTCTCGTGACGCAGGCGCTGGGCGCAGCCGGCGGGGCGAACGCTTACACCGCCACCCCGCGGATCAGCGCGAACGGCGCATTCGTGGCGTTCTTCAGCTTCGCCACCAACCTCGTCGCCGGCGACGACGCCTTCTCCGACGTCTACGTGCGCGATCTGCACGCCGGGACGACCGAGAAGATCTCCGGCGGCCCGCACAGCGAATTGGGTGACGCATACAGCGACTTCCCGTCGATCAGCACCGACGGCAAGTACGTCGCCTTCGAAAGCGCAGCGACGAACCTCGTCGCCGGGGACACGAACGGCTACTCCGACGTGTTCGTCCACGACCGCACCCCGGGCCCCGAACCGCGCTTCGCCGTGTATGACCTCGCGGCCGATTCCCACGGCCACCCGCGGATCACGGCGGCGGTGAAGAACGTCGGCGAGCGCTCCGGCTCGTATACGGGCGTGCTCTGGCTCGACGGCACGGTCGCCGGCGAGCAGACGGTGTCCCTCGGCACCGACCGGACGGCGCGGCTGTCGTTCGACCTGCGGAAACTGGCGAGCGGACCGCACATCGCCCGTCTCGGCGGTCTCACGGTGTCGTTCACCGCGGGCCGCTAGTCCCGGGCCGGGAGGGCGGCGCAGCCCTCCCGGCCCGGGACTTCCGGCGTGACCAGCTCTGGTTTGCGGGTCCATTTTTTGGCCGAGCACGGTCGGGTGATGCCGCGTCAACCGGCTCGCGCTCGGGACCATGAACTTCGGCACGGCGGGGTTCCACGCCCCAACGGGCAGGACCGCAGACGAAGCCCGGCCGATCTTCCGGCGTTACGTCGAGGCCCGCGGCAACTTCCTCGACCCCGGGCGGAGATTCGAGCCGATCTCGACCGCGTCAGTGCGGCACACCCGGCCGGCGTCTACCGCATGTTCACGCCGGAGTACCAGTCGTGGCTGGTCAGCACCGGCCCGAAGTCGGCGACAAACCGGCCGGCTGCGCGCCCGCCGTGCGCAACTGGGCGGCCGAGAAGACCGCTTGATCAGGCCTTCTCGAGGCAGGGCTCGGAGTGTCGGGGTTCGTTCTGTGTCTGATGGACTTCTACTCCGGAGCACGTTGGGGTGAACTTGTCGGGCAGCAGCGGCATGAGTACGACTCCGAGCGGCGGGGTATCGAGATTCGGACGCCGCTGAAGGAGATCGGCGGGAAGGGATACAAGGACGGCCGGAAGAGTGATGGTCACCAGTCGGCGGGTCGGCAGCGGCCTCCGACACGGCGCGGGAACGCCCGGCCGAGGAAGGGGCGGACGAAAACACCGGCGGGTACTCGCTTCGTGGCGCTGCCGCCCGGGATCGCCGTGTTGTACGAGGAGCTGATGGATAGCCATCGGCATCCCTTTGTGTTGTCCACGCCGGAAGGGCACGCCTGGCGGCGTTCCAATGTCCGGATCCGGTTCTGGCGTCTCGGCGTGGGACGGAGTGGATCTCGACGAGTCCGGGGCGGGGGAGCGGCGACCGCCGATTCTGCCGACGTTCACCTTCCATGAGGGCCGGCACACGCACGCGACGTGGTTGACCGAGGACGGGATCCCGGAGGTGGCGCGGCGCGCCCGGCTGGGGCAGAAGATGAAGGGGATCGCGCGGGTCCTTGACCATGTGACCCCGGCGATGGTGAACGAGATCCTGGACGCGTGGGAGGAGCGATGGCTGCGGGTCGCTGGCTTCGTTGCATCCGGGGGAGCGGGTGAAGCTGGTGTCGTGGTTCCCGCACCTGCGGTCCCGGCGGGGCTCGATCCGGGTTCTGGGCCGATCGCCATTTCATCGCCATCTGACGACTGAAGCCCCGCCCCTCCAGGGAGGGACAGGGCTTCTGGCCTGCAGTTCCGGCTGGTGCGCGATACTGGGATTGAACCAGTGACCTCTTCCGTGTCAGGGAAGCGCTCTCCCGCTGAGCTAATCGCGCGAGGTGGAGACGGGATTCGAACCCGTGTACACGGCTTTGCAGGCCGTTGCCTCGCCTCTCGGCCACTCCACCGTGCAAGGCCTCGAAGAGCCTTTCGAGCGGACGACGGGATTCGAACCCGCGACCCTCACCTTGGCAAGGTGATGCGCTACCAGCTGCGCTACGTCCGCACTCTCCGCGGTTCCCGACTGCCCGGCCTGTGGCCCGGCACCCCGTCGCCGTGGTGTGAGAGAACCATATCGGACCCGAAAACCGCCCCGTCACCGGGGGGTCATCTCCCGGACGCGGGGCTGTGATCAGGCGAGATCGTTGGGGATGAGGTGGGTCAGCGCGTCGTCGACGTCGACCCACAGGTGTTCGTTGCCGGGAAGCACCACGTCGTACGTGCGGTCGAGGAAGTCGGCGAGCTCCTGGGCGGAGGCCTCGAACATGGCGTGCCCGGAGGGGGAGTTGAGCTCGATGAGCACGGACTCGGGGTCTTCGACGGAGGGGCGGATCCGCACGTCGCCGTCGCCGGCGTCGGCGAGGAGGCCGTCGGCGAGGAGGTCGCGGGCGTAGACCCACTCGACCCAGCCCGCGCGGCCGGTGCGGAAGGCGGCGACGACCGCGTAGGGGTCGCGAGTGTCGTAGCGCAGTTCAACCTTGACCGGAACCGCCGGAGTCCGCGGCGCCAGCAGGTCGAAGACCGCCGTCGAGCGGAGCGTCACGTGATCGTTGCGCATCGTCCTACCCTTCGTCTCCCTTCCCGGCCCGGACGACCGAGGACGACGATGAGACGCTCCGGAGAGCCGATACCGTCGCGGGTTCGCCGGAGATCACCCGTCCGTGGTCGGCACTGCCGTTCCGTCCTTCGTCGCCCGCGCCGCGCAGCCTTCCGCGGGCGCCCGCTGGGCAGCCACACGTACATACTGCGCGGTTCGACCGCCGCGCGATAGCACCGTCGCACGGATGTCGAAGCCGGGCGCGAGCGGCCCCACGGCGGCACAACCCCGGCTAGCTCGGGGTTGTTCGCTCCGTATTCGCTGGTAGACGCAGGGTGGTCATCGGCAACCACCCGTTTGCAGGCCCTCGAAAGTCGTGTTGTAGAGTTGTCCTCACTCCACGAGCGGGCGATTAGCTCAGGGGGAGAGCGCTTCGTTCACACCGAAGAGGTCACTGGTTCGATCCCAGTATCGCCCACCGCATCGAGGCCCCGGATCCCACGATCCGGGGCCTCGAGTGTTTTTCGCGCAAGAATCTTCGCAGGTCAGCACCTCGCCGCGGCCCCACCCCGCCCGGCGGCGGGGAGCCCCGGTCCGGTCCGGTCGATCACAGCTCCACAACGGTCTCGGCGCAGCCGCCGGACCTGCAATTTGCAGGTCGCACGCGGACAAATGACCTTCGCTGTACGTCTCGCGGCGTTTTTGTGGCACGAGCGGGCCGGGGGACACCGAGAATGTGATCCTGAGCACTTTCTCGATCATGTCGGGGTTCGCGCCACCCGAACGGCCGCACGCAGTTCGCCGGAGTCCCGGCCGCGGATCGGCCACGAGGTATGCCGACGTTCGAAGGTTTCCGTCCGGGGCGCGGCCGTTCCGGTGAATCTGCCGCGCTTCCGAGGGTCCCTCACGGCCGCTCGTGCCGGCGGGCCCGATTCGGCAAGACGGGTGAACGCGGCGATCCCGGGGTGGGAGCACGGCGTGATCGGCGCGCCGGCGCGCGCACCCCGGGGGAGTATGGGGCCCCGGCCGGATCCTGGCGTGTGACGAAAACCCGACGCCGTGACACCGTGAGGCAGAATGTCACCCACGGCGCCGTTCGATCCGCCGGGCCTCCGGGGAAATCCACTGTGGACTCGTCCGGGTCGGAGTGTCCACAGTGGAACATCCCGGGGGCCGGGTCACCCCGGCCGCGCCGCGGGGAGTGGTGGAATATTGACTACATTCCGTAGTTATCGGTGGGTTGCCACTTATTACTCATCGTCATCATCCCGTTATGTTCAGGCCATTCATTTGCGTGAAAGAGCCGCAGGATGTGGCTGGAAATCGTTGTAACGAGTCCCGGATAGCTGCCGATACCTTGGCGTGTGTCGCTCCTTTGGTGGCTGAATCGGGTACGAGTCATGATCACGCTCCGAGATCAAACTTGTTCACACAGCGTGCCGGCGGAGACCTTCGAACCATGCTCCTGGGAGGTCTGATGGAAGAGTCGGTGCGGCCCACCTCGACGGTCAGCGAGCCGTCGCCGCACATCGACCTCCCGGCGCTGCCGGAGATCCCTGAGATCCCCGCACCCGCCGGTGCGAGGACCGTGAAGACCGCGACGTCCGCGAGCACGGCGCAGGTCTCGAACGCGACCCGGCCCGCGCCCGTCGAGTCGACCACGGCCAAATCGCATCCCGCTTCGTGGGAGAGGCGTTACCGCGCCTGGGTCATCGCCAGTGACATCGTCGCGTCGTTCGTGGTGATCGGCGTCAGCGCCTTCGTCATCGACCGCGTGGCACCGCAGGACATGCACGCGTTCGGCACGGCACTGGCGGTGCTGTGCTCGCTGCCGGTCAGCCGCGCGTGGAGCCCGCGCGTGCTCGGCGAAGGGCCCGAGGAGTACCGGACGCTCGGGCGCGGCCTCATCACCGCCGCCGTGCTGGTGGCGCTCGGCGGCCTGCTCTTTCACGCGCTCGACGTGCAGCCGTGGGTGTTCATCGTGGTGCCCGTGATCGCGCTCTTCGCCTTCCCCCAGCGGTACCTGCTGCGCCAGGTCCTGCACCGCCGGCGCCGCCGCGGCCTGTGCCTGCTGCCCGTGATGGCCGCCGGCAGCCCCGGGACGGTGGCCGACCTCATCGCCCGCACCAAGACCGAGGCCCACGTCGGCTGGCGCGTGGAAGCGGTCTGCACGGTCGACGGCGGGGGCGCCGACTCCGGCAGCGGAGAGATCGACGGCGTGCCCGTGGTCGGCCGGCTCGAAGAGCTCTCCCGGCACGTGCGCCGCGGGGGTTACCGCGTGGTCGCCATCACCGCGGACCAGTACTGGACGCCGAAGCGGTTGCAGCGCCTCGCGTGGGACCTCGAGGGCACCGCCGCGGAGCTGGTCGTGGCGCCGGTGCTGATGGAGGTCGCGGGGCCGCGGCTGAACGTCTCCGGTGTGCTCGGCATGCCGCTGCTGCGGGTCACGGCGCCGCGGTTCACGGGTGGCCGCCGGCTCGTCAAGGAGGTCGTCGACCGCTGTGGCGCGGCGTTCCTGCTGACGTTGTTCTCCCCGCTGCTGCTGGCGATCGCGCTGGCCGTGAAGCTCGGCGACCGCGGCCCCGTGATCTACAAGCAGCGCCGCGTCGGCAAGGATGCCGAGAACTTCACGATGCTGAAGTTCCGCACCATGGTCCCGAACGCCGACAAGATCCGCCAGAACCTCGAAGAGGCCAACGAGGGCGCCGGGCCGCTGTTCAAGATGAAGCGCGACCCGCGCGTGACCCGGGTCGGCGGGCTGCTGCGCCGCTACTCGCTCGACGAGCTGCCCCAGCTGTTCAACGTGCTCTCCGGGCGCATGTCCCTCGTCGGTCCCCGGCCGCCGCTGCCCGAGGAGACGCGGCAGTACGCGCCCGACGCGCGCCGCCGGCTGCTCGTGAAGCCCGGCCTCACCGGGCTGTGGCAGGTCAGCGGCCGCAGCGACCTCACGTGGGCCGAGAGCATCCGCCTGGACCTGCGCTACGTCGAGGACTGGTCGCTGGCGCTGGACCTGGTGATCCTCTGGAAGACCTTCCGAGCCGTCGTCGCCGGCCAGGGCGCCTACTGAGCCGCGCCGCGAAGGCCGTCCCGCGGCCGCCGACCACCCGGTCGGCGGCCGCTTCCGTGGTGCGGGGAGACGAGCCCGGGGGAGCCGCCGCGGTTAGCGCCGACACGCGTGAGGCGCCCGCGGGCCGACGACTAGCATCAACCGGAGTCATCCTCGTCACTTGCCCCAGAAGGAGCCGATCGTGTCGCATCCGCCGTCAGCCGCCGCCGTCCCCGCCGAGCGCGTGGTGGTCCCGGCGGGCACTACGGCGGGAGCCGCGGTCCGCGAGGCCGGGCTGCCGACCAAGGGCCCGGACACGATCGTCGTCGTGCGCGACGCCGAGGGCCGGCTGCGCGACCTCGCGTGGGCGCCCGAGGCCGACGCCGAGGTGGAGCCCGTCGCGGCGAACACCGAGGACGGCCGCAGCGTGATCCGCCACTCGGCCGCCCACGTGCTGGCGCAGGCCGTGCAGCAGGAGTTCCCCGACGCGAAGCTCGGTATCGGGCCGCCGGTCAAGGACGGCTTCTACTACGACTTCGCGGTCGACAAGCCCTTCACGCCGGAAGACCTGCAGGCGCTCGAGAAGCGCATGAAGCAGATCGTGAAGGGGGCCCAGCAGTTCTCCCGCCGCGTGTTCGACTCCGTCGACGAGGCGAAGAAGGAGCTGGCGAACGAGCCGTTCAAGCTCGAGCTGGTCGACCTCAAGTCCGAAGTGGACACCGACGAGGTCATGGAGGTCGGTGGCGGCGAGCTGACCATCTACGACAACCTCGACCCGCGCACCAAGGAGCGCGTGTGGAGCGACCTGTGCCGCGGCCCGCACGTGCCCACCACCAAGTTCATCCCCGCGTTCAAGCTGACCCGCGTGGCCGCCGCCTATTGGCGCGGCAGTGAGAAGAACCCGCAGCTGCAGCGGATCTACGGCACGGCGTGGGAGTCGGGCGAGGCGCAGGACGCCTATCTCGAGCGCATCGCCGAGGCCGAGCGCCGCGACCACCGCCGCCTCGGCGCCGAGCTCGACCTGTTCTCCTTCCCGGAGGAGATCGGCTCCGGCCTGCCGGTGTTCCACCCGAAGGGCGGCATCATCCGCCGCGAGCTGGAGAACTACTCGCGCCGCCGCCACGAGGAGGCCGGCTACGAGTTCGTGAACACGCCGCACATCTCCAAGGGCGAGCTGTTCCACACCTCCGGCCATCTGCCCTACTACGCCGACACGATGTTCCCGCCGGTCAAGTTCGACGACGAGGACTACTACCTCAAGGCCATGAACTGCCCGATGCACAACCTGGTCTACCGCTCGCGCGGGCGGTCGTACCGGGAGCTGCCGCTGCGGCTGTTCGAGTTCGGCACGGTGTACCGCTACGAGAAGTCCGGTGTGGTCCACGGCCTCACCCGCGTGCGCGGCCTGACGATGGACGACTCGCACATCTACTGCACCAAGGAGCAGATGCCGGGCGAGCTGCGCTCGCTGCTGAAGTTCGTGCTCGACCTGCTGGCCGACTACGGGCTGTCGGACTTCTACCTCGAGCTGTCCACCCGCGGCGACTCCGAGAAGTTCATCGGCGAGGACTGGGAGTGGGAAGAGGCCACGGAGACGCTGCGCCAGGCCGCGATCGACTCCGGTCTCGAGCTCGTGCCCGACCCGGGCGGCGCCGCCTTCTACGGCCCGAAGATCTCCGTGCAGGCGCGCGACGCCATCGGCCGCACCTGGCAGATGTCCACGATCCAGCTGGACTTCAACCAGAACAAGCGCTTCAACCTCGAGTACACCGCGTCCGACGGTTCGCGCCAGCGCCCGGTGATGATCCACCGCGCCCTGTTCGGCTCGATCGAGCGGTTCTTCGGTGTGCTGACCGAGCACTACGCCGGTGCGTTCCCCGCGTGGCTCTCGCCGGTACAGGTCGTGGGCATCCCGATCACCGCCGACCAGGTGGAGTTCCTCGAGGGTGTGCAGAAGGCGTTGCGCGCCAAGGGGATCCGGGCCGAGGTCGACGCGAGCGACGACCGCATGCAGAAGAAGATCCGCACCCACACCACGCAGAAGGTGCCGTTCCTGCTCCTGGCGGGCGCGAAGGACGCCGAGGCGGGCGCGGTGTCGTTCCGCTTCCGCGACGGCGGCCAGATCAACGGCGTGTCGGTGGACACCGCCGTCGACGCCATCGCCGAGTGGGTGGCCGGCCGCGAGAACGCCTCGCCGAGCGCGGAGGCCGTGGAGAAGATCCTGCGGTGAGCGACGCGGACGGTCCCGAGATCGTCGAGCAGGACGGAGTGGGGGTCCCGGACGCGCTCCAGCGGCTGTGGACCCCGCACCGGATGGCCTACATCAAGGGGCAGGAGAGGCCGGACGACGACGAGTCCGACGGCTGCCCGTTCTGCCGCATCCCCAGCCTCGACGACGAGACGGCGCTGATCCTGGCGCGCGGCGAGACAGTGTACGCGGTGCTGAACCTGTACCCGTACAACCCCGGCCACCTCATGGTGGTGCCCTACCGCCACGTGGCCGACTACACCGACCTGACCGAGGCCGAGACGCGCGAGCTGGCCGAGTTCACGCAGCACGCCATGCGCGTGGTGCGGGCGGTGTCGGCGGCGCACGGGTTCAACATCGGGATGAACCAGGGCGTGATCGCCGGCGCGGGCATCGCGGCGCACCTGCACCAGCACCTGGTGCCGCGCTGGGGCGGCGACGCCAACTTCATGCCGGTGATCGGGCACACCAAGGTGCTGCCGCAGCTGCTCGGCGAGACGAGGAAACTTCTGGCGGACGCGTGGTGAAGACCACGTGGCGCGGGAGTGTACCGACGCGGTAATTGAGCCCTCAATCAGGGGTAGCATGGAGGTATGTCCGAACCTCGCTGGCTTTCCGAAGACGAGCAACGCGTCTGGCGTGACTTCGCCCAGGCCGCCGCGCTGTTGCAAGCGCACCTCGAAGGCCAGCTGCAACACGACTCGGGCATGCCGCACACGTACTACGAGGTTCTGGTCGCGCTGTCGGAGGCCGAGGGCCGCCGGCTGCGGATGAGCGAGCTCGCCGAAGCGCGCGGCTCCTCGCGCAGCCGGCTCTCGCACGCCGTGGCCCGCCTGGAGAGCAAGGGCTGGGTGCGGCGCGAGTCGTGTCCCACCGACAAGCGCGGCGCCTGGGCGGTGCTCACCGACGCCGGGTTCGCGGCGCTCGAGGCGGCCGCCCCCGGCCACGTCGAGGCCGTGCGCGAGAGCCTCTTCGACCGCCTGACACCGGAGCAGGCTCAGCAGCTGGGCGAGATCAGCGCGGCGATCCTCGGCGGGCTGCGGCCCCAGTGCGCGGCCGCGCTCGCGGCCGAGGAGGCCGGCGAATTCGTGGCGCCGGTCATCGAACTGCCGAAATCAGGCTGATCGCCCGGCGGGTCGCGGGGCGGGACGTCGGTCCCGTGCCGGCGGGTCGATAGGCTTTCGTGGCCCACCCACCCTCGAGCCAGGTGCACAAGACGACGAGATGCTCAACATTTTCGCCCGTGCCTCAGTCTCCCGCGTCACCGATCCGATCGGTCGGACGCTGGTCCGTGCCGGACTGACTCCGAACGCGATGACCGTGATCGGCACCGCGGGTGCCGTGGCGTGCGCGCTGGTCTTCTTCCCGCAGGGGCTCCTGCTGTGGGGAACCTTCACCGTGTGGGGGTTCGCCATGCTGGACCTCCTCGACGGCGCCATGGCCAGGGCCCGCGGTTACGGCACGCCGTTCGGGGCCGTCCTCGACGCGACGTGCGACCGCTTGGTGGACGGTGCGCTGTTCGCCGCCATCGCGTGGTGGTGCTTCGTGGTCGACCACAACAACCGCGCGGCCGCGGCCGCCCTGATCTGCCTGGTGCTCGCCCAGGTCATCTCCTACGTCAAGGCCCGCGCCGACGCGTCGGGCCTCGAAGCCGACGGCGGCCTCGTCGAGCGGGCCGAGCGGCTGATCATCGCGCTCGTCGGCACCGGCCTGCACGGCCTCGGGGTGCCCTACACGGTGGAGATCACGCTCTGGCTGCTCGCCGTGCTGTCGGTGATCACGCTGCTGCAGCGCGGTGCCGCCGTCGCGAAGGCCGCGCGGGCCGTGGCCGAGCAGGCCAAGCGAGCTCCGCAGACCGAACACGCCAAGCCGCCCGAGCAGGCCGCGCAGACCGAGCAACCCGCCGCCGCTCCGGCCGAGCAGGCCACGACCGGTGACGTGCAGACAGGCGGGGCGCAGCCGTGAGCGCGCTGTCCCAGCGGCTCGGCGAGTTCGGCTACACGGCGGGCTGGCAGCTCGCCCGCCGGATGCCCGAGCCGATGGGGACGGCGGCGTTCGCGCTGGGCGCCGACCTCGCCACCCGCCGCGGCGGCGGGGGCGTGCGCCAGCTGCGCGCCAACCTCGCGCGGGTCGTGCCGCAGGCCGACGAGACGGAGCTCGACGAGCTCGTCCGCCGGGCCATGCGGTCGTACGCGCGGTACTGGTACGAGACGTTCCGGCTCCCGTCGATGGACCGCGCCGAGGTGATCTCCAAGGTCGGCGCCGCGATCACCGGCGTCGAGAACATCGACGCCGCGCTCGCCGAGGGCAACGGCGCGGTGATCGCGCTGCCGCACAGCGGGAACTGGGACGCGATCGGGGTGTGGCTGGCCGACCGGCTCGGCGGGTTCACCACGGTCGTCGAACGCCTGAAGCCCGAGTCGCTGTTCAACCGGTTCGTGGCCTACCGCGAGTCGCTCGGGTTCGAGATCGTGCCGCTCACCGGCGACAGCGCGGCGATGCGCCTCCTGCTGAAACGCCTGCGGGAGAACAAGGTCGTGTGCCTCGTCGGCGACCGCGACCTCACCATGAGCGGGGTTCCCGTCCGGTTCTTCGGCGAGCGCACGCGCATGCCCGCGGGCCCGGCGCGGCTCGCTGCCACGACCGGGGCCGCGCTGCTGCCGGTCGGCTCGTGGTTCAGCGAGGACGGCTGGCAGGTCCGGGTGCACCCGCGCATCCGCGTGACCGCCCGTGCCGAGGTGCCCGCGGCCACCCAGGCGCTGGCCGACGCGTTCGCCGGCGACATCGCGGCGCACCCGGCCGACTGGCACATGCTGCAGAAGATCTGGCTCGCCGACCTCGAGGCCGCCGAACGCGCCAGCCTCGAAGAAGTGGGCTGACGCGGTGGCGGGCGGGCTGAAGATCGGGATCGTGTGCCCCTACTCGTTCGACGTGCCGGGCGGGGTGCAGGGACACGTGATCGACCTCGCGCGGGCGCTCATCGCGCGCGGGCACCAGGTGTCCGTGCTGGCGCCGGCCGACGAGGACGCCGTGCTGCCGGACTTCGTGCACCCCGCGGGCAAGGCGCTCGGCATCCCGTACAACGGCTCGGTCGCGCGGCTGCAGTTCGGGCCCGTCTCCTACGCGCGGGTGCGGCGCTGGATCCGGGACAACGGGTTCGACGTGCTGCACCTGCACGAACCGGCCGCGCCCAGCCTGTCGCTGCTCGCCCTGAAGGTGGCCGACGGGCCGATCGTCGCCACTTTCCACACGGCGACCACGCGTTCGCGCACGCTGGCGGCGTTCCAGCCCGTGCTGCGACCGCTGCTGGAGAAGATCACCGCGCGCATCGCGGTGTCGGCGCTGGCCCGCCGGGTGCAGGTGGAGCACGCCGGCGGCGACGCGGTGGAGATCCCCAACGGCGTCGACGCCGAGTTCTTCGCCCGCGCCACGCCGCTGGAGGGCTACCCGCGCGCGGGCGGCACGGTCGGGTTCGTCGGCCGGTTCACCGAACCCCGCAAGGGCATGGACGTGCTGCTGGAGGCGTCGCGCCGTCTGCTGCCGGAGTTCGAGGACCTGCGGCTGCTCGTGGTCGGGCGCGGTGACCCGGACCAGCTGCGGCGCATGGCCGGCCCCGAGCTGTGGCCCCACGTCGAGCTGCTCGGCCAGGTCGACGACGCCACGAAGGCGCGCGCGCTGCGCAGCGTCGACGTGTACTGCGCGCCGAACACCGGCGGCGAGAGCTTCGGCATGATCCTCACCGAGGCCATGGCCTCGGGCACGCCCGTGCTGGCCAGCGGGCTCGACTCGTTCCGCCGCGTGCTCGACGACGGCAAGGCCGGGCAGCTCGCGGCGACCGGCGACGCCGGTGCGCTCGCCGAAGGGCTGCGCGAGCTGCTCGGCGACCCGGCGCGGCGCGCGTCGCTCGCCGCCGCGGCGGGGGAGCGCGTGACGGCGTACGACTGGTCGGTCGTCGTCACGCAGGTCCTGCGCGTGTACGAGACGGCGATCGCCGCCGACCCGAGGCTCGTCGTCGCGGCGGAGCGGGAGTTCGCGCGGTGACGTGGCTCGCGTGGCTGATCCCCGTGCTCGCCGCGATCGTGGTGCTGGGCGGGCTTTTCCTCGTGGCCACGGCCAACCGCCTCGACCGCCTCCACGTGCGCATGGACGCCGGCTGGGCCGCGCTCGACGCGGCGCTGGCGCGGCGGGCGGTGGTCGCCCGTGCGGTGGCGGCGCTGCTCGACGGCACCGGCCCCGGCCTGCACGCCGCCGCCGAGCGGGCGGAGCGCGCGTCCCGCGCCGAACGCGAGGCCGACGAGAACGACTTGACCCTGCGTCTCGGTGCCATCGACCGGGCGGCGCTGCCGCCGGCGCTGGCCGAGGAGCTCACCGACGCCGAGCACCGGGTGGTCATCGCCCGCCGCGTGCACAACGACGCCGTGCGCGACACCCTCGCCCTGCGGCGCCGGCGGAAAGTGCGGTACTTCAAGCTCGCCGGGACGGCGCCGCTGCCCGAGTACTTCGAGTTCGCCGAACCCGAGGTGTGACCGGGTTTCCGGGTGCCGGTGGCAGACTGGGGCGCATGACCGCCGAACCGGATGCCTGCGCCGTCGCCCACGGCGCTCCCGAAGCGAACCCCGACGCGCGGACCCTGGTCACGGTGTTCGCGTCGCCGGTGGCCCGGTACCTGCTGAGCTACGCCGCCGACCTGGGCTACCACACCGTGCTGTTCGAGCCGGACGCCGCGCGCGCCACCGACGTGGAGTCCGCGTGCGACATCCGCACCGCGATGCCGGCCCTCGACGGGACCGCGGACGTCGTGGTGACGGACCACCACCGCGCCGAGCTGGGCCCGGTGTTGCGCGACGCGCTCGCGCAGGACGCCCGCTGGGTCGGCGTGCTGGGCAACCCGCGCCACGAGGGGCCGCACGTGTCGGCGCTGACGGCGCTCGGCGTGCCGGCCCCGGACATCGCGCGGGTGCACCGCCCGGTGGGGCTGAACATCGGCTCGCGCAAGCCGGCCGAGATCGCCATCGCCGTCCTGGCCGGTCTGATCGCCGACCGCAACGGCAAGCCGGGGGGCTTCGAGTTCTGAGCCGCCGCGTTCAGGCGGGCACTGCGCTGACCGCGGATGGGGCTCACATAGGCACCGCCGCCCCTTCCGGCAGCGGCTCGAAGCGGGCGTGGACGCGGGTGAACGTGGCCGTGCCCGACGTCAGCGAGCGCAGGTCGATCGCGTACCGCAGGAGCTCCGCGGCGGGCACCTCGGCGTTGATGACCGTGCGGCCGCCCTCGCCCGACTCGGTGCCGAGGACCCGCCCGCGCCGGGACGACAGGTCGCCGAGGACGGTGCCCAGGTGCTCGTCCGCGAGCGTGATGGCGACGGTGTCCAGGGGTTCCAGCAACGTGATCCGGCTGGCGGCCGCGGCTTCCCGCAGGGCGAGTGCCCCGGCGGTCTGGAACGCCGCGTCCGACGAGTCGACGCTGTGGGCCTTGCCGTCGACGAGCGTCACGCGCACGTCGACGACCGGGTGCCCGTCCACGAGCCCCCGCTTGAGCTGCGCGCGCACGCCTTTCTCCACGCTCGGGATGAACTGGTGCGGCACCGAGCCGCCGACGACCTTGTCCACGAACTCGAAACCGCTGCCGCGCGGCAACGGTTCCACTTCGATGTCGCACACGGCGAACTGGCCGTGGCCACCGGACTGCTTC
The DNA here is from genome assembly GCF_040678995.1 of Amycolatopsis sp. NPDC049253. NCBI lineage: Bacteria > Bacillati > Actinomycetota > Actinomycetes > Pseudonocardiales > Pseudonocardiaceae > Amycolatopsis > Amycolatopsis sp. NPDC049253. The sequence continues at coordinate 104,884 of NZ_JBFAQX010000018.1, read as the reverse complement.
ACGTGGCGGCCGTGGCCGCGGGCGGGTTTGCCGAATGTGGCGCGCAGGCTGATGCGCACCGGTTCGGTGTCCACGTCGGCGCCGCCGGCGCGCAGCCGCGACAGGACGACGTCGGCGTGCGCCTCGCCCATGCACCAGAGCACGAGCTGGCCGGTCTCGGCGTTGCGGTCGAGCCGCAGCGTCGGGTCGCCGGCCACGAGGCGCGAGAGGTTGCGCGACAGGGTGTCCTCGTCGCTGCGGGTCTTCGCGATGATGGCGACCGGCAGGAGCGGCTCGGGCATGCGCCAGGGTTTCATCACCAGCGGGTCGTCCGGCGACGAAACGGTGTCGCCCGTTTCCGCCGAGCCGACCTTGGTCAGCGCGCACAGGTCGCCCGCCACGCAGTAGGGGACTTCGCGCAGCGTGGAGCCGAGTGGCGAGTACAGGTGCGCCACGCGTTCGTCGGCGTCGTGGTCCTCGTGCCCGCGCTCGGCGAGGCCGTGGCCGGAGACGTGCACCGCGTTCTCCGGTCGCAGCGTCCCCGAGAACACCCGCACGAGCGACACGCGCCCGACGTAGGAGTCGACCGCCGTGCGCACGACCTCGGCGGCGAGCGGTCCCGCGGGGTCGGCCGTGAGGTCGCCGTGCGGGCCGCCGTCGGGGGTCGTGACGCCGGGCAGGGTGTGCTCCAGCGGTGACGGGAACGCGCGGACGATCCCGTCGAGCACTTCCGCGAGCCCGATGCCGCTGGTGGCGCACACGGGAATGACGGGGTGGAACGACCCGCGCGCCACGGCCGTCTCGAGGTCGGCGATGAGCGTGTCCTCGGAGATCTCCTCGCCGCCGAGGTAGCGCTCCATGAGGGTCTCGTCCTCGCTCTCGGCGATGATGCCCTCGATGAGCTCGTTGCGGGCGTCTTCGAGCCCGGCGAGATCGGCCGGGTCGGGCTCGCCGATCCGCGGCGGGTAGCCGGCCGAGTAGTCGAAGTAGCGCCGGGTGATGAGACCGACCAGCCCGTCGCGAGCCGGCAGGTACAGCGGCAGCACGCCCGCACCGAACGCGGCCTGGCAGGCGGCGATCTCCGCGAGTGCGTCGGCCCGGTGGTGGTCCAGACGGGAGACGATCACGGCCCGGGGCATCCCGACCGACGCGCACTCCTCCCACACGGCGACCGTCGCGGCGTCGACCCCTTCGGCCGCGCACACCACGAACAGCGCGGCGTCGGCGGCGCGCAGCCCCGCGCGCAGCTCGCCGACGAAATCGGCGTACCCCGGGGTGTCGATCAGGTTGATCTTGTGGCCTTGGTGCAGCACCGGAGCCACCGACAGCCCCACGGACCGCTGCTGGCGCACGGCGGCCGGGTCGTGGTCGCAGACCGTGGTGCCCTCGACGACCGAGCCGGCCCGTGGGACGGTGCCCGACGCCGCGAGCAAGGCCTCGGTGAGGGTGGTCTTCCCGGATCCCGAGGGCCCCACCAGCACGACGTTGCGCACCTGGGCGGGGTCGGCCACAGCGACGGCGGCCCCGGTGTCGGTACTCCTGCTCTGTTTGTCGGCCATGGCGACTCCTCGGCGAACGGCTGGTGTACGCGATGTGCTCGATCACACACCCGCTACCCTGGGCAGGGCAAGGCAGGGCCGGGGGGACCACGCGTTTGCTTCCCGGTGGGATCCGGCCTCGGGCCGGGTGAGGGGGAGCGGGACGACGATCAGCAGACGCACGTTCCTGCGGGTGTCCGGGGCGGCGGTACCGGTGGCGGCGGGCCTGGGGGCCGCCACTCCGGACGCAGCGCCGGACCGGTGGGCCGCCCTTCGGCGGCGGCTTTCAGGGGCGTTGCTGGTGCCCGGCGACGCGGGTTACGAGGCCGCTCGCCACGGCTGTTTCACGCTGTACGACCACCGCCCGGCGGCGATCGCCGGCTGCGCGAGCGAGGCGGACGTGCAGGCGTGCGTGGACTTCGCGGCGCGGCACGGCACCCCGGTGGCCGCGCGCTCGGGCGGGTACAGCTACGTCGGGTACTCCACTGTGGACGGCGGCCTGGTGGTGGACGTGGGGCGGCTCGCAGGGATCCGCGTCCTCGGCCACGGGCGAGCCGTGGTGGGCGCGGGCGCGCGGCTGGGGCCCGTGTACCAGGCGCTCGGGTCGGCGGGGCGGGCGCTGGCGGTGGGCACGTGCCCGACCGTCGGCATCGCCGGGCTGACGCTCGGCGGGGGAGTCGGCGTGCTCGGCCGCAAGCTCGGGCTCACGTGCGACCAGCTCGAGTCGGCACGGGTCGTGACGGCCGACGGCGTGGCGCGCACGGTGTCCGCGCACCAGCACGCGGACCTCTTCTGGGCGCTGCGCGGCGGCGGGGGCGGCAACTTCGGCATCGTCACGTCGTTCACCTTCCGGACCGCCGAGGCGCCGGACCTCACGTCGTTCAGCCTGCAGTTCCCGCCCGAGACGGCCGCGACGCTGTTCGCCGAGTGGCAGGACTGGCAGCCGCGGATGCCCGATGAGCTCTGGTCCGACCTCGGGCTCGGCGCCACGGGGGCGAACTTCGACGGCTGCTTCGTGGGTCCGCGCCGCCGGCTGAAGCCGATCCTGGACGACTTCGTCCGCCGGGTGGGCGCGGCACCGGTGAAGCGCGAGGAGCCGGAGACCGACTTCCTCGGCGCGATGCGGTACTTCGCCGGCTGCACGGACCTGGCGGGTTCGGCGTGCGGTCCCGGCTGGGGCGGCGGCACCGGCAAGATCGGGACCGCGGCGTACGTGGCGACGTCACGGATGCTCATGCGCCCCGCGCGGGATCCGGCCGCGGTCCTCGCGTTGCTGAGCGAGAACCCGGACGCTTACACGATCGTGGACGGTGGTGGCGGCGCGATCGCGCGCGGCGACTCGGCTTTCCCGCACCGCCGGGCGCTCGCGAGCTTCCAGTTCGTCCACGGGCTGGAGCACGCGACCGAACCCGCGGCAAGGCGCGCGATGGGGCGAATCCGCGACGGGCTCGGGCCGGAATTCGGCACAACCGGCTACGTCAACTACCTCGATCCGGAAATGCCGGACTGGGCTCAGGCCTATTGCGGCGGGAACCTTCCCCGGCTGCGGGCCCTCGCCCGTCGCTACGATCCGGACCGCGTGTTCGCCTTCCCTCAAGGGGTAACCCCGGCCTGACTGTCCACAACGGATTGTTTTACACTTCTCCGATTCCCGTTTTCGAGGAGGAGGAACGTGCTGGAGCTGGCGTGGTCGGCGGACGAATGGGCGCGAACGAGGCTCGCGTTCTCCCCGTTGTGGGAAATCGTGGCGAGCGTCCGCGTGCTGGCCCGGCCGGGGGAGCACGCGCTGCACCTGCCGTGGGTGCGCAAGGCGTCGGGTGCGCTGGCCGACGCGGGGATCGACGTCACGCCGCTCGCCGATCTCGTCGCCGGCCGCTCGGTGCCGCGCTTCCTCACGCCCGCACCGGCTTCGCCCGTGCCGCAGCTGGCCGACGAGCTCGCGGACCTGCGCGACGTGGCGCCGCGCGCGGTGCGGCGCGAGCTGGCGGCGATGGACCCGCCGCCCTCGGCCGCGCTGGCCCGCCTGCACCGCGACCCGGAGGCGGGGCTCGACCGGCTCAAGACGAACACCGACGGCGCCAGCACGAGCCCGTGGCCGTGCGGCACGCCCGTGGCGGGCACGTGCCGCTGCGCGACGATCAGCGCGCCCTCGGCCCAGTGGACGGCGGGCGCAAGGTCGTGGAACAGGTCCTCCGCCGCGCCGGCGGCGAGCAGGCGCGAACGGTGCAGCACGTCGCCTTCCAGCAGGGCCCGCATGCGCGGCCACGCGGGCGCCAGCGCCACCGCCCAGTACCGCTCCATCAGCCCCGGGGCCGCGCGTGATCTCGCGGACCCACGCGGGCCGGCAGCCGGTGCTGCGCTACCCGGCCCGCGGCGTCGCCGGCCTGTGGGAGACCGGCGGTAGCTCGTCGCCGGCGGCCCTGCGCGGGGTGCTCGGCCGCAGCCGCAGCGCGCTCCTCACCGCACTGACCACGCCCGCCGACGTCGACGAGCTGGCGCGCCGCACGAGCCCGAAGCAAGCAAGGCGTCGTCGCGAAGCACCTTCAGCTCCTGCGCGCCGCGGGCCTGGTCGCCGCGGCCTCCGACGGCGTCCACTCCCGCACGGTCGCCGCCGACGCCGTGGTGACCGCGGCCGACGGCTGAAGGCTCAGGGCACCCCGGCCAGGCGCAGCAGGGCCGCGGTCGCCGCGGCGGCCACGACCACGGCCACGAACGGGGCCTTGCGCCACGCCAGCACGCCGCCGACCAGAACCCCGGCCGGCCGGGCGATCCCGGCGAACGTGTGCCCTTCCGTCAGCGCGCTCGTCGCGACCAGCGCGGCCAGCAGGACGACGGCCGAGAGCGCCATGAGCCGCTGGGCGCGAGGGGAGAGGTGCACGCGCGTGCGCAGCACCGGCCCGGCGAAGCGGAAGGCGAACGTGCCCGCCGCGAGCACCACGGTGGCGATCAGGAGCTCGAGGCCGTCCATCAGCGGGCTCCTTCCAGCGTCTTCGGTTCCTTGGCCGCCACGCCGACGAGCACGCCTGCCAGCGCCAGCAGCACCGGCAGGCCGGCGGGCAGGAACGGGGTCGCCGCGAGGGCGACCACCACGCCCACGGCGACGGGCAGCCGGGTGGCGCGGTCGCGCAATGACGGCAGCACGAGGGCCAGCAGCACGGCCGGGAACGCGGCGTCCAGGCCGAACGCGGCGGTGTCGCTGATCGCGGTGCCGGCGAAGGCGCCCGCGACGCAGCCGGCGTTCCACGAGACGAACAGGCCCGCGCCGCACGCCCAGTAGGCGGCGCGGCGGCGCCCCGAATCGCGCTGGGCCAGGGCGAAGGCCACCGACTCGTCGATCATCAGGTGGCTGCCGGCGATGCGCGCGGCCCACTTCGAGTCGAAGACGTCGCCGATCGCGAAGCCGAACGGCAGGTGCCGCGCGTTCACCAGCAGACCCGCGACCACCGCGGCCAGCGGGTTGCCGCCACCGGCGATGATGCCCACCAGCATGAACTGCGACGCGCCCGCGAAGACCAGCAGCGACAGCAGCATCGGCGCCCACAGCGGGAAGCCCGAGCTCACCGCGATGGCGCCGTAGGAGACGCCCACGAGGCCGTCGGCCACGCAGACGAGTGCGATGTCCCGGGTCAGCTCCCGGTCGAGTGTTCGCCAAATCGAACGCATAGTGCCTTATGCTGAACACAGGACCGGGTGTTCGTCAAGGCGAACGGAAAGACTGATGGAGCGAACACAGATGTCGCAGGAGACCGGCGGCGCGCCGCTGGAGATCATCGCCGCGTCGCTGCGGCGCGAGCGCACCCGCGCGGGCCTGTCGCTCACCGAGGTCGCGCGCCGCGCCGGCCTGGCGAAATCGACGCTCTCGCAGCTCGAATCCGGCTCGGGCAACCCGAGCGTGGAGACGCTGTGGGCCCTGGGTGTGGCGCTCGACGTGCCGTTCTCCCGGCTCGTGGAACCCGAACGGCCCCAGGTCCGCGTGATCCGCGCGGGCAAGGGGCCGACCGTGTTCGCCGAGCACGCCGACTACGCGTGCACGCTGCTGTCCGCGTGCCCACCTTCGGCGCGCCGGGACATGTACGTGATCCGCGCGGAGCCGGGCACTCCGCGCAGGTCGGACCCGCACATGAACGGCGTGGTCGAGCACATCGTGATCTGCGCCGGACGGGCCCGCGTCGGCGTGCGCGACGACCCGGTCGAGCTGCTGCCCGGCGACTACATCTGCTACCCCGGGGACGTGCCGCACATCTTCGAGGCGCTGGAGCCCGGCACGTTCGGGGTGGAGATCTCCGAGTACTCGTGAAAAACCGGTGGTGAGAACCCCGGGGCTTACCAGCCGCGCTCGGCGAGGCGGTGCGGCTCCGGCAGCTCCTCGACGTTGATTCCCACCATCGCCTCGCCCAGGCCGCGCGAGACCTTGGCCAGCACGTCGGGGTCGTCGTAGAACGTCGTCGCCTTGACGATGGCCTCGGCGCGCTGCGCGGGGTTGCCGGACTTGAAGATGCCCGAGCCCACGAACACGCCCTCGGCGCCGAGCTGCATCATCATCGCCGCGTCGGCCGGGGTCGCGATGCCGCCCGCGGTGAAGAGCACCACCGGCAGCTTGCCGTTCTGCGCGACCTCCTTGACCAGCTCGTACGGCGCCTGCAGCTCCTTGGCCGCGACGAACAGCTCGTCCTCGGGCAGCGAGGACAGCTTGCGGATCTCGGCGCGGATCTGGCGCATGTGGGTGGTGGCGTTGGAGACGTCACCGGTGCCGGCCTCGCCCTTGGAACGGATCATCGCCGCGCCCTCGGTGATCCGGCGCAGCGCCTCGCCCAGGTTGGTCGCGCCGCAGACGAAGGGGACGGTGAAGGCCCACTTGTCGATGTGGTTGGCGTAGTCGGCGGGCGTGAGCACCTCCGACTCGTCGACGTAGTCGACACCGAGCGACTGCAGCACCTGCGCCTCGACGAAGTGGCCGATGCGGGCCTTCGCCATGACCGGGATCGAGACGGCCTCGATGATGCCGTCGATCAGGTCCGGGTCGCTCATGCGCGCGACGCCGCCCTGGGCGCGGATGTCCGCGGGCACGCGCTCGAGTGCCATCACCGCGACCGCGCCGGCGTCCTCGGCGATCTTCGCCTGCTCGGCGGTGACCACGTCCATGATCACGCCGCCCTTGAGCATCTCCGCCATCCCGCGCTTGACCTTGGCGGTGCCGGTGACGGACTGGGGTTCGGGGGTGGTCTGCTGCTCGGACACCTCGGGGCCTTTCTCGGGGACGAAACTCCTGCGGTTCCGAGCGTAGGGGCGCGGTGGACCGGTGAACCAGGCCAGTGCCCGGCTATCTCGGCAGTCCACTTTCCGGGTGGCCACCACCTGCGGTTCCGCCCGTGGCGGGGTGGTGTCGGCCGCGTCACGTGCCGCCGGATCCACGCTGACCTGCATCGGCGCCGGCGGGGTATCCTGGAGGTACCGGCGGGGGCAACCACGTGGATTCCCGTGGTTGTCCGGCCCGCGGGCGTCGTGAGCTCCGGCAAGATCCCCCTCGAGGTGGCCACTCGGCGACGTTTCGGGAAGGCCACTTGCCGGCGCCGGGGTCCGGTGGCCGGCCCGGTCCCTCGGGTGGGTGACAGCCGGCCGACCGCCCGCTGACCTGGCCGGGAGGCCCGCGGGGCGTCCCCCTAAGCTGAGCAGAACGTCTTTCGGGAGGTCGGGTGGCGACAGCTTCGGGAGCACGGCCGACGGTCGGCGTGCTCGCCTTGCAGGGCGCCGTGCGCGAGCACGTCGCGATGCTGGAGCGCGCGGGCGCGCACGCCGTGCCGGTGCGCCGCGAGGCGGAACTGTCCGAAGTGGACGGCCTGGTGCTCCCCGGCGGGGAGTCCACCACCATGTCGCGGCTGCTGGAGAGCTTCGAGCTGCTCGAGCCGCTGCGGGCGCGGATCGCGGACGGGATGCCCGCCTTCGGCTCGTGCGCCGGGCTGATCCTGCTGGCGCGCCAGGCGCTGGACGGGCGCCCGGACCAGCAGCAGCTCGGCGGGCTCGACGTGGTCGTCCGGCGCAACGCGTTCGGCCGGCAGGTCGACTCGTTCGAGGTGGACCTCGACTTCGCGGGTGTCGAAGGCGGGCCTGTGCACGCGGTCTTCATCCGGGCTCCGTGGGTCGAGAAGGCGGGGGCGGGGGTCGAGGTGCTGGCCACCGTCCCGGCGGCGCTCGTGTCCGGAGAGTCGGTGCCCGAAGACCCCGCGGCCGGCGAGCCCGAGGCTAGGATCGTCGCGGTCCGGCAGGGGTCGGTGCTGGCCACGGCGTTCCACCCGGAGATCACCGGGGACGAGCGGGTGCACCGGTTGTTCGTCGAGCTCGTGCGAGAAGCCTGAGCAGGGATTGCGGCGTGCGCGCGACGCGAGTCGGGGGCACGCGGAACAAATGGAGGAAAGATGAGCGGCCACTCCAAGTGGGCCACGACGAAGCACAAGAAGGCCAACCTCGACGCGAAGCGTGGCAAGCTCTTCGCCCGGCTGATCAAGAACATCGAGGTGGCCGCCCGGACCGGCACCGGAGGTGGGGACCCCGACGGCAACCCCACCCTCTACGACGCCATCCAGAAGGCGAAGAAGAACTCGGTCCCGCAGGACAACATCGAGCGCGCGCGCAAGCGCGGCGCCGGTGAAGAGGCCGGTGGCGCCGACTGGCAGAACATCACGTACGAGGGCTACGGGCCCAACGGCGTCGCGGTGCTGATCGAGTGCCTCACCGACAACAAGAACCGCGCCGCCATGGAGGTCCGGACCGCGCTCACGCGCAACAACGGCTCGCTGGCCGACCCGGGCTCCGTCGCGTACATGTTCAATCGCAAGGGCGTCGTGATCATGCCCAAGGGCGCGGCGACCGAGGACGACGTGCTCATGGCCGTGCTCGACGCGGGCGCCGAAGAGGTCAACGACCTCGACGAGAGCTTCGAGATCGTCTCCGAGGGCGGCGACCTGGTGCCGGTGCGCAAAGCGCTGCAGGAGGCCGGGTTCGAGTACGAGTCGGCGGAGCTCACGTTCCTCCCCACGGTCTCGGTGCCGCTGGACGTCGACGGCGCGAAGAAGGTCTTCAAGCTGATCGACGCGCTCGAGGACTGCGACGACGTGCAGAACGTGTACGCGAACTTCGACGTTTCCGACGAGGTGATGGCCTCGGTCGACTGAGGGTGGTGCGGCGTGGAGCGTGTACGCGCTGCGTCGAATTCCATGTCTCCGACGAGGTGATGGCGTCCGTCGACTGACGACGGCGCAGGGCGGGTTTTCCCGCCGCGACAAGGAGTATCGGCGGCACACCGAGAGTAGAGCGTGCCGGCGAACGGCCCCGGTCGAGTGCGGGAGAACCCGCGTCCGGCCGGGGCCGTTTCTCATTCGATCAGCGGAGCGTAGTCGGATTCCTTGCTGTGCCCGGAAATTCGCGGCTGTCGGTACTGGGCTCAGCCGCGCGGGTGCGGCACAATGGCCGCCGTGACGACCTCAGCCCTCACCGCCGAAGAGCAGCGCCTGATCGACTGGATCGAATCCCAGGCCAAGGAACGGGGCAACGCGGTCATCGCGGTCCCGCAGGACGATCAGGGCGCCGGCTTCTGCTTCACCGCCTGCGCGTGGGCGCTGCACAGCGTGCCGGAGGTCGTGGTCGTCGGTCTTCCCGGCGACCTGGGCCCGATCCTGCTCGACGCGTACGTCGACCGCGCGGCCAACGGCGAGATCTTCGAGGTCGGCAAGCGCTACGACGACTTCTTCCAGGGCAGCGCCGTCGTGTTCGAACGCGTCGCCAAGGGCCACTACCCGGAGTACTTCGGCTCGGCGTTCCTCGTCTACCCCGACGGCGACTTCCCGGCGCTGCAGGTCCTCGTCGCCACGGCCGACGGGCACTTCCCGTGGCAGGACACGGCTCCCGAAGGCTTCGCCGAGTGGCAGCCGGTGCTCACCGAAAGCGGTGTGCCGGAGAGCTGGACCCCGGGCGTCGACGGGCCCTGATCACCGGCAACCCTGATCACCAGCGGCCGTCGGGTCACCGCGGCAGGGCCCTCAGCTCCGCCGCCGCGGCGGGAAACCGCGCGGCGAGCGTCTCGACGTCGGCGAACTCCACGCAGTCGTCGGTGTAGCTCGGCACCACCACGGTGCCGAGCAGGGACCACTCGCCCAGCGGGACCGTCGCCTGCCAGGTTCCCGCGGGCACCACGACCTGCGGCCGTTCGCCCGCGGCGACGTCGGTGCCCAGCACCGGCCGGGTGACCGTGCCGTCCGGGTGCAGGAGCAGCATCCGCGCCGGCGCCCCGGCGTGGTGCACGAAGACTTCGACGCGATCCAGGCGGTGCGGAGCGGAGACCTGCGGCGCCACCAGCAGGTAGTAGATCGCGGACCCCTCCTCGGCCCGCCAGCTCTGCGCGAAGAGGCCGCCTTCGACGGGCAGCGGCGACAGACCCAGGTGGCGGATGAATTCCGGTGGCTGCGGCATGGCGACCATCCTGCCGCGCCCCCGCCCAGTAGCCTGCACCTCGAACGAATGTTCGCGCAGGCGAAGGAGAAGGTGTGCGGGTGCTCGGGGTCGACCCCGGTCTGACCAGGTGCGGTCTCGGCGTGGTCGACGGTGGCAAGGGCCGGGTCGTCCGCGCGGTGGCCGTCGGCGTCGTGCGCACCCCGCCGGAGGACGATCTCGCCCACCGGCTCCTCGGCATCGCCGACGAGGTCGAGGTCTGGCTGGACCGCTACAAGCCCGAGGCGATCGCCGTCGAGCGCGTGTTCGCGCAGCACAACGTCCGCACGGCCATGGGCACCGCGCAGGCGGGCGGCGTCGTCGCGCTGGCCGCGGCCCGGCGCGGGCTGCCGGTCGTGTTCCACACCCCGAGCGAGGTCAAGGCCGCGGTCACCGGGTCGGGCCGCGCGGACAAGGCGCAGGTCACCGGTATGGTGATGCGCCTGCTCAACCTCGAGGTGAAGCCCCACCCCGCCGACGCGGCCGACGCGCTGGCGCTGGCCATCTGCCACCTCTGGCGCGAGCCGATGCGCGTTCGCCTCGCCGACGCCGAGGCGCGCGCGGCCGAGCTGGCCCGCGCGCACAAGGCCAAGCTGGCGGCCGCCGCGAAACAGGCGGGCGCCGCCACCCGCACCCCGGTGCGGCGCGCGGCCCGCCGGACCCCGAGCAAGCTGGACGACACTGGAGCACCCCGATGATCTCCTCCGTACGCGGTGAAGTGCTGTCCGTCGGCCTGGACCACGTCGTGGTCGAGGTCGGCGGCGTGGGCTTCGCCGTGCAGGCCACCCCGGCGACGCTCGCGACGCTGCGCCGCGGCGAGCAGGTGCGGCTGCACACCGCGCTGGTCGTGCGCGAGGACTCGCTGACCCTGTTCGGGTTCGCCGACGAAGACGCGCGCGAGCTGTTCGGCCTGCTGCAGACCGTGTCGGGCATCGGCCCGCGGCTCGCGCTCGCCACGCTCGCCGTGCTGGAGCCCGACAAGCTCCGCGCCGCGCTCGTGGAAGGCAACATCACCGTTCTCACGCAGGTGCCCGGCATCGGCCGCAAGGGCGCCGAACGGCTCAGCCTCGAGCTGCGCGACAAGGTCACCGCACTCGGTGGCACCGGCGAGGTGCCGGCCGTGTCCGCACCCGGTGCGCTGCGCGCCGAGGTCGTGGAAGCGTTGGCAGGACTGGGTTTCCCGGCCAAACAGGCCGAGCAGGCGGTGGATCGCGTGCTGGCCGAGGGCGAGGGGCACACCACCGCGACGGTGCTGCGCTCGGCGCTGGCCACCCTCGGGCGCAAGCGGTAGACGATGGACCACGAAGTGACGGAGTTCGAAGCGGCCGGCGACTCCGACGAGACGCTCTCCGCGTTCTCGCAGAACGGCGAGCGAGAGGTCGAGACGACCCTGCGGCCGCGCAAGCTCGACGAGTTCGTGGGCCAGCCTCGCGTGCGCGAGCAGCTGGAGCTGGTGCTGGAGAGCGCCCGCCGCCGCGGCGTGCCACCCGACCACGTGCTGCTGTCCGGCCCGCCCGGCCTCGGCAAGACGAGCATGGCGATGATCGTGGCCGCCGAGCTCGGCGCGGCCATCCGCATCACCTCCGGCCCGGCGCTGGAACGCGCGGGCGACCTGGCGGCGATGCTGTCCAACCTCGCGCCCGGTGACGTGCTGTTCATCGACGAGATCCACCGCATCGCCCGGCCCGCCGAGGAGATGCTGTACCTCGCGATGGAGGACTTCCGCGTCGACGTCGTGGTCGGCAAGGGACCGGGCGCCACGAGCATCCCGCTCGAGATCGCGCCGTTCACGCTGGTCGGGGCCACCACGCGCTCCGGCTCGCTCACCGGACCGCTGCGCGACCGCTTCGGCTTCACCGGGCAGATGGAGTTCTACTCCGATGCCGAATTGGAACTCGTCGTGCGCCGCGCCGCGACGATCCTCGACATCCCCATCGACCGGGACGGCTGTTCGGAGATCGCCCGCCGCTCACGCGGCACGCCCCGAATCGCGAACCGCCTGCTGCGCCGCGTCCGCGACTACGCCGAGGTCCGCGCCGACGGCAACGTGACCAGGGACGTCGCCCGGGCGGCGCTGAAGGTGTACGACGTGGACGAACTCGGCCTCGACCGGTTGGACCGGGCCGTGCTCAGCGCGCTGACGCGTTCGTTCGGCGGGGGACCGGTCGGCATCTCCACACTCGCCGTCGCCGTGGGTGAGGAGGCGACCACGGTGGAAGAGGTGTGCGAGCCCTACCTGGTCCGCGCGGGTATGCTCGCCCGCACTCCGCGTGGCCGGGTCGCGACCGCGGCCGCGTGGGAGCACCTCGGCCTGGTGCCACCGCCCGACGCAGGGCGGCCGGACCAGGGCGGTCCCACGTTGTTCGACCAGAGCTGAACCAGGGTTGACGGGGACGTCGGACACCGGCCGGCGGGAGCGCAACGGACGGTGGGTGCTGGCGATTTCGCGAGCACCTGGCACACTCGAAGACAGCACATCCGTCAAAACCGGACGTAAGCACCGACGACGCGACGTCCGTCGAATGGAGAGTCATGAACAACTTACTGCTGCCGTTGCTGCTGCTGGTCGTGGTGGCCGTGCCGCTCGTCCTCGGTACCCGCAAGCAGAAGAAGCAGCAGGCAGCCCAGCAGGACCTGCAGAAGAGCATCGCCCCCGGCGACCGCGTGATGACCACCTCGGGCCTCTACGGCACTGTCGCCGATGCTTCCGGCGACGACACGATCGACATCGAGATCGCCCCGGGCGTCGTCACCACGTGGCTGCGCATCGCGGTCCGCGAGAAGGTGCAGCCGGCCGTCGAGACCGACGAGACCGAGGTGGAGGCGGACTCCGACGACACCGTCGGCGGCGTCACTTCGACCACCGCCGAGGCGCCCGCGCAGGAGTCCATCGAGGCCGAGGGCGAGAAGTCCGGTGCGCAGATCGCGCCCCCGCTGGAGCACGGCAAGAAGTGACCTGCTTCTTCCCCGGGCAGTGACACGCGCGTAGCCGACGAAAGTCGGTACGGGCGAACGCAGGGCTCACGCAGCACCGAGTACTGTCTCGGTGCTGCGTGCGTGTCCGCCGCCATAGTCATGCCCAGCAGCGTCCCGGGAGCACCGTCCCGGCTCGCTCACCGAACCAGTTGGGGTCCACCCAGTCCGAGGAGACCGAAGCACCGTGGCACCATCGGCCGGGCATCTCCGCCCGGGACGCTATCTCGCCTTCTTCGCCCTGATCGTGGTCGTGCTCTACGCCCTGGTGTTCTTCACCGGCAGCGGCAAGCCCACGCCGAAGCTCGGCATCGACCTGCAGGGCGGCACCCGGGTCACGCTCACCGCGCGGACGCCGGACGGCGGCCAGCCCACGCGAGACTCGCTGAACCAGGCGCGCCAGATCATCGAAACCCGCGTGAACGGCATCGGTGTCGCCGGCACGGAGGTCGTGCTCGACGGCAACAACGTCGTCATCACGGTCCCGGGCGCGCAGGGTGACCAGGCGAAGTCCCTCGGCCAGACCGCGAAGCTCGGCTTCCGCAAGGTCATCACCTCGCAGCCGAACACCCCGGCCGCGCCGCCCGCCTCGGGCAACCCCGCGGCGCCGCCGGCTTCGGGCACCCCCTCCACGCCGCCGTCCTCCGGTGCGCCCTCGGCTCCGCCGTCCGCCACGGGCGCGCCGTCGAGCACGCCGAACGGCGGCGGTGGCGCGGCCGGTGCCCCGGCCCAGCAGCCGCCGAGCACCACTCCGTCGGCCCCGCCTGCCTCGACCACCCCGGCGGCCGGTGGCCAGGCGCAGACGCCGATCCAGCAGGCGCAGGCCATCCGGCAGAACCCGGACCTGGCCTCGACCGACCAGGCCAAGGCGCAGGCCGCGCAGCAGGCCGCCCTGGCCTCGCTCACCTGCGCGCCGAACGTCGCCGACCCGCTCGAGGGCAACGACCTCTCGGACAAGCCGCTGGTCGCGTGCGGTGACAAGGACGCCACGAAGTACGTGCTGGGCCCCCAGTTCCTGCCGGGCACCGAGATCTCCACCGCGTCCTCGGGCTACGACCAGCAGCGTGGCCAGTGGGTCGTCGACCTGACCTTCGACGGCGCCGGCAGCAAGACCTGGGGTGACTTCACCTCCGCCAACGTCGGCTCGCAGGCCGCGTTCGTGCTCGACACGCAGGTCGTGTCCGCGCCGACCATCCAGTCGGCCATCCTCGGCGGCAACACGCAGATCACCGGCCAGTTCACGCAGGCCGACGCGAAGAACCTCGCCGACGTCCTGAAGTACGGCTCGCTGCCGCTGTCGTTCGACTCCTCCGACGCCACCACCGTGTCGGCGACGCTCGGCTCCGCATCGCTGCAGGCGGGCCTGCTCGCCGGCGCGATCGGCCTGATCGTGGTGTTCATCTACTGCCTGATCTACTACCGCCTGCTGGGGATTCTCACGATCCTGTCGCTGGCGCTGTCCGGCCTGCTGGTCTACGCGGTGCTGGTGCTGCTCGGCCGGTGGATCGGGTACACGCTCGACCTCGCCGGCATCGCCGGCCTGATCATCGCCATCGGCATCACGGCGGACTCGTTCGTCATCTACTTCGAACGGCTCAAGGACGAGATCCGGGAAGGGCGCACGTTCCGCTCGGCGGTGCCGCGCGGCTGGGCTCGCGCCCGGCGCACGATCCTGGCGTCCGACGCGGTGAGCTTCCTGGCCGCGGCGATCCTGTACGTGATCGCGGTCGGCGACGTGCAGGGCTTCGCGTTCACCCTCGGCATGTCGACGGTGCTCGACCTCGTGGTGGTCTACCTCGTCACGCACCCGCTGGTGGCGATGGTGTCCACGTCGAAGTCGGCGTTCCTGTCCAACCCCCGCAACCTCGGCCTCGGTGCCGTCCAGCGCCTGGCTTCGGAGCGCAAGTCCACCCGCCCCGCCGTCGGCCGCACGAACGTGAAGGAGGCCTGACGTGGGCGTCGAAGACCTGGGCACGGACGCCGAGGCGGGCGCCGGCAAGGCCACCCCGTCCGGCAAGAAGGAAAGCGTCTTCCACCGGCTCTACGTCGGCACGGGCGCCTTCGACATCGTCGGCGCGCGCAAGCGCTGGTACATCTTCTTCGCGGCGCTGGTGCTCGTCTGCATCCTCTCGATGTTCATCCGCGGCTTCAACTTCGGCATCGAGTTCGAAGGCGGCACGCAGATCCAGCTGCCGGCCCGCGGCGCGCACGGCGAGATCACCACCTCGCAGGTGACCGAGTCGTTCACCAAGGCGCTGGGCAAGCAGCCGTCGGAGACCCAGAGCGTCGGCACCGGCAACGCGAAGACGATCCAGATCCGGTCGGAGGCGCTGCCGGTCGACCAGGTCGCCAAGGTGAAGCAGCAGCTGTTCACCGACCTGGCGCCGGAGGGCACCAACGGCCAGCCTAGCGCGCAGGCCATCAGCGACAGCGCGGTGAGCGCGTCGTGGGGCGGGGAGATCTCGCGGCAGGCGCTGATCGCGCTCGCGGTCTTCCTCGTCGCCGTGGTGATCTTCCTGGCGATCTACTTCGACACGCGGATGGCCGCGGCGGCGCTGATCTCGCTGATCCACGACATCGTGGTCACGGCGGGTGTGTACTCGCTCGTCGGCTTCGAGGTCACCCCGGCGACGGTGATCGGCCTGCTGACCATCCTGGGGTTCTCGCTGTACGACACGGTGGTGGTGTTCGACAAGGTCCGCGAGAACACGCGCGGCCTGCTCGGCCTCACCCGCCGCACGTACGCCGAGGCGGCCAACCTGGCTCTGAACCAGACGCTGATGCGGTCGTTCAACACGGCGTTCATCGCCCTGCTGCCGATCCTCGGCCTGCTGATCGTCGGGTACGTCCTGCTCGGCTCGGGCACGCTGCAGGACCTGGCGCTCGTGCAGCTCACGGGCACCCTGGTCGGCGTGCTGTCGTCGGTCGCGCTCGCGACGCCGCTGCTGGTCGACTTCAAGATGCGTGAACCGAAGTACCAGCAGCAGGCGCAGCGCGTCGCGGCCCGCCGGGCCAAGGCCGCCGCTCGCGAGGCCGAGGGCGAGGCCTTCGACGCAGCGGACGACGACGCCCTGGCCGCCGAGCTCCGTAAGGAGAAGGCGATGGCCGCGGCGGCCGGCGTTCCGGCCCGCACTCCGAAAGCGCGCCCGCAGAACAAGCCGCGCCGCGCCGGTGGCGGCGTGTCGTCGGCGAAGCGGAAGCGCTGAGCCGGATGGAGCTGGAGAAGGCCCTCGGCCTGATCGCCGAGGTGCCGGACTTTCCCGAGCCCGGCGTGCTGTTCCGCGACCTGAGCCCGCTCTTCGCGGACGGCCCCGGGTTCGCCGCGGTCGTCGACGCACTGGCCGGCACGCTCAGCCCCGGGGTTGAGCTGCTGGCCGGCGTCGAGGCCCGCGGGTTTCTCCTCGCCGCGGCCGTCGGGTACGCCCGCGGCCTCGGCGTGGTGCTCATCCGCAAGCCCGGCAAGCTGCCGTCGGTGGCGGGCCGGGTCGACTACGGCCTCGAGTACGGCACGGCCGGCGTCGAGCTGCCGGCCGACGTCGTGCAGCCCGGCCGGCGCGTCGGCGTGATCGACGACGTCCTCGCCACCGGCGGCACGGTCGCCGCGACGGCCAAGCTGCTCGAAGACGCCGGCGCCGTGGTCGACGGCGTGTCGGTGGTGCTGGAGCTCGCGGCGCTGGGCGGTCGTGGCGTGCTGGCGGGCCGCCGGGTCGAGGCGCTGCAGGTCGTCTGACCCCGCGTCACCAGCGCGAACGGCCGGGAAGCCGGGACGCTCGCGCGGCGTTGAAGAAGGTGTGGCTGCGCAGGTGCTCGGCGGCGCGCCGTCTGCCGATCGGACGTAGGCGGCGAGGCCACGCGGTCGAACGGCTACCCTGGGGGTTCGAAGGCCGCACGAGCAGCAGGAGGTGCGGGTGAGCCAAGAGCTCGACGCCGCGGTGCCCGCCAAGCCGGTGCCCGCGAAGGATGGCTCCGGTGCGCGAGGTGCGCAGTCGGTGCCGCCGCCGAAGGCGAACGGGGCCGCGCCCAACCCGTCGGCGACCCGCCGGGTGCGGGCCCGTCTGGCCCGCCGCATTACGGCCCAGCGGGCCGCGCCCGTCAAGCAGGTGCTCGAGCCGCTCGCCGTTATCCACCGCGAGCTGCACCCCAACGCCGACCTCGCGCTGCTGCAGCGTGCCTACGACGTCGCGGAGGAGCTGCACCGCGACCAGCGGCGCAAGTCCGGCGACCCGTACATCACGCACCCCCTCGCCGTGGCCACGATCCTCGCCGAGCTGGGCATGGACACCACCACGCTCGTCGCTGCGCTGCTGCACGACACCGTCGAGGACACGGGCTTCTCGCTCGACCAGCTGAAGGCCGACTTCGGCGACAAGGTCGGCGAGCTCGTCGACGGCGTCACCAAGCTGGACAAGGTCAAGCTCGGCATGTCGGCCGAGGCCGAGACGATCCGCAAGATGGTCATCGCCATGGCGAAGGACCCGCGAGTGCTCGTGATCAAGCTGGCCGACCGGCTGCACAACATGCGCACCATGCGCTTCCTCCCGCCGGAGAAGCAGGCCCGCAAGGCCCGCGAGACGCTGGAGGTGCTCGCCCCGCTGGCCCACCGCCTCGGCATGGCGACGGTGAAGTGGGAGCTCGAAGACCTCGCGTTCGCGATCCTGCAGCCGAAGAAGTACGACGAGATCGTGCGCCTGGTCGCCGACCGCGCGCCCTCGCGTGACACCTACCTGCGCAAGGTGATCGCCGACCTCACGGGCAACCTCGTGTCGTCGCGGATCACCGCCAAGGTCGAGGGCCGGCCGAAGCACTACTACTCGATTCACCAGAAGATGATCGTGCGCGGGCGCGACCTCGACGACATCCACGACCTGGTGGGCGTGCGGATCCTCGTCGAGGACGTGCGCGACTGCTACGCCGCCATGGGTGTCGTCCACGCGCTGTGGCAGCCCGTGCCCGGCCGGTTCAAGGACTACATCGCCCAGCCGCGTTTCGGTGTGTACCAATCGCTGCACACCACTGTGATCGGCCCGGACGGCAAGCCGCTCGAGGTGCAGATCCGCACGTACGAGATGCACCGCACCGCCGAGTACGGCATCGCGGCGCACTGGCGGTACAAGGAAACCAAGGGCACCCACAGCGGCAACTCGATGGACGTCGACGAGATCGCGTGGATGCGCCAGCTGCTCGACTGGCAGCGTGAGGCCGCGGACCCGGGTGACTTCCTCGAGTCGCTGCGCTACGAGCTGGCCGCGCGCGAGATCTTCGTCTTCACGCCCAAGGGCGACGTGATCACGCTGCCGGCGGACTCGACGCCGGTCGACTTCGCCTACGCCGTGCACACCGAGGTGGGCCACCGCTGCATCGGCGCCCGGGTGAACGGCCGTCTCGTGGCTCTCGAGCGCAAGCTGGAGAACGGCGAGAACGTCGAGATCTTCACCTCGAAGGCGGAGAACGCCGGCCCGAGCCGAGACTGGCTGCAGTTCGCCGGCTCGCCGAAGGCGCGCGCGAAGATCCGCCAGTGGTTCGCGAAGGAGCGCCGCGACGAGGCGATCGACGCGGGCAAGGAAGCGATCACCAAGGAGATCCGCAAGGTCGGGCTGCCCATCCAGCGGCTCGTCTCGGCGGAGTCCATGGGCTCGGTCGCCAAGGAGCTGCGCCACGGGGACATCTCCTCGCTGTACGCGGCCGTGGGGGAGGGCCACACCAGCGCGAAGCACGTGGTGCAGCGGCTGGTCGCGCTCATCGGCGGCGTCGACGAGGCGGAGGAGGAGCTCGCCGAGCGGGCCACCCCGTCCACGGTCACGCGGCGGCGCGGATCCAACGACGTCGGCGTGATCGTGAAGGGCGCCAGCGACGTGTGGGCGAAGCTCGCCCGTTGCTGCACCCCGGTGCCGGGCGACGAGATCCTCGGGTTCGTCACGCGCGGCGGCGGGGTGAGCGTGCACCGCACGGACTGCACCAACGCCGACGACCTGCGCACCCAGCCCGAGCGGCTGGTCGAGGTGGAATGGGCGCCGTCGTCCTCGTCGGTGTTCCTGGTGGCCATCCAGGTCGAGGCGCTCGACCGGCACCGGCTGCTGTCCGACGTCACCAAGGTGCTGGCCGACGAGAAGGTCAACATCCTCTCGGCGTCGGTCACGACCTCGCGCGACCGCGTGGCCGTGAGCCGGTTCTCGTTCGAGATGGGCGACCCGAAGCACCTCGGCCACGTGCTGAAGGTGGTGCGGGGCGTCGAGGGCGTGTACGACGTCTACCGGGTCACGTCGGCTTCCTGATCCCGGAACCACGAGCGGAGCGCCTCGGTCACTTCGGCGGGGCGCTCCATCGGGGGCAGGTGGCCGGTGCCGGGCAGGTCGAGGCGGGCCGCGCCGGGGATCTCCCGCTCGAACATGTCGGCGAGTTCGAGCAGTCCCGAGCCGTCTTCCCGGCCGATGATCACCAGCGTGGGCGCGGTGATCTCGCCGAGGCGGTGGCGGGTGCCGGGGAGGTCCTCCGTCCACTTCGGATCGGTCCACTCGCGGCGGTAGACGCCCTCGCACATTTCGAGGGCGCGGGCGTAGAAGTCCTGGTCGACGTCTGCTCGGGTCCGATGTGGACCGACGACGAGGTAGCGGACGTTGGCGTCGGCGATCGCGTGGACGTCCGCCTCGTCGACGCGTTCGGCGCTGTGGTCCTGGTAGCGCTTGAGCTTTTCCCACGGCACCGCGGCGAGCATGGCTTCGCGGCTTTCCGACGCCATCGGCTCGGGCCACTCGTGCCCGGACAGCCCGGCGCCGATGAGCACGACGCGGGTGACGCGTTCGGGCGCGGCCAGTGCCGCGTCGAGCGCGTAGGCGCCGCCCATCGACGAGCCGGCGAGCGCGGCCCGGTCGATGCCGAGCACGGACATGAGCGCGAGCAGGTCACGGTGGTGGGAGACGGTGCCTTCGGCCGCCTGCGAGTCGCCGTGGCCGCGGCGGTCGTAGCGGATCACGCGGTGGTGCTCGGCGAGGGCCGCGAACTGGTGGTCCCACATGCGCCGGTCGGCGAGCCCGGCGTGCAGGAGCACCACGGGCGAGCCTTCGCCGGCTTCGTCGTAGCCGAACCGCACGCCGTCGACCTCGATCATCCCCATGGACGCCACGCTAGCGCGGGGAGCTGGTCACAGACGCGGGTTTCGCGCAGGGCGATCCCGCTAGGGTGCTGGCATGACCGACGGATTCGAGTTCACGCGCGACGGCGAAGTCGCGCGGCTGACGTTCGCCCGGCCGGAGAAGATGAACGCCATCACCTACGGAATGTGGTCGGCGATCCCGGACGTCGTGGCCGAGGTCGAGGCCGACCCGGCGGTCAAGGTCCTCGTGCTCACGGGTGCGGGCAAGCACTTCTCGGCCGGCGCCGACATCAGCGAGTTCCGCGATCTGCGCTCCACCGCCGACGGCGCGGCCACCTACGACAAGGCCGTCGACGGCGCTGTGGCCGCCCTGACCTCGATGCGCAAACCGTCCGTCGCCATGATCCAGGGCAACTGCATCGGCGGCGGCTGCCAGCTGTCCGTGGCGTGCGACTTCCGCTTCGCCTCGGAAGACGCGCGCTTCGGCATCACGCCCGCCAAGCTCGGCATCGTCTTCCACTTCGACTCGACGCGCCGGCTGGTCTCCCTGGTCGGCCCCGCGAACGCCAAGTACCTCCTGCTGTCGGGCGAGCTCATCGACGCCGTCCGCGCCCGCGAGATCGGCCTCGTCAACGACCTCCACGCCGCAGAAGGCCTCACCGCGGCCACCGCGGCCTTCGTGGACACCCTCTGCTCCCGCTCGCAGGCCTCGATCCGCGGCATGAACCGCATCATCGAGAAGATCGTCGGCGGTCAGCAGCACCCGGACGACGAGGTGGACGCCATCCGCCTGGCCGCACTGCACGGCGAGGACTACGCGGAGGGCGTCGACGCGTTCCTGAACCGCCGGCCGCCGACGTTCACGCACCGCTGAGGAGTGCTCAGATCTCGTCCCACGGCGCGCTTTCGTACGCCTCGGTGAGCAACCGGGCCGCCGCGGGGTCGGTGCGCAGCACCACACCGTCGACGGACGCGACCGGCCGGCCCACGGTCTCGGAATTGGTGAGGAACACGGCGTCGAAGCCGGGCAGCTCGCGGGGGTGGACCCGGCGGGTCACCTGCGCGACCCCGGCGGCGGCCAGCCGTTCCTTCAGCAGCAGATAGGTGATGCCCGGCAGCACCGCTGCCTCGGGCCACACCACCGTGTCGCCTTCGAGGAACCCGAGGTTCCAGATGGACGCTTCGCTGAGGTGTCCACTGTGGTCGATGAACACCGCGTCGTCGTAACCCGCGAGCACGGCCTGGCGCGAGTGGTGGATCAGGCCGAACGTGCCGGTGTGCTTCACCTCGGGCAGGTCGCGCTGGTACCGCACCGATCTCAGCCGGATCGGGTCGGCGACGTGCTCGTGCGGGGGACCGGTGCGCACGAGGATTTCGGGCTCCATCACGGGAGCTTCTTCGCTGGAGCGGGAAGAGACGAGCACGCGCACCGACAGCGCCCCTTGCCCGGCGACGAGCTTGCGCACGTAGCCGCGGACCCGGTCGAGGTCGAGTTCGCTGCCGAACAGCAACCGGGTGCTCGTGGCCAGCCGCGTGAGGTGGAGGGCGAGGCCGCGAACCCGGCCGTCGCGGACCTGCATCGCGGTGAAGTGGCCGTAGCCGCAAAGAACACGAGCGAGCTGAACGGCGCTGGGTTCAGCGCCGTTCAGCTCGAACGGGAAAGACACTCAGGCCGCGACGTTCACGGCCGTGAACTTGACCTGCTTCTTCGGCTCACCGGTCGCGCCGTCCTGGCCGACGGTGCCGATTCCCGTCTTGGCGATCGCGTCGAGGACCTTGAGGCCTTGGTCGGAGATGCTGCCGAAGATGGTGTAGTTCGGAGGCAGCTCGGCGGTGCCGTAGACCATGAAGAACTGGCTGCCGCCCGAGTTCGGCTGGCCCGTGTTGGCCATGGCGAGGATGCCGCGGCCGTACTTCTCGCCGTCGATGAACTCGTCCGGGATGGTGAACCCGGGGCCGCCCGTGCCGTCGGTCGTCACGTCGCCCTTGGCGTTCGGGTCGCCGCACTGCAGCATCTGCAGGTCGGTGACGCCGAGGCGGTGGCAGATCGTGTCGGTGTAGAAGCCCTGCTTCGCCAGGCTCACGAAGGCCTCGACGGTGCACGGCGCGAGCGCGCGGTCGAGCGTGATCGGGATGTCGCCGACGGTGGTCTTCATCGTGATGTCGACCTTGCCCTCCGACGCCACGTTCTTGCCGTCCGGCGGCGTGGTCTTCTTCGGCGGCGGCGCGCTCTGCGTGTCGGCCGGGTAGGCGCACGTGGTCGGGTTCGGCAGGGCCTTCGTCCGCGTCGGCAGCGCGGTGCGCTGCGTCGGGATCTGGCCGACGGTCGGCACCGGCGGGGCCGAGCTCGACGGCGGCGGGCTGGCAGCCGCCGTGCTGTCGTCGCCACCGCCGCTGTTCACGACCCACACGACTACCCCGGCCACGATGAGAACGACACCGCCGACCACTCCAGCGCCCACGATCTTGCGTCGCTTGGCCCGGTCCCGCCGGCGCTCGATCTGCCGCTCGAGTTTCCGCTTAGCGGCTTCACGGCGCTGCTGGTTGGTCGCCACCCGCCCTCCAGTTCAGGCTCGATGTCACACGTCTGAGGTAGCGGCAGTGTATGGGCACAGCCTGTGAGGACTCTGTACAGGGGCCGCTAGTCTCGATCCGATCGTGATCGGCGCCGCTTCGCCAACGCCGGGACAGGAGGGGTTTGGTGCTCGTCGTCGGGTTCGTCGCGGGACCGCTGCGCGCGAACTGCTACCTGCTCGCCCCTGCGCCGGGCGGCGCGTGCGTCGTGGTGGACCCCGGGCAGGAGTCCGCGGAACCGCTCGCGGCCGCGCTGGCCGAGCACGGGCTCACGCCGGTCGCGCTGCTCGCCACCCACGGTCACCCCGACCACGTCGCCGGCGCCGCCGGCCACGACCTCCCGCTGCACCTGCACCCGGCCGACCGCGAGTGGTTCGCGGGACCGTCGGTGCCGCTGGCCGAAGGCGCGCTCGAAAGGGCGGGCCTGGCACTCGACGTCGTGGCCGTGCCCGGCCACACGCCGGGGTCGGTGGCTTTCGCCGTGAACGCGAGCGAAGGTGGCAGGCTGGTGCTCACGGGGGACACGCTGTTCGCCGGGTCGATCGGGCGCTCCGACGGCTCCGGCGCCGAACTGGAGAGATCGTTGCGCACGAAGCTGCTGACCCTGCCCGACGACACCGTCGTGCTGCCGGGCCACGGGCCCGCCACGACCATCGGGCGCGAACGCGCGACCAACCCCGCGCTCACGGCGGCGGAGGCGTGACGGGCATGACCGAGCAGGACGGCGTCAAGGGCGCACCGGAACGGCTGCCGCTGTTCGCCGAGGACGCGAAGCTCACGCGCCGGCGCGCGTGGTCCGGCTTCATCGGCGCGGTGATCGTGGCCGCGGCGTTCGGCGGCATCGCGGGCCTGATCGGCGGGCAGCTGGTGGGGCTGATTGTCGCGGTCGTCGTGGCGCTTCCCTTGCTGTACATCGTGCTTTACACGCTGCGCCGCCGGATCTGGCTCGAAGGCACGACGCTGGTCGTGCGCACGTGGGGCATCCGCCGCATCGGGCTCGTCGAGGCGGAGCGGCTCGACATCGTGATCGGCGACGTGCGCGGCACCCGCACGGTGAGCCTGCTCGTGAACGCGGGCAAGCGGCGCAAGACCGTGAAGGTCGACCTCGCCGTGTTCGCCGGCACGGGCGGGCGCGAGCTGGGCGCGCTGCAGCTGCGCCGGGTCGCCGACGCGCTGCTGAACAACACCGAGGCCAACGGGCTGGTGTTCTCCGAGCTGCTGGTGGCGGAGCTGCGGTCGGAAGCGCGGGGCGACGCCGTGGCCGAGCGGCCGCTGTACCGGCTCGCGTCGGCCGCCCCGGCCGGGCGCTACGTCCAGCGGTTCCCGATGGAGGCCGTCAGCCGCTTCGTCGCGACGCTGGAGTGACGCGGTTCTTCGAGGCTTCCTCCATGCCGTCGACGCGGGCGCGGATCTGCTCCACCTGGTCGGCCAGATCCGGCAGCTCCTCGGCGACGTAGGCGAGCAGGCGCTCGAGGTGGTGCAGCGTCGCCCGCACGTCGTCGAGCGCGCTCGCGATCCGCGGGACGGCCTCGGCCGCCTCCGGCAAGGCCGCGAACAGGCGCCGGACCAGGTGCACGGTGACCCGCGGTCCCGCCAGTACGGCTGAGAACACGACCCCTCCTCGGGTACGGATGTACTCGCCTCGGTCGCGGCCTTCGTACCGCAGCCACCGGGTCCGGTTCCCGCCGGGGTTCGCTGGTGTTACTGGTGTGACGAGGGAATATCCGTGGTGCTCACGAGGTGGTCGACGGGCTCGCGTGCCGCGATCAGCGCCGCCAGGATCGTCGTCACGGGGACCGCCGCGACGATGCCCACGGACCCCGCGAGCGTGCGGATGATCTCCGACGCGATGTCCTCGCTGCCGAGCAGCGCGCCGAGCCCGACGCCCGAGATCGACGAGTACAGCAGCACCGGCAGCGCGGCGCCGGCGTAGGCCATCACGAGAGTGTTCACGGCCGAGCCGACGTGGTCACGGCCGATTCGCAGGCCCGCGCGGTAGAGCTCTCGCCACCCCAGCGAAGGGTTTGCGCGCCGCAGTTCCCAGACGGCGCTGGTCTGCGTCACCGTCACGTCGTCGAGCACACCGAGCGCGCCGATCACGACGCCGGCGAGCAGCAGGCCGCGCGCGTCGATGCCGTGGCCGAGCGAGCCGATGAGCGTGGACGTGCTGTCGTCGAGACCGGTGAGCGAGGCACCGACGGAGAAGATCGCCGACAGGATGCCGATCAGCGCGAGGCTCACCAATGTGCCGAGCACCGCCACCGACGTTCTCGCCGACAGCCCGTGGGTCAGGTACAGCGCGACGAACATGATCGCGCCGGCACCCGCGATGGCGACCAGGAGCGGGTTCTCGCCGGCGAGGATCGAGGGGAGCACGAACAGCACGATCACCACGAAGCTCAGCACCAGCGCGACGAGCGCCGCGAGCCCCTGCCAGCGGCCGAGCACCAGCACGGCGAGGGCGAACAGCGCGGCCAGCAGCACGAGCGGCGTGCCGCGCTGGAAGTCGACGAGCTGGAACGACGCCGGGTCGGTGGCGTTGCCGCCGTTGTAGGCGAGAACCACCTTGTCGCCGGTGGAGAAGCGCGGCGTGCTCGGCTCGATCGGCACGATGAGCCGCAGGGGTTTTCCGTCGCCCGGGCCGTCGGTCATCGTCAGGTCGACGGTGAGGCACGGTTTCTGGTCGGGGTCGGTGTCGGCCCCGACCTGCACCTGGCCGTTCGCGAGGCACGGTCCCGTGGCGGTCGCCGTGATCGACGCCTGCACCGGCGTGCCCTGCGGCACCACACTCGTCGGTGACGCCTTGCCCCACGGGTACAGCACGACCATGCCGACGACCGTCGCGAGGGCGAGCGGGACGAGCAGCCACATGAGGAGCTTGCGGACGCGGGTGGAGGCGGGGGCGGCCGGGCCGTGGCCGTGGCCGTGTCCATGACCGTGCCCGTGTGCCTGCGCGGTGAGTGCGGCGCGGAGGCCCTTGTGTGCGGGCGGTCCGGCGGGTTCCGGCGCTTCGTCCGGGCTTGCGGTGGTGCGGGGGCGGCGGCCGGTGGCGGGAGGAGTGTCGCCGGTGCGGCGGCCGGTGACCGGCCGGGCCCCGTCGGCGTCGGGTGACGGGGAATCGTCGGTGGCGCGTGAGGTTTCGCCGTCGCGGCGCGCTTGTCCCGGGGTGCGGCGGGAGGGCGCGGTTTCGCGGCTCTGGCGGCTAGTGGGCGGCGAGTCGCTGTCGGCGTAGGGCAGCGGGGTTTCGCCGGTGCGGCGCGCTTGTCCGTCGGCTTGGGGTGAGGGCGGCAGCGGAGTTTCACCGGTGCGGCGCGCAGGTTGGCCGCCCCGTCGGCCGGTCGGCGGAGGGGTCTCGCCGCGGCGGCGCGGGGGGACCGGGGTTTCGCCGGTGCGGCGGCCGGCGGGTGGCGGGGTTGCGTCGGCGTGGCGCGAAGGCAGCGGAGCCTGCCCGGTTCGGCCGTCGCCGGTGGGGCGGCTCGCCGGTGGGGGCGTGTCTCCGCGGCGGCGGCCGGCCGGAGGGGGAGTCTCGCCGGAGCGGCGTGGTGGCTGGGTTTCGCCCGTGCGGCGGCCGGCGGGGTTGTCGCCGGAACGCGGCGTGGCTCGGCGCACCGGCTCTTCCACTCCGGGCCAGGCGGGCTCGTCGCCCGTGCGGGGGCGGCGGGGCCGGGCCGCGGACGCCGGAGGAGCGGCGGGGTCGCCGGCCACACGGCGGATGGGGCCGGTGTCGGCGGTGTCGTCGGGGTAGTCGGGCGGTGCCACGGCGCACATCCTGCACTCACGCCGTGGCCGTCACCCGTACCGGGTGGGGACGACCCGGTCGATTCCGGCGTTTCGCTCAGCCGAGCGCCTGGCGCAGGTGCACCCGGCGGTAGGCGGACGGCGGGGTGTCGAAGTGGTCGAGGAAGGCCTGGCGCAGCGTCTCGGTGGAGCCGAAGCCGCAGCGGCGGGCGATGGCGGCCAGGGGCAGGTCGGTGCCCGCGAGCAGGCGGGCGGCGTGCTCGGCGCGGACGGTGCGCACGTACTTGCCGGGCGTGGTGCCGAGGTGCGCGTCGAACAACCTGGTCAGCTGGCGCGTGCTGATGCCCGCCTGCCGGGCCAGCACCGGCGTGCCGAGGTCCTCGCCCAGGTGTTCGGCGACGAACGCGGTGAGGTCGCGCACCTGCCGGTGCTCGGGCGGCGGGCCGGACAGGAACATGCTCACCTGGGCCTGGTTGCCGGGCCGCTGCAGGTAGGTCACGAGGGCGCGGGCGGCCTCGCGGGCGAGGGTCGGGCCGTGGTCCTCCTCGACGAACGCCAGCGCGAGGTCGAGCCCGCTGGTGACGCCGGCGGAGGTGTAGACGTCGCCGTGGCGGATGAACAGCGGCACCGGGTCCACGGTCACCGACGGGTACTTCGCGGCGAGCTGCGCCGCGTACGCCCAGTGCGTGGTCGCGCGGCGGCCGCTCAGCAGGCCGGCGGCGGCGAGCACGGTGGAGCCGGTGCAGACCGACGCCGTGCGCGTGCTGTCGCGGGAGAGGCGGCGGACGTGTTCGAGGAGGCGCTCGTCGCCCGCCGCCGCGCGGTGGCCGAGACCGCCGGAGACGACGATCGTGTGCAGCGGCCCCGAAACCTGGTCGAGCCGCACGTGGGGCGTCAGCGTGATGCCGGATTGGCAGCGGAACGGGTGTCCGTCCACAGTGGCCAGCCGCAGGGCGTAGCCCGGGCGCGCGCCGAGCCGGTTGGCGGCGTCGAGCGCGTCGGAGACGCACGCGATGTCCAGCAGTTCGGCGTCGGGGTACGCGACGATCACGACCTGCCGTTCTGGCCCCGGCATGATCGAACGTTAGCAGGTCAGCAGGCCGATCGACATGGTTCGCAGGATTACGGACATCGCCCTCCCGTCCGCGCGCCCGCGGGGGCACGGTGGGACGCATGACCGAGAAGACGTTCGCCTTTGTCCTCTACCCCGGCCTCACGGTGCTCGACCTCGTGGGCCCGCTCCAGGTGCTGAGTCAGTTCGCCATGGCGGATCAGGACTTCCGCGTGGTGGTCGTGGGCGAGACCCTCGACCCGATCGGCACCGACACGCCCCTGCGGATCGCGCCCAGCCACACCTTCGCCGACGTCCGCGAGCCCTACGGCGTCCTCGTCCCGGGCGGCTCCGCGCCGACCCTGGAGGCGCTCGCGAACCGGCCGCTGATCGACTACCTGGCCACGACCGCGCGCACGGCAGAGCTGATGACGTCCGTCTGCACCGGCGCCCTGCTCCTCGGCGAGGCCGGCCTCCTCGACGGCCGCGAGGCCACCACCCACTGGATGTGTCGCGACCTGCTGCGCGCCTTCGGCGCCACCCCGGTCGCCCGCCGCTGGGTCGACGCCGGCCCCGTGATCACCGCCGCGGGCGTCTCGGCGGGCATCGACCTGGCCCTGCACCTCGTCGACCGCCTCGCGGGCCCCGATGTCGCCCGCACCGTCCAGTTCGGCATCGAATACGACCCGGAGCCGCCGCTGGGTCCGCTCGACTGGTCGAGCGCCCCGCACGGCGCGCTGAAGCCGTTGCTGGAACACGCCCTGGGCGACCACGTCCTGGCCGACCGGCCGGACCTGAAGGCGAAGCTGCTCGCGCACGCCTGAGCCGGGACCGCGGCGGGAAGGGACCGTTCGCACCAGGCCGGCCCCGGGCACCCTTCCAACGAGGTGGGCCATCCGGGTGAGGACCGGTCGAACAGCCGGGGGCGCAGGTACTTTCGGGTCGCTCGATCAGGTGATGTGCGGCCGGGGGGAGCTTGCGGTGCGGTTCCAGGTCCTCGGTCCGCTGGCGGCGACCGTCGCGTTGCCGTCGGCGGCACAGCCGCGGCGGTTGCTCGCGTTGTTGCTCGCGCGACCCAACGAGGTGGTCGGGCGGGCGACGATCGTCGACGAGCTGTGGCCCGACGGGGCGCCGCCGAGTGCGGCGGCGATCGTGCAGGTGACGGTGTCGAAGCTGCGCAAGGCGGTGTCGCCCGGGCTGGCCGCGGACGACCCGGGCCAACGGCTCAAGTCGGGGCCGCGGGGCTACGTCCTCAGGGTGGCCGAGGGGGAGCTCGACGCCGCGGAGTTCGTCGCGCTCGCATCGGCCGGGCTGGCGGCGGAGGACACCCGGGCGAAGCAAGACCTGCTGACCAGGGCACTCGCCTGCTGGCGGGGCGGGGCGTTCTGCGACGTCGCGACGGGACCGCTCGTCGAGGCGCACGAGGTGTGGCTGGAGGACCGCCGCCGGACGGTCCTGCTGCAGCTGGTGGAGCTGCAGCTCGCCGAAGGCGACGGACAGGCCGTGGTGCACCGGCTCGCTCCCGTCGTGGCGGCGCGGCCCGCCGATGAACGGCTGGCCGGCCGCCTCGCCGGGGCGCTGGCGGGGCTGGGCCGCCGCGACGCCGCGCTCGACGTGCTGCGCCGCACGCGCCGCGCGCTGTGGGATGAGGCCGGCGTGGTGCCCGGGCCGGAGCTCGACGCGCTGTACCGCCGCATCGCCGGCGCCGAGTGGACGGCCGGCGGCCCGCCCGCGCAGCTGCCCGCACCCGTGCCCGACTTCACCGGCCGCGCAACGGAACTGGCCGCCGTCGCGCGGCACCTGCGCGCGCCCGCGCCCGTCGTGGTCCACGGCGGCGCCGGAGCGGGCAAGAGCGCGCTCGCGGTGCAGGCCGCGTGGCGGGCGCGGCGCCGCTTCCCCGACGGGCAGCTCACCGCCGACCTCGCCACCACCGAACCCCGCGACGTCCTGATCGCGTTCCTGCGCGCCCTCGGCGCCCCCGCCGCCGAGCTCACGGGCGACCTCACGGCCCTCGTCGCCGCTTGGCGCAGCCACACCGTCGACCGGCGCCTGGTCGTCCTGCTCGAAAACGCGCGCACCGAAGGCCAGATCCGGCCCCTGCTGCCGAGCGGCTCGGGCTGCGGCATCCTCGTGACGGCGCGGCGGCCGCTGCCGGGACTGGTGGCGGCCAGGCCCGTTCCGGTCGGCGAAATGTCCACTGTGGACGCCCGGGCCCTGCTCACCGCCGTGGCCGGCGACGCACGGATCGCGGCCGAGCCCGCCGCCGCCGACGAAGTGGTCGCGCGCTGCGCCGGGCTTCCCCTCGCCGTTCGCATCGCCGGGCTGCGACTGGCCGCGCGGCCGCACCTGCGGATCGCCGACCTGGCCACCCGCCTCGGCGACGACCGCCGCGTCCTCGACGAGCTCGCCTCCGGCGACGTCAGCGTCCGCACGGCCGTTCTCCCGACGCTGCGCGACTGCGCCGCGGAAGACCGCGATCTCCTGCGCCTGCTCGGCCTGTTCCGCCGCCCCGTGCCCGACTGGTGCGCCGCCGCGCTGCTCGACGTCCGCCCCGCCGAAGCCCGCGACCGACTCGAGGCCCTCGCCGACACCCACCTCCTGGTCGCCGACGACCACGGCCGCCACGCCGTCCCCCGCTTCGTCCGCCTCGGCCTTGCGCGGCTGCCCGGCGAACCCGACCGGGCCGCGCTGAACCGCACCCTCGAAGCCGTGCTCGCGCTCGCCGAACGCGTGCTTTCCGTCCTGGACAAGGGGTTCACCCCGGCCGGACCGCCGTTCACCCCGCCCGACGTCGGAGCGGCCCGCACCGCGACCGCCGACCCCGATGCCTGGCGACGCCGGGAAACCGAGCTCGTCGCCACGGCGGCCCGGCTCGCCGGCCGCCACCACTGGCACGCGCTGGCCGCCCGGCTCTCCGACGCCTGCGCGGCCCTGGCCGGCACGCCGTGGCTCGGCCGTTCCGCGAGAGCGGTCTCGGTCGTCGGCCTCGCCGCGGCCCGCCGCCTCGGCGACCGCCCGGCCGAGGCGGGCAAGCTCTTCACCCTCGCCTCCGTCCACTGGCAGCTGGGCCGCTCGCGCCAGGCCCGCACCTACTTCGCCATGGCCGGCACGCGCTTCAAGGCCCTCGGCGACCCGCGCGGCCGCGGCGCAGCGCTGGTCGCGCTGGCCGATCTCGACGCCGACGCCGGCCAGGCCGAGCTCGCCGTCGAAGAGCTGCGCGAAGCCCTGGAGCTCCTGCGTGCCTGCGGCGACGTGCGGGGCCAGGCCATCGCGGCCGCCCAGTTCGGCGGCCTGTCGGAAGACCTGGGCGACATCCGCCGGGCCGTGGAGAGCTTCGAAGCCGCCCTGCTGCTCGCCGGGGACTGCGCCGGCCGCTGGCACGACCAGGTCGCCAAGCGCTACGCCGACGTGCTGCGCCGCCTCGGCCGCACCGACCGCGCCGCCGACCTGCTGGCGGGCGCGCTCGGCGGCGCCGTCCGCACGCGTGAGCGCCACTGGGAGGCCCACGTCCTGCGCAGCCTCGGCGACCTCCACACCGACGCCGGCGAGGTCGCCGAGGGCGAACGCTGCCTCACGCGGTCGCTGGACCTGTTCGAGCAGATCGGCCACCGGCACGCGGCCGCCTACACCCACCGCAGCCTCGCCGAGACCCGTCTGTGCGCGGCGGACCCGGCCGGCGCGCAGCAGCACCTGCGCCGCGCCATGGCCGTGTTCCGCGACCTGCACGACCGGCGCGGCACGGGTTACGCGCTGCTGAGCCTCGGCAAACTGCAAGCCGGCGTGGGCGAAGCCCCCGGTGCCCTGTCCGAGGCCGCGCATGTCTTCCGCGGCCTCGGCTTCCCGCTGTGGGAGCTGTGCGCGTTGCGGGAGCTCAACGCCGCTTCGGGTGATTCACCCGTCGGCGACCGGGCTCGTGAAGTCTTGGCGAAGATCAGGATCTGACGCCCGCCTCGGCGACGCGGCCGCGCCGGCGTTTGGCGATCGTATGGAGCCGCGCACTTGGCTGCCCCTCGTTCCCGGTCCCCACGAGGAGGCAAGTCATGCGCGTTCCTCCGATGCTGCCCAAGGCGGCCGTCGGACTGGCCGCCGCGGCGGCCATGACGGTGCTCGGCACGGCGACGGCTTCGGCCGCACCCGCCGTCACCAAGCTGACGCAGTCCCAAGCGGCGTCGCAGCTGTCCGCGGCGGGTGTCACGCACTCGTCCAGCGGCGGGTGCACCACGCGGTCGAACTCCACCTGCACGTCGTTCGAGCAGATCAACCAGACCACGGTCAGCGGCGTGATCACGCTCAAGCGAGCCAGCGGCTGCGCGATCAACATCACCGGCGGCACCGAGGTCGGCCACGCCTCGGGCACCTACAGCCACTACAACGGCTACAAGGTGGACATCTCGCACAACAGCTGCATCGACGCCTACATCAAGAACAGCTTCTCCTACATCGGCCTGCGCGGCGACGGCTACCCGCAGTGGCAGGCCCCCTCCAGCAATCTCTACTGCGACGAGGGCAACCACTGGGACATCACCTACTACACCAGCGGCGGCTGATCGGACGCTGCGTTCGCACCGGCCGCGCGGCCAGGCCGGGGACTGCCCACCACTGAGGGCGATGGGCAGTCCCCGGCCCGGCCCAGCAGCACCGATGACCGGTCCGCGGCCGTTCGCTCACTCCGGGTGACTCGTGAGGTCGCCCACCTGCGCGCCGCGCGGGGGTTGACCGGGCCGGGGGAGCGCGTACCGTCAGGCCAATGCCCCAGCGCCGAGGGGATTCCGGCCTCACCCTCCTGACCACCGTCCGCGACGACGACCTCGTGCTCGTCACCGCCGCGGGCGAGATCGACGCCGCCTCGGTCGGCGACTTCCGGACGGTGCTGGCCGAAGCGTGCGTGGTGGGGGAGAAGCTCGTGGTCGACCTCTCGCGAGTCGGCTTCCTCAGCTGCGCCGGCCTGCGGGTGCTGGAGGAGACGAGCCGTACACGCCCCGCGTTGTCCGTGGTCGCGACCGGACGGCTCGTGCTGCGGGTCTTCGACGTCACGGGCGCCGCCCAAGCCCTCGACGTGCGGCCGCGGCTCGTGGACGCCTGCGCGGCCGCCCGCGCCTGACCGGCCGCCGAACGGGTGGAGATCACCCGGCCCCGTGCGAGCCGCGCCGATCGTGGGTACCCCACCGGTGAACCCGATCATGGGAACCCGACTACGGCGAGGTGATCCGGGATGTCCACCACGACCGAACGCACCGGCGCGAACGGCGCTGTCGGCGCACTGGTCGGCGGCGCCGCGGGGCTGGCCGTGCTGGCCGGTCTGTACTTGATCATCGGCCCGTGGCTGGCGCGGTTCGGCGGCGCCGCCGAGCTCGCGATCAGCAACACGGTGGCCGGTCTGGCGATCATCGTGCTCGCCGCCGTGCGAGCGCGCACCACGCGCCCGCAGGCCCTCACATGGATCCTGCCGGTGCTCGGCGTCTGGGCCGCGGTGTCCCCGCTGGTCCTGCGCTACGGCGACGAGACCGCGCCCTCGGCGGGAGCGTTGACGGGCAACATCATCGCCGGTGCCGTCGTGCTGCTGGCCGGCATCGCGCTGTGCCTGCGCCGCCCGGCTACCCGGGCTCGCTGAGCAGCCCGCGCCAGCGCGGCGCGGACTTCGGCCCGTGCACGACCTCCGCGGCGAGCACGGGCCGCACCCAGCGCGCGTCGGGGTGGTCGGGCACGTCGGCGAACGGCGGCCGCGGTTGTTCCAGCCCCGCGAGCGCCGCGGCGAGGGAGCCGAGTTCCTCCTGGGAGAAGCCGACTCCGACGCTGCCCGCGTAGCGCAGGCCCGCGCCGTCGGGCACGGCCAGCAGCAGTGAGCCGAACGTGCCCGCTCGTCGGCCGCCGCCGGGGCGCCAGCCGGCGATGAGCACCCGGCGCACGTCCGGGGATGCCACGAACAGCCAGTCCGTGTTCGCCCGGCCCGGCCGGTACGGGCTGCTCCGGCGTTTCGCGAGAAGTCCGGGCAGGCCGTGGTCCCGGCTCGCCCGCGCGACCGCGCCGCCGTCGCCGAGGTGGGTCGGCGGCACCCGCCAGTGGTCCCCGGTGAGACCCAGGTCGTCGAGCAGCGCGCGGCGTTCGACGTAGGACAGGTCGAGGCGCGAGCGGCCGTCGAGGTGCAGCACGTCGGAGGCGAAGAAGAACGCGGGGTGCCGGTCCACGAGCCGGCGCGCCGCGTCGGGGTCGGCTTCCGCGCGGCGGCGCAGCCCTGCCGGGTCGGGCCGGCCCGCGGCGAACACCACGATCTGCCCGTCCAGCAACGCTTCCGTGGATCCGAGCTGCGCGGCGAGACCACGCAGCTCCGGGTAGCGCGCGGTCACGTCGGCGCCGGTCTCGTCGACGGCCGTCACGCGCGCGCCGCCCGCGCGCACGACGGTGCGACGGCCCGGCCACGCGAACTCGTACGCCCAGTCGCCGTCCTCGGCGGTGGAGGGCATGCGGCCCGGGCGCGCGGGCATCGGCGCGAGGAACCGCGGTGTGTCCTCGTGGCCGGGCTCGGCGGGGTCGAGGCGGCGCAGCCGCCAGCCGTCCGCCGATCCGTCGCCGCGGTCGAGCTCGTAGCGGCCCCGCAGCCGTTCGCCGTACAGCACGAACTCGATGTGGTGCTCGTGCCAGTGCACGGTTTCGTAGCGGCCGCGGTCCCACACCTCGACCGTCCCCGCGCCGTACTCGCCCGCCGGGATCTCGCCTTCGAAGTCCGCGTAGTCCACCGGCTGGTCGTCGATGCGGATCGCGAGCCGCCCGCGGCCGGGGGAGCGGGGCAGGCCGCGCGGGACGGTCCACGACGTGAGCACCCCGCCGCGTTCGAGGCGGAAATCCCAGTGCAGCCGCGACGCGCGGTGCTCCTGGACCACGAACACGCCACGATTCTCGACGGGGTGCTCATCAGCAGGGTGTTCGTCGGCAGGGTGCTCGGGGAGCGGTTCGGGAGCCTGGCCGAGTGCGCGTCGGCGCCGGCGTTCGGCGAGTTCGTCCGCCATCGCAGGCGTGGCACCCCCGTCCCTTAGGGTGCGCCCACCTTAGCGCCCGCTCACGCCAGCACGCGCTCGAGCCACGCCTGCCAGGCCTTGCCTTCTTGTTCGGCGTCGGCGTCGGCGGCGAACAGGTGGTGCCCGATCGCGATCGGCATCCCCATCCCGGACCGCTCGTGGAAGCGGTAGAGCGCGTCCGGGGTCCGGATGCCCGCGTAGTGCGGGGTCGTGTAGTCGAGGATCCCGTCGACGGTGCCGGCGCCGTCGACCGCGAACCGCACCGGCTGCCCCGCCTCGGGCGCCTCCGGCAGGCCGAGCGCGCGCACCAGCTTCGGCCAGGCTTCGACCGAAGCCGAGGACTCCGGACCGGCGGCGATCACGAACCGCGCGCGGCGGCCGGGGAAGTACCGCAGGAGCTCGCCGAGCGTGTGCAGGTACATCTCCCAGCCGTGGCTGAAACCTTCGTGGTACTCCTCGCCCCAGTCCTGCGCGGTGAAGCCGTGGTGGATGAAGCGCAGCACCGACGTGCCGCCCTCGGCCGCCTCCACGAGGAACTCGAACGCGTCGAAGCTGCCGTCGGGTGCCGGCGTGGCGCGGTAGGCGAACCGCCGCGGGGGTTCCCACGTGGTGATCTCGGCTTCGCTGATGAACTCGCCCATGGCGAAGCGGACGCGCCGCGCCTGCGCGTCGACCTCGTGCTTGCCCATGAACCACGAGTCGATGCCCGGTCCCGTGGCCACGGCGTCCCACACGGCCTCCGGGGGCGCGGGCAGCCGGACCTGCTTGGTTATGTCGAACTCGTGGGTCATGACCGGTTCCTCCTCGCCTGACGGAAACCCACCGTGTCATTGACAAGAATAGTTGTCAAGGGCGAGCGACGTTCGCCGGGAGGTGCGAGACTGCCGGGGAACCGAGGGAAAGGACCGCTCATGGCGACCGTGGCCGACCAGCTGATCGACGTTCTCGTGCAGTCCGGTGTGCGCCGCATCTACGGCGTGGTCGGCGACAGCCTCAACCCCGTCGTCGACGCCGTGCGCCGCACCGGCGGCTCGGCCCGCGGCGGGATCGACTGGGTGCACGTGCGCAACGAGGAGGCCGGTGCGTTCGCCGCGGCCGCGGAGGCGCAGCTCACGGGTGAGCTGGCCGTGTGCGCGGGCAGCTGTGGTCCCGGCAACCTGCACCTGCTGCAAGGGGTCTACGACGCGCACCGCTCGGGCGCGCCGGTGCTCGCGCTCGCGTCGCACATCCCGTCGACGCAGATCGGCACCGGCTTCTTCCAGGAGACGCACCCGCAGCAGCTGTTCGCGGAGTGCTCGCACTACTGCG
Source organism: Amycolatopsis sp. NPDC049253 (assembly GCF_040678995.1). Taxonomy (NCBI): domain Bacteria; kingdom Bacillati; phylum Actinomycetota; class Actinomycetes; order Pseudonocardiales; family Pseudonocardiaceae; genus Amycolatopsis; species Amycolatopsis sp. NPDC049253. The sequence goes on along the minus strand of NZ_JBFAQX010000018.1, from coordinate 69,139 downwards.
AGCTGGTGAGCGGGCCCGAGCAGATGCCGCGGCTCGCGCGGATCGCGGTGCAGAACGCCGTGGGCCGGCGCGGCGCGGCCGTGCTGGTGCTGCCCGGCGACGTCTCGCACGAGTCCGCCGTGAACCCGACGGGGGTGTCGGCGCCGCTCGGCACCCCGCCGGCCATCGTGCCGGCCGCCGCCGACGTCGACCGGCTCGTGGAGCGGATCAACCGCGCCGAGAAGGTGATGATCATGGCCGGCGCGGGCTGCCGCGACGCCCATCAAGACCTCCTCGCGCTGGCGGACACCATCGGCGCGCCGGTCGGGCATTCCCTGCGGGGCAAGGAGTACGTGCAGTACGACAACCCGTTCGACGTCGGCATGAGCGGCCTGCTCGGCTACGGCTCCTGCTACGACGCGATGCACGAGGCCGACCTCGTGCTGCTGCTCGGCACCGACTTCCCGTACAACACGTTCCTGCCGCAGCGCAACACCGTGCAGGTGGACATCGACCCGGCCCGCATCGGCCGCCGTTCGGTGCTCGAGTTCGGCGTGCTGGGCGACGTCGGCGCGACGATCCGCGCCGCCCTGCCGCGGCTTCGGCGGCGCGAGGACCGCTCGTTCCTGCACAGCATGCTGCACAAGCACGAACGCAGCCTGCAGCGCGTGGTCGACGCCTACACCAGCGACGTCGCGCAGCGCGTGCCCCTGCATCCCGAGTACGTCGCCGACATCCTCGACGAGGAGGCGGCCGACGACGCGGTGTTCACCGTGGACACCGGAATGGGCAACGTGTGGGCGGCCCGCTACGTCACGCCCAACGGCCGCCGCCGGCTGATCGGCTCGTTCGTGCACGGCAGCATGGCCAACGCCCTGCCGCACGCCATCGGCGTGCAGTCGGCCGCGCCGGGCCGCCAGGTCGTGGCGATGTGCGGCGACGGCGGGCTGGCGATGCTGATGGGGGAGCTGCTCACGCTGAAGACCCACGCGCTGCCCGTGAAAGCCGTGGTGTTCAACAACTCCTCGCTCGGCATGGTGAAGCTCGAGATGCTCGTGGACGGCCTGCCCGAGTTCGGCACCGACCACGACTCCGTCGACTTCGCCGCCATCGCCCGCGCGGCCGGCCTGCACTCGCGCCGGGTCGAGAAGCCGGCCGACGTGCGCGAGGGCATCCGCGAGATCCTCGACCACGACGGCCCCGCGGTGCTCGACGTCGTGACCGATCCCAACGCGCTCTCGATCCCGCCGAACATCACCGCCGCCCAGGTGCGTGGCTTCGCGCTCGCCGCCAGCCGCACCGTCCTCGGCGGCGGGGTCGGCAAGATGCTGCAGCTGGCGAAGTCCAACCTCCGCAACGTGCCCCGCCCGTAGCACCCGGCCCCGGAAAACGAGACCGGGGCGGCGCCGCCGTGGTTCACCACAGCGGCACCGCCCCGGATCGGACAGCCCGGCGGATCAGTCCGTCTCGGCCATCGCCTCGGCGAACTGCGCCGCGTACAGGCGGGAGTACGCGCCGCCCGCGTGCAGCAGGGTTTGGTGGTCGCCCTGCTCCACGATGCGGCCCGACTCCATCACCAGGATCACGTCCGCGTCGCGGATCGTGGACAGGCGGTGGGCGATCACGAAGCTCGTGCGGCCCTCGCGCAGCGAGTTCATCGCGTGCTGGATGAGCACCTCCGTGCGGGTGTCCACGGAGCTGGTCGCCTCGTCGAGGATGAGGATGGCCGGCTTCGCGAGGAACGCCCGTGCCACCGTGATCAGCTGCTTCTCGCCGGCGCTGACCGTGCCGCCCTCGTCGTCGATCACCGTGGCGTAGCCGTCGGGCAGCGTGCGCACGAAACGGTCCACGTAGGTCGCCGTGGCCGCTTCCACGACCTGCTCGTGGGTCACGTCGTCGGCGCCGTAGGCGATGTTCTCCTCGATGGTCCCGCCGAACAGCCACGCGTCCTGCAGGACCATGCCGGTCTTGTCGCGCAGCTCCTCGCGGTCCATCTTCGCGATGTCGACGCCGTCGAGCGTGATGCGCCCGCTGTCGATCTCGTAGAACCGCATCAGCAGGTTCACCAGCGTGGTCTTGCCGGCACCGGTGGGTCCGACGATCGCGACCGTCTGGCCCGGCTCCACCGTGAGCGAGAGGTTCTCGATCAGCGGCGTGTCCTCGAGATAGCGGAAGGACACGTCGTGGAACTCGACCTTGCCGTGGACCACGGCCGGTCGCTGCGGATCCGCCGGCTCGGGTTCCTGCTCCTTCGCGTCGAGCAGCGCGAACACCCGCTCGGCCGAGGCGACACCGGACTGCAGCAGGTTCGCCATGCTCGCGATCTGCGTCACCGGCTGGCTGAACTGACGCGAGTACTGGATGAACGCCTGCACGTCGCCCAGCGTCAGGCTGCCCGACGCCACGCGCAGCGCGCCGATCACGGCCACCAGCACGTAGTTCAGGTTGCCGATGAACATCATCGCCGGCTGGATCGTGCCGGAGATGAACTGTGCCCGGAAGCTCGCGTTGTACAGCGTGTCGTTCTGCTCGCGGAACGTCGCTTCGGCCTCTTCGCGCCGCCCGAAGACCTTCACCAGCGAGTGGCCGGTGTACATCTCCTCGATGTGCGCGTTGAGCTTCCCGGTCGTCGCCCACTGCTTGATGAACTGCGGCTGCGCGCGCTTGCCGATCTTGGCCGCGACGAACACCGACGCGGGCACCGTCAGCAGCGCGATGATCGCGAGCAGCGGCGAGATCAGGAACATCATCACCAGCACGCCGATCACCGTCAGCACCGACGTGACGATCTGCGCGAGCGTCTGCTGCAACGACTGCGCGAGGTTGTCGATGTCGTTGGTGACGCGGCTGAGCACCTCACCGCGCGGCTGGCGGTCGAAGTAGCGCAGCGGCAGCCGCGCGAGCTTCTCCTCCACGTCGCGGCGCAGCGAGTGCACCGCGCCCTGCACGAGGCTCGTCGTCAGGCGCGCCTGGATCAGGCCGAAGAACGACGCGATCACGTACAGCGCCAGCACGATCAGCAGCACCTGGCCCACGGCCGTGAAGTCGATGCCCTGGCCCGGCACGATGTCGGCGCGCGCGAAGATGTCCGCGAGCGTGGTGTTGCCCTGCGCCCGCAGGCCCGCGACGACCGCGTCCTTCGTGACACCGGCGGGCAGGCCCTTGCCGATCACGCCCGCGAAGATCAGGTCGGTGGCGCGCGCCAGGATCTTCGGCCCGATCACGGTCAGCGTGACGCTCAGGGTGCCGAGCACCAGCACCCCGACCAACGCGGCGCGCTGCGGCCGCAGCAGGCGCAGCAGCCGGGCCAGCGACCCCTTGAAGTCCATGGCCTTCTCCGGCGGCATGCCGCCGGCCATGAACCGCCCCGGCCCCGCGGCCGGCGCGACGTTCTTGTTGCGTGCCGCCGTCGGCCGCTCGCCGACCTCGGTCGCGACGGCTCCCGAAGTGCTCTCTTCCTCGCTCACGCCGCCTCCTGTTCGGTCAGCTGCGAAAGCACGATCTCGCGATACGTTTCGTTGCCGTCCATCAGTTCGTGGTGGGTTCCGGTGCCGACGACGCGCCCGTCGTCGAGGACGATGATGCGGTCGGCGCCCCGGATGGTGCTCACGCGCTGCGCGACGATGACCACCGTCGCCTCGCGGGTCTCGTCGGTCAGCGCGCGGCGCAGCGCCGCGTCGGTGGCGTAGTCCAGCGCGCTGAACGAGTCGTCGAACAGGTAGATCTCCGGTTTGTGCACCAGCATCCGCGCGATGGCGAGACGCTGGCGCTGCCCGCCCGAGACGTTCGTGCCGCCCTGGGCGATCGGGGAGTCGAGCCCTTCGGGCATCTTCTGCACGAAGTCCTTGCCCTGCGCCACTTCCAGCGCGTGCCAGAGCTCCTCGTCGGTGGCGTCCGGGTTGCCGTAACGCAGGTTGCTCGCCACCGTGCCCGCGAACAGGTACGGCTTCTGCGGCACCATCCCCACGGCCGAGGCAAGCACGGCCGGGTCGAGTTCGCGGACGTCGACGCCGTCCACGCGGACGGTGCCGGCGGTGGCGTCCATGAGCCGGGGGATCAGGTTGAGCAGCGTGGTCTTGCCGCTGCCGGTGCTGCCGATCACGGCGGTGGTCTCACCGGGCCGCGCGCTCAGCGAGATGTCGCGCAGCACCGCCTTCTCCGCGCCGGGGTAGCAGAACTCGACGCCGGTCAGCTCCAGCACGCCGTGCACGCGGCCGGGGGAGACCGGCGCGAGCGGCGGGCGGACGCTCGACTCGGTGTCGAGGACCTCGGAGATGCGCTCGGCGCTCACCTCGGCGCGCGGCACCATCATGAACATGAAGGTGGCCATCATGACCGACATCAGGATCTGCAGCAGGTAGGCCAGGAACGCGGTGAGCGCGCCGATCTGCATCGAGCCGCTCTCGATGCGGTGCCCGCCGAACCACAGCACGGCGACGCTCGAGACGTTGACCACGAGCATCACGGTCGGGAACATCAGCGCCATCAGCCGGCCGACGCGCAGCGACACGGTGAGCAGCTCGTCGTTGGCCTGGCCGAAGCGTTCCCGCTCGCGCTGGTCGCGCACGAACGCGCGGATCACGCGGATGCCCATGATCTGCTCGCGCATCACCTGGTTGATCTTGTCGATGCGCACCTGCATGAGCCGGAACGCCGGGCGCATGCGGGCGATGATCAGGCCCACGGCGACGCCCAGCACCGGCACGATCACCAGCAGCAGAGACGAGAGCGGCACGTCCTGGTTCAGCGCCAGGAGGATGCCGCCGACGCACATGATCGGCGCCGACACCATCAGCGTCAGCGTCATCAGCACGAGCATCTGGATCTGCTGCACGTCGTTGGTGGTGCGGGTGATGAGCGAGGGCGTGCCGAACTGGCCGACCTCGCGGGCGGAGAAGTCCTGGACCCGGTGGAACACCGAGCCTCGCACGTCGCGGCCCAGGGACATGGCGGTGCGCGCGCCGAAGTAGACGGCACCGACCGAGCCGGCGATCTGCACCAGCGTGACCAGCAGCATCATGGCGCCGATCCGCATGATGTAGCCGGTGTCGCCTTTCACGAGCCCGTTGTCGACGATGTCGGCGTTGAGCGTTGGCAGGTACAGCGCGGCGAGCGTCTGTATCAACTGCAGGACGACGACCAGCCAGATGGTCGTCTTGTAGGGGCGCAGATGACTGCGCAACAGCCGGATCAGCACGGGACGGTTCTCCCCCAGGGTGGTGTTCTGTGGTGGTGTGTCTGTTTTGGACGGTTCGGGTGGCTCATGGTGCGGTGGCGCTCGCCGCGGCCGCGGCCAGGGTGGGCATGCCCGCGGACGCCTCCCGCAGCAGGTCCACGAACGTAGGCAGGAACTCCGTGTCCGGCCCGGAGGTAAGCCACGTGTGGAACGCGATGCGGGAAGCGCTCTGTACAATCCCCGCGAGCATCCTCGCGTGCAACGGATTTGCGGTGCCGCCCGCCCGTTCGGTGACCGCTTCGGCCAGGACGCGCTCCACGGTGGCGTGCGCGCGCAGCATTTCCGCGAACAGCCCGGCGTTGCGCAGCATGTCGCGCATGCGGCGCACGTCCTCGCGCCGGGGTGAGCCGTCACGCGAGGCCTGGTCCACCGCCGCGTTGATCACGGCCTCCCACAGCGGTTCGTGCGCGGGCCGGGCCCGCAGTGCCTCCCGCACGCGTTCCTGCTGCGCGACGATGAACGAGCAGACCGCCTCCTCCTTGCTGGAGAAGTAGTTGTTGAACGTGCGCGGCGACACGCCGACCTCGCTCGCGATGTCCTCGACCCGCAGCTGGTCCAGGCCGCGCTCGAGCGCGAGCCGCAGCGCCGCGGCACCCAGTGCCTGCCGGGCCGCCAGCTTCTTGCGCTCGCGCAGCCCGAGCACGGGCGTCGCGGGTTCGGGGGTCATGGGCATCAGCGTAGCAAAAGTGCGGGGCACGCAATAATCTGCGTGCCCCGCACTTTTGCGGGAACGCGGGTTCGGGGTAATCGCTACCCCGGGTGACCGGCTCCGCGCGGTCGTCGCAGGTCAGGCTGGGCCGGTCGGGAGCCGCGCCGACCGGCGGGACTGTCGGGATCGGATGATCCGGGCTACGGTTGTTACCGAGCGTGAGTGGAACACCGGCGGACGGCGGAGGAGCGCGCATGCGGTCGATGTGGAAGGGCTCGGTGTCGTTCGGGCTGGTCAGCATCCCGATCCAGCTGTACGCGGCCACAGAGAACAAGAACGTCTCGCTGCGCCAGGTGCACGTGTCCGACGGCGGCCGCATCCAGTACAAGCGCTTTTGCACGGTCGACGGGCAGGAGGTGCCCTACGCCGAGATCGCCAAGGGTTACGAGCTGCCCGACGGCGAGATGGTCGTGATCACCGACGCCGACCTCGCCGACCTGCCGCTGGCCACGCAGCGCACGATCGACGTGCTGGAGTTCGTGCCGCTCGAGTCGATCGATCCGATCCAGTTCGACAAGACCTACTACCTCGAACCGCAGAAGAACGCCGTCAAGCCGTACGTGGTGCTGCGCGACGCGCTGCACAAGGCCGGCCACGTGGCCATCGCCAAGGTCGCCGTGCGCCAGCGCGAGAGCCTGGCGCTGCTGCGCGTGGTGTCCGACGTGCTCGTGATGACCACGATGCTCTGGCCCGACGAGGTGCGCACGCCCGATTTCCCGTTCCTGCGCGAGGATCCGCCCCAGGTGCGCCCGCAGGAGCTGACCATGGCCGGCTCACTGATCGATTCGCTGTCGGAACCGGTTCTCGAGTCCGAAAAGTACACCGACGGCTACCGCGAGGCGCTCGAATCCGTGATCGAGGCCAAGGTCTCGGGCAACGAGACGACGAAACCCGGTGCGGTGGGGGCGAAAGCCGACGTGGTCGACCTCATGGCGGCGCTCGAGGCGAGCGTCTCCGAAGCCCGCAAGTCGCGCTCGGCCGCGCCGGCCAAGAGCACCTCGTCGCGCTCGCGCAAGGCGGCCTCCGACGAGGAGAAGCCGGCCAAGAAGGCTGCTCCGCGCACGCGGCGGCCGAAGAGCGCCTGAGCGAGCTTTTCCCGTCGGGCGGCGGGAAAGCCGCAGGCAATCCCCGCCGGACCGGGATCACCGGACCGGGTGCGGCGACACGCCGCCCGTATGCCAGACTCTGGCGCTCACCGGTGGTACCAAGAAGCTGTCCGGTCTGATAAGAGCCGGTCGCGAACGACCCGGTTCGAGAGCACGAGAGCGGAAGGCGGCCTGAGCATGGAGTGCGCGTTCTGCACCAGCGGGATCGACCACTGTCACGGCACCCTGGTGGTTCACCCGGACGGCGGGTTCGCCGAGTGCACGCACGAGAGCTGCGCGAACCTCGACCGCGTCCGCCACGCCCTGATCATCGACTGCCACACCGTCGACGCGGAGTGCTCCTGCACGCTCGCCGTCGAGGTCGAGGCGGAGCTTCGACAGGCTTCCTGAGCCCTCCCGCGGCCCAGCGACCGTGAAGGCCTCGTTCCCCGGCAACCCGGGGAACGAGGCCTTCACGGTTTTCCGCCGGGGGTTTCCCTTCCGCCCCGGATCCTTACCCGATCGTGTATGCAGCTGTGTACACCGGCTTGGCGATGTGCTAACACTAACGAGGTCCTTCGGCTCTCCCTCCCCCTCGGAGCCGGAGGACCCCTTATTTCCGGCCTCCGGTCTCCGCGGGGGTGGCCCGGGGCTCAGTAGCGGTAGTGCTCCAGCTTGAACGGGCCGGCCGCGTCCACGCCGATGTACTCCGCCTGCTCCTTCGTGAGCTTCGTCAGCTTCACGCCGAGCGCGTCGAGGTGCAGCCGCGCCACCTTCTCGTCCAGCAGCTTCGGCAGCCGGTGCACGCCCACCGGGTACTCGCCAGGCTTGGTGAACAGCTCGATCTGCGCGATCGCCTGGTTCGCGAACGAGTTCGACATCACGAACGACGGGTGCCCGGTCGCGTTGCCGAGGTTCATGAGCCGGCCCTCGGACAGCACGATGATCGAGTGCGCCGCGCGCCCCTCGGCCGTGGGGAAGGCCCACTCGTGCACCTGCGGCTTGATCTCCAGCTTGCGGATGCCGGGCACCTTGGCGAGGCCGGCCATGTCGATCTCGTTGTCGAAGTGGCCGACGTTCGCGACGATCGCGTTGTGCTTCATCCGCCCCATCTGCGCCGCGGAGATGATGCCGAAGTTGCCCGTGGTGGTGAGGAAGATGTCACCGCGCTCCACGACGTCGTCCAGCTCGACCACGTCGAGGCCCTCCATGGCCGCCTGCAGCGCGCAGATCGGGTCGATCTCCGTGACCACCACACGCGCGCCCTGGCCGCGAAGCGCCTCCACGGCGCCCTTGCCGACGTCGCCGTAACCGCAGACGACGGCGAGCTTGCCGCCGATCATCACGTCGGTCGCGCGGTTGAGGCCGTCGACCATCGAGTGGCGGATGCCGTACTTGTTGTCGAACTTGGACTTCGTCACCGAGTCGTTCACGTTCATCGCGGGGAACAGCAGCGTGCCCTCGGTCGCGAGCTTGTAGAGCCGCTTGACGCCGTTGGTGGTCTCCTCGGTCACGCCACGCACCTCGCCGGCGATGCGCGTGAAGCGCTTCGGGTCGGCGGCGAGGCTCTCGGCGAGCGTGCGGAGGATGATCGCGTACTCCTCGGGGTCGGAGTCCGCGGCGGCCGGGACGGCGCCCGCGGCCTCGAACTCGACTCCCTTGTGGACCAGCAGCGTCGCGTCGCCGCCGTCGTCGAGGATCATGTTGGGGCCCTGCCCGCCGGCGAACCGGAAGAGCAGATCGGTGCACCACCAGTACTCGTCGAGCGTCTCGCCCTTCCACGCGAACACCGGCGTGCCCTCGGGCCGCTCGGCCGTCCCGTTCGGACCGATGACGACGGCGGCCGCGGCCTCGTCCTGGGTGGAGAAGATGTTGCAGGACACCCAGCGCACGTCGGCGCCCAGTGCCACGAGGGTCTCGATCAGCACCGCGGTCTGCACGGTCATGTGCAGCGAGCCGGCGATGCGGGCGCCTTTCAGCGGCTGGGCGTCGGCGAACTCGCGCCGGATCGCCATCAGGCCGGGCATCTCATGCTCGGCCAGGCGCAGCTGCGTCCGCCCGGCCTGGGCGAGTGCCAGGTCGGCCACCGCGAACTCGAGTCCGCCGACGTTCTGCAGTTTCGGGCTCATGGAAGTTCCGCTCCCCTTCGATACGGTTCTGGTTTCTGTTTCAGGGCACGGGGAATCGCGGCACCACCACGGTCGGCGGCGCCGGGCTCACCCGGGAGGGGTTCAGGAGGTGCGCAGGCCGTCCGCCGGCTTTTCCTTCGGCGGCACCACCTGTGCCGGCGACGTCCGGGTCGGCGACAGCTGGGGCGACAAAAAAGGCACCTCCTTCGCAGGAGGCGCCCTTGTCCGGAACTCGCGGGCCGAGCGTGGCGGAAACCTTCCGGCTTCCGTCGCAGCGCCTCTCGGCCCGGAGTGCGCCTCGGCGGCGCACGGTTCGTTCTACCGCTTTCCACCATGGCAAGGCGGGCCGGAGGCTGTCAAGCGTGCGGGCCGGGCAGGTCGATCTCGGTGTGGCGGGTGGCCAGCGTCTCGGCCAGCACGGCGAGCTTCACGTTGAGGTCCTGTGACGTGCGGCGCAGGATGTCGAACGCTTCGTCGGCAGAGATGCCGCGCCGCTGCATCAGGATGCCCTTCGCCTGGCCGATCACGTCACGCGAGTCGATGGCCTTGCGCAGGTGCGCCCGCTGCAGGTCCGCGGCCGTCACCGCGTGGGTGGTCGCCAGAGCCAGCGAACCGTGGGTGGCCAGCAGCAGCGCGAGGTCGCGGTCGGTGGCCGTCAGCGCGCCGGCCTCGCGTGCGTAGACGTTGAGGGCGCCGGACAGCTGCGGCTCGCGGGCGTCGGGCAGCAGCGCGATGGCGAGCATCGAGCCCATGCCGCGTTCGGCCGCGGCCGGTCCGAACTTCGGCCACTCGGGCTCGTGGGCGAGGTCCTGGCTCTCGGCGTGGGCCGGGCCGTCCGGGCGGGCCGCGTCGAGGCAGGGGCCCTCTCCGGTGCGGTACTGCACCTGGTCGAGCTCGACGGCGACCGGATCGGTCTCGATCGGGGTGTAGAACATCCCGTCGGGCGAGCGCAGCGTGATGCTGACGACGCTCGCCACGGGGATCACCCGGACCGCCGCTGTCACCAGCTGCTTCAGCACGCCCCCGACGGTCGTGACCTCCAGCAGCGACCGCGTGAGGTCCCGGAACTCGCCACCCAGCCCGCCGAACCGGTCGTCGGAACCGGTCGCGGGGAAGCCGTTTTCGGACATGCGCCACCTCACTCGTGTGCCGGAATGCCGATTACCCCGCGGGCAGGCGCCGCCAAACGCGCACCTGCGGGTCGCCGCGCCGGATCACGCGGGCGGGTGGGGGAACTCCGCGCGCACGCCGAGCAGGCGGACCGGCCGGCCGAGCGTGAACATCCCGAGCACCTCGCGCGCGGCGCGCCCGAACGCCGCGGCGTCCGAGGTGGGCTCCGGCAGCGTGACGCTGTGGGTGTGGGTGTGGAACGGCGCGAAGCGCACCTTCACCGCGACGCGCGCCGCCGGGCGGCCCTCGTCCACGACGTCGCGGGCGACCCGAACGGCGAGGGCGTCGATCTCTTCCGCGATCCGCGCGGGATCGGTGAGGTCCTGCTGGAACGTCGTCTCGCGGCTGCGGGAGCGCGCGACGTACGGCGTGGCGGTGACCTCGGCGTCGCCGATCCCGCCCGCCAGCACCCGGTACCACGGCCCGAGGCGCGGGCCGAATCGCGCGGCGAGGTCGTCCGCGTCGGCGCCGGCCAGCTGCAGCACCGTGGTGAACCCGGCTTCGGCGAGCTTCCTGGCCGTCTTGCGCCCGATGCCCCACAGCGCGTCGGTGGGCCGCTCGGCCATCACGGCCCACCAGTTCTCCTGCGTCAGGCGGAAGATCCCGGCGGGTTTCGCGAACCCGGTCGCAAGCTTGGCGCGCAGCTTGTTGTCGCCGATGCCGACCGAGCACGAAAGCCCGGTCTCGTCCTCGACGGCCCGGCGGACCTCGGCCGCGAACGCCTCGGGGTCGTCGGTGCCGGTGGTTGCGGTGTCGAGGCCGAGGAACGCCTCGTCCCACCCGAGCACCTCGACCACCACCGGCAGCTCGCGCAGCCGCGCCATGACGCGGTCGGAGACCTCCTGGTACGCCGGCGCGTCGGTGGCCAGGAACACCGCGTCGGGACAGCGTTTCGCGGCCAGCCGCAGCGGCATTCCGGACTGCACGCCGAACTCGCGCGCTTCGTAGGACGCGGTGGCCACCACGGCGCGCTCGGCGGGGTCGCCGTTGCCGCCCACGACCACCGGCCGGCCGCGCAGCTCGGGCCGGCGCGCGATCTCGACCGCGGCGATGAACTGGTCGAGATCGACGTGGAGAACCCAGGCGGACACCGCACCAGTGTGCGGCGCGGACCCGGGTCGGCGCACGTCAACCGCGCCGCGTCACGCGCCAGGAGCGGCCGTGCCCGCGCACGATGTGCAGCGCCACCCCGCCGCCGGCGGCGAGCAGCGCGCACAGCGTGAAGGCGGGACTCGTGGTGACGAGGCCGGCCACGAGGAACGCGACGGCCGAGACGTCGAAGAGCACCGCGAAGAGGATGAGCAGGCGGCGGTTCGGCGCCGGCTTGCCCCGCGAGAGCGCCGCCGCCAGTTCCGGATCGCTGAACTCGAACCAGCGTTCGATCTTGTCCAGCTCGCTGCGTTCGTGGTGACTGAGCATGGAGGTCTCCTTCGGCGGCGCGCCTGCCGTCACGTCCGCCAGATACCCCCGGCCACCATGGTCCAATCGCCGATCCGGGCGCTCCTGGCGGATTCACCCGGCCGCACCCGTCCGTATAACGGCCTATACGTCAAATCCTGGACCGCCGTGCCGGTTTTCGGGTCCACTGTGGACGCTTGATCAGCCGGACGGGTGACCCCGGTGCTCACGCAGCGCAGCACGGTTCGGGCGCCGGTTCCTCTGGTGGGCAAGGGAACCGGCATCGCAGTCGCCGCGCGCAGGCCGGCTCGGCGCCGTCGGGGCTCTCGCGGGACGATTTGTCGATCCCGCCTCGCGGGGGATGGCCGGGTCGACGTGGTTCCCGTCGAGCCCGACGCCGGGGCGGTCGGCCGGACGGATGTCGCGCCCTTCGCCGGGGTGTCCCCGGTTCGGGAGAGTGGCCGTTCGTGCCCGGACCGTGAGCGGGCGCCGGGGGAGTGGTCCCGATCCGGGCCGCTTCCTGCCACCGGATGTGATGCAGTATCGTTACTGCGAGTTACCTCACAGAGGTCCGACCACGCCGAGGGGAGCGTCGGTGCAGGGTGGCCGGCTGATCGCGGAGCGCTATCGACTGCTCGAGCGGATCGGCACCGGGGGCATGGGCGTGGTCTGGCGTGCGCACGACGAGCAGCTCGACCGCGAGGTGGCGCTCAAGCAGGCCCGGCTCTCCGATGCGGTCAGCGGCCGCACCCTGCGTCGCGAAGCCCGGCTCGCCGCCGGGGTGCAGCACCCGAACGTGGTGACCTTCTTCGACGTCGTCGCCGAGGCTGACGAACTGTGGCTCGTGATGGAGTACGTGCCTTCGCGCAGCCTCGCCGAGGTCCTCGCCGCCGAAGGCAGCCTGCCCGTGCGCACTGTCGCCGAGATCGGCGTGCAGGTCGCGGGCGCGCTCGCCGCCGTGCACGAACGCGGCGTGGTGCACCGCGACGTGAAGCCCGGCAACGTCCTCATCACCGACGACGGCCACGCCAAGCTCACCGACTTCGGCATCTCGCGCTCGGTCCGCACCGACGAGACGGTCACCGACTCCCCGCACATCGGCGGCACCCCGGGTTACCTCGCGCCGGAGGTCGCGCAGGGGCACCCGCCGACCGCCGCGTCCGACGTCTTCTCCTTGGGCGCCACGCTGTTCTCCGCCGTCGAGGGCGCACCGCCCTTCGGCAGCGGCAACGAGTACGCGACCATCCGGCGTGCGGCCGAGGGCGCGGTCCCGCCGGCGCGCAAGGCCGGTGACCTCGCTCCCGTGCTCGCCGCGTTGACGCGGACGGCTCCCGAGGACCGGCCCACCGCGGCCGCCGCGCACGACCTGCTTGCCGCCGGCGCGGGCGGGCTGCCTGCCGCGCCACCGCTGCGCCGCCGGCCCGGCGGGCGCCGCCGGCGGTTCGTGATCGCGGGGGCGGTCGCCGCCGTCGTGGTGCTCGCGGGCGTGGCCCTGATCCTGCTGCCGGACAGCGGCACGCCGCGGACCCCGGCCGCGGCTTCGAAGGTGCCCGCCGCCCCGGCGAAGCTCGGCATTGGGCAGGACCCGCGCTCGGCCGATCCGTGCCGGCTCGTGGACGCGGTGCCGCTGCGCCCGTTCGGCGATCCCGAGGTGGATCCCGACTACGGCAACTTCGACCGCTGCGACGTGATCCTCAAGCGGGGCAACGATCTGCAGGCCGACGTGAAGGTCGAGCTGGAGGACCCGCCCTCCGGCGGCGCCGCGCCGGTGGGGCGGCGTTCGCGCTCCGGCCCGTTCGACGTGTTCGGCGATCCCGCGCAGGACGGCGCCTGCGTGCGCCTGATCCAGCTGCAGGACAAGTACCTCGTGCGCGTGACCGTCTCCGACGACGACGGCGACAACCTCGATACGTGCAAGCCCGCCGACATCGCGGTGGCGTCGGCGACGAAGGTGCTCGCTGTCGCCGGCGTGCCGGCGCGGACCTCGCCGGTCCCGGCCGGCTCACTGTCCAAGGTGGACGCGTGCGCGCTGCTGGGCTCGGCTTCGCTCGGCAGCGCCGCGGGCGTCACGCCGCCGGTGCAGGTGGTGCCGGGCTACGGCGACTGGACGTGTGACTGGGACAGCTCGGCGTCGGACCGCGCGGTCACGGTGATCTTCGACCGCGACCAGCCGCCGGACGGCGACTCGGGCCGGCTCGTCCAGGTCTCCGGGCACGACGCTTACCTCGCGACCGACGACTTCGCCGACAACACCTGCCAGGCGCTGCTGGTCTACCGGCGCTACACCGACGCACACGGGGAGGCCGCGGTGGAGCAGATCAAGGTGGTGGTCCACGGCGACCCGCCGTCGCAGGACCTCTGCGCCCCGGCCACGTCGCTGGCCGGCGGCGTCGTCGCGAAGCTGCCGCAGGCATGACCGCGCTGCGATCCGGCGGGCCGGCCGAGTCCCTCGGCGCCGGCCACGGCAGCCTCGCCTACGGGGTGCCGCCCGCGGCGCCGGGCACGATCTTCGCGCTGGCGGTGAGCGGGGGCGTGCGCATGCCGCCCCGCGACGGCCGGGAAGTCCTCTTCGGACGCAACCGCGAGGACGTCCACGTGTGCGTGGGGGAGGACGACCGGAAAGTCAGCCGCAGACAGGGTTTCCTCGTGCGCCGGCACGACGCGTGGTGGATGCACAACACCGGGCGGCTGCCGATCCGCCTGCCCGGCTCGCGCCTGTTGTTCCCCGAAGAGGAGCCCGTGCCGCTCGCGGAGGGCTACACGGCGGTGTTCGTGCGCGGTTCGGCCGACCGCGAGCACCTGCTGGAGCTGTACGTGTCGGGAGCGGACGGCCGCCGGCCGGAGTCGCGGCCGCAGGACGTGACCGAGCCCCCGCGCATGTGGCGGCTGAGCCCCGAAGAGCGGCTCGTGCTGGTGTCGCTGGCCCAGCGGTACCTGCTCCAGCAGCCCTACCCGCAGCCGATGGCGTGGCGGCAGGTCGCCGAGCAGCTCGCGGAGCTGGCACCGGAAGGCCGCTGGACGCCCAAACGGGTGGAGCACCTCGTGGTCGCCGTGCGGACGCGGCTCGCGCGCGCCGGCGTCGCAGGCCTCACGCGTGAAGAGGTCGGCGAGCCGGTGGGCAACTCCCTCAACGACAACCTCGTGAAAGAGCTCCTGCTGTCCACTTCGCTGGTGCCGCCGGACCTCGCGCTGCTCGAACCACCCGACGAAACCGCGTCGGGAGGGGTCCCGGCACCGCCTGGTTAGCCTCGCGGCGCGCGGTGGGGCGGGCCCCGCGCCGGGAACGGGTGGGGACGGCGTGACGGGTGAGGGGATGCAGGCACTGCCCGCCGGGCATCCGAGCCTGGCGCGGGGCTTCGCGTCACCGCCCGGCACGCTGGTCGTGCTCGGACTCGCCGGGGGAGTGCTGGTGCCGCCGTCGGAGCCCGGCCCGGTGACGTTCGGGCGCAACACCGCGGAGGTCGCCGTGCCGGTGGGGGAGGACGACCGGCGTGTGAGCCGCCGCCACGGCTTGCTGGAGCACCACCGCGACCGCTGGTGGGTGCGGGCGACGGGCAAGGTCCCCTTGCGGCTGCCGGAATCGCGGCTGCTGTTCGCCGGCGCGGCGCCGGTCGCGCTGGCGGCGGGCTACCTGCCGTTGTTCGTGCACGGCTCGGGTGGGCGGGAGCACGTGCTGGAGGTGCACGTCGCCGACGGCAGACCCGTCGCGCCACCCGTGGCGGACGCGGTGCTCGACGCGCGCGAACGGCTCGCGCTCACCGCGGTCGGCCAGAGTTTCCTGCGCTGGGAGGCACAACCGCGGCCGGTGCCGCCGGAGCGGGCGGCGGCTCAGCTCGCGGTGGTGGACCCCGGCGGCGAGTGGACCCCGCTGGGCGTGCGGGCCGCCGTCGACGGGGTGCGGGCCAGATTCCACCCGGCAGGCGGCGACGACCGGTTGCTCGGTGTCCTGCTCGCCGCGGCCGTGCTCGTGCCGCCGGACCTGGCCCTGCTGACCGCCGACCCCGTGCCGCGACCCCGCGTGCCCGACTGGACACAGAGGACAGTCGGCTCGTAGCACGGGGTGCCGAGCGTCACACGGCGGTTCGCTGCGGCCGCTCGGCGCCGCGCAGCCGGGACTCCAGGGTGTCGAGCACCGCGCTGAACGCGCCGAACTGCTCGGCCGTGAGCGCGTCGACGAGCAGCTCGCCCACGAGCGCGGCGTGCCCGGCGGCGGCCTCGCGAAGCTGTGACCAGCCGAGATCGGTCAGGAAGGCGATCACCCCGCGGTCGTCGGACTCGCACGAGCGGCGCCCGACGAGCCCGGTCTTCTCCAGCTGGCCGACCTGGTAGCTCAGCCCGCTCTTGGACGTGAGGGCCGCGCCCGCGAGCTCCGTCATGCGCAGCGCCCCGCCGGCGGCGGCGAGGCGCGCCAGAACTTCGTACTGTGGGTGCGAAAGCCCCGCGTCGTCGCGAAGCTGCTGTTCGACGCGCCGGTTGAGCTGCGAGCTCACCGCCAGGAAGGCCTGCCAGGTCTTCAGCTGGCGATCCGTGAGCCATCGGGGGTCGGCCATGCACCCATGGTAACGCAGGTTGTTCGAATTTGAACCATGTTGTAGGGTCGATCAAGTCGTGGTTCGAATTTGAACCACCTGGGAGAACGGAGCAGCCGATGGCGACGGTGGCGGAGGTGCGTACGCGGGTGCGGATCCCGCTGCGGCTGGGCGACGACCTCTCCGTCGACGCGGAGGCCGTGACGTTCCGCGGGCTCGCCGACGGGCTGGAGCACCTCGCGTTCGTGCTCGGCGAGCCGGGCCCGGTGCCGCTCGTGCGGATGCACTCCGAGTGCCTGACCGGCGACGTCTTCGGCTCGGCCCGCTGCGACTGCGGCCCGCAGCTGCGCGAGTCGATCGCCCGGATCTCCGAGACCGGTGGCTACCTGCTCTACCTGCGCCAGGAAGGCCGCGGCATCGGCCTGTACAACAAGCTCGACGCGTACGCGCTGCAGGACGGGGGCCTCGACACCTACGAGGCCAACGCCGCGCTCGGCCTGCCCGAGGACGCCCGCGACTACACCGCCGCCGCGCAGATGCTCACCGCGCTCGGCGTCGACCGGCTCGACCTGCTGTCGAACAACCCCGACAAGGCCGCGCAGCTGACCGCCCACGGCCTCGACGTGCGCGACCGCGTGCGCACGGGGGTGTTCGCGACGGAGACCAACGTCCGGTACCTGCGGGCGAAGGTCGAGCACACCGGCCACAGCCTCGTGCTGCCCGCCGGGTTCGGTCACGCCGGCCTCGCCAGCTGAACCACCCACTGCGGATCGTCCGCGTCAGGGCGCCGATTCCCGTACGACCAGTTCGGTCGGCAGCACGGTCATGCCGTCGAGAGGCGTGTCGCCGGTCAGCTTGCCGAGCAGGCGTCGCGCCGCCGTTTCCCCGAGCGCCCGCAGGGGCCGGCGCACGGTCGTGAGGGGCGGCTGCGTGAACGCCGAGAGCGCCAGGTCGCCGAACCCGGCCACGGCGACGTCGCCGGGCACCGTGCGGCCGGCCTCGCGCAGTCCGGTGAGGACACCGGCGGCCACCACGTCGTCACCGGCGAACACGGCGTCGAACCCGAGGCCCGAGGCGACGAGCCGCCGCACGGCCGAGCGGCCGCTGCCCGCGGTGGAAGCCGCCTCGGTGACGGCGTTCCCGGTGAGCGGTGAACCGGCTTCGTCGAGCACGGACCGGAATCCGGCGAGCCGGGCGGCGGCGTGTTCGCCGGGGCCCGTCACCACGGCGACGCGGCGCCGGCCGCGCGCCAGGAAGTGCCGGGCCACCGCGGCGGCGCCCGCGGCGTCGTCGCCGGCCACGGAGGGGAACGCCGAGCGCGCCCCGTCGATGACCACGACCGGGAGGTCGGAGTCGCGCAGCGCGTCGTTGTCCGTGACGGCGGGTGGCGGGTCGAGCAGCAGCAGCCCGTCGAACGCGTGTGCCCGCACCTGGTGCGTGAAGCGCGTCAGCGAGTCCGCGCCCCGGGCGGCCGTGCTCAGCAGCAGGCCGTGGTCACTCGCCTCGACGACGTCGGCCACTCCCTGCAGCACTTCGCCGACGCCTGGCGGTGAGAGTCCCGGCACGAGCACCCCGACCAGCCGGGTCCGGCCCCTCGCCAGGCCGACGGCCCCGGCACTCGGGATGTAGCCCGTCGCGGCGATGACTTCCCGCACGCGCACGGCGGTGGCGGCGTCCACGTCGGACTTGTTGTTGAGCACCCGGGACACGGTCGTCTTGCTCACCCGCGCACGGCGGGCGACCTCCGCGATCGTGACGCGCATCGGTCCTCCAGGGGAATCCGAGCACCGGGCGGGTTGCCTTGTCTTCAACGTACTCGCCTGTCCGACGATCGCCCGGCGTCCGTTCGGCGGTGTTCGTTCAACCGGACGTGACATGTATAACAACCTATACGGCAGCGCGGGAGCCCGTGTTCTGATGGCGGGCGTGATCATCGACGCGGGCGAGTTCGTCCTCCTGCTGCTCGCCGGAGTGGGCGCCGGCCTCGTCGGCGCCACCGCCGGACTGGCCTCGCTCGTGTCGTACCCCGCGCTGCTCGCCGCCGGGATGCCGCCGGTGGTCGCGAACATGACCAACACCGTCGCGATGCTCGGCACCACCGCGGGCGCGGCCGCCGGCGCGCGGCCCGAGCTGAAAGGGCAGTGGCGCCGCCTGCTGCCGCTGTGCCTGATCACCACGGCCGGCGGTGGCTGCGGCGGGCTCGTATTGCTGCTGACGCCGCCCGGCGCGTTCACCGCGGTGGTCCCGTGGCTGATTGGTGGTGCGTCGCTGGTCCTGTTGGCGGGTCCGCGGTTGCGCCGGTTGGCGGAAGGCGCGGAGCGCCACGGCATCGGCCCGGTCACCGGCACGGCCGCGTTCCTCGTCGGCGTGTACGGCGGCTATTTCGGTGCCGCGGCGGGCGTTCTGATGCTCGCGCTGCTCACCACCGTCTGGACGCAGCCGCTGGCCCGCACGAACGCGGCCAAGAACATCGCCACGGGCACGGCGAACCTGATCGCCGCGGCCGTCTTCGCGTTCACCGGCCGCGTGCTCTGGCCCGCCGCGCTCGCCGTGTGCCTGGGTTCGGTCGCGGGGTCCTGGCTCGGTTCGATCCTCGTGCGGTACCTGCCCGCGACCCCGCTGCGGATCGCGATCGCGATCGGCGGGCTCGTGCTCGCGGTGGTGCTCGCGCGCGAAGCCTACTCCGGCTGATCGCAGCGCAACCGTTGCCGAGCGAGGCTGACGCGCGGGCACCCCAGGGGGCATGATCGGCGGGTACCCGAGCAGGAGGCCAGATGAGCATTGTCGGCACCCGCGTGGTGCGCGTCGAGGACGAGAAGCTGATCACCTCGGGCGGAACGTACGTCGACGACTTGCGGGAGGCGGCGCTCACCGGCGCGGTCCACGCGGTCTTCGTGCGCAGCCCGATCGCCCACGCGCGTATCTCCGGCATCGACACAGAAGAGGCGAAGCAGGCACCGGGAGTCGTCGCCGTTTTCACGGCGGCGGATCTCGACCTCGCGCCTCAGCAAACCGGTCCCGTGACCGAACCGTTCCTCGCCACGGACGTCGTGCGTTACGTCGGCGAACCCGTCGCGCTGGTGCTCACCGAAGAGCGCTACCAGCTGGCCGACGCGGCGGAGCTGGTCGACGTGGACTACGACCCGCTGGACGCCGTGGCGAGCATCGACGCCGCGCTGTCCGGTGAAACCGAGCTGTTCCCCGGTGGCGGTGTCACCGGCAACGTCATGCAGGTGAACGGCGCCGAGGAGTTCGACGACGCGGTGTTCGCGGACTGCGACGCCGTGGTCACGCAGACGATCCTCAACCCCCGAGTGGCCCCGGCGTCGCTCGAGGTGCGCGGCGGATCGGTGGCGTGGGGCGAGGACGGGCGGCTGACGTTGTGGCTGTCCACGCAGAACGCCCAGATCGCCCGGACCACCGTGGCCGGCGCGCTGGGGCTCGACGAGGAACGGGTGCGCGTGATCGCGCCCGACGTCGGTGGTGGCTTCGGTGCCAAGATCGGCGCCGACCCCGAGGCGAGCGTGCTCGGCTGGGCCGCGCGTGCCGTCGGGCGGCCGGTGCGGTGGACCGAGTCGCGCAGCGAGAACCTCACGGCGATGAGTCACGGCCGGGCGCAGCAGAACACCGTGACCATCGGCGGGAAGCGCGACGGGACGGTGCTCGCGTACCGGATCGACGTCGTGCAGGACAGCGGCGCCTACCCACGCGCGATGTTCCTGCCCACGCTGACCGAGATGATGGCGCCCGGCGTGTACCGCTTCCCGGTGGTGCAGACGCGCAGCCGCTGCGTGGTCACGAACACCACGCCCATCGCCGCCTACCGAGGCGCGGGCCGGCCCGAGGCGACGGCCGCGGTCGAGCGCGCGATGGACCTGTTCGCCGCCGAGATCGGGATGGACCCCGCCGAGGTCCGGCGCGTCAACTTCATCCGCCCCGAGGAGTTCCCCTACACCACGCCGACCGGCGGGGACTACGACACGGGCGAGTACGCGGCGGCGCTGGACAAGGTGCTGGCGGCCGCGGGCTACGCGGAGCTGCGCGCGGAGCAGGAGCTGCGCCGCGTCGCGGGCGATCCGGTGGCGCTCGGTCTGGGCATCGCGGCCTACGTCGAGATCACCGGCGGCGACGCGAGCGGCGAGAGCGGCCGCGTCGACATCCACGAAGACGGCTCGGTCACCGCGTACACGGGCAGCTCGCCGCACGGCCAGGGGCTCGCGACGTCGCTGGCGATGCTGCTGTCCGACCAGCTCGGCGTGCCACTGGCGAAGATCACCGTGAAGCACGGCGACACCGACGAGGTCCCGCGCGCGGTCGGCACGTTCGGCTCGCGGTCGCTGCAGCTCGGCGGCTCGGCGATCCGGCAGGCGGCCGACGAGGTGATCGCCCAGGCCCGGGAGCTCGCGGCCGACCTGCTCGAGGCGGCGCCCGAGGATCTCGAGCTCGACACCGAACGCGGGGTCTGGCAGGTGCGCGGCGCGCCGTCGAGCACCACGCTCGACTGGGCGCGGATCGTGGCGTCGGCCGAGAGCACGGCGTTGTCGGCCGACGTGTGGTTCGGCGACGGCAAGCCGACGTTCCCGTTCGGCGCGCACCTCGCCGTGGTCGAGGTCGACACGGAGACGGGCAAGGTCGAGGTGCGGCGGCTCGTCGCGGTCGACGACGCCGGGCCGGTGGTGAACCCGCTGACCTTCCGCGGCCAGCGCCACGGCGGGCTCGGCCAGGGCATCGCGCAGGCGCTGCTGGAGGTCGTGAACTACGACGAGGACGGCAACCCGACCACGGCCACGCTCGCGGACTACTCGTTCGTGACCGCGACCGAGCTGCCCGACTTCGAACTGGTGGACATGGCGACGCCCACGACGCGGAACCTGCTGGGAGTCAAGGGGATCGGCGAGGCCGCGACGATCGGGTCGACGCCGGCGGTGCACAACGCGGTGGTCGACGCGCTCGCCCACCACGGCGTGCGGCACCTGGACATGCCGGCCACCCCGATGCGGGTCTGGGCGGCCCTGAACGACGTGAGGAAGGCGAACTGACGTGCGGGTCTCCATCGAGGTGAACGGCCGGACCACGGCCGGGGAGGTGCCGGACCGGACGCTGCTGGTGCACTACCTGCGCGACACCGTCGGGCTCACCGGGACGAACATCGGCTGCGACACCACGTCGTGCGGCGCCTGCACGGTCCTGCTCGACGGCGAGTCGGTGAAGTCGTGCACGGTGCTGGCCGCGCAGGCCGACGGGCACGAAGTGACGACAGTGGAGGGTCTGGCCGGCGACGGCGGCGAGCTGCACCCCGTGCAGCGCGCGTTCCGCGAGCAGCACGGGCTCCAGTGCGGCTTCTGCACGCCGGGCATGATGATGGCTTCGGTGTCGCTGTTGAAGGAGAACCCGCGGCCGTCGCGACGCGAGGTCCGGGAGGCGCTCGAAGGGAACCTGTGCCGTTGCACGGGTTACCACAACATCGTGAGCGCTGTCGTCGAGGCGTCGGGGCAGGAGGTGGACCGGTGATCCCCGCCGAGTTCTCCTACCGCCGGGCGTCCACTGTGGACGAGGCGCTGGCGCTGCTGGCCGAGCACGGCGAGGACGCGAAGCTGCTCGCCGGCGGGCATTCCCTGCTGCCGCTGATGAAACTGCGGTTCGCGGCGCCCGAGGTCGTGGTGGACATCGCGTCGCTCGACGAGCTGAAGTTCGTGCGGCTCGACGGAGACGAGGTGGTGATCGGCGCGCTGTCGCGGTACCACGACCTCCACGGCGACCCGGTGCTCGCCGAGCACGCGCCGCTCGTCGCGCACGCCTCCGGTGCCGTCGGCGATCCGCAGGTGCGCCACCGCGGCACGCTCGGCGGTTCGCTCGTGCACGCCGACTCGGCCGCCGATCTGCCCGCGGTGATCCTCGCGTCCGACGGCGTGCTCGTCGCACGCGGCCCGGCGGGGGAGCGGCGCATCCCGGCCGCGGAGTTCTTCCTGGGCCCGTTCACCACGCCACTGGAGCCGGACGAGCTGCTGACCGAGGTCCGCCTGCCCAGCCAGGCCGGACTGGGCTGGGGCTTCGAGAAGTTCACGCGCCGCAACATCGACTGGGCGATCGTGGGCGTGGCGGTGGTGGGCAGGTCGGTGGGCCTGATCAACCTCGGCGGCACCCCGCTGCGCGCCGCGGCGACGGAGAAAGCCCTCGCGGACGGAGCTTCGGCCGACGAGGCCGCGGCGCTCGCCGCCGAGGACACCTCGCCGCCCGACGAGCCCCACGCGTCGGCGGAGTACCGGCGGCACCTGGCGCGCGTGCTGACGCGGCGGGCGCTGCTGGCGGCGGGCATCGCCTGACCGTGCGGCCGGTGGGAAACGGGCGTGATCGTGACGTCCGTTTCCCGCCAGCCGTGGGCGGCCAAGGCGCGCAGACTGGGAGACGTGAACACGACGTTTCCCTTGCACACGGCCATCGAGCCCGGAATCCTGTACTTCGGCACCCCCGTGGTGCTGATCTCGACGACCAATGAGGACGGTTCGGCGAACCTCGCCCCGATGTCCTCGGCGTTCTGGCTCGGCTGGCGAGCCATGCTCGGTCTGGGCGCGCGCTCGAAGACCACCCAGAACCTGCGACGCACGCGCGAATGCGTGCTGAACCTGCCTTCGTCCGCTCTCGCCGCGGCCGTCGACCGGCTCGCGCTCACCACGGGCTCGGACCCGGTGCCGCCGGGCAAGCAGCAGCGCGGCTACTTCCACGTCGCCGACAAGTTCGCCCGTGCGGGCCTCACGCCGGTCCCGTCCGAGACGGTCGCGCCCCCGCGCGTGGGCGAGTGCCCGGTGGCCATGGAGGCCGTCCTCGAGGCCGTCCACCCCTTCGCCGCCGACGACGAGAACCAGCACGGCTCCGTCGTGGGCCTGGAAGTCCGCGTCCAGCGCGTCTTCGTCCACGACGACATCCGCCTGCCCGGCACGGACGACCACGTGGACCCCGACGCGTGGCGCCCGCTGATCATGAGCTTCCAGAAGCTCTACGGCCTGGGCCCGCAGGTGCGCGAGTCGACGCTGGCGTCCATTCCGGAGCGGCTGTACCGAGGTCCGGACATCGACCGAGCGCGGCGGGCGCCGGTCCGGACCACCTGAGAGCTTCCGGAAGCCGAGCGGTCAGCCCGCGGTCCACGCCGCCAGTGCCGGCGCCAGTGCCTTGATCCCCGCGGTCACCGCGGCGCGGCCCTTCGCCGACGACGTCGCGGCCGGCTGCTGCGTCAGGAGCACCACGACGTAGCGGGAGTCGACGATCCCGGTGGTGTTGAGCACGAGCGCCGAGCGCAGGATCATCCAGCCCTGCTTGATCTCCCAGGTCCCGCCGGCCATGCCGTCCGGGATGCCGAAGTACTGCGGGTAGCCGTCGTCGGCGGGCTGGCGCGCGTCGGCCATAGCGGTGAGCAGCGGTCGCGCCGTGGCGTCGGGGACGGTGTCGGTGAGGTAGCGGTAGGTGGTGACCACGTCGTCGGGGCTCATCTTCGTCATGCCCCACTGGCCCGGGTCCGTCGGTTCGAGCGTGTGCGAAAGCCCGATGAGGTCGGCCATCCGCCCGACGATCGCGGTCCCGCCGTCGGCTTCCCAGAGCTTGTCGGCGATGGCGTCGTTGCTGCCGGAGATCATGTCGGCGAGCTCGTCGGCGGTGTCGCCGGCGGGGACCTGCCAGGTGCCGTCGTCGTACAGCGAATCGAGCGCGATGAGCAGCTTCACCACGGAAGCCGTGTAGTACGGGGTTTCGGGGTTGTTCAGCGCGAGGGTCTTGCCCGTCTTCGTGTCGTAGACCGCGAGCCCGACCTTCGTGCCCTTCGACGCCGCGGTCACCGCGTCGACCACGTCGTCGGCCACGGCCGAGGGGTCGGGCAGGGGAGTCGAGGGAGTGGTCGGTGTCGTCGAAGACGTCGGCGGCTCGCTCGTGGTCGGCGGTGCGGGCGAGGACGAGGGCGGCGGCAGCGCCTCCGCCGCGGGCATGGTCGTCACGTGCCGCGTGCCGACCGTGACGACCACCGCCGTCGTGAGGACCGTCGCGGTGAGCCCCGCGGCGGCGAGTGTCCATCTCAGCCGTCTTGCCATACCGGGACAACGCCGCGGACCCCCTGAGTTGCAGCCGATTCCACCTGTCTGTTTCCTGTGTGTTGCTGTGAAGCCCCTGTGTTCGGCCGAACGGCCCAGCGCGCGCCCGCCGCGTGCTACGGTCGGTGCCGGCTTGCACCGCGAAAGGCAGCGAATGCGGTGTGGCAGAAGGAAGGGAGCCGTGATGGCCCGACGTATCCAGTGGTCCGGACACGCGTGCCCGATCGCCCGGGCGGTCGACGTGCTCGGCGAACCGTGGACGCTGCTGATCCTGCGCAACGCGACCACGGGCACCGCGCGCTTCGACGAGTTCCGCGACGAGCTCGGCATCGCCGACAACGTGCTCACGACCCGGCTCGCCAAACTGACCGACGCGGGGCTGCTCGCGCGCGTGCCCTACCGTGACGGCGGCCGCACCCGCCACGAGTACCGCCTCACGAAGGCCGGTGCCGACGCGCTGCCGGTGCTGCTGTCCCTCGCCGAGTGGGGCGACGAGCACACCCGCTCCGATCCGCCCGCCCAGCGCATGCTGATCGTCCACGGCGCCTGCGGGGCGCGGACCCGCCCCGGCACGCTGTGCGACGAGTGCGGGGAACCGATGCGCCGCGAGGACATGCTCTGGTACCGGCCGTGGCGCTCGCCAGAACCCGTGCCGCTCGCCGAACCCGTGAGCTGACCGGCGGCGCGGGCGCTACCGCTGTTCCGCGAGTTCCCCCGCAGTGGCCATCCTCAGTGGACCGTCCACACAGGACGATCAGGGTGACGTCCGTGTGCCGGGCGCGATGGGCGCGAGCGTGCCGGTAACCTGAGCCCGGACGTGCCACCGGGTGAAGGGGGAGCCGTGGCGACGGAACGGATCGGGCCGCCGGCGATCGCGGGGGAGCGGGAGATGCTGCGCGCGTTCCTCGACTTCCACCGCGCGACGCTCGCGATGAAGTGCGACGGCCTCTCCGACGAGCAGCTGCGGCGGCAGTCGATGCCGCCTTCGACGCTGTCGCTGCTGGGGCTCGTGCGGCACCTGGCCGAGGTCGAGCGCGCCTGGTTCCGCCGGGTGATCGACGGCGAGGACGTGCCGCTCGTCTGGTCGGCCGAGGGCGACTACCAGGTCGCCTACGACGCCGCCGACGGCACGCGCGCCGAGGCCTTCGCCGCGTGGCAGGCCGAGGTGGAGCACTCGCGGCGGATCGAGGCGGCCGCCGAGTCGCTCGACGTCGTCGCGTACAGCGCGCGGTGGGGCGAGGACGTCTCCCTGCGGATGGTGATGCTGCACCTGATCCACGAGTACGCCCGGCACAACGGCCACGCCGACTTCCTGCGCGAGGGTGTCGACGGCGTCGTCGGTGTCTGAACCTCACCGCACCCCACCGCCCGAGGTGTGAGAGCGCCGACCCTGGCTCGTCCCGGGCAAGTCAGGGGCCTACTGTCGGACGGGTGACGAGCGCGAAACGAATCCTGGTGGTGGGTGCCGGCGCGACCGGCGGGCTCTTCGGCGGCCGGCTGGTGCAGGCCGGTCGTGACGTGACCTTCCTGGTGCGCCCCGGGCGAGCGGCCGCGCTGATGGAGCGCGGCCTGCGGATCACGGGGCTCGGTGAAGAGACGGTGCTCACTCCGAAGCTCGTGCGCGCCGGCGAGCTCACCGAGCCGTACGACCTCGTGCTGTTCACGGTCAAGGCCGCGGGCCTCGAGCAGGCGATCGAGGACGTGGCGCCGGCGGTCGGGCCGGGCACCCTCGTGCTGCCGGTGCTCAACGGGCTGCGCCACATCGACGCGCTCGTGGCCCGCTTCGGCGAGGAGCGGGTGCTCGGCGGCGTCGCGATCGTGATGACCACTGTGGACGGTGCGGGCGACATCCGCCGCCTGTTCGACCTCCAGTCGCTGACCTACGGCGCCCGCACCGGGCCGGCGCCGGCCGGGCTCGCCGAGGCGCACGAGCTCCTCTCGGGTGCGGGCTTCGACACGGTGCTGTCCCCGGACATCACGGCGGCGATGTGGGCGAAGTGGGTGTTCATCGCCTCGATCGGGGCCGTGACCTCGCTCATGCGCGGCACCGTCGGCGACGTCGCCGGGCAGCCGGGCGGGATCGCCTTCGCCGAGGCCGTGGTCGCCGAGTGCGCGGCCGTCGCGGCGGCCGCCGGGTACCCGCTGGCGGCGGCCGCCCTGGAGAACGCCCGCAGCACCGTGACCGAAGTCGGGTCCCCGCGCGCGCCCTCGCTCTACCGCGACCTCACGGCCGGGCTGCCGGTGGAGGGCGAGCAGATCTTCGGCGACCTCGTGGACCGGGCGCACGCGCTGGGGGTGTCCGTACCACTGCTGGAACTGGTCCGGCTGAACCTGCGCGTGTACCAGTCACGGCTGGGCTGAACCTCCCGGACGAACCCTGGGTCAGCGCCCCCGGGAGAGGTCCGCGAACTTTTTCCGGACCATGGTGAACCGAATCGGCTCCGGCCCACGTGATGGGTGCGGAAGGGCGCGACGGCCGTGCCCGGGTTGACACGGACGGATGGTCTTTCGGGCACCGGTTCGAGTGGTGATTTCCCGCCACACCAGGACTGCTACGCTCCGATCAGTGACATCTGCGCCCCTTTTGGCGCAGGTGTCCGGACCGCGGCGCAGCGCCGTGCACGACCCGCCGTGGGGAAGGAAGCTCTCGGGTATGGCGGACAGGTTCGAGTTCGTTCTCGACGTCTTCGAAGCTCTTGTGGTCAGCCAGGCAACCGGCGGTGACATCCGCCAGTACCCGTTGCGGATCGGCACGGTGCCTTCGGATCCCATCCGGTTCGTCCGCGTGGCGACCCAGGTCTACCGGGCGATGGAGGACAAGCGGCTCTCCACCCACGGTGAGCTCAGCCCCCACGTGCAGACGGCGTTCGGGCTGCTCGCCCGGCCGCGCGTCTCCGTCGCGGTGGCCGGGGTCGACGGTGTCGGCGCCGACATCGCGGTGCTCGCCCTCAGTGACGGCAGGCAGGCGCTCGGGATCACGCAGAACCCGCGCACCGACGAACTGCTGTTCTCCCTCTTCGCCGACGAGGACCTCGTCGACGTCGTCACCGGCGTGCTGCCCCCGGCGCGCGCCGCGACGACCGGTGCCCACACGGTGAACCGGCAGGCGACGCGCGCCGTGTCCGCGATGACCGCGCGGCGCATCGCCGAGGCGGCCGAGGACGAGGAGGAGACGGACGCGTTCGGGATGATCGAGGTCCGCGGGACCGTTCGGCCCGGCCGCACGGACCCCCGCGTCACGCCGACGCCCGGCAGCACCGAGGTGCTCGAGCGTGTCATGGCCGCGCCGCGTCTCGGCGGCGGCCACGTCACCGTCACCGGCTGGGGGCGCCACGGCGAGCTGCGCGCGGCCGACCCGCTCAGCTGGCTCGACACGCAGGACGGCCGCTACCTGGTCCACACCACCAACGGCGAGGCCGGTGACCTGAGCGCGGACTACGTCCCCGCAGGGCGGTCCGAGGTCGCCCGCGCCGTGCAGAACGCCATCGCCGCCGTCTACTGACGCGCGCACCGAAGAGGAGGGAGATCCGGTGGCCGACGACGCGACCCCGGCGAAGATGACCGCGCGTGAGCTGACGCCGCAGTTGTCCGGGACCGAGCTGAAGCGATTGGCGCAGACCGGCAGTTTCGCGGTGGACGACACCACCGGCAACCAGATGATCGAAGCGCTCGAAGGTGTGATCGACACCCTTCAGGCGCGGTGGGACGCTTTGCAGAAGCTGGGCACGGCCCCGGCTCTGTCGGCCACGGCGACCGGTCAATGGGTGTCGAACCACATGCTCAACACCGCCAGTGACGCCCAGGGCCTGCTCACGCAGCTGCAGGCGGCCCGCGACGAGTTCCCGACGTACGTCGAGGCGATCAAGCTGGCGAAGCAGAACTACAGCAACACCGAAGCCGGAACGCGCGACACGATCAAGCGCCTTCCCGTCGACGAGCTGACCTGAGGAGGATCTCGTGGCCACGACAACCGACACGTCCACCTCGGCGGTCTCCGACCCGTCGTCACCGGACTACGACCCGCACAGCCCCTACTACGACGTGACGGCGGACTCGTCGTCGAAGTACTTCGTCGGCCCGGTCAAGCCGGACGACGTCGCCTCCGGTGACCAGATCCGGGCCGAGGCCACCAAGGAGATCGACGACGAGATCGCCAAGGGCTGGCTCGGCCCCGTCGTCGACCCGAAGACGCGCAACGACAAGATCCAGGAGCTCTACGAGCAGCGGCTCGTGGAGGCGAAGTCCGGCCTCGACGGCGGTCTTCAGCTGCGCCAGACCGACGGCGCGCCCTACACCGACTGGTCGCAGGCGACGCACGAGCAGATGCAGCAGGCGATCACCCAGCAGGCGAACTCGGGCACCGTGGCCGAGTCGTCGGAGGAGTGGGTGCGGGTCGGCAACGACCTGGCCACGCACCAGCAGAACCTCGCGCAGGCGATCAACGCCAGCACGAGCAACTGGCAGGGCGCCGGCGGCGACGCGGCGCGCGAGCACCTCGCGAACGTCGGCAAGTGGCTCGGCACCACCGCCCAGGGCGCGACCCTGGCCGGGCGCCAGCAGGAGATCCACTCGCAGGCGCTGAACGAGACGCAGATCGCGATGGCCGCGAACCCGCCCGTGCAGTTCAACGTGCAGGAAGCCAACGCGCAGCTGCAGCAGATCAAGGACCCCACCGAGTACGCCGCGCAGGCGTCCAAGGCGATGGCGACCTTCACCGAGCAGCAGGCCGCGCGCCAGCAGGCCGCGCAGCTGATGACGCAGTACGACCACACGATCGGCTCGGCCGTCGTGACGCCGGCGTTCGCGGCTCCGCCGAAGCTGCCGGGCTCGACCGGCGCGAACGGCGGCGGTGCGAGTGGCGCCGGTGGCGGTACCGGGAGCCAGGTTCGTCCGGTCGGCCTGGACGGGCAGCCCCTCGGTCCCGACGGGCAGCCGATCGGCGGGTCAGGGGCCGGTGCCGGCGGTGGCGCGGGTGGTGGTGCCGGTGGCGGGGCGGGCGGCTTCAACCCGCCTCCGCTCGACTTGGCCGAGGGCACGGGCGGCGCCGGTGGTGGCGCCCTTGGCGGTGGCTCGGGAAGCGGCGCCAGCGGCGGTGCGGGTGGTGGTGGCGGCTTCAACCCGCCTCCGCTCAACGTTCCTGACAGTCCGGGCGGTGGTGGCCTCGGCGGTGGTGGACTGGGCGGCGGCTCCGGCCTGCCTGACGACGAGACCACGAAGACGTCGGGCTTCACGCCCCCGCCGCTGAACGTGCCCGACGGGCCCGGCGGTACCGGGATCGGCGGCGGTGGCGGCTTCAACCCGCCCCCGTTCAACCCGGGCGGTGGCGCCGGTGGCGGTGGCCTGGGCGGCGGCTCGGGTTCCGGCGCGGGCTTCACCCCGCCGCCGTTCAACCCCGGCACGGGCGTCGGCGGCGGCTCGCTCGGCGGTTCCGGTGGCGGCATCGGCGGGGGATCGGGCAAGATCCCCACCATCGGCCGTGGTGGCGGCATCAACGGCGAGAGCATCAGCAGCCGCCTCGGCGGTGGCGGTGGCGGTGGTGCCGGTGGCGGGGTCGGCGGCATCGGTGGTGGCGCCGGTATCAAGGGCGCGGGCCTCGGTGGCGCGGGCTCCGCGACGGGCGCGGGCGCCGGTTCCGGTGCCGCGGCGACCGAAGAGGAGCTGGCGGCGCGAGGCGGTGCCGCACAGGCGGGCGCCAAGGGCGCGGCCGGTTCGCCGGGCATGGGCGGCATGGGTGCCGGCCAGAAGGGCGGCAAGGGCCCGGAGGACAAGGAGCACAAGATCGCCGACTACGTGGAGTCGGACGACCCGAGCTTCTTCGCCGCGGACGAGGTCGTCGCGCCGCCGGTGATCGGCGACTGGAAGAACAAGGACTGGAAGTGAGGCGGGGATGACCAGCGGAGGCTTCGACGTCGAACCCGACGAGCTGACGGCACACGCCAGCCACCTCGACGGGCTCGTGGACAGGCTGAACAACGCCGTGCAGGCGGCGGACTACGCGTTGAGCGACGACGCCTACGGCCTGCTGTGCGCGTTTCTCCCGCCGATCGTGAACCCGACGGGGCAGCAGGCCAAGGACGCGGTGAGCGCCGCGGCCGAGGGCATGCAGACCACGGCGGATAACGTCCGCACCACGGCGCAGGCGTACCTGGACGGCGACTCCCAGGAGGCGCAGCCGTTCCTCAAGCAGCTGTCCAACAGCGACGACGCGGCGGGCCTCACCGGCGGGGGCTCGGACGCCTACTCGTCGGGCAGCTACCCGTCCGGCAGCGAGCCGCTGTCGCCGCGCATCGGCACGACGATCCCGAGCGAGCCGTTGCAGGAGCCGCTGTCGCCGCGCATCGGCACCACGGTGCCGCGGGAGGCCGCGGAGCCGCTCGAGCCCGAGCAGCCGAGGTTCCGCGTCGGCACGACGGTGCCCGAGGAGCCCGTGGTGAACCCGTCGTCGTTCCGGATCGGCACGGTCACCGAGTAGCGGGTGACACCGTGGCGCCCGGCGCCACCCGAACAGTTCAGCAGCAGGCAGATCGAGGAGTACGAACACCATGACCAGTGCGGGAGGGTTGGGTGACCTGATCAGGGACCCCGACGAGGCGATCCGGCGGATGGACGAGTGGGCGGCGGGCTTCGCCCGCAAGGCCGAGCGCTACGCGGCCGCCCAGCAGGAGACCGAACGGCTGCGCCTCACGGCGTCGAGCCCCGACGGCACCGTCAAGGTCACCGTCGGTGCCGACGGGGTCGTGTCCGACCTGGTCTTCGGGTCCAAGACGCGGACCATGCCGCAGGAGGAGCTGGCCCGCATGGTGCTCGACACCATGCGGCGGGCGCAGTCGGGCATCACCCAGCGCGTGGCCGAGGTCATGACCGAGAACCTCGGCGACGAGGACCAGGACACCCGCACCGCACTGCTCGGCAGCCTCCGCAGTCGCTTCCCGGACCTCGAGGAGCCCGAAGACGGCTCGGGCGAGCCGGAGCCCCCCGCGCCGACTCCGCCGCCGGTGCCGCCCGCGCCGCCGGCCGGTGGTGCCGCGACCCCGCCGCCGCCCGCCGCTCCGCCGGGGCCGGCCGGTCCGGCGGGCCCGCGCCGGCCGGGTGGCATCGACCCGGACGAGCAGGACAACAACCCCTGGTGACCGGAGCAGGGGTCCACTGAGGACACCGGCACGGGGCACGCTTCGACAGCCCGGGTGAGCGCGACCGCTCACCCGGGCTGTCTGCTGTGGACGGTCCGCCGGACACGGGAACGTCACGACCTCTGCTCCGTTCGAGTGAAGCGAAGATTCCCGCCGATGACTCACGGTGAGTGTGCGAAGGGGCCATTCGACGGTCGCCAGCTGCGCAAACGGGCGCGAGCATGATCAACAGTGTCCGATTGGTGACCGGACGCGTGGTTGAGGCCTTGTAGCGAAGTAATGGTGGGCGGCGATCGAGGGAGCGACGCGTGACCAAACCGGTCGCGCGGAGTGTCCGTCGAAAGAGGAAACCCGTGTCGTACGCACCCATCCCGCAGATGCCGGCGCCGATGGTTCCGCAGCGAAAGAACGGGCTCGGCGTGGCCGGGTTCGTGCTCGGTCTGGTCGGGCTGGTGTTCGCGTTCATCCCCATCATCGGCGTGATCGCCTGGCCGCTGACGATCCTCGGCGTGATCTTCGGTGTCGTCGGCATCGTGCGGGTGAACAAGGGCGAGGCCGACAACAAGGGCATGGCGATCACGGCCGTCGTGCTGTCGGCGATCGGGCTCGTGATCTGTGTCGTGTGGACGGTCGTGGTCGGCGCGGCGGTGAAGGACGTCGCCGACGGCCTGCCCAAGACGGCCGCGCCGGCGGTTGTCCAGGACGCGGGTGCGGGTGCTCCCGCCGCCGCGGTCTCCGGCGGCGAGCACGCCGTGGTCCTGGAGGTGACGACCGGATCGAAGTCCAATGTGGACTGGAACAGTGGGCTGGCGCAGGGCGCGCAGGCCGTCGTCCCGGGCGGCAAGACATGGAGCCAGACGCTGTCCATGTCCGACCTGAACTTCACCACCGTCACGGCGACCGCGGTCGACCCGCAGCTGGACGGCAAGGACAACACCTGCAAGATCACCGTCGACGGCAAGGTCGTTTCGGAGAACTCCAACGCCTTCGGCGCGGTCTGCACCTACCAGCCGTGATGCGCGAAACGGCCGGGGTGAGCGGTGTGCTCACCCGGGCCGTTCCTGTGTGGATGGTCGGTTACCACTTGTCCCAGTGGGTGACCTCGTCCGGCGCGGGCCGCGACGCCGGGCGGAAGTCGGTGCCCTTCGTGTACGCCAGCGGGGTCAGCACGGCCTGCGCGACGGTCTCGTAGGGGATGCCGAGGACGTCCGCGACCTCCTGC
Source organism: Amycolatopsis sp. NPDC049253 (assembly GCF_040678995.1). Taxonomy (NCBI): domain Bacteria; kingdom Bacillati; phylum Actinomycetota; class Actinomycetes; order Pseudonocardiales; family Pseudonocardiaceae; genus Amycolatopsis; species Amycolatopsis sp. NPDC049253. The sequence continues at coordinate 36,477 of NZ_JBFAQX010000018.1, read as the reverse complement.
TCCCGGACCACGTGCATGGACGTCCACGCGGTGCCGAGACCGCGGGCGCGGGCCGCCAGCATGAAGCTCCAGGTGGCCGGCAGGACGTTGGAGATGCCCGCCGTGGCGGACGCGCGGTCGGTGCCTTCGTTGCAGGCGAGCACGAGCACCGGCGCTTCGCCCATGTGCTCGCCCAGGTAGTCGGCCGAGCTGGCGACGCGCGACTGCACGCGGTCGCGTTCGGTCTCGCCGGTGTTCTTGCCCGGGTAGCCGGGGGAGGCCTTGTACCCGGCGTAGATGGCGCCGTAGATCTCGCCGATGGCCCGGCGCTTGGCTTCGTCGCGCACGACGACGAAGCGGGCCGTGACGACGTTGGAGCCGGCCGGGGCCTGCAGGGCGAGGGCGACGCACTCGCGGATGAGGTCGTCGGGCACATCGCGGGTGAAGTCGAGGCGCTTGCGCACCGCGCGTGTGGTGGACAGCAGCTGGTCCGGGGAAAGTTCGAGCATGCCGCGATCATAGGACCGTGAGGCGGCGGTGCGCGCCGCGCGAGACCGTGGCCACAGCCGGGTTCAGTGCGCGCGCAGGCCTTCGATCAACAAGTCGGCGAAACGGTCCGCGAGCTCGTCCGTGGTGAGCGACCCGTCGGGCGAATACCAGACATACGCCCAATTCAGGATGCTCGTGAGTGCGATGCCGGCGATGCGCGGGTCGGCTTCGCGGAACTCGCCGGACTCGATGCCTCGCGTGATGATGCGGCGCAGCCCGGTTTCCCAGCGGTCGCGGCTGGCGATCACGGCTTGCTGGCGGGGCTCGCTGAGGTTGCGCCATTCGTGGAAGAAGACGGTGGCGAACTCCTTGTTCTCGCCGATGAGCTTGAGGTCGCGCGCGGCGACCTGGCGCAGCTGCTCGGTGGCGGTGCCGCCGGCGGCGAGGATCTCCTCCATGTCGCGCTCGGAGCGTTCCATGATGCTGTGCACGATCGCCTCGAGCAGGTCCTCCTTGCTCTGGATGTGCACGTAGAGACTTCCGGCGTGCACGCCGACCTCCCGGCCGATGTCGCGCATCGAGGTCCCGTGATAGCCCTTGCGGGCGAACAGGCTCGCGGCGATCTCGACGATGGGCGTGACGTAGTCGGTGGCTCGTTCGGACACCCGCCCATTAGACACTACGGCGAGTGACGAGTCGATGGGCAGACCACGTGCAACAACTGTTTGTTGACCGATCGCGCCCGTACGGTTAGCGTCCGAGGCGAGACTTGGAGGCAGCCCGACGATGCGCTACTACGAGATCGACCAGAGGACCACCGCGCACATCCTCGCCGACAAAGCCGCCCGCGTCGGCGACCGCCCGTTCCTGCACTGGGCGGGGCGCACCTTCACCTACCGCGACCTCGACGAGATGACCAACCGCTACGCCAACGGGTTCGCCGCGCTCGGCGTGTCGCGGGGCGACCACGTGGCCATGATGATGCCCAACGGCCCGGAGTTCCTGTGGACGCTCTGGGGCCTGGGCAAGCTCGGTGCCGTGGCGGTGCCGCTCAACACCGCCGCCAAGGGCGAGCTGCTGCGCTACTTCCTCGACCAGTCCGACTCCACGGCGATCTGCGTGGCCGGCGACCTGCTCGCGCGCGTCGCCGCCGTGCTGCCCGAGGTGCCGGCCGTGCGCATGGTGCTGGGGCTCGGTTCCGACCCGGCGCAGCTGGCCGCGCTCGACGGGGTGACCACGCACGACCTCGCCGACCTCGGTGAGTCCTCGCCCGAACCGCCGCAGCTCGCCGAACCCGTGCGCTGGTACGACCCGCACCTGATCCTCTACACCTCCGGCACCACGGGCCCGTCGAAGGGCGCGATCTGCCCGCAGGCGCAGGGCCACGCCGTGGGTCACCAGATGGCGTCGCTCAACTCCTACCGCCAGGACGACGTGCTCTACACGTGCCTGCCGGTCTTCCACGGCAACGCGCTTTGGTACACGGTGTACGCCGCGCTGTGGGCGGAAGCGTCCGTGGCGCTCTACCCGCACTTCTCGGCCAGCCGGTTCTGGTCGCAGATCCGCGAGTCGAAGGCGACGGTGTTCAACTGCCTCGGCGCGATGGCGAACATCATCTGGCAGCAGCCGCCCTCGGAGCGCGACCGCGACCACTCGGTGCGGATCTGCATGATGGTGCCCAACTCGCGGGAGCTGGCGCAGGGTTTCCTCGAGCGCTACGGCACGCGCGTGACGTCGGTGTACGCCATGACCGAGAACTGCGCGGTCACCGTGTTCAGCCCCGAGGACTCGCCGGAGAAGGTGCCCTCGGCCGGGCGCGTGCGCCCGGACATGAGCGTGCAGATCGTGGACGACGAGGGCCGCGCCGTGCCGGTGGGCGAGGTCGGCGAGATCCGCCTGCGCCCCAACGAACCCGGCATGACCATGCTGGAGTACTACAAGATGCCCGACGCGACGGTCGGGGCCACGCGCGACCTGTGGTTCCACACGGGCGACCGCGGCTGGGTCGACGAAGACGGGTACCTGTTCTTCTCCGACCGCAAGAAGGAAGCCATCCGCCGCCGTGGGGAGAACATCTCCGCCTACGAGGTGGAGACCATCGTCTGCAAGCACCCGGCGATCCTCGAGGCCGCCGCGGTGCCGGTGGCTTCCGAGCTGGGCGAAGACGACCTGATGGTGTACGTGGTGCTCGAAGAGGGCGAGAGCGCCACCTACGAGGAGATCATCGCGTTCTGCGACGAGCGCATGCCCTACTTCATGGTGCCGCGCTACCTGGAGTTCATCGACGGCCTGCCGAAGACGCCGAGCGAGAAGATCGAGAAGTACAAGCTGAAGACCGCCGCCGCGGACCGCGTCGGCGAGCTGTGGGACCGGGAGGCGGCGGGCATTGTCATCAGGAAGTGAGGCGGTCGGGTTCAGTGTGGACGGTCCCGTCGGCCGGATCACGATCGACCGGGAGGCCACGCGCAACGCGCTCAGCCCCGAGGTGATCTCCGGGCTGGACCAGGCGATCACCGCCGCCGGGGACTGCTCGGTGGTCGTGGTGCGCGGGCGGGGCGGGACGTTGTCGGCCGGCGCCGAGCTGAAGTTCCTGCGGTCGGTGCTGGACGACCCGGGCGCGGTGCGCGAGTACATCACCTCGATCGGGGCGACGCTCGACCGGCTGGAAGCCGCGCCGTTCGTGTCCGTCTGCGTGATCGACGGCTACGCGGTGGCGGGCGGCTGCGAGATCATGCTCGCCTGCGACCTCGCCGTGGTCAGCGAAACCGCGCAGATCGGCGACCGGCACCTCGAGTACGGGCTGCTGCCCGGAGCCGGCGGCTCGGTGCGCCTGACCCACGCCGTCGCCCCGGCGATCGCCCGCAGGCTGCTCTACACCGGCGAAATCGTCGACGGCGCCACCGCCGCGCGCTTCGGGCTCGTGAGCAGCGCGGTGCCCGCGGCCGAGCTCGACGACGCCGTCGAAGCGCTCGTCGCGCGCCTGGCCCGGCACGCGCCGGACGCGTTGCGCGGCATGAAACGCCTGCACCGCAAGGCGCTCGCCGACGACCCCGCCGCCGCGATCACCGCGGAGCGGGAGACGTTGCTCGCGCACCTGGCCGGCCCGACCGCGCGGGAGGGGCTGGCCGCGTTCGCCGAGCGGAGAGCGCCGCGGTTCGGCAGTCTCTGACTCAAGATCGCCGGTGGCCCGGCACGGAAAGGTAAAACCATGAGCACAGACACCGATCGCCCGGTCTCGGGCCGGTGGTTCGAACAGCTGGAAGTCGGCACCGTGGTGCAGCACGCGACGCGGCGCACCGTGACCGAGACCGACAACGTCCTGTTCACGACCATGACGATGAACCCGGCGCCGATGCACCTCGACGCCGACTACGCCTCGCGCTCCGAGTTCGGCAAGCCGCTGGTGAACAGCATGTTCACGATCGCGCTGGTGGTCGGGCTCTCGGTGTACGAGCTCACGCTGGGCACGATCGTGGCGCAGCTCGGGATGACCGACATCGAGTTCCCGAAGCCGGTGTTCGCCGGCGACACGATCCGCGTGGAGAGCGAGGTCGTCGAGGCCCGGGCGTCGAAGTCGCGCCCGCGCGCCGGGATCGTCGTGTTCGAGCACCGCGCCTACAACCAGCGCGGCGAACTGGTGTGCCGGGCCAAGCGCACGGGCCTGATGCACCGCCGGCCGGAAGGGGATGCCGCGTGATCACCGAGTACTTCGACCGGATCAAGGTGGGGGACACCCACGTCAGCCGGGCCCGCACGATCACCGAGACCGACATCGTGCAGTTCGCCATGTTCACCGGCGACTGGCACCCGGCGCACACCGATGCCGAGTACTTCGGGGCCGACCCGGTGTTCGGCGGGCGCGTGGCCCACGGTGCGCTGTCGCTGTCGGTCGCGTTGGGCCTGGTCACGTTCTGGCCCGAGGCGATGAAGGCGTTCTACGGCATCGACCGGCTGCGGTTCGTCACGCCGGTGCGCGTCGGCGACACGATCCACGTCGAGACCGAGGTCACCGAGCTGACCCCGCGCGGCGACGGCCGGGGCGTGGTCACCTCCGCGTTCCGGATCCTCAACCAGCGTGGAGAAACCGTGCTCGCGGCGTCGCTGAAGACCCTGGTGGTCACGGAGGAGGCGGCGCGATGAGCGAGGTGACGGCCGAGCTCGAGAAAGCCGAAGAGGCCGCGCTGGCGGGCGGCGACGCGAGCCGCTGGCCGAACAAGCTCCCGGTGCGGGAACGGATCGCGCTGCTGCTCGACCCGGGAAGCTGGGTGGAGGACGGCCTGCTCGCCGACGCGTCGGGCGACGGCCTGCCCGCCGACGGAGTGCTCACCGGCGTCGGCACGGTCGAGGGCCGGCCGGTCGCCGTGATCGCCCACGACTTCTCGGTGAAGGCCGGGTCGTGGGGCGAGCTGACGTGCGAGAAGCAGGTGCGCATCCTGGAGCGCGCCGACCGTGACCTGCTGCCGGTGTTCTACCTCGTCGACTCCGCCGGCGGGCGGCTCACCGACCAGCTCGGCTTCTTCTCCGGGCGGCGCGGGGCGTCGCGGATCTTCCAGCTGCAGGTGAAGCTTTCCGGGCGGGTACCGCAGATCTGCTGCCTGCACGGGCCTTCGGCCGCGGGTGGCGCGTACATGCCGGCGTTCACCGACTGGGTGGGCATGGTCGCGGGCAACGCCTCGATGTACCTGGCCTCGCCGCGTGTCGCGGAGAAGGTCACCGGCGAGCGCACGACGCTGGAGGAGATGGGCGGCGCGGTCATGCACGCCACCGTCTCCGGCTGCGGCGACGAGGTGTTCGACGAGGACTGGCAGGTGATCGCGGCGGCGCGGCTGCTGCTGTCGTACCTGCCCGACGACTGGCGTTCGGCGCCCGCCCGCGCCGAGGCCGTGGCGCCGGAGATCCCGGACTGGCCCGAGGGCCTGATCCCCGAGGACCCCAACGCGGCCTACGACGTGCGCGACGTGATCCTGCGGCTGGTGGACGCCGGCAGCTTCTTCGAGATCAAGTCCGCCTGGGCCGAGGAGATGGTGACGGGGTTCGCGCGTCTCGGCGGGCAGACCGTCGGGCTCGTCGCGAACCAGCCGTCGGTGCGCAGCGGCGCGATCTTCGTGGACTCGGCAGACAAGGCCGCGCGGTTCATCTCGATGTGCGACGCGTACAACGTGCCGCTGGTGTTCCTGCAGGACGTGCCGGGCTTCATGGTCGGCGTCGCGGTGGAGCGGCAGGGGATCATCCGCCACGGCGCGAAGATGGTCGCGGCGATGGCGAGCGCCGAGGTGCCGAAGTTCAGCGTGGTGCTGCGCAAGGCGTATGCGGCCGGCTTCTACGCGATGTGCGCGCCGGGCTTCGAACCACGGGCCACGATCGCGCTGCCGACCGCGACGATCGGCACGATGTCGCCCGAGGCGTCGGCGAACGCGGTGTACGCCAACAAGATCGCGGCGATCGAGGACCCGGCCGAGCGCGAGGCGTTCGTGCAGGCGCGCGTGGCCGAGCAGGCGGCGGACTTCACGCTGCTGCGGCTGGCCGGTGAGCTGCACGTCGACACGGTGGTGAAGCCGGAGGCGCTGCGGGCCGAGCTGCTGGGCCGGCTGCGCGCGGCCGGGAGCTGGGAACGGTCCGGGCACCGTCGCCACCACCTGATCAGCCCGGTGTGAGGGAGCTTTGATGTCGGACGGACTGGTTCCGCGCAGCCTGCTGTTCATGCCGGGCTCGAAAGCCTCGATGATCGCCAAGATCCCGGCGATCGCCCCCGACGCGGCCGTGGTCGACCTCGAGGACGCCGTGCCGGCCGCGCAGAAGGCCGAAGCGCGGGCGACGACCGTGGCCGCACTGGCCGGCTTCGACGCCGGGCCGTCGACGACGGTGCTGGTGCGGGTCAACCCGATCACGTCGCCGTGGTTCGCGGACGACCTGGCCGCGGTGGCTTCGCTGGGCGGCGTCGGCGTGGTGCTGCCCAAGTACGAGCGGCCCGAGGAGATCGAGGCGGTGCGGGCGCGGGTCGGCGCGGACGTGCCGGTGATCGCCGGGCTGGAGACCGTGCGCGGCGTGGCGTTCTGCCGGGAACTGCTGCGCGCGGGGGTCGACTCCGTCTACTTCGGAGCGGAGGACTACATCGCGGACATCGGCGGCGTCCGCACCACCCGCGGGGACGAGGTCCTGTACGCCCGCAGCGAGGTGCGGCTGGCCGCCCATCTGTGCGGGGTGTCCACTGTGGACCAGGCGGTCGTCTCGATCCGTGACGACGACCGGTTCCGCACCGACGCCGAGCAGGGCCGGGCGATCGGCTACACCGGCAAGATCTGCGTGCACCCGCGCCAGGTCGAGCTCGCCCACGAGGTCTTCACCCCGGCCCCGGACGAGGTCGCCCACGCGCGCGCCGTCCTGGCCGCCGCCGACTCCGGCGTCGCGGTGGTCGACGGCCAGATGGTCGACGACGTCCACGTCCGCATGGCGCGCACGGTGCTGGCGCGCGTGCCGGGGGAGGTGTGATGCGCGTCGGGTTGATGTTCCCGCCCGCGGGCGATCCGGGGGAGATCCCCGCGGTCGCGCGCAGGGCCGAGGAAGCCGGGTTCGACTTCTTCTGTTGTGGTGAGCACGTGTTCTTCCACGGGCCGATGACCAACGCCTTCGTCGGGCTCGCCGCGGCGGCCGGGGCGACCGAGCGACTCGGGCTGATGAGCGCGCTCACGATCTTGCCGGTGTATCCGGCGGCGCTGGCGGCGAAGCTCGTGGCGACGCTCGCGACGGTGTCGCGCGGCCGGTTCGAGCTGGGGGTCGGCGTGGGTGGCGAGCATCCGCCCGAGTTCGAGGCCGTCGGCGTCCCGCCGGCCGAGCGCGGCCGCCGGACCGACGAGGCCCTCGAGGTGCTCGACCGGCTGCTCGCCGGGGGCCCGGTGACGTTCCACGGCGAGTTCACGACCATCGAGGATCAGGAGCTCCAGCCGGTGCCCGAACGTCGGCCGCCGGTGTGGGTCGGTGGCCGGCGGCGCGCGGCGATGCGACGGGCCGCGCGGCACGGTGACGGCTGGCTGCCCTACCTGGTCACGCCGGACCGGCTGCGCGACAGCCTGGCGCAGGTGCGGGAGCTGGCCGTGGGGTACGGGCGGCGGCCCGAGGACATTCGCGGCGGTGTGTACCTGTGGTCCAGTGTGGACACCGACGGCGACCGGGCCCGGCGTGAGGTGGTGTCGGCCGTGAGCGGGACCTACCGCCAGGACTTCGAGGGCCACGCCGACCGGTACCTGTTGTTCGGCACGCCGGCGCGCGTGCGTGAGCGGCTGGCGGAGTTCGCCGAGGCGGGTGCGGAGAGCGTGATCTTCGCGCCCGCGTGCGCGGATCACGACCGCGCGATCGACCTGTTCGCCACCGAGGTCCTCCCGGGGATCCGGGAGAGGGGGATGTCCCGTGTCTGAGTTCACCAAGGTCCTGGTCGCGAACCGGGGCGAGATCGCGGTCCGCGTGATCCGTGCCGCTCGCGACGCAGGGCTGGCTTCGGTCGCCGTCTACGCCGATCCCGACGCCCGGGCGCCGCACACCCGCCTCGCCGACGAGGCCTACGCGCTGCACGGCAGCACGGCCGCCGAGTCCTATTTGGACATCGACAAGATCCTCGACGTCGCCAAGGTCAGCGGCGCCGACGCCGTCCACCCCGGCTACGGGTTCCTCTCCGAGAACGCCGACTTCGCCCAGGCCGTGCTCGACGCCGGTCTGGTGTGGATCGGCCCGGGTCCGCAGGCGATCCGCGATCTCGGCGACAAGGTGACCGCACGCAAGATCGCCCGGTCCGTCGGTGCGCCGCTGGTGCCGGGCACCGAGGAGCCGGTGGCGTCGGCCGATGAGGTCGTGGCGTTCGCGCGCGAGCACGGGCTGCCGGTGGCGATCAAGGCGGCGTTCGGCGGCGGGGGCCGCGGGCTCAAGGTCGCCCGGACGCTCGAGGAGATCCCCGAGCTGTTCGACTCCGCCACCCGTGAAGCCGTCGCGGCGTTCGGCCGTGGCGAGTGTTTCGTCGAGCGCTACCTCGACCACCCGCGCCACGTCGAGGCGCAGGTGCTCGCCGACGCGCACGGCACCGTGGTCGTGGCCGGCACTCGCGACTGCTCGTTGCAGCGCCGCCACCAGAAGCTCGTGGAGGAGGCCCCGGCTCCCTTCCTGAGCGACGCGCAGCGCGAGCTGATCCACTCCTCCGCCAAGCAGATCTGCGCGGCGGCGGGATACCTCGGCGCGGGCACCGTCGAGTACCTCGTCGGCACCGACGGCACGATCTCGTTCCTGGAGGTCAACACGCGTCTGCAGGTCGAGCACCCCGTGACCGAGGAGACGACGGGCCTCGACCTCGTGCTGGAGCAGTTCCGCATCGCGCGTGGCGAGCGGCTGGCGCCGGCCGATCCCGAACCGCGGGGGCACGCGTTCGAGTTCCGCATCAACGGCGAGGACCCGGGCCGCGGCTTCCTCCCGACGCCTGGCACCGTCCGCCGCTTCGACGTGCCAGAGGGCCCCGGCATCCGCCTGGACTCCGGCGTCGAGGCGGGCAGTGTCGTGGGCGGGCAGTTCGACTCGATGCTGGCCAAGCTGATCGTCTCCGGGCCCGACCGCGCGACGGCCCTGGCCCGCAGCCGCCGCGCGCTGGCCGAGCTGGAGGTGGAGGGCCTCGCGACCGTGGTGCCGTTCCACCGCGCCGTGGTGCGCGACCCGGCGTTCACGGCCGAGGACGGGTTCACCGTCCACACGCGCTGGATCGAGGAGGACTTCGCCGACATCCTGCCGGAGTACTCGGCCGAGCCCGCCGACGACGGCAAGGTGTCGATCTCCGTCGGCGGCCGCGCCCTGCGGGTGTCCCTGCCCGGTCTGTCCGAAGTGGGCGCCCGGGCCGACGAGATCCGCGCGGCTTCCGCGGCGGTGGCGCTCCGTCCGCGCGCGACGGCCGTGTCCGGCGACGCGGTGACCACGCCGATGCAGGGCACGGTCGTGAAGCTCGCCGTGGCCGAAGGCGACTCCGTCGAGGCCGGCGACCTCATCGCCGTGGTGGAGGCGATGAAGATGGAGAACCCGGTGAAGGCGCACAAATCCGGCGTGGTCACGGGGCTCGCGGTGACCGTCGGCGACAGCCGGGCCCAGGGCGAGGTGCTCTGCGAGATCTCCGGGTAAGGTCCACCGGGGATTTTCTGTTGCTACGACAGGGGAGCGGGCTCGTGGATCTCGGAATCGCCGGCCGCACGGCCGTGGTGTGCGCGTCGACCCAGGGCCTCGGGCGGGCCTGCGCGGTGGAGCTCGCCCGGGCGGGCTGCACCGTCGTCGTCAACGGACGCTCGGAGGACTCGACGCGCGCCGCCGCCGGTGAGGTCGCCGCGGAGACGGGCGCCACCGTGGTGCCCGTGGCGGGCGACCTCGGCGACCACGCCGTGCAGGCCGCGCTGCTCTCCGCCGCCGGACCGGTCGACATCCTGGTGAACAACAACGGCGGCCCGCCGTTCCGCGACTTCCGCGAGGTCGACGAGGAAGCGCTGTTCGCCGGCGTGCGCGCCAACATGGCCACGCCGATCCGGCTGGTACAGCAGGTCGTCGACGGCATGGTGGCGCGCCGGTTCGGCCGGATCGTGAACATCACGTCCGGCTCGGTCAAGATGCCGCTCGCCGGGCTCGACCTCTCCAGCGGCGCGCGGGCGGGCCTCACCGGATTCCTCGCCGGCGTCGCCCGGTCCGTGGCCCACGCCAACGTGACGATCAACTTCCTGCTGCCCGGCTCGTTCGACACCCGCCGTCTGCGTTCGGGCCAGGAAGCGGCGGCCGCGAACGCGGGCGTGACGCCGGAAGTCGTCGCGGACGGGCAGCGCGCGTCGATCCCCGCCCGCCGGTTCGGCGAGCCCGCGGAGTTCGGCGCGGCGTGCGCCTACCTGTGCTCGGCGCAGGCCGGGTTCGTCACCGGCCAGAGCCTGCTCATCGACGGCGGGGCGTACCCGGGCGTGCTCTGACGCCCGGGCCGCCGCGCGTCAGCCGACCCAGACCGTCTTGAGGTTGCAGAACTCACGAATCCCGTGCGACGACAGCTCGCGGCCGTACCCCGAGCGCTTCACGCCGCCGAAGGGCAGCTCCGGGTACGACACCGTCATGCCGTTGACGAACACCTGCCCGGCGTCGAGGTCGTCGATGAACCGCTCGATCTCGCCGGGGTCCTCGGTCCACGCGTTGGACCCGAGCCCGAACGACGTCGCGTTCGCGATCTCCAGCGCCTCGTCGAGGTCCGCGACGCGGTAGAGCGAGGCGACCGGGCCGAACACCTCTTCGGTGAAGATGCGCATTTCGCGCGTGATGTCGGTGATCACCGTCGGCGGGTAGAACCAGCCCGGGCCCTCCGGCCGCTGCCCGCCGCACAGCACGGTGGCGCCCGCGGAAACGGCCTCGTCCACCAGTTCCTCGACGTCGGTGCGGCCCTGTTCCGTGGCCAGTGGCCCGACCTGCGTGGTGTCGTCGAACGGGTCGCCGACGGTCAGCGCGCGCATCCGCGCCACGAACTTCCGGGCGAACTCGTCGTAGACGTCGGTGTGCACGATGAACCGCTTGGCCGCGATGCACGACTGGCCGTTGTTCTGTGTCCGCGCCGTCACCGCGGTCTCGGCCGCGCGGTCGAGGTCGGCCGAGGGCATGACCACGAACGGGTCGCTGCCGCCCAGTTCCAGCACGGTGTGCTTGACCTCGTCCCCGCAGATCGCGGCCACCGAACGCCCGGCGGGCTCGCTGCCGGTGAGCGTGGCGGCGGCGACGCGGCTGTCACGCAGGATCGGCTCCACCTGGCGCGAGGAGACCAGCAGCGTCTGGAAACAGCCTTCCGCGAATCCGCCGCGGCGGAACACGTCTTCGAGGTACAGCGCGCACTGCGGCACGTTGGACGCGTGCTTGAGCAGCCCGACGTTGCCCGCCATCAGCGCGGGCGCGGCGAAGCGCATCACCTGCCACAGCGGGAAGTTCCACGGCATCACGGCCAGCACCACCCCGAGTGGCCGGTAGCGGCCGAGCGCGCGCGACGCGCCGACCACCGACGCGTCCGGCAGCGGCTCGTCGGCCAGGAACTCCTCGGCGTGGTCGGCGTAGTACCGCATGCCCTTGGCCGACTTCAGCGCCTCCGCGCGGGCCGAGGCGAGCGTCTTGCCCATCTCGGTCGTCATCATCCGCGCGACGTCGTCGGCCTCCTTCTCGAGGAGGTCGGCGGTGGCGTGCAGCAGCGCGGCGCGCTCGGCGAAGGTCGTGCGACGGTAGTTGTGCCACCGCTCGTGCGCGACACCGATCCGGTCGGCGACCTCGGCCTCGGTCAGCTCGGTGAACGTCCTGACCGTCTCGCCGGTCGCGGGGTTGATCGTGGCGATTGCCATGGGCGCAGTCGTCCCTTCTCCTCGTCGCGGTGCGGCCGGGCGGGGCCGTCTCCAGCACGAGCCTAGGTCTTCCCGGCCCGTGTGGCAGGCAAACCCGCGACGAGCCGAGGTCAGCCGACCGGCTGCAGGACGAAGTCGTACCGCGCCTCGACCCACGGCACGGCCGACTCGCCGCCGTCGGGGGTCGGGCCCGGCTCGCGGGGCTCGAAGGTGACCACGAGCTCCTGCTTGGTGCCGAACACGACGTCGCTGTCGAGGTACTCGGCGCCTTCCTGGAACAGGTGTGTGATCAGCGGTTCGTGACCGGTGGCGTTCACGAGGAAATGGACATGGGCCGGGCGGAAGTGGCTGATGTCGGTGCGCGAGATCAGGTCGCCGACGGGGCCGTCCATCGGGATCGAGTAGCCCTTCGGGGCGATCGTGCGGACGCAGTAGGTGCCGTCGGCGCGAGCGGTGTACTTCGCGCGCAGCCGGGCCTCGTCGACCTCCGGCAGCTGCGACTCGTAGGCGCCGTCGGCGTCGGCCTGCCACACGTCGAGCAGCGCGCCGGCGACGGGGGAGCCGTCGAGCGAACGGACGGTGCCGCTGACGTAGAGCGGGGTGCCCTCGACGCCGTCGGACATGTCGCCGCCGAAGTCCAGCTCGGGGGAGCCGTCGATGTGGAACGGGCCGAGCACCGTGGCCGGCGTGGCTTCCTTCGCGAAGGCGTGGTTCATCTGCACGACGAGCATGCTCAGGCCGAGCACGTCGGAGGCGAGGATGAACTCCTCGCGCTTCTCGTCGCTGATCTGGCCCGTCCGGGTGAGCCACTGGATCGCGGCCATCCACTCCGGTTCGGTGAGCCGCACTTCGCGCGCGAAGTCGTGCAGGTGCCGCACGAGCGCGGTCATCAGCTCCTTCGTGCGCGGGTCGTGCGCGGTGGCCCACCGCCGCTCGGCCAGCTCGGTGATGTTGTCCTCGGTGACGAGCTCCATTGACGTCCTCTTCTCGGCCGGTTTCCGCTGGGGTCAGGGCGTGTACGGGTCCGGCTCGACAGGCCGGTTGTTGAGATCCACCGCGAGGAAGATGTCGTTCCCCACGGGGTGGCGCAGCTCCTCGGCGAGCTGGCCGATCAGCCCGGCCGTGCGGGCGAGCAGTGCGAACCCGCGCAGCATCTCCAGCGGCAGCCCGAGGTCGGCCAGCGCGGCGCCGCAGACGCCCGCGCCGTTGAGCGGCAGCGTCTTGCCGAGCACCTGCGGGTGGACGCGGCCGATCGCGGTGAACAGTGCCAGGTGCGGGCCGACGAGCCCTTCCTCCGCGGCGATCTCCAGCAGGCGCGGCGTGCGCGGGTCGCCCTGCTTGTGCACGTGGTGGCCGAGCCCGGGGACGAACTCGCGCGCTTCCCGTTTCGTGCGCACGGTTTCGAGGGCGAGCGCGTCCCAGCCGGCGTCGTCGGTCGGGAGGTCGCCGGCGGAGGCGAGCACTTCGTGCAGGAAGCGGCCGCAGTCCTCGGTGACGCCGAGGAAGCGCGAGCCACCGCCGAGCAGGCCGGCGGCGAGCGCGCCCTGGATCGAGTCGGGCGCGGACAGGTAGGTCAGCCGCGTGACGATCGCGGTCGGGGTGAAGCCGTGGTCGGCCAGCGCCGCCAGCACGGCCTCGAACACGCGGGTCTCGCCCGGCGTCGGCCGGCGCTGCGTCGCGAGCCAGAAGGACAGCTCGCCGAAACCGACCTTGCCCATCACGTCCTGCGCGAGGTCCTGGCCGAGCAGGGTGATCTTGTCGAGCGACGACGCTCCGAGCGCGGTCTCGTACACCGGCTCGTTCACTCGGTGTCCTTTCCTGCGAGATCGTCCTTTCCGGGGAGACCACTGCGTGGCGCGCCCAGCCAGGCGCGCAGCTCGGCGCCGTGCTCGTCGAGCTCGGGCGGCGGCAGCCGGTAGGACGCCGGGGTCGCCGAGAGCCGCAGCGGGTGGCGGGTGGTGGGCACCGCGCGGTCGCCCTCGCCGACCTCGACCACGGGATCGAGCCCGAACCGTTCGGCCATCGCGAAGCCGCCGTCGATCGTGGAGATCGGGCCGCACGGCACGCCCACCGCCGTGAGGGCCTCGAACCAGTCGACGGCGCCGCGGGAGGCCAGGCGCTCGACGAGGATCGGGCGCAGCTCCTCGCGGTTGCGCGTGCGGTCGGCGTTGTGCGCGAACCGCGGGTCTTCGGCGATCTCGGGGATGGCGAGCACGTCGCACAGCTTGCGGAACTGGCCGTCGTTGGCCGCGGCGACGATGAGGTCGTCGTCGGCCGTCGGCAGCGGCTCGTACGGGAAGACGCTGGGGTGCGCGTTGCCCATCCGGTAGGGGACGACGCCGCCCGCGACGTGGGCGGAGCTGTGGTTCACCAGCCCGGTGAGCGCCGAGGACAGCAGGTTGACCTCCACGAGCTGGCCGGCGCCGGTCGCGTCGCGGTGGCGCAGCGCGGCGAGGATGCCGATCACGGCGTGGTTGCCGGCCATCACGTCGAACACGGAGATGCCGGCGCGGTAGGGCGGCCCGGCGGGGTCGCCGGTGAGGCTCATCAGGCCGGAGATCGCCTGCACCATGAGGTCGTAGCCGGGCACGTGGCTGCCCGCGCCGGAGCCGAAGCCGGTGATCGACGCGTAGACGAGGCCGGGGTTGAGGGCGCGGACGGTCTCGTAGTCGAGGCCGTACTTGGCGAGGCCGCCGGGCTTGAAGTTCTCGATGAGCACGTCGGCGCGGGCGGCGAGCTCGCGCCCGAGCGCCGCGTCGGCTTCGTCGCGCAGGTCGAGGGCGATGGAGCGCTTGCCGCGGTTCACGCCGAGGTAGTAGGTGGAGGTCTCGCCGCGGACCGGCGGCATCCAGGTGCGCGTCTCGTCGCCCTGCGGGCCCTCGACCTTCACGACTTCGGCGCCGAGGTCGGCGAGCAGCATCGTGGCGTACGGGCCGGCCAGCACCCGGGAGAAGTCCGCCACCAGCAGCCCCGACAGCGGTCCGGTGCCCGCTCCCGCCGGGGAGTCTTCCATGCTTCGCCTCTCTTCGTGTCCGTCAGGCGGACCACTGTCCGTCCAAGTCGTACAACCGAGAGTCTGCGCCAGTGCGGCGCGTCGGTCAAGCGTGGGTCAGGACACGGCCGGCGCGGCGACGTGCGGGACGTCCTGCAGACGCGCGAAATCCGCGCTGATGTTGCCCGCGGCCTGCAGCAGCAGTGGCAGGTGGTGACCGATCAGGCGGTCGACCGGGGTCTCGGCGGCGTGGCAGTTGACGTTCACGCTGGCGACCACGCGGCCGGCTCCGTCGCGCAGGGGCGCCGCGACCGAGCGGATCCCGAGGGTGAGCTGCTCGTCGGTCAGCGCCCAGCCGCGGGCGCGCACCTCGCGCAGCTCGGCGTCGCGTTCGGCGCGACCGGGTTGCCAGCGCGGCACGAGCCCGGAACGGGTCGGCTCGGCAAGGGTGGTCTCGAGCTCCTCGGGCGACAGTGCCGCAAGCAGGACTTTGCCCAGCGATGTCGGCAGCGCCGGGAACCGGGTGCCGATCTGCACGGCCAGCGACACGATCTTGGGCACCGAAACCCGGGCCACGTAGACGATGTCGGAGCCGTCGAGCTGCGCGATCGAACAGGACTCGTTCGTCTGCGCCACGAGCTTCTCCAGGTGCGGGCGCGCGACGTCCCACAGGCCCATCGACCGCACGTAGGCGACGCCGAGCTCGAGCACGCGCGGCGTGAGGGCGTAACCGCGCTCGGCCGCGCGCACGTAGCCGAGTTCTTCCAGTGTCAGCAGGATCCGCCGCGCGGTGGGGCGGGCCAGCTTCGTGGCGGTCGCGACCTCGGCGAGCGTCATCACCGGCTGGTGGGGCCGGAAGGCGGCGATCACTTCGAGCCCGCGGGCGAGCGCCTCGATGAAGTCCGGACCGGTTCCCTCTCGTGGCATGGCACGACCTCCTCACGGCCTGGCGGGCACTGCGTCCCGCGAAGCGTATCCGCTCGCTGTCCGCGAGACGGACAGCGTCGTCCGGCCTCGCGCGGCGCCGGGGCCCGGCCGGGCATTGACAGCGGCTCCACAGTGCGCAAAAGTGTCTGCACCCCACTGGTTGTCCGTCAAGCGGACGATTGTACGCGTCGGGGGTCCGTGGGGCTCCGGCGTGGAAGAGAGGCAGCCATGAGCGAGCCCACCGGCCGGCCGGTCGTCCTGCGCGGCGGGACCGTGCTGACCGTCGACGCCACCCGCCGCGTGCTGCCCGGGCACGACGTGCTGGTCACCGGCGACACGATCACCGCCGTCGGCCCGGACCTGGCCGTGCCCGAAGGCACCGTGGAGATCGACGCGACCGGCGGCATCGTGATGCCGGGCATGATCGACACGCACCGGCACATGTGGCAGACGGCGATGCGCGGCTACGGCGCCGACTGGACGCTGACGCAGTACTTCGTCTGGTACTACCTGGAGCACGGCAAGACCTTCCGCCCGGCCGACGTCCACGCGGGCAACCTGCTGTCCGCCTGGGAGGCGCTCGACGCCGGCGTGACGACCACAGTGGACTGGTCGCACGGGCTGCAGACGACCGAGCACGCCGACGCGGCCGTGGACGCGCTGCAGGCGGTGCCGGGCCGGTTCGTGCTGGCGTACGGCAACATCCAGGACGCGCCGGCGCACTGGACCGCGGCGCCCGAGTTCCGCGAGTTCGTCGCGCGCCGCATGACCGGCGACCCCATGCTCGGCCTCCAGCTCGCGTTCGACGTGACCGGCGACCCGGCGTTCCCGGAGAAGCCGGCGTTCGAGGTCGCGCGCGAGCTCGGCGTCCCCGTGACCACGCACGCGGGCGTGTGGGGCGCGACCGGCGACGACGGCATCCGTCTCATGCACGACCACGGCTTCATGACGCCCGAGACGATCTACGTGCACGGCGCCTCGCTCTCGGCCGACTCGTACCACCGGATCGCCGCGACGGGCGGTTCGGTGTCGGTGTCCACCGAGAGCGAGCAGAGCGCGGGCCAGGGCTACCCGCCCACCTGGGCGCTGCGCTCGCACGGCATCCCGGTGTCGCTGTCGATGGACACGTCGGTGTGGTGGAGCGGCGACCTGTTCTCCGCCATGCGCACCACGCTGGGCGCCGACCGGTCCCGCGAGCACCTGGAGGCGCACGCGAAGGGCGACACCGTCACGCACGCCGCGCTGCGCGCCGACCAGGTCGTGGAGTGGGCCACCCGCGGCGGCGCCCGGGCCCTCGGGCGCGAGGCGGAGCTGGGCAGCGTCGAGGTCGGCAAGAAGGCCGACCTCGTGCTGGTGAAAAACGATCACTCGCCCGTGTCGTTCCCGTTGCTCAACCCGCACGGCCACATCGCGTTCCAGGCCCAGCGCGGCGACGTGCACACCGTGCTGGTCGACGGCCGCATCGTGAAGCGCGACGGCCGCCTCGTGGACGTCGACCTCGCGGCGGTGCGCCGCACGGTGGACGCGACGGTCGAACACCTGCGCGCGCAGCTGGGCGACGAGGCCTGGGAGCAGGGGATGAACCCCGACGTCCCCGCGGCGAAGGTCCTCGACAACCCCTACACCTACACCGACTACCAGAGCGGCAGCACCCACGGCGGGTGACCACTGTGGACGTTTCCGCTCGCTTCGCCCTACGGTGGGGCGAGCGGGACGTCCGAGGCGGGAGGCCGGCATGGCAGGCGGTGCTGAGCGGTCGCGCGTGCCGGCCCCGATCGAGCCGATGCTCGCGACCCCCGACGGCGGCCTCCTGCGCGACGGCCCCGACTACGCCTACGAGTTCAAGTGGGACGGCTACCGCTCCATCATGCGCGTCGCCCCCGACGGCACCACCGTGCTGACGAGCCGCAACAACAACGACTTCACCGGCCGCTTCCCGGAGCTGCTGGGCGTGTTCGGCGACGCGTTGGGCGGGCGGCCCGCGGTGCTCGACGGCGAGATCGTGGCTCTCGACGAGCAGGGGCACCCCGACTTCGGGCTGCTGCAGAACCACGACACCTCCGCGCGTTCCGTGTCGTACTTCGTGTTCGACGTGCTCCTGCTCGGCGGCGACTCACTGCTGGACGCCACGTACGACGAACGCCGGGGTGTCCTCGAGGCGCTCGAGCCGCCGGACCGTCGCCTGGCGGCCATCACCCCGTCGTACTCCCACACGGACTTGTCGGCGCAGGGGATGTCGCCGCAGGACCTGCTGGACGTGGCGCAGAAGACGATGCTCGAAGGCCTGGTGGTCAAGGCGCGGGCCTCGAAGTACCACCCGGGGCGGCGGAGTCCGGAGTGGCTGAAGCACCCGCTGATCCGGACCACGGAGGTCGTGCTCGGCGGTTGGCGGCCGGGCCAGGGGCGTCGTGCTTCCACGCTCGGTGCGCTGCTGCTGGGTGCGCACGATCCTGCTTCCGGCGATCTTCTCTACCTGGGTGACGTCGGGACGGGCTTCACGGAGCAGATGCTCGTGGATCTGCGGGAAACCCTGGCGCCCTTGGAACGGTCGGTGAACCCGTTCGCCAACGAGGTACCCCGCGATCGGGCCCGCGGGGCGCATTGGCTGGCCCCTTCGCTGGTCGGCGAGGTCGTGTACCGCCGCCTGACCCCGGGCGACCAGCGCCTCCGGCACACGGCTTGGCGGGGGTTGCGGCCGGATCGGGTACCGGGTGAGGTGGAAGTTCCGTCGAGGTAGTGCGCGAGCGCGACTCGACCACGTTGCGACCGGGAGCCGCGCTCGGCTCTGTGCGGGGCAGCGGGATGTCCCGGCGGCCGACGAGACGCGGTCGGCGGCGGTCAGGTGGTCGACGATTTTCGCGCTACCAGACCGAAAGCAGTCGCGGGTCGGGCTGACCGTTTTCGTCGACGCCGACGAGATGGGCTGCTTCGGGGCCGATGCGGGACTCGTCGTCCAGCGGGACGGCGAAGCGATGCTCGCCGGAGTCGAGCGCGAGGTAGCGGCCGGGGATCACTTCGCAGCCGTCGATCACCACCCCGACGAAAGCGCGCATGACGACCTGCGACTGTCCTTCGGGGAAGCGCCATGCGCGGCAGCCGTACAGTCCGAACGGGTTCGTCAGCGCTCGCAACACGGGTCCGTCGAAGTGCAGTTCGACGTAGTCGCGGACGAAGCTGACCGCGCTGACCTTGCGGCCGATCAGGAGTCGCAGCGACGCAGACGGGTCGTGAGCGGCGGTCATGCCGCGATCGTGCCAGAAGCCGAGGCGATCGCTGCCGGCTTTTTTTTGCAGTCGGGCCTTCGTGCGGTGGACGAACCGCCCAGCGGCGTGGCCATCCTGAACTTGTCAGTCAATGACACAAGAGGCAGCCAATGACAGTCGGAGCACAGTGAAAGCAGTCGTGATCGGCACCGGGACCATCGGGGCCGCGGTGAGCGAGCTGGTGGCGGAGCACGGCCACGAAGTCGTGACCGTCGGCAGGAGGGTCCGGGGGCTACCAGGCCGACATCACCGACATCGGGAGCTTGCGGGGGTAGTTCGCGAAGCTCGGGGGGTTCGACGCGGTGGCCAACGCGGCCGGCGACGTGTTCCCGGCGCCGTTGGAGCAGACCACGGACGAGCAGTGGGCGAGCTCCTTGGCGTCGAAGGGGATGGGGCAGGTCCACGTGGTGCGGGCGGCGCTGCCGTGCATCGCGGACGGGGGGGCGTTCACGCTCGTGTCGGGGGTGCTGACCGACGAGGTGACGCCGGCGGCGACGATCGGCGCCGCGGTGAACCACCTGGTCGAGGGTTCGTCAAGGCCGCGGCGACGGAGCTGCCGCGGGGCGTGCGCAACAACTGCGTCAGCCCGACGGTCCTCACGGAGTCCACGGCCTACCAGCCGTATTTCCCCGGTTTCACACCCGTGCGGGCGGCCGAGGTGGCGCGGGCGTACCTGCGGGCGATGGCGAACCCCGTCACCGGCCGCTTGCTGAAGCTGCACAAGACCGACGGCTGACAGGAAACAACCACGGCCCTCGTCACGGGCGGCGCAAGGGGTCTCGGCCGGAAGCGCAGGTCACTCGCCGTCCCGCTGCGCAAGCAGGACGTGCGCAGGGCTGCCGCACGACGATCGGCCGGCGTTGACGCACCCGGTTGCGGATGCACTTTTCACAGCCGGCAGCCGATCATCGGAAGGCTTCGTCAGCAACACCGCGGCCGCGCCCCATCGAGGCTCGTCGAGAAGCCCGGTGCAATCACCGTGGTGGGGGAGAGCGCGGTCAGCGCATGCCAGGGGTCGTCATCGCGTGGCCCGGGCGCCGAGCAGGCCCGGGTGGCCGAGGACTGGGCGCACCGTCGAATCGGTGCACCGCAAGAGAATTCCCGGGCGGCGCCTATCCGGCTCAGGGCGGCTCATCGACGCACCGGCACCCCCGGCAGCAGAACGAGCCTCGCGAAGACGGCAAGGACGCCGACTTGCGCGATGCCCGTCCGCGGCCGCTCGAGAGGAGCCCGGTCCCGCCGGGCCGGTCGGCGGACCCGCGACGTACCGGCGGCCGAGCCGGCCGGAGGTGCCCGAAAGCGGGGTTACCATCCGATTCATGCTGCGACGACGCTTCCCGGTCGCCGGGCCGTGGCGTGCCCCACGAAGCCCGGGGGCGCGTCGTGCGGGGAACTGGCGCGCAGCGAGCCCGACGGGTGAGTTTCCGTCGCGCGGCCCGTCCTGGTCACCCACCGACCACAATGGACACCCGAGGGCCGGTGCGGCCGGGGCTCGTCTGCCGGGACCTGTCTTCGAGCCGGGGAGGCGCCGATGACTGCCACCTATCCGCCGCGCCGCAGTCCCGCGCGGATCGCGGTGATCGTCATCGCGGTGGTCGCGCTCGTGATCGGCGTGTGCCTGGCCATCGGGGGCGGCGTCCTGCTGCTCGTGTTCGGCTCCGGCGGGTCGCTGAAGTCGGGGGAGCACGACGTGACGACCCCGACCGCGGCGATCGTCACCGACACGGCGCAGATCACCGACACCGGCCGGCTCACCCGCGCGCTGGGCTCGCCGTCGGTGAGCGTCCACGCGACGGGCGGCAACTCGTCCGGCCTGTTCATCGGCATCGGGCCCGCCGCGGACGTCGACCGCTACCTCACCGGCGTCGCGATCGAGCAGGCGCGCAACTTCGACCTCGACCCGTTCGCGCTCGACGCCGTGCGCCGCGACGGCACGGCGCTGGCGGCCCCGCCGGCCACCCAGCCGTTCTGGGTCGCCTCCGGAGCGACCGACGTGACCTGGCCGATCACCGACGGCGACTACCGCGCGGTCGTGATGAACGCCGACGGCACCCCCGGCGTGGACTCCCGCCTCGGCGTCGACCTGAACCTGCCGGGCCTGTTCGGCTACGCGCTCGGGTTCTTGATCGGCGGGCTGGTCCTGGTAGTGGCGGCCGTCGTCGCACTCGCCCTGGGCCGGCCCCGCAGCCGGGCGCCGGAGCCGACCACACCGACCCCACCGCCGTACTGAGACCGCGGACCGGGCCGGCCACCATGGCAGAACACACCGCGACCGCCGAACACGCGAAGACCCCCGAGTTCCTCACCCGCGCACGGTCGATCGCGCTGGTGCTGTGGCGGCGCGCGCCGTTCACCACGGCCGTCGTCGTGGCCATGGTCGCGCTCGGCCTGGCGACGGGCACGCTGTGGAGCGCCGTCGAGACGCGCGAGTGGTTCCCGCAGGTGTCCTACGGCCTGCCCTCGCTCCTCGACGGCCGCTGGTGGACGTTCCTCATCGGCCCGTTCTTCGCGCTGACCCCGCTGTTCTACCTTCCCGTGGCCGGCGGGTTCGCCCTGCTCGTCGGCCCGGCCGAGGCGCGGCTGGGCACGCGCCGGACCGCCGCGATCGCCGTCGGCGCGCAGCTGGCCGCCACCCTCGGAGCTTCGCTGATCCTGCTCGCGCTGCGCGGCGCCGGCTGGGAATGGGCGACGCAGCTCGCCGGCCGTACCGACGTCGGGTTCTCCGCGGGTGCGCTCGCCACGGTCGCGGTGGTCAGCGCGACCATCCGCTCGCCGTGGCGGCTGCGGTTGCGTGCGCTGCTGTGTGTCTACGTCGGGGTGTCCATCCTCTACATCGGCACGCTCGCCGATCTGGAACACCTGCTCGCCGTCGGCCTCACGCTGCCGCTCGCGCGCCGCCTCGCCGGCCCGAAACGCCTCCGCTCCACCGGCCGCCCGACCCGGCGGGAGTGGCGGCTGCTCGCCGTTACCGGCCTCGTCATCGCGGGCGCGGTGCAGATCGTGGTGCGCGTCGCGCCCGGTGTCAGCCCGCTCGGCTCCACGGCGGGCCAGGCCGACTCGGTGCCGGAGCTGGCCATCGTGCTCGTGGTGATCGCGCTGATGATCAACGGGCTGCGGCGCGGCAAACGCGCGGCGTGGCGGTGGGCGGTCGGGCTCGCCTCGCTGATCGTGGCGCTCGGCGTCGTGATCGCCGTGATCGTGGTCGTCGCGGAGATCTTCGGCCTGGCCTACACGATCGAGAACGCGTCGTTCCTCATCGCCGACGCCGTGCTCTGGGGCGCCATGCTGACGCTGCTCATCGCGGCGCGCGGGGCGTTCCGCGTGCCCTCGCGAAGGAAGCGGCGCCGCGCGCTCGGCTCCCGCGACGTCGACGGCGCCACCGAACTGCTGCAACGCCACGGCGGCGGCACGCTGTCCTGGATGACCCTCTGGCCCGAGAACTCCCACTTCTTCGACCCCGACGGCGAGTCCTACCT
Organism: Amycolatopsis sp. NPDC049253; assembly: GCF_040678995.1. Lineage (NCBI taxonomy): Bacteria > Bacillati > Actinomycetota > Actinomycetes > Pseudonocardiales > Pseudonocardiaceae > Amycolatopsis > Amycolatopsis sp. NPDC049253. The sequence goes on along the minus strand of NZ_JBFAQX010000018.1, from coordinate 13,988 downwards.
CGCCTACCGCCGCCACGCCGGCGTGGCCATCGCCCTCGGCGACCCGATCGGCCCCGACACCGCGGGCACGATCAGGGCGTTCGCGGAGCTGTGCGACACCTCGGGGCTGGTGCCGTGCCTGTTCTCGGTCACCGAGGAGACGACCGCCGTCACGGACTCGCTCGGCTGGGCGCGCGTGCAGGTCGCCGAGGACACCCTCGTCGACCTCGAAGACCTGGAGTTCCGCGGGAAGGCGTGGCAGAACGTGCGCTCGGCGCTCAACCGCGCGGTGAAGGAGGGCGTCGCCTTTCGCCTGGTGACGCTGGCCGACGAACCGTGGTCGCTCGTCGCGCAGGTCCGCGCGATCTCCGAGGAGTGGGTGGGGGACAAGGGGATGCCCGAGATGGGCTTCACCCTCGGCGGCGTGGACGAGGCGCTGGACCCGCGTGTGCGCGTCGGCCTGGCCGTGGACGCGGACGGTGTGGTCCAGGGCGTCACGTCGTGGCTGCCCGTGTACGGGGGCGACGGGCGGGTCGACGGCTGGACGCTCGACGTGATGCGCCGCCGCGGCGACGGGTTCCGGCCCGTGGTGGAGTTCCTCATCGCCTCGTCCTGCCAGGCGTTCCGCGCCGAGGGCGCGAAGTTCGTCTCGCTGTCCGGCGCCCCGCTCGCCCGCGCGCCGGAGGCCCCGCCCGCCGCGCCGCTCGAACGTCTCCTGGACTCCTTCGGCGGCGCGATGGAGCCCTACTACGGGTTCCGCTCGCTGCACGCGTTCAAGACGAAGTTCAAGCCCCGCTACGTGCCGATGTACCTGTCCTACCGCGAGGAGGCCGACCTGCCGCGGATCGGCGTCGCGCTCGCCCGCGCGTACCTGCCGGATGCCTCGCTGGGCTCGCTGGTGCGGATCGGGAAGAACTGACGGGACGGGCGGGCACCCGGGCGAGGATTGGCCGTTTCCCCTGGACCTGCGCGGACTATGCTCGCCGCGTTGATCAACGGGGGAGAGGACGGGATGGCTGAGCAGGTCCTGGTGCGCGGCGAGCAGGTGCGCCGCGTCGCGGTGGCGAGCGCGATCGGCACGACGATCGAGTGGTACGACTACTTCATCTACAGCACCGCCACCGCGCTGGTGTTCAACAAGCTGTTCTTCCCCTCGCTCTCGCCGGCGACGGGCACGCTGGCGGCGTTCGCGACGCTCGGCGTGGGCTTCGTCGCGCGGCCGCTGGGCGGGATCGTGTGGGGCCACTTCGGCGACCGGGTCGGGCGGAAGGCGATGCTGGTCGCGTCGCTCGTCCTGATGGGGCTCGCGACGGCCGCGGTCGGGGTACTGCCCACGTTCGCGCAGGCCGGCGTGCTCGCGCCCGTGCTGCTGGTGGTGCTGCGCGTGCTGCAGGGCATCTCGGCCGGCGGCGAGTGGGGCGGCGCGGCGCTCATGGCCGTCGAGCACGCCCCCGCGGGCCGGCGGGGGCGCTACGGCTCGTTCTCCCAGATCGGCGTGCCCGCCGGGCTGATCATCGCGCAGCTGGTGTTCTTCGCGGTGACGAGCTCGCTGTCGCCCGAGGACTTCCGGTCGTGGGGCTGGCGCGTGCCGTTCCTGGTCAGCCTCGTGCTGGTGGTCGTGGGCCTGGTGATCCGGCTGCGGGTGGCCGAAAGCCCGGTGTTCGCGCGGCTGCGGGAGACCGGGGAACGCAGCCGCGTGCCGATCGTCGACGTGCTGCGCCGGCGCCCGCGTGAGGTGACCGTGGCGGCGCTGAGCTTCATCGCCAACACCGCGCTGGGCTACGTGTTCTTCGCGTACCTGTTGTCCTACGGCACTTCCGTGCTCAAGCTGAGCAGCACCACGATGCTGGTGGAGATCATCGTCGGCAGTGCCGTGTGGCTCGTGAGCATCATCGCCGGCGCGATCTGGTCGGACCGCGTCGGGCGAAAACGGGTGTACCTCGTGGGTTCGGTACTGCTCGTCGTGTGGTCGATCCCGTTCTTCCTGCTGGTCGACACGCGCCAGCCGTGGCTGCTCGGGGTCGCGGTGGTCGTGCTGAACCTCGGCCTGGGCGCGACCTACGGGCCGCAGTCGGCGTTGTTCGCGGAGCTGTTCGAACCGCGCTACCGCTACAGCGGCGCTTCCTTCGCCTACGCCGTGGGCGCGGTGCTGGGCGGCGGGTTCGCGCCGCTGATCGCGACCGCGCTGCAGACGTCGACCGGCACGTCGTTTTCGGTGTCGCTGTACATGGTGGCGGTCGCGCTGATCAGTCTCGGCGCGGTGATCGCGTTTCCGCGCTCGCCGGCCACCGAGGGCTGAGGCCGGCGCGATCGCGGAGGGCGGCGGCGAAGCCGGTGGTCCTCAGGCGGCGGGGTTCAGGTCCAGCGCCTGTGCCCCGGCCGGGGTGAGTTCGGCCGGAACCCACTGCCCGCGGCCGACTTCCCGTACCGGCCGGACGAGCCCGGAGTGCGTGAGCGCGTGCGCGGTGGGCTGGTCGGAGCAGAGCAGGCCGTCGATCCGCAGGTCGGGTTCGCTGCCGGCGCCGAGTTCGGCGCGGCCCGCCGCGATGGCGCGCAACAGCGCGAGCGCCCGGCCGTTGAGCGGTGTCGTCGTCATGGCGGTTCCTTTCCGCGTCCCTCACCTGGAACACGGAACCGCGGCCGGGCCGGTTCAACCCGCTCAGGAGATCGCCAGGTCGGCGCGCAGCGGCTTGCCGCGCATGGCCCGCCACACGGCGGCCGGCGTCAGCGGCATGTCGGCGTGGCGCACCCCGAACGGGGCCAGCGCGTCGACCACCGCGTTGACCACGGCCGCGGGCGAGCCGACGGTCGCGGACTCGCCGATGCCCTTCGCGCCGATGGGGTGGTGCGGCGAGGGCGTGACGGTCTCGCCGAGCTCCCACGACGGGCACTCCAGCGCCGTGGGCAGCAGGTAGTCCATGAACGAGCCACCGAGGTGGTTGCCGTCGGCGTCGAAGGCCATGAGCTCCATCAGCGCCATGCCGATGCCGTCGGCGAGACCGCGGTGCACCTGCCCCGCGACGATCATCGGGTTGATCCGCACTCCGCAGTCGTCCACGGCGACGAAGCGGCGGACGCGCACCTGGCCGGTGTCCGCGTCGACGTCGACCACGCACAGGTACGCGCCGAAGGGATAGGTCAGGTTCGGCGGGCTGTACACCGTGCTGGCGTAGAGCTGCCCCTCCACACCTTCGGGCAGCGCCAGGTCGGAGTGGGCGGCCAGCGCGATCTCGCGGATCGTGTGCCCCCGGCCGGGCACGCCGCGCACGAACCAGCGCCCGCGTTCCCACTCGAGGTCGTCCGGGCTCACCTCGAGCATCGCCGACGCGACCTGCCGCGCGCGCTCGCGCACCTTCCGCGCCACCGTCACGGCGGCCGCGCCCGACACCGGCGTCGAACGCGAGCCATAGGTGCCGAGGCCGAACGGCGTGTGGTCGGTGTCGCCCTGCACGACCTCGACCTCCTCGGGCGGGATGCCGAGCTCGGCCGACACGAGCTGCGCGAACGTCGTCTCGTGACCCTGGCCCTGCGACATGCAGGACAGGCGCAGCACGGCCGAGCCGGACGGGTGCACGCGCAATTCGGCGCCGTCGGCCATGCCGAAGCCGAGGATGTCCATGTGCTCGCGCGGTCCGGCGCCCACGGCCTCGGTGAAGAAGCTCAGGCCGAGGCCCATCAGCTCGCCGCGGGCGCGCTTCCCGGCCTGTTCGCGGCGCAGCTCGTCGTAGCCCGAGATCTCCTTCAGCAGCGTCAGCGCGCGCGGGTAGTCACCCGAGTCGTACTGCCAGCCGGTGGCGCACGTGTACGGGAACTGTTCGGGCCGCAGCAGGTTGCGCATGCGCAGCTCCGCCGGGTCGAGCCCCAGCTCGCGCGCGAGCACGTCCATCATCCGCTCGACCACGTAGACCGCTTCGGTGATCCGGAACGAGCACGCGTACGCGACGCCGCCCGGCGCCTTGTTGGTGTACACGCCGGTGACCGAGCAGAACGCGGCCGGCAGGTCGTAGGAACCGGTGAACACGTGGAAGAAGCCGGCGGGGAACTTCGCGGGCTGCGCGGTGCCGTTGAACGCGCCGTGGTCGGCGAGCACGCGCACGCGCAGCCCCAGCAGGCGGCCGTCGCGCGTGGCCGCGATCTCGCCGCGCATGTGGTAGTCGCGGGCGAACGACGTGCTCATCAGGTTTTCCGACCGGTCCTCGGTCCACTTCACGGGCCGGCCGGTGACCATCGAACCGACCACCGCGCACAGGTATCCCGGGTACATCCCGACCTTGTTGCCGAAGCCGCCGCCGATGTCGGGCGCGACGATGCGGATCCGGTGCTCGGGCAGGCCCGTGATCCGCGAGTACAGGATCCGGTGCGCGTGCGGCGCCTGCGCGGTGGCCCACACCGTGAGCTTGCCGGTGATCGCGTCGACGTCGGCCACGGCGCCGCACGTTTCCAGCGGCGCCGGGTGCACGCGCGGGTAGAGCATGTCCTGCCGGGCCACCACCTCGGCCTTCGCGAAGGCGGCTTCGGTGGCCGCTTCGTCGCCGGAGGACCAGTCGAACACGTGGTTGTCGGCCTTGCCGAGGTCGTCGCGGATCACGGCGGCGCCCGCGGCGAGCGCGGCCGGCGCGTCGACGACCACCGGCAGCGGCTCGTACTCGACGTCGATCAGCTCGAGCGCGTCTCGTGCCGCGTAACGATCTTCGGCCACGACGAACGCGATCTCCTGGCCCTGGAAGCGGACCTTGTCGGTGGCCAGCACGGCCTGCACGTCGTGCGAGAGGGTCGGCATCCACGCCATCCCGCGCTCGGCCAGGTCTTTCCCGGTGAGCACGGCGCGGACCTTGGGGTGGGCCTCGGCCGCGCTGGTGTCCACCGACAGCAGCCGCGCGTGGGCGTGCGGGCTGCGCAGGATCGCGCCGTGCAGCATCCCGGGCAGCACGAGGTCGTCGACGAACGTGCCGCGCCCGCGCACGAAGCGCGCGTCTTCCTTGCGGGGCAACGAACCGTAGGTCATGGGGTTGCCCCATCCGGGTGCTCGGCCGCCCACCGGATCGAGCGGACGATGTTCTCGTAACCGGTGCAGCGGCACAGCTGCCCGGAGATCGCTTCGCGGATCACGTCCTCGCTCGGATCCGGGTCGTGGTCGAGCAGCCAGCGCGCCGTCATCAGCATTCCCGGCGTGCAGAACCCGCACTGGATCCCGTGGCACGCCACGAAACCCTGCTGCACGGGGTCGAGCTCGGCGCCGTGGCCGAGGTCCTCGACGGTGCGGACCCGCTTGCCGTCGGCCATCGCCGCCAGCACCGTGCACGACTTCACCGGCAGGTCGTCGAGCCACACGACGCAGGTGCCGCAGTTGGAGGTGTCGCAACCCCAGTGCGTGCCGGTGAGCCCGAGGTCGTCGCGCAGGAGGTGGACGAGCAGCAGGCGTGGCTCGACCGTGCGGCGGTGGGGTTCGCCGTTGACCGTCACCGTGATCTCCACGCCCGTCAGCCTCCGGCCCGGTCGGCCGCCCGGTGCAGCGCCCGGGTGGTGAGCGTGGCGACGAGGTGGCGTTTGTAGTCCACCGGGCCGCGCTGGTCGGCGGCGGGGGAGCAGTGCTCGGCCGCGATGACCCCGGCCTTCTCGAAGCGTTCGGCCGAAGCGGCGCCCCCGCGCAGGAAATCCTCGGCCTCGGCCGCGACGAACCGCGGCGCGCCGACGGCGGTGAGCCCGATGCCGGCCTCGGCCACGTCGCCGCCTTCGAGCACGAGCTCGGCCCCGGCGGCCGCCACCGCCCAGTCACCCGCCCGGCGGCCGACCTTCGCGTAGGCGCTGCCGCTGCCCTCGCGGATCGGCAGCCGCAGTTCCACGAGCAGCTCGGCCGGGCCGACGACCGTGCTGTAGGGGCCGGTGAAAAACTCGCGCACGGGCACCATTCGCGTGCCCTCCTCACCGCGGATCACGGCGTCGGCCCGCACCGCGGTGAACGCGGCCGACAGGTCCTCCGACGGGTCGGCTTGGCACAGCGACCCCCCGATCGTGCCGCGGTTGCGCACGATCGGGTCGGCGATCACGCGCTCGGCGTCGGCCAGGACCGGGAACAGCGCGCCGGCCTCGGCCGAGGCGAGCAGCTGCGCGTGCCGCACCAGCGCGCCGATGCGCAGCTCGCCGTCGGCGACCTGGATCCCGGACAGTTCGGTGAGCTCGTTGACGTCCACCAGCGCTTCGGGCCGGGCCAGGCGCAGCTTCATCATCGGGATCAGGCTGTGCCCGCCCGCGATCACGCGGCTTTCCGGGCCGTACTTCGCCAGCAGCGCCAGCGCGTGCTCGACGCTCGTGGCCCGCTCGTACTCGAACTGCGCCGGCACCTGCATGACGGTCGATGGTCCCCGCCCCACGGGGCCGCCGCAACACCGGATTAACCGATGGCCTACTGCGCCGTTTGTTACCAATCCGACCACAGTCACGGCTTGAGCTTTCGTAGCAACGGTTACGTCGGGCTCGGGGTCTGCCTACTTTTGGTCGGATTGGTAAGAGGTACAGGGACCGGTTCCGCCCAGCTCGGCGCGGGGTTAAGCAAAGGGTTAATCGCGGATTGTCCTGCCCGTGGTCCGGGGGGAGCATCACGGCAGCTGACCAACGGCGGAAGCAGGTGCGCGTCATGCGGATCGAGTCCGACGGGCACAGCCGCGGCAACCCCCGGCTGTTCGAGCTCGTCGAGGACGCACCGAAAGAAGGGCCTGGTCCGACTGTGTGGGCGTGGCCCGACCTCGTGGACTTCCTGAAGGTGGCGGGCCGCCCGGTCGCCGGGCCGTGGCCGCCACACCAGCGGCCGCGGCAGGACCCCGAAGAGGACACGCTGCCCACGGCCGTGGCCGAACCTCCCGAGAACGGCTGAGGGGGCCCGCGTGTACCCCTCCCGGTTCCGCTACGAAGCACCCCGTTCCCTGGCCGAGGCGCTCGACCTGCTGCACACCGGCGGCGACGAGGCCAAGGTCCTCGCGGGCGGGCAGAGCCTGGTGCCGCTGATGAAGCTGCGCTTCGCCGCGCCCGCGCTCGTGGTCGACATCAACAACGTCCCCGGCCTCGCCCACCACGAGCTCGACGCCGAGGGCAACCTCCACGTCGGCGCGCTGTGCCGGCACGCGGATCTCGAACGCTCGCAGCTGCTCAAGGCCGTGCAGCCGACGATGGCCGCGGCGGCGCCGTTGATCGCCGACCCCATCGTGCGCAACCGCGGCACGCTCGTCGGTTCGCTGTGCCACGCCGATCCCCAGGGCGACTGGGCGTCGGTGGTGCTCGCGCTCGACGGGTCGATCGTCGCGGAAGGGCCCGCCGGCCGGCGCCGCATCGCCGCGCGCGACTTCGTGCTCGGCCCGTTCCAGAACGCGCTGGGGCCCGACGAGATCGCCGTGGAGGCCGTCATTCCGGCGCCGCGCGGCACCCCCGCGGGCGGTTACCTCAAGCTGGAGCGCCGGGTCGGCGACTTCGCGACGGTCGGCGTCGCCGTGGCGGTGGAGACACAGGCCGGGACGGTCACCCGCGCCGGGATCGCCCTCACCGGCGTCGGCGGTTCGACGATCGAAGCCACCGATGCCGAACACGTGCTCGTGGGCGGTCCGCTGACCCCCGGCAGCGTGGCGGAGGCCGCGGACCTGGCCGCCGCGGCGGCGCGCCCGAAGACCGACCACCGCGGCACGGCCGCGTTCAAACGGCACCTGGTGCGCACGTTCGTCGTGCGCGCGCTGGACCGCACCGGGGAGGAAGCGGCATGACGAGCGTCCACGAGATCCACGAAGAAGCCACCGGCGACGTTCCGATCCGCCGGATCACCGTCACGGTCAACGGCGAGCGCCGCGTGGTCGAGTGCGAGCCGCGGCTGCTGCTCGCGCACCTGCTGCGCCAGGGCCTGCGCCTCACGGGCACGCACATGGGCTGCGACACCACCAACTGCGGCGCCTGCACCGTGCTCGTGGACGGCCGCGCGGTGAAGTCGTGCACGATGCTCGCGGTGCAGGCCGACGGGCACGAGGTCACCACAGTCGAGGGGCTCGCCACGGCGAGCGAGCTGCACCCGCTGCAGGAGGGTTTCCGCGAGGAACACGGCCTGCAGTGCGGCTTCTGCACCCCGGGGATGATGCTCTCGGCCAAGGCCCTGCTCGACGAGAACCCCGATCCGTCCGAAGAGGACGTCCGCTGGGCGCTGTCGGGGAACCTGTGCCGCTGCACGGGGTACCAGAACATCGTGAAGTCGGTGCTGTGGGCCGCAGCCAAGCTGCGGTCCGAATAGGAGGCTCGACGTGTCGCAGGCGTTGGACGAGAACAAGATCGGCGGGCTCGGCGTCAGCCGGAAGCGCGTGGAGGACAACCGGTTCATCCGCGGGCGCGGGAACTACACCGACGACATCGTGCTGCCCGGCTTGCTGCACATGGAGATCCTGCGCAGCCCGCTCGCGCACGCGCGGATCAAGTCGATCGACACCAGCCGGGCGTGGGAGATCCCGGGGGTGCGGCTCGTGCTGACCGGCGAGATGGCCGCGACCCGCAACCTCGCGTGGATGCCCACGCTCTCCTACGACACCCAGGCCGTGCTCGCCACCGACAAGGTGCGGTTCCAGGGCCAGGAAGTCGCGTGTGTCGTCGCCGACGACCCCTACATCGCCAAGGACGCGTGCGAGGCCATCGACGTCGAGTACGAACCGCTGCCCGTGATCGTGAACCCCGGCCAGGCAGTGGCCGAAGGCGCGCCGCTGATCCGCGACGACAAGGCAGGCCAGGCCGACAACGTGGTCTACCGCTGGGAAGTCGGGGACCAGGCCGGCACCGACGCGGCGTTCGAGCAGGCCGACGTGGTCTCGAAACTGCGGCTGCACTACCCGCGTTCGCACCCCTCGCCGATCGAGTGCTGCGGCTCCGTGGCCGACTTCGACCGTGCCACCGGAAAACTGACCGTGTACATGACCACGCAGGCGCCGCACATCATCCGCGCCGCCGTGGCGATGGTCGCCGAGCTGCCCGAGCACCTGATCCGCATCATCTCGCCGGACATCGGCGGCGGCTTCGGCAACAAGGTGCCCGTGTACCCCGGCTACGTGTGCTCGATCCTGTGCTCCATCCTGCTGGAGCGGCCCGTGAAGTGGATCGAGGACAAGACCGGCAACCTGATCTCCACCGGGTTCGCCCGCGACATGTACCTCGACGGCGAGATGGCCCTGCGCGCCGACGGCAAGATCCTCGGCGTCCGCATGCACGCCGAGGCCGACCACGGCGCGTTCTTCGCCGACGCCCAGCCCAGCAAGTTCAAGATCGGCCTGCTGCACTCGACGTTCGCCTGCTACAACGTGCCCGCCGCGCACCTCACCGCGCGCGGCACCTACACCAACAAGGCACCCGGCGGCGTCGCCTACCGCTGCTCGTTCCGCGTCACCGAGGCGATGTTCTTCCAGGAACGCATGGTCCACCAGGCCGCGAAAGACCTCGGGCTGGACCCGGCCGAGTTCCGGCGGCGCAACTTCGTCCGCGCCGACGCCTTCCCGCACCGCACGCCGTTCGGGTTCCTCGTGGACTCCGGCCAGCCCGAGGCGTGCCTCGACGTGGGGCTGAAAGCCGTGGGCTACGAGGATTTCCTGCGGCAGAAGGAAGAAGCGCGACAACGCGGACGGCGGCTGGGGATCGGGATCTCCACGATGACCGAACCGCTCGGCGCCGGCAACAGCCGCGAGTACGACATCCTCGGCATCAAGATGTTCGACTCGGCCGAGCTGCGCGTGCACATGACCGGCAAGGCGCTGCTGCGGGTCGGGGCGAAGAGCCAGGGCCAGGGCCACGAGACGACGTGGGCGCAGATCGTGAGCCACGAGCTGGGGATCCCGGCCGACGACGTCACGGTCGAGGAGGGCGACACCGACACCGCGCCGTTCGGCATGGGCACCTACGCCTCGCGCAGCACACCGGTGGCGGGCGCGGCGATCTCCATGGTCTCGCGCAAGATCCGGGCGAAGGCGCGCAAGCTCGCCGCGCACCTGCTCGAAGTGTCCGAAGAGGACATCGAGTGGGAGCTCGGCCGGTTCTCCGTGCGCGGGGTGCCCGAGCACGGCGTGACGATCCAGGAGTGCGCGATGGCGGCCTACGGCAACATGCCCGACGGCATGGAGCCCGGTCTGGAGAACCACGCCTACTACGACCCGCCGAACCTGACCTGGCCATTCGCCGTCTACATCGTCACCGTCGAGGTCGACCCGGAGACCGGCGTGTGGGACGTGCTCAACACCGTGGCCGTGGACGACTGCGGCGTGCGCATCAACCCGATGATCGTCGAGGGCCAGATCATGGGCGGGCTCACCGAGGCCTACGCGATGGCGAACATGCAGTTCATCACCTTCGACGCCGAGGGCAACTGTGTCGGCTCGAACTACATGGACTACCTGCTGCCGACTGCGTGGGAGACACCGGGGTTCGAGCTGCACAGCGAGGTCGTCACGCCGTCGCCGCACCACCCGATCGGCGCGAAGGGCGTGGGGGAGTGCGCCGCGGTCGGCGGGCCGGCGGCCTTCGTGAACGCGGTGCTGGATGCGCTCGACGACACCGGTGTGCGCAACATCGACATGCCGTTGCTGCCGGACCGCGTGTGGGAAGCCCTGACGCAGCACCACGACGTGTCCGGCGCGCCGCCCGTGCGGACGGACGAGTGAGGTGCCCGGGATGTCCATGACGGACTCGACCGACGGCTGGGACGTGCTGGCGCAGGCCGGTGAGCTGGCCCGCCGCGGCGAGGCGTTCGCGCTCGCGACGGTGGTGTGGCGCCAGGGCCCGTCGTCGGGCAAGCAGGGCTGCCGCGCGATCATCACCGGCGAGGGCGAGCTGCGCGGGTGGATCGGAGGCGCGTGCGCCGAGCCGGCCGTGATCCGCGAGGCCCGGCAGGCACTCGTCGAAGGCACGCCCAGGCTCCTGCTGCTGGGGTCACCGGAGCAGTTCGGCGCGGCGGTGCCCGAGGGGATGACGGTGGTGCCGATCTCGTGCCAGAGCGAGGGCGCGCTCCAGGTCTACATCGAACCCGTGCTGCCCGTGCCGCACCTGGTGGTGGTCGGGCACTCGCCGATGGCGCACACACTGGTGGCGCTGGCGGGTTCGCTCGGCTGGCACGCGCGGCTCGTCGAGCACACGGAGCTGGACGTGGTGACCGAGCGATCCTTCGTGGTCGTCGCGACGCAGGGCCACCACGACGAGGAGTCGGTGGAACAGGCGCTGGCCGCGCGGCCGGCGTACGTCGGGCTCGTCGGCTCGCGCCGGCGCGGAGCGAGTGTGCTCGGTTACCTCGCCGACCGCGGGGTGGCCGCCGACGAGCTGGACCGCGTGCAGGTGCCGGCCGGGCTGGACCTCGGCCATGTGTCGCACCGGGAGATCGCCGTGGCGATCCTGGCCGAGCTCGTGCGGATCCGGGCGGCGCGCGGGGTGCCGCCCGGGCCGCCGGAGCCGGGTGCCGCTGCCGCGCCGGACGCGACGGAGACCGTCGACCCGGTGTGCGGCATGACCGTGGAGGTCGACGCCCCGGTGGTGTTCGAGGGCCACGAGTACAGCTTCTGCTGCGCCGGCTGCCGCGCCGAGTTCCTGCGTGACCCCGGCGCGTACACCAAGAAGGAGAGCCGATGCTGATCCGCAACCAGTTCGAGGTCGCGCAGCCCGTGGACAAGGTCTGGCGGTTCTTCGACGACGTCCCCGCCGTGGCGACGTGCCTGCCCGGCGCCGAGCTGACCGAGGAGCTCGGTGACGAGCGCTACCGCGGCCGCGTGGGCGTCCGCCTGGGACCGGTGTCGCTGAAGTTCGACGGCGTCGCGGCCATCACCTCGCGCGACGAGGACGCCCGCCGGCTCGTGGTCGACGCGAGTGGGGCCGAAGCCCGCGGCCGGGGCCAGGCGGCCATGGTCGTGACGGCGACGCTGGCCCGCGCCGACGTGGGCACCCGCGTCGACTTCGAGCAGGACCTGCAGGTGTCCGGCGCCGCCGCGCAGTACGGCCGGGGCATGATCGCCGACGTCTCGTCGGTGCTGATGCGCCAGTTCGCCCTCAACGTGCAGGAGGCCATCGCACGCGCCGAACGCGGGGAGACGGCGGAGGCTCGCCACGCGGCGGCCCCGGCCCGCGGGTTCACGATCGGCCTGCAGGCGACGCTCATGGCGCTCAAGCGCGTGTTCCGCCGGTTCTTCGCGCCCTACCCGAGCACCCCGGCCTGAGGAGGCAACCGTGGTCCTGTGGTGGATCGGCAACGCCGTGCTGCTGTTCGTGGTGCTGCCCGTGGTGATCGCCCTGCTCAACCGCGTGCTGGCCGCCGTGGAGCGGATCCGCGCCGCGGCCGACGACATCCTCGTGGGCGGCGTGCGCCTCGCGGGGCAGCTCGAACCCGTCCCGGAGGCGCTCGCGCGCACCGACCGCACCATCGGCGAAGTGGCCGCCGGCGCGACCCGGTACGCCGGCAGCGTCGCGAAACTGCTGGGCTGAAAGGAGTTCCGCCATGCCTGCCGCCGCATGGGCCACCCTGGCCATCAGCGCACTGATCATCCTGTTCGCCGCCGTCGGCCTGCTCCGCGTGATCCTGCACCTGCGCCACGTCCGCCGCACGCTCGGCAGTGTGCTCGGCGGCGTGCGCGTGATCGCGGAGGAGACCGCGCCCGTGCCCGCCGCGCTGGGCTCGGTGAACGCGAACCTCAAGCCGGTGCGCGACTTCTGCGAGTCGGTGTGAACGCCGAAGGAGGCGAACCGTGACCACGGGCTGGATCATCGGGTTTTCGATCGGGGTCGTCATCGTGCTCGTCGTGGTGGCGCTCGTGGTGCCGATCCTGGTGCTCGCGCGCTCCATCGGCCGGGCGGCGCCGCTCATCGACGACGAGCTCAAGGCGGCCGAACGCAACACCGCGCCGCTGGCCGAGCTGCGCACCACCATCGACCACGCCGAGGTCATCGTCGCCGGGCTGCGACGGGGCCGCGAGCGGCTGGGAGGCTGATCGGGATGTCCACACAGGACGAGACGTTGTGGTGGATCGCCATCGCCGCCGGGTTCGTGGTGATCCTCGTGGTGGTGGCTCTGCTGAGCCTGCTCATCCGGTACGTGAAGGTGATCGACCGCCGGGTCGCGGGCATCCGTGACACGCTGCACGGCGCGGCGGACAACACGCAGCACACCGACCTGATCCCCGTCACGGCCACGCGCGTCGACGCCGTGCTCGCCGAAGGCCTGCAGCACCACCTGTTCCTCGGACGAGTGCTCGGAAAGGTGAAGTCGTGACCACCACCTTGGTCGTGCTGACCGTCGTCGACATCGCCCTGCTCGTCGCGGGCCTCGCGGTGTACCTGTTCTGGGTCGGCGGCCTGCTCGCGCGCATCGCGACGAACCTCGAGGACTGCGCGGAGACCGTGCGGCGCATCAACACCCACGCCGAGGCGATCGTGCCGGGCGTCTCGCACATCAACCGCACGGGCGGGGTCGTGGCGGGTGCGCTGCCGCTGCTGTACGGGATGGCGGAGGACATCGTGGTGGGCGCGACCTACACACCGCCGACGGAGGAACGCCCGCCGGCGCGCCCCGCTTCGGGCACCCGGCGCTCGCGGCTGCACGACGCGGTGGGGTTCGCGCGGCACTGACCCTGGCCGGCACCCTTTACGGGCATCGAGGAGGCGAAGCGAACCTTCCGGCCGGCCACGCGGCCGCCTGACCCCCGTTCCTCCGCGGTTCGGTACGGAGCCGACGTCATCCCCGCGGGGTGATGCCCGCCGGGTGCGGCACCCGACAGGGTCGGGGCATCGCCACAACCGGCGAACCCGCCGAGCGGCCGGGGCCGGTGCACGGGCAAGCGGGCAGGGGTGATCGTGGGCGAGACGTTGACCGGCCTGGCGACGATGGCTGCGGTGAACCCCGTGCCGTGGGCGCGTTCGCAGATGGCGTTCACGCTCGGGTTCCACATCATCCTGGTGCCGCTCGGGGTGTCGTGGGCGTTCATGGTCCTGATCGCGAACTACCGGGCGGTGCGCCATCACGACCGGGC
>NZ_JBFAQX010000017.1:0-173422 GCF_040678995.1 Amycolatopsis sp. NPDC049253 | reverse complement strand
CGCGACGCCGCCCGCGGTGCGCGGGTGCTCGCCGTGGTCGCGGTGGCCTGCATCATTTTCAGCTGGGGCGTGGCCCAGTGGCCGTACCTGCTGCCGGAGAGCGTCACCGTCTCCGCCGCCGCCGCGCCGACCGGAACCTTGACCGCGTTGCTCGTCGCTGTGGGCGTCGCGGTGGTGATCGTGCTGCCCGGCTTCGTGCTGCTCTACGTGCTCGACCAGCGCCGCCTGCTCCCGGAGGAAGGTGTCGAGGACGCCGCCGACCGCGCGGCCGGCACCGAGGCCGGCTGAGCCGGACCGCAATCACCCCCGAAAGGTGATTGCCGCGCCGCCCGGTCCATCGATCGTCGAAGCAGGCCCGCGACTTCGCGCGTCACGATTGTGAAGGAGCTCCCGTGAACGCCACGACCTCGCCCTTTCCGCGGATCGCCGACTACGCGTTCCTGTCCGACTGCCACACCGGTGCCCTGGTGGCGCCCGACGGGTCCGTCGACTGGCTGTGCCTGCCCGCGTTCGACGCCCCGAGCAGCTTCGGCAACCTGCTCGACCGCGGAGCCGGATCCTTCCGGTTCGGTCCCTACGGGATCAACGTGCCGACCTCGCGCGCCTACGTGCCGGGCACCAACGTCATGACCACCACCTGGCACACGCCACGCGGCTGGCTGCTGGTCCACGACGCTCTGACGATGGGCCCGCGGCGCGGCCACGACACGGTCACGCCCCACACCCGGCCGCCCGCCGACAACGACGCCGACCACCTGCTCGTGCGCACCGTCGAGTGCCTCGAAGGCGCACTGGAGGTCGAGCTGGTCTGCGAGCCGGCGTTCGACTACGGGCGGGAGCCGGCCGTCTGGACCATGGACGGTAACGACCACCACGCCGACGCGAGCGGCGCCGGCCAGACCTTCCGGCTGAGCACCGACATGCTCATCGGCATCGAGGGCGGCACCGCGCGGGCCCGGCACGTGCTCACCAAGGGCGAGAAGGCGTTCTGCGCGCTGTCGTGGGCCGAGAGGCTGTCCTCGCCGGCCGATTTCGCGGAGGCGCAAGCCCGGATCGACGCGACCGTCCAGTTCTGGCGCAGCTGGCTCTCCCGGGCCCGCATCCCGGACCACCCGCTGCGCCCTTCCCTCGAGCGTTCGGCGCTCACCATCAAAGGCCTGACCTACATGCCGACCGGCGCGACGGTCGCGGCGCTGACCACGTCGTTGCCCGAGGCGCCGGGCGGCGAGCGCAACTGGGACTACCGCTACACCTGGATCCGCGACACCACCTTCACGCTCCAGGCGCTGCACTACCTGAACCTCGACTGGGAAGCCGGCGACTTCATGCAGTTCGTCGGCGACCTCGAACCGAACGCCGACGGCGGCCTGCAGATCATGTACGGCATCGACGGCCGCCGCGACCTGGCCGAGTCCACTCGCGACGATCTCGGCGGCTACGAAGGCGCCCGGCCGGTCCGCGTCGGCAACGGCGCGTTCGACCAGCGCCAGAACGACGTCTTCGGCGCGGTGCTCGACTCGCTGCTGCTGCACACCGCCAGGAGCAAGCACCTGCCGCGCCGGCTCTGGCCACTCGTCCAGTCGCAGGCCGCGGCCGCGACCGCGGTGTGGCGCGATCCGGACCAGGGCATCTGGGAGGCGCGCGGCAAGCCGCAGCACTACGTGTCGTCGAAGCTGATGGGCTGGGTGGCGCTCGACCGGGCCGCCAAGCTCGCGAACATCCGCGACGACGACGAGCTCGCGAGCCAGTGGCGCAAAACGGCCGACGAGATCCGCGCGGACATCCTCGAGAACGGCGTGAGCGAACGGGGCGTGTTCCGGCAGCACTACGACACCGACGCGCTCGACGCCTCGACGCTGCTCGCCGCGTTGTTCGGCTTCCTGCCGGGCACCGACGAACGCATGCGCAAGACGGTGGACGCGATCGCCGACGAGCTGACCGAGAACGGCTACGTCCTGCGCTACAAGACCGACGAGACCGACGACGGGCTGTCCGGAAAGGAAGGCACGTTCCTGATCTGCTCGTTCTGGCTGGTCTCCGCGCTCGCCATGGTCGGCGAGATGGACCGGGCGACCAGCCTGCTGGAGCGCCTGCTGCGGATCTCGTCGCCGTTGGGGCTGTACGCGGAGGAGTTCGAGGTCGACCGGGCGCGGCACCTCGGCAACTTCCCCCAGGCCTTCTCGCACCTCGCCCTGATCCAGGCGGCGAGCCGGATCATCCTGTCCGACTTCATGGCGGAGCTGTCGCTGTGACCGCGCGGCGAGCCGGGGACCGGAACGTCGTGGTGCTGGGCGGCGGACTGGCGGGCGTCGCGTGTGCCCGGAAGCTCGGCGACGAGGGCATCGGCGTGACGCTGGTGGACCGCAACGATTACCACCAGTTCCAGCCAATGCTGTACCAGGTCGCGACCGCACAGCTGCCCGCGGAAGACATCGCGCGCCCGCACCGGGTGATCTTCCGCGACCACCCGACGGTCGAGGTCCGCACCGCGCGCGTCACGGAGCTCGACGTCGCGGGCCTTGGGCTGACCCTGTCCGGCGGCGAGCAGGTCAGCGGATCGCACCTGGTGATCGCGGCGGGTGCGCAGCCCGAGTACTTCGGTGTCCCGGGCGCCGCGGAGCACGCGTTCCCGCTCTACTCCGTGGCCGACGCCGTGCGACTCCGGCTGCACGTACAGGACCTGGTGCGGGAGGTCTCGGAAAAACGGCTCGGCGACGACGCTCTCGACATCGTCGTCGTGGGCGGCGGCCCGACCGGCGTCGAGATCACCGGCGCGCTCACCGAGCTGATGACCGCCCTCGCGGCCCAGGAGCGGATCCCGCCCTCGCCACGGATCTTCCTGGTCGACCGCGGCAGCAGGCTGCTCGGCGCCTTCTCCCACCGGTCGCACCAGTACGCCCACAAGCGCCTCACCGAGCGCGGCGCCGAGCCCCGGCTGGACACGGGAGTCGCGGCGGTGCACGCCGACCGGGTGGAGCTCGACGACGGCACCACGATCCGCACCCGCACCGTCATCTGGGGCGGCGGCGAGTCGGCGGCGCCTGTCGTGCAGGCCGCCGCCGAGCTCGGGACCGGCCGTGGCGGGCGGGTCGACGTGCTGCCCGACCTAACGGTCGCCGGACACCCGGACGTGTATGCGATCGGAGACGCGGCCAACATCCCGGCGCGGCATCACGGGACGCTGCCGCAACTGGGCTCGGTGGCCCAGCAGTCCGGCGAATGGGCCGCCGGCAACATCCTGCGCCGGCGAGCCGGACAGCCCGCGAAACCGTTTCAGTACAAGGACAAGGGCATCATGGCCATGATCGGCCGCAACGCCGCCGTCGCCGAGGTCGGCAAGCACCGCCACCAGGTCGACGGGCCCCTCGCGTTCGCCGCCTGGCTCGGCGTCCACGCGATGCTGCTGAGCGGGGTGCACAGCAAGGTCGACGCCTTCATGTCGTGGGCGTGGGACTACTTCGAGCGCGACCACGCCGCGATCGTCGAGTGGTCCACGAAACCGCACCGCGTCGTGTGGGAAGACGACGACGCGGACGTTCCGCACATCTCTCTCGACCGGGGCGACGCCGCGACGCCGGCCGGCCGTTGACGACGAGGACGGCTCGGAACCACTCCGCGCCGGCGGCCGGCCACCGGCGCGGCTCGGCCGGGCCCGGTCAGCGGGAGGTCCAGGGCGTGCGCCAGCCGCCGAACCCGGCCGTGATCTCCTGGGCCGCGGCCGGCCCCCAGGTTCCGGGTTCGTAGGCCTGCACCGGCGGCGGGGCGTCGAGCAGCGGCTGCATGACCCGCCAGGTCTCCTCGACGCCGTCCTGGCGGGAGTACCGGGTGCTGTTCCCGATCATGGCCGCGTGGAGCAGAACCTCGTACGGTGTCGGACCTTCGCCGCCCTCGTCCGCGAACTCCATGTCGAGCTCGATCGGCGCGATGCGGGCCACGTCGGCGCGGAACGCGTCGACCTGGATCCGGACCCCGGTCGACGGGTCGAGCCTCAGGACGAGCTGGTTCGGCTGCGCCGCGTGGCCGATCAGCCCGAACCCCAGCTTGGGCGGGCGCTTGAACACCAGCCGCAGCTCGGTCTGCGTCACCGGCAGCCGCTTGCCGGTCCGGATGAAGAACGGCACGCCGGCCCAGCGCCGCGAACGTCTCGGTGGCCGAGTCGCGCGGAACGCCGTCGATGTCGAGGTAGCCGCGGTACTGCCCGCGTACGTAGTGGGCCGGATTCGCTTCCACCACCGCGCGGAACAGACCGACCTGCGACTCCTTGAGCGTCACCGGGTCGCCCCGTGACGGCGGCTCCATCGCGGCGGCCGCGACCACCTGCATCAGGTGGTTGACGACGACGTCGCGCAACGCGCCGACCGGGTCGTAGAAGTGACCGCGGTCCTCGACGCCGAAGCTCTCCGCCATCGTGATCTCCACGCACTCGAGGTAGTTTCGGCTCCACAGCGGCTCGAGCACGGCGTTGGCGAAACGCAGGTGGAGGATCTCCTGCAGCCCCATTTTTCCCAGGTAGTGGTCGACCCGGAACAGCTGCGCCTCGTCGACGAACTGGTGCAGCTCGTCGGCGAGCGCACGCGCGGACTGCTGGTCGTGGCCGAACGGCTTCTCGATGACGAGCCGGGCGCCGGTGGTCAGCCCGGCCTCGGACAGCCCCTTGACCACGCGGGCGAACAGGAACGGCGGGATCTCCAGGTAGAACACCGGTGTCGCGGCGCCGTGGACGGCGGCTCCGATCCGGTCGTAGGTGGCCGGATCGGTGAAGTCGCCGCTGACGTAGGACAGCCTGGCGGCGAACCGGTCGAAGACCGCCTTGTCGAGGTCTCCGGTCGCTTCGATCGACGACCGCGCCCGTTCGACGAGCTGATCGAGTGTCCAGTCGTCGGCGGCCACCCCGACGACGGGACAGGTGAGCAGGCCGCGGGCCTCGAGGCGGTAGAGCGAACGGAAGGTCATCACCTTCGCCAGGTCGCCGGTGATCCCGAAGATCACGAGGACGTCGGCCAGCGGCGGCTCGGTGGATGTCGATGTCATCCCTGCCTCCAGCTCCGTCACGGCGCCGCGCGGGCTCCGGTCGTGTCCGGGAGCATCGTCGCCGCCGACCGAGCGGCCCGGCCTCATCCGTGGAGGATGAGAGGGGCGCCTCAGCGTTCGTGGCCGATCCACTCCTCGGCCCAGCTGTGGTCGAACTGCGTTTCGTTGCAGCGCGGGTGGTAGACGGCGGTGAGCTCGCGGACGATCTGCTCGCGGTGCGCGGGCAGGCCGCCGGGGACCTCGTAGGTGCAGATGTGGACCTTCCACCGGGAACCCGCGCGCGCGATCCAGCACTGCGCGCGCGGGTGGCGGAACGGCAGGTCCGCCCGGGACAGGTCGCCGGTGTGGCCGACGTAGATCACGGCGTACCGATCGGGCCGGGCTTCGGGTTCGGGGCGGTAGAGCACGGCGTACACCGCGGCGACGGCGGGCGGCGCCCACCCGCCGAGCAGGCGGGGGCCCTCGAACGGGTACCCGGAAGCCGGGCCGAGGCGGATCACTCGTCTTCGCCCACGGCCTCGACCCGCCCGACCGGCAACGACGGCAGCCCGGCCTCCTTCGCCGCGCGGCGGAACTCGGCCGTGGCGAGCGTGATCGCCTTCTCGCGGTCGGGCGCCTCGACGAGCAGGCGTGCGCCGTAGCTCATGGTGCCGATCCCGCTGGCGATCCCGCCCGACGCCGCGACCGCGTCGGCCAGGCTCACGATCTCCTCGCGCGTGAACACGCGGTCGCCGTCCGCTTCGATCCCCACGCTCCACCGCATCGCCGGTGCTCCTCACCGAGCCCGTGGCAGCGCTGCCGCGAGCTCCTCCAGGCTGCGCAGGTCGTGGCCGGCCACCAGCAGGTCCACGTACGGCGCGGCGATCCTCATCCCGAGCGGCGCCGCGCCGAGCGCACCGCCGTGCGGGTTCGTCCACACCAGCCGGTGGCACAGCCGGGAAAGCCGCTCCACCGCCTTCGCCAGCACCTCCGGGTCACCGCGGTCGAACCCGTCGGAGCAGATCACGACCACGCCGCCGCGGCAGCGGCCGCGCCGGCCGAAGGTGCGCACGAACTCGTCGAGCGCGGCGCCGATGCGGGTGCCGCCCTCCCAGTCGACCACGGCCTCGGCCGCTCGCGCCAGGGCCTCGTCGGCGTCGCGGGTGCCGAGCTGGTCGGTGATCCGCGTGAGGCGGGTGCCGAAGCAGAACACCTCGACCTTCGCCGCGGCGCGGCGTGCGGAGTAGGCGAACTGCAGGAGCGTGCGGGAGTAGCCGGCCATGGAGCCGGAGACGTCGAGGACGAGGATCAGCGGCCGCAGCCGCACGCGGCGTTCGCGCCACCGCAGCGCGCGGGGCTCGCCGAACGTCCGCAGCGAGTCGCGGACCGTGCGGCGCAAGTCCGGTTCGTGGCCCTTGCGGGCGGGCCGGGTGCGGCGCGTCCGCCGGCTCGGCGGGGTGAGGCGCAGGCGCGCCATGATGCGGCGGATCGCGGCGAGCTCTTCAGGCGTGCAGGTGCCGAAGGACTTGCGTTTCAGACTGTCCACATCGGACGCGGTGAGCCCGAGGAGGGTGTCGGTCTCGTGTTCTTCTCCGGTGCGTTCGGGTTCGGGCAGCGCCAGCGTGGCGTCGACGCCCGACTCGGCGAGGATCGTGAGCACCGCCGCC
Source organism: Amycolatopsis sp. NPDC049253 (assembly GCF_040678995.1). Lineage (NCBI taxonomy): Bacteria > Bacillati > Actinomycetota > Actinomycetes > Pseudonocardiales > Pseudonocardiaceae > Amycolatopsis > Amycolatopsis sp. NPDC049253. Next base: position 166,745 of record NZ_JBFAQX010000017.1, on the reverse strand, counting down.
GGCGACTCGCCCGCGCCGAGGAAGTAGCGGCGGAACGTCTCGTCGTAGCGGGGAAGGTCTTCGTGGCGCTTCAGCAGCGTGGTGCGGCCGCCCCAGTAGAGGTCGGCGAGGTCGGTGGTGTCGAGGACCGTCATCGCGCGGCAGCAGCCGAGCGCGTCGCCGGAACCCACGGGCAGCCCGGCTTCGCGCAGGGCCCGCGCGAAACCCACCAGCACGCGGGTGAGCTCAGCCACCGGAGGCGAGTTCCGCGAGGTGCGCCCGCACCACGTCGAGGTCGTCGCGGTCTTTCACGATGGCGCCGAGCGTGTCGCCGGCGGAGCGTTCGTCGAGCGTGCGCTCGCCGAGGAACCGCAGCATGCGAGCCCAGTCGATGGTCTCCGCGACCCCGGGCGGCTTGGCGAGGTCCAGCTCCCGCAGCCGGCGCACGGCGGCCACGACCTGACGGGCCAGGGTCTCTTCGACGCCGGGTTCGCGCACGAGCACGATCTCCAGCTCGCGGTCCGCGGCAGGGTAGCCGAGCCAGTGGTAGAGGCAGCGGCGTTTGAGCGCGTCGTGCAGCTCGCGGGTGCGGTTGGAGGTCAGGACCACGAGCGGCGGGCTGGGCGCCACGATGGTGCCGATCTCGGGCACGGTGACCTGGAAGTCCGACAGCAGCTCGAGCAGGAAGGCCTCGAACTCGTCGTCGGCGCGGTCGATCTCGTCCACGAGCAGCACGGCGCCGGCGCCCGCGCGGACGGCGGCCAGCAGCGGCCGTTCGACGAGGAACTCGGGACCGAACAGCTGCTCGACCACCTCGCCGGACTCGGCCTGGTGGTCCTGCAGCGCGCGGATGCGCAGCAGCTGGCGGGCGTAGTCCCATTCGTAGAGGGCCTGGGCGGTGTCGATGCCCTCGTAGCACTGCAGCCGGATGAGGCGGCGGCCGAGCACGGCGGCGAGCGTCTTGGCGACCTCGGTCTTGCCGACGCCGACCTCGCCTTCGAGCAGCACGGGCCGGTGCAGCCGCAGCCCGACCAGCAGTGCGGTGGCGAGGCCGCGGTCGGCGAGGTACGCGCCGTCACGCAGGGCGGCGGTGAGCCCCGCGACGGTGTCCGGGTCGGCCATCCCGCTACGACTGCTCGTCCGCGCCGAGCACGAGGTCACGCACCGTGCTCGTGCCGGGCTTCAGCTTCCCCTCGCGGGCGAGCTGGTCGTGCCACGCCGTGTGCAGGTCGCCGTTCTCGGCGAGCCCGTCGAACCCCACGGCCGACATGCTCTTGCACGAGCGCTGGGGCCCGCAGGCCGCTTCCAGCTCGTCGGCGTCCTGGCCGTGGGCACGCCAGACCTCGCGCAGGACTTGCAGCGCTTCGTCGTCCATGGGGCGAGTCAACACCGCGCGCGCGGTTGTCCGGCGCTGGATTAACCCTTTGCTTAAGGAGTATTGTCCAGGATCCGGGGTTACCGAGAGTATTTGACCATGACACTGGGCCAGCTCAACGCGTTCGTCCTGGTGGCAAGGCTGGGGTCGGTCACCGACGCCGCGAAGGCGCTCGGCGTGAGCGAACCCGCGGTGTCGCAGGCGCTGGCCGCGCTGCGCCAGCACCACGGCGACAAGCTGCTCATCAAGCGTTCCGGCGGCATGACGCTGACCGCGGGCGGCAGCCGGCTGCTGCCCATCGCGTCGCAGATGGTGGCCCTCGGTGCGGAGGCCGACGCCGCCGTGCGCCAGGCCAACGGCGTCGCGGCGCGCTTGCAGCTGGCGGTGACCAGCGAGATCGCGGAGTTCGTGGCCAACCCGCTACTGGAGGCGTTCACGCGAAGATCCGGCAACGCCATCGACGCGTCGTCCGGGCTCGCGCGCACGGCCGAGCTGCCGGTGCTCATCACCAACCGGCTGGCCGACGTGGCGTTGGGCCCCGACGTGACCGGCGACGCCGGTGACCTCGACTGCACGCCGATCTTCCGCGCGTCACTCGTCGTGGTCGGCTCGCCGCACTGCCGCCACCAGGGCAGCCCGGCCCACTGGCCGTGGCTGCTCGACCCGGCCGGCGCAGACCCGGGCAGCGACACCGGCCGGCTGCTGGCCCGCCTCGGCGTGCCCGACGACGCGATCCAGGTCTTCCCGAACCAGACGGCCGCGTGGTCGGCGGCCGCCAGCGGGGGCGGGGTGTCGGTGGCGCTGGAGCACCTCGTGGCGCCGCAGCTGCGCCGCCACGAGCTCGCCGTGGTGCCGACGCGCCACACGCCCATGTCGACGTGCTGGTACGTGACGACGCTGCCGACCGACCGCCGCACGGGTGCCGCTAACTCGCTGCGGCACTTCCTGACGACGCCGGCGGCGATGCACGTGATGCGCGCGCCGGGCAGCGGCGTGCCGCCTTCGCGGTTCCGGCCGCCGGTGTACGTGACGATCTGGTCCTAGGTGCCCGGTCAGGTCAGCGGGCGCACGCCGGCGACGTCGTACTCGGCCACCTCGGCGGCGAGGATCTCGGCGTTCTGCTCGTCGCCGGCGCCGCTGCCCCGGAACGCCTCGACGGCCGCGCGCGACTCCCAGCGCTCGTAGACGACGATGCGGCCGGGGTCCACCAGGTCCGCGGTGAGGGAGAAGCCGAGGCAGCCGGGCGCGTCGCGGGCCTGCTCGACCACGCTCACGCAGCCCGCCAGATAGGGCTCGCGCCGGCCGGGGTCGACGACGAGGTGCCCGGCGACGATGAGCATGTGCCGCTCCTCGGCTGGATCCGATTTCCGTTGCGGCGAAAGAGGTTCAGTGGTCTATTCGCGGTTTTTCAGCGGGGGAGCGGCTTGCGCGTGTTCCCCGTGACGAGGTTCCCGATGCTCACTCCGACACCGACCCCCACCTCGGCCGCCCACGCGAAGCCCAGCGCCGTCGTGAGCGCGATGCTCCACGCCAAACCCGGCTCTTCCTTGCGGGACAACGATTTCACCCCCTCGGTCGTTCTTCGTGGTGTGCTGGTCTGCTCCTGCACGGATGCTGTCATGTCCCCACCGTCCGTCGAGTCAGCGGCGTCCACGCTAACAACGTGAGCCGTCGTGGCCAGGGACTTCACCCGGACGTTGTAATCGACGAGGATCGTGACAGGCAGCGACTCGAAGAAGGAGAGACCACATGGGACTCAAGGACATCACCGCGTCCACAGCGGAGCTGTACACGGCGCAACGCGTCTACGGCGACCCGGTCGAGAAGGATGGCATCGTTGTCATCCCGGCCGCCATGGTGACCGGCGGCGGGGGCGGTGGGCAGGAGGCGCAGGACAAGGAAGGCGTGGGCTTCGGGCTCTTCGCCCGCCCCACGGGAGCGTTCGTCATCCGCGGCTCGGAGGTCACGTGGGTGCCCGCCGTGGACGTCACCGCCTGGGGCCTCGCGGTGGGCGGGATGGTCGTCTCGCTGGCGTGGATCCTCACCCGCGCGACGCGGCACCGGCGGGGCAGAAAGCGCTGACGGGATGCCCGGGGGATTTGCTCGGGTGATTCGCCGGCCGGTCTTCCGGGGATTTCTCGGGTGATTCGCCGGGCGATTTCCCCGGCGGTTTCCCGGTGATTCGGCCGGACAGGTCCGGACCCGTCGCGGCGGTCCGGACCCGTCCGGCCTTGGGGTGGGAGCGGTCAGTCGATGCGGAGCTCGCCCATCGGGCTCCAGCCGGCGCCGGGGGCGTCCAGGCTGACGATCTCCGGGGTACGGGCGATGACGTCGGGCATCCACGCCATCGCCTCCGCGAAGTGCGGCGACTTCACGTGCGCGCGGCCGGCTTCGGGGTCGGCGAACGCCTCGACCAGCACGAACTGGTGAGGCACGTCGACGCTGCGCGACCACTCGAAGAACAGGTTCCCGGGCTCGCGCCGGGTGGCGAGGGTGAAGTCGTCGACCAGGCCGAGCCAGTCCTCGCTCCGCTCGGGCCGGACGGTGAACTTGACGACGATGAAGATCATGCTGTCCTCCGAACGGGGCACAGACGGCGCACGAGGCCACGCTGCCTCGTGACCGGGCGTGAGCCGGGCGCCGCGACCACCCGTACTCACGACCGGCCGCGGCCCCCGGCGGGCGTCCCGCGCCGGGAACCGAGTCCGGGTTCGCCGGGGCTGGGTCCTCGCCCCGGCTGCCGTTGCCACGGCTGCCTCACTTGCCATCGGTACCGGACTTGCCATTGGTACGGACTTGCCATCGATACCGGCAACCTGCCATCGCGGTGGCGGGTTGCCCTGGCAACCGGCTGGTCGGACGGTCCACTTGCCACTGGGTGTGGCACCTTGCCGTTCCGTCGGTCGGTTGCCGTGGGTTTTCGGTCTTGCCACGGCGACTTGCCGTACTCGTGGCGCCGTGCCGTTGGCGCGACGCCTCGCCATGGCGATGGCGATTTGCCGTTGGCGGTGGCTGGTTGCCATGGCTGTGGCGACTTGCCCTTGCCGTGCGCCTTGCTGCTGCCATGGCGCCTTGCGCTTGCCGTGGCGGCTTGCCCATGGCGTGGCTGGCTGTCACGCCGTTCCGGCAACTGGTGATCCGCCGTCGTGGTTTGCCAGTGGGTGCGGCCTGGTCCCATGGCCCCTGGCACGCGACGGATCCGGTGGCGGGATGCCGTTCGACATGGCAAGTTGCCAAACGGGTCGCCGGTGTGTCAGGGCAACCCGCCGGTTCCGGCGGCTCGTTGCCGGAGTCGTCGGCAAGAACCCGTTCCGCACCGCGCTTGCCGATCGGCGAGGCACCCTGCCGCTCGACCAGCCGGCTTGCCACGCCACACCAGCACCGTGCCGCTCGCTCGACGGGACCGAAACCGGTTCCGCTCCCGGTCCCGTCGAGCAAGCAGCGCCCGGCCGGCCGGTCAGTAGATGTTGGACGGCCGCACCATGCCCTCGGCGAGGTCGCCGAAGCCGGGAGCCACGATGGCGCCCGGGTTCTGGACGATCTCCTCCACCACGAGCGTCTCCGTGGTCAGCAGGAGGGCCGCGATGGAAGCCGCGCTCTGCAGGGCCGAGCGGGTCACCTTGAGGGGATCGATGACGCCGGCCTCGAACATGTCGCCGTACTCACCCGTGAGGGCGTTGAAGCCGTGCCCCGGGGCGGAGGAGCCGACGGCTTCCAGCACCTCGTCGCCGTCGTAGCCGGCGTTGATGGCGATCCAGCGCAGGGGCTCGACCAGTGCACGCCGGACGATATCGCGGCCCACGGCGGCGTCGCCGGTGAGGTCGAGGCTGTCGACTTCGGCGCGGGCCTGGACCAGGGCGGTGCCGCCGCCGGCGACGATGCCCTCCTCGATCGCGGCGCGCGTGGCCGACAGGGAGTCCTCCACGCGGTGCTGCTTCTCCCGCAGCTCGACCTCGGTGGCCGCGCCGACGTGGATCACCGCGACGCTGCCCGAGAGCCGCGCGATGCGTGCCTGCAGGCTGTCCTGGTCGTGCTCGTTCTCGGCGCGTTCCAGCTCCCGCTTGATCTGCTCGATCCGCGCGGACACCGCGGTTTCGTTGCCGGCACCGCCGACGAGCGTGGTGCTGCTCTCGGTGATGGTGATGCGCCGGCAGCGGCCCAGCTGCCCGAGGCGCACCGCGTCGATGCTCTGTCCCGCGTCGCCGGTGACGACCTCGCCGCCGGTGAACACGCCGAGGTCGGACAGCTCCGCGATGCGGCGGTGCCCGAAGCCCGGCGCCCGCACCACGACCGACTTGAACGTGTTGTGCACGTTGTTCGCCACGAGCATGCCCAGCGCGGGCCCGTCCACGTTCTCCGCGATGATCACCAGCGGCTTCTGCGTGCGGGTCACCTGCTCCAGGACCGGCATCAGCGTCTGCACCTTTGAGATCTTCTCGTTGGTGAGCAGGATGTACGGGTCCTCGAACACCGTCTCCATGCGGTCCTTGTCGGTGGCCATGTACGGCGAGATGTAGCCGTTGTCGAACTCCACGCCGTCCGCGAAGTTCACCTGCAGCCCGAACGCGGGCGACTCCTCCACGGTGACCACGCCGCCGAGCCCGACGCGGCCCATCGCCTCGGCGATGATGTCGCCGATCTCCGGGTCGTTGTTGGCCGAAAGCGTCGCGACGTGCGCGAGGTCGCCCGCCTCGGTCACCTCGCGCGCCGATGCCTGCAGCACCTCGACCACGCGCTGCACGGCCTTCTGGATGCCGTTCTTCAGCAGCTGCGGGTTGGCGCCCTCGTCGACCGCACGCAGCCCTTCGCGCACGATCGCCTGCGCCAGCACGGTGGCGGTGGTCGTGCCGTCGCCCGCCACGCCGTTGGTCTTCATCGCCACCTCCTTCACCAGCTGCGCGCCCATGTTGGCGAACGGGTTGCGCAGCTGGATCTCCTTGGCGATGGTGACGCCGTCGTTCGTGATCGTCGGGGCTCCGGTGAGCTTCTCGATCACGGCGTTGCGTCCCTTGGGGCCGAGCGTCACCTTCACCGCGTCGGCGAGCGCGTTCACGCCCGACTCCAGCAGCTGGCGCGCTTCGACGTTGAACCGCAAGTCCTTGGCCATGTCTGTCCTTTCCGTACGGAGGTCGTGGTCGCGGCTGAACCTGCCGGCGGTCAGGGCACGAGGATCGCGCGGCCGCGGACGAGGCCGCGGTCCAGATCGTCGAGCGCCTTCTCGAAGTCGGTCAGGGCGTACGTGCTGGTGTGCAGCGCGACTTTTCCTTGCGCGGCGAGCACCATGAGCTCGGCGAGATCCGAATAGGACCCGACGAGGTTGCCGACGAAGTTGATTTCGGTGGAGATGATGTCGATGGTCGGCACCGCCAGCGTCCCGCCGTAGCCGACCACGTAGTAGTTCCCGGCGCGCCGCAGCATCTTCACGCCGGCTTCGATCGCGCCGCCCTCGCCCACGAAGTCGACGACGGCTTCCGCGCCTTCGCCGCCGGTGAGCTCGAGCACCGCCTGGGCTTCCGAGCCGTCGGCCACCACGAGGTGGTCGGCGCCGAGCTCGCCCGCGAGCTGCAGCGCGTCGGCAGACCGGTCGACCACGATCAGCTCGGCGGGGCTGATCGCCTTCAGCACCTGGATGCCGATGTGGCCGAGCCCGCCCGCGCCGATCGACACCACGCGCTCACCCGGGTGCAGGTGGGCCGCCGCCTTGCGGGCGGCGTGGTACGCGGTGAGCCCCGCGTCGGCCAGCGCCGCCACGGCCGCCGGCTCGAGCGAGGAGTCCAGCTTCACCACAGCCCGCGCGTTGGTGCGCAGGTATTCCGCGTAACCGCCGTCGCGGTCGACGCCGGGGAACGCCGACTGTACACAGTGGACGTCGTCGCCCGCTCGGCACGCCTTGCACAGCCCGCACGTGGCGAGCGGGTGCAGGATCACCGGGTCGCCCACCGACACCGACGTGACACCCTCGCCGATCTCCGCGACCCAGCCCGCGTTCTCGTGGCCGAGCGTGTAGGGCAGCGTGACGCCCGACTTCTCCGCCCACTGGCCCTCGATGATGTGCAGATCCGTGCGGCACACGCCGGCGCCGCCGATCCGCACCACCACGTCGAGCGGACCCCGCACGTGGACGTCGGGCACCTCGACGAGCTCGGGGGTGCGGTCGTAACCGCGCAGCTGCACCGCTTTCACGACGGTACCTCCTCTCGCACCTCGTCGCCGGTCCGGTAGTACCGCGGCTTCGTGGTGTCCTCGATGGACACACGCACACCCTTGGCGAACCGCAGCAGGCTCTCGCGCTCGGGGGACTGCTGCGCGTCGACCTGCCAGCCCTCGTCCACCAGCTTGCGCACGGCCCGCTCCATGCAGGCCAGGTGCGCCTCGCGCCGGAACCCCGGCGGCAGCTCGGCGAGCTCACCACCGGCCTGTTCGGGCACCGGGCCGCCGAAACCGGCGGCGGTGACCTCGTCGCCGGCGCGACGGCCCTCCAGCACGATGTCGACCGTGTCGACGCTCGGCAGGCCCAGCACCGCGTCGTGCGCGTCGGCCACCATCAGGTACGCGAAGTTGGGCGCGCAGAAGTACGCGGGCAGCCGCAGCCGCACCGAAACCGAGTGGCCGCGGTCGTTGTGCAGGCGCACGTGGACACCGGCCACGAACCCCAGGTCCGTGATCGGCTCGTGGAACTCGGGGTCCACCACGTCGGCCAGGGCGCGCCACACCCTGCTGGTCAGCGTCTCCGCCGTCGCCGCGGTCATGCCGGGACCTTCGAACCCGTACCGGTGGCCGCGCGGGCACCGGCCATCCCGGCGGTCACCTCCGCGGGCACTTCGAGGCCGTAGAGCTGCGCGGCGTTGAGGCCGAGGATCTTCTTCTTCGCGTCGGTGGTCAGCGTGCCGTAGTCGCCCTGCATGTCCTCCGGGAACTCGAAGTCCACGAAGGACTCGACGAGCCACTTCGGCTGCCAGATCGCGTAGTCGCTGGCGAAGGTGATGCGGTTCTCCCCGAGCCAGTACAACAGCTCGCCCACGACTTGGGCGAAGTAGCGCGGCCGCGTGTGGATGAACGGCATCGCCACGGCGAGGCAGGCGTAGACGTTGGGCTCCCGCGTGGCGATCCAGCAGAAGTCCTCGAACCGGGGCAGGCCCACGTGCTCGACGACGAAGTTCAGGTTCGGGAACGCGCCGGCCGCGTCGTCGATGTCGGCGACGTCGGCCGAGGCCCGCTCACTCCTCTCGATCGCCGGTCCTTTGTGGATGTGGACGTTGCGGATCCCCAGTTGCTCGCACTTCTCGAGGTAGCGGTAGGCCCACGGGTCCGACAGCTGCCAGCCCTTCGACTCGCCCTTCCACTCCGCCGTGTACAGCTTCACGCCCTTGAGGTCCCACCGCTCGGCCAGTGCTTCGAGCTTGTCCAGCCCGGCCTCGCGGTCGCGAGGGTCGAAGGCGCCGTTGACGATGAACTTGCCGGGGTTGTTCTCCGCGACGGCCCCGTCCTGCTCGGTCGTGTTGAACCCGTTGACGTAGAACTCGGTGAGGTAGGTCGGCTGGAAGATGGCCTTGTCCACGTAGCCCGTCGTGAACAGGTCGTCGATCAGCGTCTCCTCGGAGTACTTGCCGAACTTCTCCAGCGACCACAGCCACTCGGCGGGGCTGAGGGTGCGGTGGTGGTCGTAGAAGCACTCGATGAAGCCCTTGCCGTACCGGTTGGCCTGGTTGGCGGGAGAGCCGTCCCAGAAGTGCACGTGGCTGTCGACGATGAAGTAGCTCTCGCCGTCCTTGCGGTACATGGGAGTCCTTTCGCGGAAGGGCGCCCGGGGACCGGGGCCGGGACGGGTGTGCTCCGTCCCGGCCCGGCCCCCCTCGGCGCGAACCGGTGTCCGTGCGCGGGCTACTCGACCGGTTCGAGATCGAAATCGATGTACTCCGCGGCGTCCTCCGGGTTGGCGAACAGGACCGTCTCGTCGTCGAGGTGGACCATGCGGCCGTAGTGCGTCGACATGATCTCCTCGAAGTCCGGCTGCTCGAAGTCGAAGCCGATCGCCTCGGAGATCTCGTCCCAGTTGAAGACGATCTTGTTCGTGCCGTCCACGCGGATCATGGACGGGTACTCCGCCACCGTGACCCCCGGCTTGCCGCGCATGACCTCAGCCACGACGTAGCCGTTCTGGTTGTTCATCAGGGTGACGCCGCACATGTTCGACGCGGTGCGGTCGACGGTAAACTGCCTGCTCGCGGTCATGAAAGCAGCCCTTTCGGTTCGTCGAGGGAGAGGTCGGAAAGGAGGCTGCGCAGGTTGGTCACCGACGCGTCCCAGGACTCGGAGAAGGTCACGACCTTCTCCTGCGGCTGCGACCAGATCGGCTGCAGCGTGCGGGCGGCGGCCACGGAGACCGGCACCCACTTCTCGAGCCACGACGTGAGCACCTGCTTGTTGTGCGCCGAGTGCTCGGCGTCATTGGTGAGCATGCTGAACAGGGCGCGGGTGTAGCCGCGGTCCCGCTCGTAGTCGTGCTCGCCGGCACCGACGACCGTCGGCGTGACGTAGTCGCCGTTGCGGGCGGCCACCTGCATCACCAGGTGGCTGCGGAAGAGCACACCCACCAGGGACTCGAACACCACGTTGGCGGCGAACAGCGACTCGGCCCAGTCGCCGATCGCGGTCAGGCGCTCCACATTCTCCCGCACGCCCTGCCACGCCGGGTCCTCGTGCCACACCGAGCGGTGCACCGCACCGTCGAAGTCGATGCCCGACTCGGTCAGGTCCAGGTTGTAGAGCGCCAGGTCCTGGGCGAAGCGAAGCTTGTGCGCGGTGTTCACGGCGATCGCGTTGTTGATCATGTTCGTGGGAGCGGACCGCTGCTCGGAGCAGAACACGTGCATGCCGAGACCGTGCTCGGCGTGCATCCAGGCACCCAGGTGCCGCTCCACGAACTTGACCCAGCTCGGCGCCCAGTTGTGGTAGGCGCCGGCCTTCTTCGCGTTCTCGAGGTTGAGCTGGATCTGCCGGACGACGTTGGAGTTGTTCCGGAAGATCGTCTGTTCCCACTCCTCGTTGGGGTCGAGGAACTGGTGCCAGTTGCCGGACTTGAGCTCCGTCCACTCCTTCGGGTAGCCGCCGGGGCCGTCCGCGAAGCCGTAGATCCAGCCCTGCGAGAGGTGGCGGTCGGGGTCGGGCTGGACGTCGAAGGTCACGTCCTCGTACATCGTCGCGCGCAGCTTGCGCGGCTTGAAGTAGTTGTAGCTTCGGCTCTTCGAGCTCGGGAAGTCCAGCAGCCCGGCTTCGGCGCCCGTGAACTCCGGCTTCGGGAAGCTCTGCTGGGGCTTTTCCGTACTGACCATGAGCACACCTCTCTGTGTGTGTGGCCTGCTTCGGGTGGGATCGGCCGGCGGTGGTCAGTCCTCCGCCGCGGCCGTGATCGTGAACTTGTCGTAGAAGACCTGATCTGACGGCACGCCCAGGCTTTCCAGCAGGGGCAGGGCCGCGTCGATCATCGGCGGCGGGCCGCACAGGTACACGTCGCATTCGGCGAGGTTGTCCTCTCGCCGTTCGAGCACCTGGGTCACGAGCCCGGTTTCGCCTTCGCCGTCACCCGGCCAGCCTTCGGGAGCGGTGTCGGACAGACACGGCACGAACCGGAACTTAGGCAGCTGCCGGGCGAGCTCCGCCATCTCGTCGAGGTGGAAGAGGTCCCGCTCGGTGCGGGCGCCGTAGTAGTACACGACCTCCCGCTCGTTGCCGCTTTCCGCCATTTGCCGCAGCAGTGCCAGAATCGGGGACATCCCGGCCCCGCCGCCGACGAAGACCAGCCGCCGGTCGGAGCTGACCCGCAGCGTGAACGTGCCGTACGGCCCGGTCACCTCCAGCGGGTCGCCGGCGGAGAGGGGGCCTTCGAGCAGCCCGGAGAACTTGCCACCGGGGTAGCGCTTGATGATGAACTCGAGGATCCCGTCGGCCACCGTGACGTTGGCCATGGAGAACGAGCGGTGCTCGTCCGTGCCCGGGATCCTGATGTCCACGTACTGTCCGGGGTGGAACCGGATGCCCGCGTCCTCGTCCACCTTGAGGCGGACGAGCGAGATGTCGTGGGTCAGGTCGGTGATCGACTCCACCGTGGTTCCCGCCGTGACGACCGGCAGGCCGGACCGGATCATGTCCTCGTCGTAGTTGGTCAGCTCGATCTCGACGTCGGAGTACGCGTGCCCTCGGCAGAGCAGCACGAACCCTTCCTCGCTTTCGTAGTCGGCCAACGCGAACGTGGAGTACCGGTCCATCTGCAGGTCACCCTCGAGCAAGAAGGACTTGCACGCCGAGCACTGCCCCTCCTTGCAGCCGTGCATGAGCATGACGCCCTGCCGGAAGGCCGCATCGAGGATGGTCTCGTCCTCGTCGGCCTCGATGTCGATGCCGACCGGTTCGAACCGGATCTTGTGCTTGTCGCCCATGGACGCCGCTCCTGGGGATGGGGGTACCCACCGGGGCACCCGGGACTCGAACCCGGGAACCCCGGCGGGGACCGTTTCGGGGTGCGGCCTCAGGCCACCGTGACGTTCGGGTTCGCCTTGTACGCGGCGATGTGCGCCTCGCGCTCGGCGTCCGACATCTTGTTGAGCGCGATGTTCGGGCTGCCGAAGGTGATCCCGCGGACGTCGTTCAGGGTCCACAGCTTCTTCGGGTCGTCGAGGTCGAGGTGCGGCTGCGGGATGAGGGTCTTCCCGTCGTCGCGGACGTAGCCGAGGTCGGAGATGATGTCGGCGAGGTCCATGCCGTCGTAGAGCGTCTCCCACTCGCGCTTGCCGGTGAGCCGGCCCATGTTCGGGGTCTCGCGGCCTTCGTACTCGCCGCGGAACGCCGTGGTGTCGGTCCAGGCGCAGGTATCCGAGCAGTAGGTGCGCCACTGGTTGTCGACCTTCTCGGTCACCATGTCCTCGCGGATGAGGCACGGCACCATGCAGGTCCAGCAGCGGTGCGGGTACTCGTAGCCCACGTTCTCGAACGCGATCGGCTTGTTCTTGCCCGGGTAGCGCAGGCGGTTGTACGCCTCCCACCACTTGCCGAACTGGTTGTACCAGCCCGGGTACTTCGACTCGAACCACTCGAAGTCGGTGTCGGTCATCGGGTCGATGCGCCAGTAGTTCACCGGCCAGCCGGTGGCGAAGAACTGCGCCACGCGGTGCACGTAGTGCTTGTTGATGATCCGGTTCCACGCCTCTTCGACGAGGTCGTGGGGGATCTTCAGCCCGTACTTCTCGAGCGGGATGAGGTAGCTGCGGTAGTAGTCGTCGTAGATCCACCGGCGCCACATCTCCGCGTAGCTGTCGCGGTCCTTGCGGCGGTCCTTCGTGCCGTACTCGATGAAGGTGCCGATGGCCGCGTCGACCACGCAGTGGTTGTTCCACCACGCGTACCGCAGGTCGCGCTCGAGCAGCTGCCGGTTGTCCTCGTCCGCCAGCGCCATCAGCAGGATGGAGTAGCCGTTGCTGATGTGGCGGGACTCGTCGGACTGCACGGAGTGGAACACCGTGGGCAGCAGGTAGTCGCCGTTGGCCGCCGCCTCCGAGGGCATGGCGACGAACAGGGTGTTCGTGAACGCGGTCTCGGCCACCACCGTGAGGTAGATGTTGGCCGCGGTGATCGCGTCACCGGTGATGAAGCCCTCGCCGAACTGCCGGCCGATCGTGCCGGCGTAGTTGTTCGAGAACGCCTTCTCCGTGATGTCGAACCCGGCGGGGTCGATGTAGTGGTTCATGTAGAGGCGCTTGAGGTTCATCTGGATCGTCGAGTGGCGAACCTCGTCGATCATCTGCACCGCGAGGCCGTTGTGCACCTCGGGGTTCGGCACCGCGTCGATCGCCATCGGCATCGCGCGGGCGGCCGAGATCTCCGGGAACGGGATGATGGACAGGAACAGCTTCTGCCACTCCATCCAGCGTTCCTGGACCTGGCGGAACATGTTGCCGCGGATGGCGCCGTCCATGGCGCCGAACACGCGGTTGTCCTTTTCCTCCTCCATCGGGAAGTAGGATCGGAGGATCTGCTTGAGCGGGTCCTTCTTGGGGGCCTTGTCGAACTTGTAGTCGGTCCCGAATCGCTTCGCGGGGGTCGCGAAGGTCGGTTCCCACGACAGTTCCGTGATCTTCTTGTGCGCCTTGCTCAGACTTTGTCGACTCACGCCGTGTACCTCCACCTGATCGCCTCGTCGGCAGTTCCTGGCTCGGCTTGGTTCGCGCCGCTCGCGGGTGGTGATCCGGTCCCCGGCCGCCTGGCCGCCGGGCACCGGATGCAGCTCGCACGTCGCCGTCCGGATGCAGGGAATGACACCGCGAGTACCCTGTGATGGTGGTCTCAATATGAGACAGGCAGTGGTCGACGCTGCGGTTATGGTGACTGGCACACGACGTCGTGTGCCTGGCCGGGGCGCACGACGCCCTACTGCCGGGAGGTGAGGCTTTGACCGACGCAGGCGCCTCCATTTCGTCGCCGGACAGGCTGGCGAACGCCAGGGAGCAGTTCTTGTCCACGGAGGAGGTCGACGCGGAAAGCGTCCGCAAGACGATTCTCGCTTCGTGGTGGCGGTCCCGGACGCACCGGGTGGCCGCCGACCACGTGAGAACTCCGTACGTGGCGGATCCCGACCTCGAGACGCCGCTGCTGCAGAGCGCGGGCGCGGTGCTCGACGCCCTGGAGGACAAGCTGAGCGACCTCGCGGTGAGTGTGGTGCTCACCGACGACCAGGCGCTGGTGCTGGACCGCCGGACGGAGGACCGCGCGCTCGAGCGCTACCTCGACGGGGTGCAGCTCGCGCGCGGGTTCAGCTACGCCGAGGAGTTCGTCGGCACGAACGGGATCGGCACGGCGCTCGAAGGCCGGCAGCCGACCGCTGTCTTCGGTCACGAGCACTACGCGGAGAACCTGGACACGCTGGCGTGCGCGGGCGTGCCCATCCGCCACCCGATCTCGGGCCAGGTCCTCGGCCTGCTGGACCTCACCTGCTGGAAGAAGGACGCCGGCCCGCTGCTGCTGGCGCTGGCCAAGGCGACCGCGCACGACATCGAGACCGAGCTGACCAACCAGGTCGGCCTGCGCGAGCTGAGCCTGTTCTCGGCCTACCTGCGGGCGTGCCGGCGCGGGCAGGGGATCGTGCTCGCGGTCAACAACGACCTCGTGATGCTCAACGACCACGCCCGCCAGCTGCTCGTGCCCGAGGACCAGGCCGCGCTGCTGGCCCGGGCCGTCGAGGCGCTGAGCTCGCAGTCGGACCGCTCGCTGTCGATGGACCTGCCCAGCGGCGCCCGCGCGCGGCTGTCGTACACGCCGGTCTCGAGCGACGTCGGCCCGGCCGGCGGCGTCGTGCGGGCCCGGCTGCTGCAGGAGCCGGAGGTCGTGTCCGCGCGCATCGACACGCGCCAGCCCGTGCTGCCCGGCATCGTCGGCACGGGTGCGTTGTGGGTGCGGGCCTGTCACTCGGTCGGCCGCTTCGCGCGCGACCGGAAGTGGACCGTGGTCGAGGGCGAGCCCGGCAGCGGCAAGCTCGCCATGGCCCGCGCCGCGCACTCCGGCTCGACGGCGAGCGCACCGTGCGAGGTTGTGGAGCTCGACGGCGTCAAGCCGGGGGAGTGGGAGGCCCCGGTGCGCCGCGCGCTGCGCAAGGGCCCGGGCACGGTGGTGTTCCGCCACCTGGACAAGCTGTCGCAGGAGGAGCAGCGGGCACTGGCCGCGGTGCTCGACGACGCGCGGCTCGACGCCCGGGTGTGGGGCGTCGCGACGGTGTCGGAGGGTGAGCAGGACGGTCTCGACACCGACCTGATGCGCCACTTCCCGACGTCGGTCACCGTGCCGCCGCTGCGTCACCACATCGAGGACGTCCGCGTGCTCGTGCCGTTTCTGCTCGCGCAGCTCGGCAAGGGCCCGCTGCTGCACTGCTCGCCGGCCGCGCTGCAGCTGCTGCTGCGCAACGAGTGGCCGGGCAACGTCGCGCAGCTGCGGCAGGTGCTGCGCAAGGTCGTGCACACCCGCCGCGCCGGCGTGATCGAGCCCGAGGACCTGCCCCCGGAGTGCCGCACGGTGGTCAAGCGCGTGCTCAACCCGCTGGAGTCGCTGGAGCGCGACGCGATCGTGCGCAGCCTGCTGGACGCCGACGGGAACAAGTCCCGCGCGGCCCACTCCCTCGGCATGTCGAGGGCCACGATCTATCGCAAGATCCGGGACTACGGCATCGACATCCCGTCGTGAGCCGTCTCGAGCGGGGCGCTGCGATCGGGTGCTGGGAGGACGGCGCATGATCGACCTGGAGCACGACCACGGCGTCGCGGTGGTCCGCATGCACGAGAACCCTTGCGGGAGCATGGTTCCCGAGACACTGGACCGGATCACCGCCGCGCTGGGCTACATCGGCGGCTCGTACGCGGTCGTCCTCACCGGCGGCGACGACGTGTTCGCCCGAGGCTTCGCCGGGGCGGCGGACCGGCTGGAACGGGCGGTGCTGGCCATCGCGAACCACCCGAGCCCCGTCGTAGCCGCGATCGGCGGAGACGCGCTGGGCGCCGGCTACGCCCTGGCGGCCGCCGCCGACCTGCGGGTGATGGCGCAGGGGCGGCTCGGGCTCGGGGCCGCCGCGCCCGTGCCGCCCGCCGTCGAGGCGGTGCTGCGCCACCACGCCGGCCCGGTCTGGCGCACGGTCCGCTCGGGCGAGCGCACGTTCACGCCGGCGGCGGCGCTCGTCGCCGGACTGGTGGAAACGTGTTGCGCCCCAACCGATCTGCTCCACGTGGCGGTGGAGCGGGCGGCGCGCCTGGCCGGCGGGGCGAAGCAGTTCTGCTGAGGCTTTCCCGGTGCCCGGGCCTCAGCCGAACTCCTTGCGGATCTGCGGGAGCACCTCGGTGCCGAGCAGCTCGATCGCCTTCATCACCTTCGCGTGCGGCACACCCGACCAGTCCATCTGCATGGCGTAGCGGTCGGCGCCGGTGAGCTTGCCGACGCTGATGATGCGCTCGGCGACCTCGTTGGGGCTGCCGACGAACAGCGCGCGGGCGCCTTCGGTGTACTGGTCGTACTCACGGCGCGTGGGCACGGCCCAGCCGCGTGAACGCGCGCCCCACTTCATCGTCTCGAGCCAGTACGGGTAGAAGGTTTCCTTGGCGTCCTGGGAGTTCTCGGCGACGAAGCCGATGGCGCCCATCGTCACGTCGTGCTCGTCGTCGGCGTGCTCGCCGGCCGCGGCCGCGCGGCGGTAGAGGTCCACGAGCGGCGCGAAGCGTTCCGGCTCGCCGCCGATCACGGCGTAGACCACGGGCAGGCCGAGGAGCCCGGCGCGGATCGAGGACTCCGGGTTGCCGCCGGTGCCGACGGAGATGCGCAGGCGCCGGCCGTACGGGCGCGGGTAGATGTGCGCGTCGTTCAGCGGCGGGCGGAAGCGGCCCGACCACGTGATCGGGTCCTCGCGGTCGATGAGCAGCAGGAGGGCGAGCTTCTCCTCGAACAGCTCGTCGTAGTCGCCGAGGTCCGCGCCGAACAGCGGGAACGACTCGGTGAACGACCCGCGTCCGGCGAGCAGCTCCGCGCGGCCGCGGCTGAGCTGGTCGAGCGTGGTGAACTGCTGGTACACGCGCACCGGGTCCTCGGTGGAGAGAACCGTGACCGCGCTCGCGAGCGTGATGTGCTCGGTGACGCTCGCCACCGCGGCCAGCACGGTGGCCGGGTTCGAGATGGCGTAGTGCTCCAGGTGGTGCTCGCCCAGGCCGTAGAACCCGAGCCCGAGCTCGTCGGCGAGCTTGATGCGCTCCACCGTCTCGGCGAGCCGCTGCGCCACCGACACCTGTTCACCGGTCACCGGGTCGGGCGTCCGGTCGCCGAAGCTGTAGATACCGAGTTCCATGTCCACTTCCTCGCGAGGTCCTGGCGTCGAACCTACCAGGCTTTGCTGACACATCAACATTTGGCGCCGGTAATGTCTGCGGTCACGGACTCAACCTTCCCGCCCGCTCACCCGTTGATCACGGGGGACCGGACGACAGGAGTTGTCGATGCAGGTGAAGACCTTCGCGGCGGGAGTGCTTGTGGCCGCCGCGACCGTGCTGACGGCGTGCGCGGCGCCGCAGGCGGCCACCACGCCGCTGGCCGAGACCTCGAGCCTCGCGCCCGCCACCACCGAGACCACGCCTACCTCGACCGCCCCGCCACCGCCTCCGCCCCCGCCGTGCGCGGTCAGGACCGGCGCGTGCGCGAGCCTGTCGCTGCGGCTCGCGTGGCTGCTCAAGGACGGCGCGGTCGTGTACGGCCCGGTGGCGATGGAGCCGGGCGACGCGAGTCAGCCCACGCCCGTCGGCAGCTTCAAGGTCGCGTGGAAGGACAAGGTGCACACCAGCAGCGAGTACGGCGACCCGATGCCGAACTCGGTGTTCTTCGCGGCCGGCGGGATCGCGTTCCACGCCGGGCCGTTGGACAAGCCCTCGCACGGCTGCATCCACCTGACCGACGCCGACTCGGAGGTGTTCTTCGCCGGGCTGCCGGTGGGCGCGTCCGTCGAGGTCAAGGCCTGATCGGTCCACTGTGGATCCGAAGTGGTCCACTATGGACTCAGTGTCGGCGGTGCGGCACCTCGGGGGAGTCGGTGTCGAGCGGCACGGACGAGCCCCGGACGAGTCCCAGCTGGACCGTCGGGCGGCGGCTCACCGTCGTGAGCGCCCAGTTGGTGGCGGTGCGCAGGCGGTTGCCCGGCATCGCGAGCAGGTGGTACGCGCGGGTCACGATCTTCGCGGGCCAGCCCGAAAGCGGCACGTGCAAGGGGTTGGCCGCCGCACGGCCCGTGCCCAGGTCGACCACGAACCCGAGGTCGTGGTGGCGGTAGGTGCCGGGGCGGCCGTACCCGAGTGACGCGGCGACGTTGGTCCCCGCGAGCTTGCCCTGCCGTTCCGCGTGCTGCGCGGTCATGGCCGTGTACTGCCCGGGCCGCGTCAGATCGGGCACGGCCGCCACGTCGCCGCACGCGAACACGTCCGGGTAGCCCGGCACACCGAGCCGCGGGGTCACGACGACGCGGCCCTGGGCGGTGGGCAGGCCGACGTCGGCGACGAGCGGGTCGGGCCGCACCCCGACACACCACACCAGCGACCGCGTCGGGACGCGTTCCCCCGAGGTGAGCGTGACTTCGTCGGCGGTGGCGTCCTTCACCGACGTCTTCGTCAGCACCTCGACGCCGCGCTCGCGCAGCACCGCGTCGGCGGTCCGGCCCAGGCGTGGCGACAGCTCGGGCAGCACGCGGTCGGCGATGTCGAGCAGCAGCCAGCGCACCGGCTGCCCCGTGAGCTCGGGGTGGCGCGCGACGAGCGCGTCGGTGAACGCCGGGCCCTGGACCGCGACCTCGGTGCCGGTGTAGCCGGCGCCCACGACGACGAACGTGCAGCGAGCCGTGCGTTCCTCCGGATCGTCGGCCGCGGCGGCGAGCTCGATCTGCCGGGTGATGTGGTCGCGCAGGTAGAGCGCCTCCGGCACCCCGCGGAACCCGTGGGCGGTCTCGGCGACGCCGGGGATCGGCAAGAGCTTGTTCACGCTGCCGGCGGCGAGCACGAGCCGGTCGTAGGACAGCTCGTGGGTGCGGTCCTCCGGGTCGGTGTAGCCCACGTTGTGCGCGTCGAAGTCCACAGTGGTCACCGTGCCGAGCGCGAGCCGCACGCCGCGCAGGGTGCCGGGGATCGAGACGGTGATGCTGCGCGGGTCGAGCAGCCCGGCCGAGACCTCCGGCAGCAGCGGCAGGTAGAGGAAGTAGTCGGTGGGGTTGACGACCACCACTTCCACGTCGTCGCCCGCGGTCCTGCGCAGCCGTTTGGCCGCGTTGTACCCGGCGAACCCGCCCCCGACGACCACGACCCGCATCACGTCTCCTCCCGGTTCGGCTGCTCGGACACGCGGCGGGCACCCGGCGGCGGAGCGCGGCATCCCGCGCTCCGCCGCCGGGTGCGCTCAGCCCTGCGGCTGCGTGATGTTGACCATCCAGCCGATGTCGAACTTGTCGACGCACATGCCGAACTCGTCGCCCCACATCTGCTTTTCCAGCGGCACCGCGACGTTGCCGCCCTCGGAGAGCTTGGCCCAGTAGCCGCGCAGCTGGTCACCGTCGTCGCCGCTGAGGCTCACCGAGATGTTGGTGCCGGGGTTGTGGTCCATGCCCGGCGGCGTGTCGGCCGCCATCAACGTGAACCCGTTCTCGGTCTCGAGCTGGGCGTGCATGATGTTGTCCGCCGCGGGGGAGTCCGGCATGCCGGATTCCCCGAACGTGTTCACGGTCAGCGTCCCGCCGAACACGTCCCGGTAGAACTCCATCGCCTGCCGGGCGTCGTCGCGGAAGCTGATGTACGGGTTGAGGATCGAAGCCACCGGACACTCCTTCGTCGTGGACGGGAATGAATCCTCGCAGAAGACGAAGGGGTGGACAACGGGGTCGCTCCGGCGGGTGAAGAAATCGCGCATCCGTAACGGATTCAGGTGTTGCGCGAGCGGGACTTCCGTTGCCGTGTGGCGTTTTCCGGTGTTCTCGGTGAAAAGATTTCGGTTATTGCCGTGCTCACGGGTCGGTGGTGAGTTTTCCGCGAAGTTGTTCCAGGGTCTGTGACAGCAGGCGCGAGACGTGCATCTGGGAAATGCCCACGCGGTCGGCGATCTGCGTTTGCGTGAGACCGCCGAAGAAGCGCATCACGAGGATCGCGCGTTCGCGCGGGGGCAGTTCGCGAAGCAGCGGTTGCAGCGCCTCGTGGTTTTCGATGTGCTCGAGTTCCGCGTCCTCCTCGCCGAGGGTGTCCGCGAGCGAGAGGGGCTCGGCGTCGTCGTGCACGGGCTTGTCGACCGACAGCGTCTGGTACGCGTTGCCGGCGATGAGACCCTCGTGGACTTCGCCGACCTCGAGCCCCAGGTGCTCCGCGAGCTCGGTCGGCGTCGGCGCGCGGCCGAGGGTCTGCGACAGCGCGCTCGAGCCGTGGCTCAGCGCGAGGTGCAGTTCCTTCAGGCGGCGCGGCACGCGCACGGACCAGCCGGTGTCGCGGAAGTGGCGGCGGATCTCGCCCATGATCGTGGGCACGGCGAAGGACAGGAAGTCCGGGCCGCGGTCGGGGGTGAACCGGTCGATGGCGTTGATCAGCCCGATGCGGGCCACCTGCACGAGATCCTCGCGCGGCTCGCCGCGGCCGGTGAAGCGCGTGGCGATGTGCTCGGCGACCGGGAGGAACTCCGTCACCAGCGTTTCGCGCAGGCGCGGGCGGCGCGGATCGTCCGGGTCGAGGGCGGCGAACTCTTCGAACAGCGGCACCGTGTGGGCGTACTCGTCCCGGCGCCGGGTGATCGGTTGCTGGTTCACCTGGCAGTCCCCGGACCCAGCTCGAGGTGGATCGCCAGGGTGTTGCCGGTGGAGTCGTGCCCCGGGGTGCTGGTGGCCGACACGGCGGCGGCCAGCGTCGTGAGCACGTGCCAGCCGAAGCTGTGCTCGCTCGGCAGCCGCGCGTGCCCGGTGCGGGTCTCCACGGTGATCGCGATGCCCTCGGGTGCCACGCGGAAGCGGCACGTCATGGTCTCGCCGAAGTCGGCGAGCTCCACGAGCTGCGCGCACGCCTCGTCGACAGCCATCTTCGCGTCGGCGATCGCGTCGAGCCCGTAGTCGGCGCGCGCGGCCACCGCCTGGGCCAGCATCCGCACCAGGGGGATCTGCCCGGTATCGGCGGGCAGGCGCAGCTCGATCACCTCGTCGAGCAGGTTGTCGACGGCCGGCATCGCGTGGCTCGGCGAGCTGCCGGCTGCTTCGTTCTCCATGAGCCCCGGTTACCCACTCGGCCCGGCTTCGACACCTGGGTTTCTCGCCTCGAATCGGCCGGTGCGGGGGAGTGGCACCGCGTGTCGGACAGGTGATCGGGATGCAGTAATCTCGCCCGAGGACCCGTTAAAGCGCTAGCGGCCAGTGGTGGCGCGCGCCCGGGTCTCGCCTGGTCAGCAGCGCCCTTCAAGTACCCAAGAGAAGGGGCCTGGAAAACATGACCGGCGGCCAGGAACGGCTATCCGCGCGGCTTGACGAAGTCACCGTGGCGATGGAGTCGCTGACCGCGATGCTCGACCACCAGGAACTCGATCTCGGCCAGATGCTGCAGGCGGTCTGCGAGCACGTGGTCCAGGTGGTCGCCGGAGCAGACATGGCCAGCATCACGTTGGTGCGCGACGGGGTCGGGGAGACCGTCGCCAGCACCGACCAGCGAGCGGTGAACTTCGACCGCGAGCAGTACCGCATCGGCGACGGGCCGTGCCTGCGCGCGGCCGAGACGGGCGCGCCCGTGCGGGTCGGGGTCGGCGCGGTGGCCGACCAGTGGCCGCAGTTCGCCTCCGCCGCCGACGAGCTCGGTGTGGCGAGCTTCCTCGCCGCCCCGCTGACCGTCGACGGCGACATGAGCGGCGCGATGAACCTGTTCGGGTTCGGCGAACACGGGTTCAGCGACCTCGAGGTGAAAATCCTGGAGCTCTACACCGCCACGGTGGTGTTCGGCCTGCGCAGCGCGCGGCGCTACTTCGACGCGCAGGAGCTGGTGGCCCAGCTCAACCGCGCGCTGGAGACGAGAGCCGTGATCGACCAGGCGAAAGGCATCCTGATGGCCGCCCACCGCATCACCGCCGAGGAGGCTTTCCAACGGCTCGTGAAGCGTTCGCAGGACGGAAACCGCAAGCTCTACGACGTGGCGGCCGAGTTCGTGGCCGCCGTGTCCAGTTTTACCTGACCCCGCCCCGTTCGGGTACGCGTGCCCGCGCGCGACACTGGGTATGTCCCTGAGGGGGACCAGTCCGGAAGCGGGTGAACCACATGGTGCAAGTGCGGGTCCAGGGTCTCGCCGTCGTCGCCCAGGAGGTGGCGCCGGTGGTGCTGCTGCGCGAGGAAACGGGGCAGCGCCGCTGGCTGGCCATCACCATCGGCGCGCCGGAGGCGCAGGAACTGGCCGCCGCGCAGGAGCAGGTGACCTCGGCCCGGCCGGGCACGGTCGAGCTGATCCTCGAGGTGGTGTCGGCGTTCGGTCGGCATGTGACGAGCGTCGAGGTCACCGAGCTGCGCGACAGCATCTTCCACGCCGACCTGGTGCTCTCGGACGGTGTGCGCGTATCGGCGCGGCCCAGCGACGCGATCGCGGTGGGGCTGCGCGCCCACGCGCCCATCGACGTCGCCGAGGCCGTGCTCGCCGAGGCCGCGGTGGACGTGACAGTGGCGGGCGGCGAGGACCCGGCCGAAGCGCTCGGCGGGGAGCCGGGCGTGGGCACCGAGGACGAGATCCGCCAGTTCCGCGACCTGCTCGACGAGGTCAGCCCCGACGACTTCCGCGACCCCGGCTCCGGGCCCGCCTGAGCGGGAATAGCGATCGCCGCTCGTGATGTTGAACGAGGCGGCCGATGCGCTTCGTGTCCGCCGGGCGCACCCCTCGTCGCAGCGGTGTCTCGTCCGGCTGCCCCGGTATCCGGCCGGCGCCGCGTCGCGCGAACCTGCCGAGAGGCGGGCACAGCGCACCGGCCCCGAGGCGATGGCCCCCGACCTGGCTCCGGTCGGGGGCCATCCTCGTGCCCGGGATGATCGAGGGCGCTCAGCCGCGCAGCTGCGGCGGCTCGCCGTCCACACCGAGGTCGACTTCCGCGTCAAAGGCGTTGTGCTCGTGCCCGGGCAACGGCTGGGCGAGGTCGGTCCCGAGGTCGAAGCCGGCGTGCTCGGCGGCTTCGGCGAGCCCGTCGTTCTCGTCGGACCCGTGCCGGTGGTGGTGGCGCTCGATCATCCCGACATCTTCGGCAGTCCCGACGTCGGCGAACAACCAACGGAGGGTGAACGTGTCACGCGGGCTCGGGGGAGCACTGCCCCAGGATCGTCTTGACGAGCTCCAGCGCGTGGTCGGTGCTGCGTGCGGTGAAGGTGAGGTCCACGAACACGTCGCGAAGGTCGGTGTCCCGGGCGGTGCGCTCGATGGCGCCGACCACGTCGGCCACGCCGGCGCCGGCCCGCGGGTAGACGCGCAGGATCGCGCCCAGCTCCGCCGGGTCCCGGCCGGCTTCCGCGGCCAGCTGCCGCAGGTTCGCCAGCGGCGCGACGATCGCGGTCGCCGGGTCGTACTCGGCCGGCGGCGTGATCACCGGCAGCCAGCCCGCCGCCCGCCGCGCGATCCGGCGCATCGCGGCCGGCGCGTACCCGGCGAGGTACACCGGCGGCGTGCGGACCGGCTTGAACGAGTCGTGGGTCTCGGGCACGGTCCAGTGCCGGCCGCGGTACTCGGCGGGATCGGTGGTCCACAGCGCTTCGAGGGCGTCGAGGCATTCGTCGAGGCGCGCGCCGCGTTCGGTCATCGGCACGTTCACGGCCTCGTACTCCTCGGGAGACCAGCCCGTGCCCAGCCCCGGGACCAGCCGGCCGCCGCTGAGCGCGTCGATCGTGGTGAGCGACCGCGCCAGCAGGGCGGGCGGGTACCAGGGCGCGTTGAGCACGTTGGTGCCGAGCCGCACCCGCTCGGTCACCGCGGCCGCGGCGGCCAGCAGCGCGAACGGGTCGAGCCGCACGGCGAACTCGGCCGGGATCGCGTCGGAGCCGCCGTAGCCGACCGTCGGGTGCACCGGCGCGAGCAGGCGGTCGCCGACCCAGAGGCTCGCGGCGCCGAGCTCCTCGGCGCGCCGGGCGAAGCGGGTGACGCCCGAGCCGTCTCCGGCGAACGGGCCGAACTGGGGCAGGGTGAAACCGATGCGCATGGAAGTCTCCCGGCGTCCGCTGTGGTGGTCCCCGCGGTGATCTTGCCACCGGATCCGGGGTTCGCGGCCGCGGATGTGCGCCGGGGAACCTCTCAGGTGGTGAGCCGCCGCTGGCCGGGGACGCCGACGGGCGAGAGACCCGTGGCGGCGCCCGGGCGTTCGCAGCCGAGCGGCATGAGCTCGAGCAGGCGGCGAGCGGCGTGCGAGTGGCCGGGGTCGACGTAGAAGTCGGTGTCGAACAGCTGCGCCAGCAGCTGCATGCGGCGCAGGACCTTGAGACCGGCGACGGCGAGGAACGTGGTGCGGCTGAGGTCGATGATCACCACGCCGACCGTGCTGCGGATGCGGGCTTCGACGACTTCGGCGAGGTGGGGCGCGGTGCAGAGGTCGACCTCGCCGACCACCTCCACCACGGAAGCACCCGGGACGGGCCGGTGGACGTGCAGGCTGAGCAGGCGTTTCGGGTCGGCGTGGCCGATCCCGGCGGAAGGAGCTTTCGTGCGGCGTAGGGCGCTCATGGCGGCCCGCCTCTCGTAGGCCGCGCACCGGGTGGCGGCCGACGAGGGCCGGAGTTCGGGCATCCCAGCCGATCGGCGCCAACGCTCCCGGAGCACGGTGAAAATCGCGGCGGCTGGTGGCTCAACCAAGACCCAGAGTAGTGCACGTGCACTAGAGCCGCCAGCCACCGCCGGAGTGGTTACCGCCGAACCTGCCTGCCCGCCGCGATGTAGGCGTTGGAATCGCCGAGGAACGAGAACACGACGCCGATCACGGCCGCCAGCGCCGAGAGGTAGCTCAGCCAGGTGCCGCCGTCGCCCGTGATGAGCGACAGGACCTGCAGCGCCGTGAGCACGGTCAGCACGATCCGCGCCCAGTTGCGCCCGGCCCGTAGCTTCACCGCGAAGAGCAGGTACAGCAGCGCGATGACGATCGCGATGACAACCGCCACGACGAGCGCGATGTTCGCGCCCTGTTCGAGCTGGGACTGGCTGAGGTTGGGGTTGGTGCGGCGGGCGGCGTCGACGAGTTCGTCCTTCTGCCCGAACAGCAGCAGAGCGCCGACGATGCCGATCACGGTCGAGACGACGAACGCCCAGAACGCGACCATGATGGTGCTGGGCGCGGCCGGACGTGGGGGTTCACTGGAGGAAGGGGGCTGGTCGGACCCCTCGGGAAACCGCGGCAGATCGCTCATGTGAGGACATTAGGCCCACCGCCGCGGCCCCGCATCACGACGAGGAGACGGTGCCCGTGGCCGTTTCCAGGGTCGGGTGGATCTCCAGCACCGAGTCGAGGTGCAGCAACCCGATCGGCCGCAGCAGGCCGCGCTGCTGGGTCACGATGCGGAACGGGATCCCGGCCTCGGTCGCGCGGCCGCGGACGTCGATCAGCACCGAAAGGCCGCTGGAGTCGCAGAACGGCACCGCGGACAGGTCCACGACGAGCACGTCGGGGCGGGCCTCCATGGCGGTGACCAGCTGGTCGCGCAGTGCTCCCGAAACCGCGGTGTCGATCTCCCCGGCGGCGGTGACCACCGCCGTGCCGCCGGCGGTCGTGGTGGTGATGTCGAGCGTGGGCAGGCGTCGCGCGCCGGCCGCTCTGAGGTCGTCGGTCACGACGGGTTCCCTCCGCGGTCGCGGACCCGCTGGGCCGGACGAGCTCCCCGCGGGCCCGATGCCCGGCCAGCGGCCGGGACAGGGTCTGGTGACGGCTGGGTGCTCAACCGTGGTTCGTCCCGAAAATATCAGCCCCGGCCCGGCCGGGCAGAACAAGCGTTCACCGGCGTGGCGGGCCGGTCTTGGCGATGGGTGGGGACCGGGGGGGTCGACGTCGGGGGAGTCGTGTCGGTGGGTCTGGCCGGTGGGGGGAGGGCGTTGAGGCCGGTGGCCGGGGGTTCGGCCGGTCGTCACTGGTGTGGTGGGCCGGTCTCGGCGACGGGTCGGGACGAGGCGAGGGGGGCGAAGTCGAGGGGTCGGCGCCGGCGGGTCCGGCCGATGGCGGGGGTTCGTCCGGGGCTGCGGGCCCGGGCGTTCCGTGGCGTCATCGCGCCGTCGGCACCGGCCCTTGCCGGTCGGCCTCGACCTCGTCGTCGTCGGCCCGATGGCACGCACCGGCCGCGACCTCACGCTCGGTGTGGTGGTCCGGCGTCGACGACCGTGAGCGAGAGGTCGAGGGGGTCGAAGTGGATCAGGGATTCGAGCCACCACGTCATGCCCGCCTCGGTCAGTGCGCCGAGGTCGACCGTCGGGGGTTGGTCCCAGGCCGGGCTGGCGTTGCCGGCCACCGCGACGTCGAAGGGGCGGTCGGGGGGACGCACGGCGCTGACCAGCCGGGCCAGCTCCTCCGGTGCCGGCGGATGGGGGCCGGCGAGGGGGAAGATGCCGTCGCCCGCGGCGGCGCGGGCGAGGACGCGCGGGTGGTCGGTGGACATCGCGGTCCAGATCGGGATGGGGTGCGGCTCGGGCACGCCGGCGTCGAGGTCGACGTGCAGGTGCTCGCCGCGGTGGTGCACCTCGGCGCCCGACCAGATCGCGCGCACGACCGCCAAGGCCTCGTCGAACTTCGCCGAGCGGGGGCCCAGAGGTTCGCCGAAGCGGCTGAAGTCGCCGGTCTCGTCGGAGCCGAGGCCGGTGCCGAGGATTAGCCGTCCGCGCGAGAGCCGGCTGACGGTCGAGGCCTGCCGGGCGAGCACCCACGGCCGCCGCCGCGCCGGGGGAGTGACCATCGGGCCGAGGCGGATCGTGCCGGTCGCCTGGGCGATCGCGCCGAGCGTGGTCCACGGGTCCGCGATCGGCGGCGCGCCGGGCACGACGTGGTCCCACAGGAACACCCCGTCCCAGCCGGCGGCCTCGGCCCGCACGGCGAGCTCGACGAGCACCGCCGGATCGCCGAACGGTCCGAACGGCGGCAGGTACAGGCCGTGGCGCAGGGTGCTCACCGGCGTCTCCTCACGGATGGGTGCGGGAATCCGGCCACCGTAACGAGTCCGCGTTCAGCGGGCTGAATTGCCTTGCCCGGCAACGGGAACGCGCCCGGGCGGGTGCCGGTCAGCGGCACGAGAGGGGGCCGGACGTGCGGACAAACCGCCTGAACGAAGGGAAACCGGGGCGGGGATCTTGTCACCGCGCCCGCGGTTTGGTTGTGTCGGTGCGGACCCCGGTCGCGGCCGCCAACGCGGGCACGGGTTCCCCACGACACCGATCAGGTGCCGGGTCCGCTGGGTTTTCCCCGTGAACGAAGGAATCTGCATGCCGCGCTTGCGAAGAGTGCTGTGTTCGGTGACGGCCGCGGCGGCCGCCGTGACCGTGGCGGCCGGGTCGGCGACCGCCGCCTCGGGACCCGAGATCACGTCGGCCGCTCAAAACCCGGCTGCCCAGGCTCCGGCAGCCGTGTCGCGGACCGTCCACGAGTGGCTCACGAACCCCGGCGATGCCACGCCCGTCGACACGCAGCTGAGCTGGCAGAGCCCGGCCGCGGCGGCGCCGACGACGGTCCGCGTCGATCCGAACGTGAAGTTCCAGACCGTGTCCGGTTTCGGCGCGGCCATCACCGACTCGTCGGCCCACGTGCTCTACGGCCTCACACCGGGCAACCGCGACGAGGTCATGAAGAACCTCTTCGATCCGCGCGCCGGCGCGGGCATCAGCTTCCTGCGCCAGCCCATCGGCGCGTCGGACTTCGCGGTCGGCCAGGACTACAGCTACGACGATCTCCCGGCCGGGCAGACCGACTACGACATGAAGCACTTCTCCATCGCCCACGACGAGGCGCAGATCCTCCCGCTCGTGCGCCAGGCGAAGAAGCTCAACCCGCAGCTGGAGATCGTCGCGAGCCCGTGGAGCATGCCGGGCTGGATGAAGACGTCCGGCTCGATGATCGACGGCAAGCTCATCGACTCGCCGAAGATCTACCGCGCCTACGCGCTCTACCTCGTGAAGTTCGTGCAGGCCTACCGCAAGGCGGGCGTGCACGTGGACTACCTGACCGTGCAGAACGAGCCGCAGGCCCTGGAGCGCAACAACTACCCGGGCACCGACCTGCCGTGGCAGCAGGAGGCGAAGGTGATCGAGGCCCTCGGCCCCGCCCTGCGCGCCGCGGGGCTCGACACGAAGATCCTCGGTTTCGACCACAACTGGAGCGAGCACCCCGGTGACATCGCCTCGCACCAGCGGGCGGGGGAGGACCCGCAGCCGGAGTACCCGTACGACCTGCTCTCCACCCCGGCCGCGAAGTGGCTGGCCGGCACCGCCTACCACTGCTACTACGGCTCGTCCGACGCGCAGACGCCGCTCAAGGCGTCCTTCCCCGGCAAGGACATCTTCATGACCGAGTGCGAGGGCGGCGACTCGTCCACGATCCTCGGCGTGATGCGGAACTGGGGCCGCAGCTCGATCGACTGGAACATCGCGCTCGACGAGAACCACGGCCCCCACCTGGGCGGCTGCGGCACCTGCAACGGCACGATCACGGTCGACTCGCAGACGAAGGCCGTGACCTACAACGACCAGTACCGCGACATCGAGCACTTCTCGAAGTTCGTGCCGCCGGGCTCGGTGCGCATCGCCTCGTCCGTGGTCTACACCAGCGGGACCAGCACGCCGATCGAGGCGGTCGCGTTCACGACCCCCGACCGCTCGACCGCCGTGGTCGCGCTGAACACCGCGAAGACCGAGCAGAAATTCACCGTCGTCTCCGGTGACCGCTCGTTCGACGCGACCGTGGGCGCCGGCGCCACCGTCACCTTCCAGTGGAGCGGCCGCTGACCGACCGGGTGGTGCGGGGCGGCGGACGACCCGCCGCCCCGCGCCGCGCGCGGTACGTTCGGGTTCCCGGACGAAGGAGTGGCGATGACGGGACTGCCGGCCACCATGCGGTCGTGGCGCGTCACGGCGCCGGGGCCGATCGGCACCGGACCGCTGACGCCCGCGAGCGGACCCGTGCCCGAACCGGCGCCCGGTGACCTGCTCGTGCGGGTGCTCGTGTGCGGTGTGTGCCGCACCGACCTCCACGTCGCGGAAGGGGATCTGCCCGTGCACCGGCCGGCGGTGACACCGGGACACGAGGTGGTCGGCGAGGTCGTCGCCCTGGGTGAAAATCCGGGCGACGCCTTCGCGATCGGTGACCGCGTGGGCATCGCCTGGCTGCGCCACACGTGCGGCACGTGCAAGTTCTGCTTGCGGGGCGCGGAAAATCTGTGCCCCGAGTCGCGCTACACGGGCTGGGACGCCGACGGCGGCTACGCCGAGTACGCCGTGGTGCCCGCGGACTACGCCCACCGCCTGCCCGCCGGCTACGGCGAAGACGAGCTCGCGCCGCTGCTGTGCGCCGGGCTCATCGGCTACCGCGCGCTGATGCGGGCCGAAGTGCCCGAAGGCGGGCGCCTCGGCGTGTACGGCTTCGGCGGCAGCGCGCACCTCGCCACGCAGGTGGCCCTCGCTCGGGGCGCGACCGTCCACGTGGTCACGCGCGGCCGCGCGGCGCAGCGGCTGGCGCTCGACCTGGGGGCCGCGTCGGCAGGGGAGGGTCCGCCACCCGAGCCGCTCGACTCGGCGATCCTGTTCGCCCCCGCGGGCGGGCTGGTGCCCGTCGCGCTCGCCGCGCTGGACCGCGGCGGCACGCTCGCGATCGCGGGCATCCACCTATCCGACGTGCCCGCGCTGAACTACCAGCGGCACCTGTTCCAGGAGCGGCAGGTCCGCAGCGTCACGGCCAACACGCGGGCCGACGCGCGGGAGTTCCTCGCCTTCGCGGGCCGCCACCGCCTCGAAGTGACCACCCGTCCGTACGCGCTGGCCCGCGCGGACGAGGCTCTCGCGGACCTCGCCGCGGGCCGGTTCACCGGTGCCGCCGTGCTGCGCGCCTGACGGGGATTTTCCGCCGGCGTGACTCGTTCGGCCGTTGATAGGTCACTATGACCTAGGTTACGGTGACCTAGATGTGGATCGACGTCCTGCTGCTCGCGAGCCTCGCCAGGCAGCCCATGCACGGCTACGAGCTGCGCCGGAAGGTCGAGGAGTCGAGCGGCCGGGCGCTGTCCAACAACTCGCTCTACCCGGCGCTGCGCCGCTTTGCCGAGGCGGGCGCGGTCACGCGGAGCGCCGAGACACAGGACGGCAAGCCGCCGCGGCACGTCTACACGATCACCGACGTCGGCCGTGAGCTGTTGCACGACCTGCTCGCGGACCTGCCGCCCGACCTGGCCGGCGACTCGACCGAGTTCCTCTCCCGGCTCGCCGGGTTCGGCCGGCTCGAGCCCGCGGAACGGCTGCGGGTGCTCGACGCGCGGGAAGCGGCGCTCGCCGCACAGGGCGAGCGGCTGGGGAAGCTCGCCGAGGCGCAGGAGGACCCGTGGAGCCGGCTGGTGCTGGCCGAGGTCGGGCGCCGGGCCGAGCAGGAACTGAGCTGGCTCGCGACGGTGCGTGCGCGGGCCCGGAAACCGTCACCCGAGGAGGAAACCCGATGACCACCACCGAGCGTGCGCCGCGGCTGCCGTTCGACCGCCCCAACGTGCTCGAGATCGCGCCGCTGTACCAGGTTCTGCGCCGCGAAGGCCCCATCGCGCGCGTGACCACGCCGGCCGGTGACCCGGCCTGGCTGGTCACTCGGTTCGCCGAAGCCCGTGCGGTGTTCGCCGACCTGCGCTTCGGCCGTTCGCACCCGAAGCCGGAGGAGGCCTCGGCGGTGTCCGACGCCGCGGTGCTGAGCGGTCCGCAGGGCGACTACGAGACCGAAGAGGCCGAGCACGCGCGGCTGCGGCGCCTGCTGGTGCCGGCGTTCTCGGCCAATCGGATGCGCAAGCTCGGCGAGCACATCCAGGAGCTCGCCGACCGGTGTCTCGACGACCTCGAAGCCGCGCACGACGCCGCGGGCGGCGAATCCGTGAACCTGCACGACTTCCTGTCGTTCCCCCTGCCGGTGCTGGTGATCTGCGAGCTGCTCGGCGTGCCGTACGCCGACCGCGACAAGTTCCGCGACCTGTCCGACCGCATCGGCGTGCTCGACAGCGGCGGCGACGCGAAGCTCGCGATGGACGAGTTCGCCGCCTACATGGGCGAGCTGGCGGCCAGGAAGCGCGCGGAGCCCTCGCAGGACGTCGTGTCCGATCTCGTCGCCGCCCAGGCCGACGACCCGACGTTCACCGACGACGACCTCGCCCGGCTGGGCGCGGGGCTGCTCTTCGCCGGCCACGAGACCACGTCGAACCGCATCGACCTCGGCGTGCTGTTCCTGCTCACCGACCTCGCGCGCCGTGACGCACTGGCCGCCGACCCCGAGGGTCGCGTGCACGGCACCGTCGAGGAGATCCTGCGGATGTCCGCGCCGGGTGGCCTGGGCCTGCTGCGCTACGCCCACGAGGACGTCGAGATCGGCGGCGTCGCGATCCGGCGGGGTGACGCCGTGATGATCTCGACCTCGTCGGCCAACCGCGACGCGAGCGTGTTCGCCGACGCCGAGGAGTTCGACGCCGACCGCAAACCCAACTCCCACATCGCGTTCGGCTACGGCGGGTTCTTCTGCATCGGCGCGAGCCTCGCGCGCACCGAGCTGCGCGTGGTGTTCAGCTCCCTGTTCCGCCGCTTCCCGAACCTGCGCCTTGCCGCGGACGTCGACGAGCTCGACGTCCGCGGCAACCGCCTCACGGGCGGGGTCTCGAGCGTGCCGGTCACCTGGTGACCGCGCCGGGCCGCACTCCTGCCGGGGGGTGCGGCCCGCGCCGCGCTGCCGTGGAGTGAGAGCATTGATAGGGATGATCCGTAGCGGCGCTATGACTTGCGTAACAGCGCTACGCAAGCAAGATATCTGAGCTACACTGGGTGCATGGACATCCGCACCCAGATGCTGGAGGCCGCCGAGAAGCTGCTCGACGCCTCGCCCGATCGCGACATCTCCACGCGCGCCGTGTGCGAGGCGGTCGGGGTCGGCGCGCCGATGCTGTACCGCCTGTTCGGCGACAAGAACGGCCTGCTCTCGGCGGTTGTGGACCACGGGTTCGACCGCTACCTGGCCACCAAGCGCGCGGCCGAGCCGTCGGCCGACCCGATCGCCGATCTCAAGAACGGCTGGGACACCCACATCGCCTTCGCGCAGGAGCACCCGGCCGTCTACCGGCTGATGTACTCCCCGGCGTTCACCGAGATCCCGAGTGCCGCGCAGGAGGCGTTGCGGCTGCTGCGGGAGGTGCTCGTGCGCTGCGCCGCCATCGGCCGGCTGCGCGTCGACCCGGACGCCGCCGCGCAGCGCGTGATGTCGGCGAACATCGGGGTGGCGCTGAACATGGTCACCCAGCCGGAGGTCTACACCGATCCCGAGCTGTCCCGGCGCGTGCGCGACGCGGTGCACGACAGCCTCCTCACGCCCGAGGACGGCTCCGGCGAAACGGAGAGCTCGACGGCCCCGCTGCCCACCGCGGCCCTGCAGCTCGCCGCGCTCCTGCGCACCGAGGACACCACCCTCGGCACGGAGGAGACGCAGCTGCTGCTGAAGTGGCTCGACGGCCTGGCCCGCGACTGACGGGTCCGAAGTGGACGGATCGCCCCGGCCGGGGCTCAGGGCTCGGTGAGCACGAGGTCCAGCAGGCCGGGGAAGCGCGCGTCGAACTCGGAGCGCCGCAGCCGGTTGTAGCGGCGCGGCCCGCGGTCGAGCTGTTCGAGCAGGCCCGTGGACCGCAGCACCGCGAAGTGGTGGCTCGCCGTCGCTTTCGACACCGGAAGGTCGAAGGTGCCGCACGCGCGCGAGAAGTCCGGCCCGTCCGAGAGCTCGCGCAGGATCGTGCGGCGCACCGGATCGGTCAGCGCGTCGAGCGCTTGCTGCAACGTCACCTCGGCCGGATCCGTGTGGGTCAGCGTCCGCGCCATGCCGCCTCCCGGCGTTCTCGTGTCACTCCGGCGTCCACCTGCGATGGTACCCGCGTCCGGCGAATGGCTCAGACCGCCGAGATCGTGGCCGATCCCGTGTCCAGAAACGGATGCGACGCGGTCACGGTGATCGTCCCGGGGGTGTCGCGCATCGAGCGGATCCACACCGCCGCCGCGCCGCCGAGGGCGCCGAAGTCCAGGAACGGGTCGCCGATCAGGACTCCCGGCCCGTCGACCGCGACGCTGAGCACCCCCCGGGCGTGCGGGCGCGGTGCGCCGTAGCGGTCCACCGACCGGAGCGTGACGCGGGTGGTGTCCTGGCCGTCGGCGGTGATGGCGCCGTCGTCCGCGGCCACGGCCAGCGTGTCGAACGCCGGGTCGGCGCTGAACCTGCGGCGCAGCACCGTCTGCCCCTTCACCCGGCCCTCGATCGTCAGATCCGGGCGCGCGTTGCCGGTCACTGTGAGGTTCACCAGGAACGGCGGGTGCTTCAGGTGGCCGAACCGCGCCCGGTCGGGGTGCACGGTGACCGGCCGACGGCCCGCGACGGTGACCACGAGCTGGTCGCAGTTCGACCAGATCAGCGCGTTGCGGCCGGGTCCGCCCCGCGGCGAGCCGGGCCCGAGGTCCCAGTAGAACGCGGGCTCGATCACCGCACCGCGTGACGGGGCCCGCTGCGCCCGGTAGAAACCCGCGCCCAGCTTGGGAATCCGGAAGAAGTCGACCACGCCGGGGTATTTCACCCCGCGCAGCGAGTGGTACCAGCCGGACGGGTAGTCGAAGCCGCACCACGCGATCAGCCCGCAGTAGCGCGGGTCGGCCGCGGCGTGTTCGTGCACCCACGCGTGCAGCATGCTCTGCTCCCGCTGCACGTCGGCGGCGTCGGTGCGGCGGAAGTACGGCGCGCCCACGAGCGTGCCCACGGCCTCGCTCACCAGGTACGGCACGCCGCGGCGCGGCGGGCGCAGGGGCGGTGGCGCGTTGCGCGACGGTGGGCGGCTGTAGTCGTTGAACGAGAAGACCCCGCCGTTCTCCTTCACCGGGTACAGCGCCGACACATAGCCCTTCTGCCCGGCGACGGCGCCGGTGCACGGCCGCATCGGGTCGAGCTCGGCGGCCAGCTGGTCGGTCTTGCCGTAGAGCGTGTACTGGCCCAGCGTCTCGTTCACGCGTGTGCCCCACACGATGATCGACGGGTGGTTGCGGTCGCGCACGATCATGTCGTGCACGTCGCGCACCGCGAGCTCCTGCCACGCGGTGTCGCCCACGTGGTCCCAGCCCGGCAGCTCCTCCCAGACGAGGATACCGAGCTCGTCGCACGCGTCGAGGAACGCGGGCGACTGCGGGTAGTGCGAGCAGCGCACCATGTTGACGTTGAGCTCGTTCTTGAGGATCTCGGCGTCGCGCCGCTGCACGCGCTCGGGCATCGCGCCGCCGACGAACGGGTACCACTGGTGGCGGTTGAGCCCGAAGAGCTTGAGCGGGCGGCCGTTGAGGCGGAAACCGTCCACAGTGAACTGGGCGTCGCGCAGCCCGGTGCGCACGGGGTAGGTGTGGACCTTGCGCCCGGCGACCGAGAGCGTGACCAGGATGTCGCACATCGCCGGCTCGTCGACGTCCCACAGCTTCACCGCCTCGAGGCCGTCGAGCGTGACGGTGGTGTTCGTCTCGCCCTTGCGCAGCCCGGTGATGTCGGTGACCGCGGTGGCGATCTCGGTACCCGCCTGGCTCAGCGTCGCCGTGAGCCGCACGGGTCCCTTCACCGCCTTGGCCGCGTCGACGGTGCAGTGCACCACCACGGCGCGGTTCGGCGTGAGCACGGCGACCTGCTGGGCGTACACATCGGACAGGTACGCCTGCGGCGTACCGTAGAGGTTGACCGCGCGGTAGATCCCGGCGGGCTGGTAGAAGTCGATGGCCGTCGGGTTCGGGTACTCCGGCAGGTCCGGGGGAGTGTCCTGCTGCCAGCGGCCGTCGACGGCGACGGCGAGCACGTTGTCGGAGGCGGTGAGCAGCCCGGTGATCTCGCACGTCAGCGGCAGGTAGCCCCCGCTCTGCGAGGCGACGCGGCGGCCGTTGAGGTACACGGTGGCGGCGCTGAGGACCCCGTCGAAGCGCAGGAACGCGCGGTTCTTGCGCAGCTGCGGCGGCACGAAGAAGTGCTGGCGGTACACCCACAGGTGCTGCCAGTCGTTCGGGTGCCAGCCCTCCCACGACAACGGCGTGACGCAGTGGGGCACCGACACCAGTGTCATCGACCGGTCGTCGAAGTCCACTTCGGTGCAGCCGGGCACGAACGGGCCGAACAGCCAGTCGGCGCCGAATCCGCCGGTCGCCTCCACCGGCTCGGGGTGGTTCAGCGCGGCCGAGAGCGCGCCCGAAGCCGCGATGACCGCGCCGGCGCCGAACAGGAACGTGCGCCGGGGGTGACCGGTCTTCGGGACAGCCGTGCCCCCGGGTTCTTCCTCCGCCATGCCTATGCGCTCTGCCGGCCGCCGGACTCGTCGTACCCCGACTGCGTGGCGAGGATGTCGACGGCGTGGTCGCGCAGCCAGGAGAACAGGGCCGAGAGCTGGTCGCCGGTGCCGCGGCCGAGCGGCGTGAGGCCGTAGGTGACCTGCGGCGGCGTGGTGGGCTCGACGCGGCGCCACACGAGGCCGTCGCGCACGAGGGTGCGCAGCGTCTGCGCGAGCATCTTCTCGCTCACGCCTTCGATGCTGCGGCGGAGCTCGAAGAACCGCAGTTCCCGCTCCCGCAAGGCGATCAGCACCCACACGCCCCAGCGGCTGGTGACGTGGTCGAGCACCGTCCGCGCCGGGCAGTCGGTGTGAAACACCTCATACCCGTCACGGGTCGACCGGCCCGCGAACTGCGTCCATTCCTCCATGTCGTGAGCTTACTTAAAGGTGCGTCCTTCCGGTCGGGGGACGCGCACGGCACCTTCGTGACCACTGTGGATCGTAAGATTGGGGTAACGAAAATGATCGTGGTGACGGGGGCGACCGGGAACGTCGGCCGCCCGCTGGTGGCGGCGCTGGCCGCGGCGAATGTGCCCGTGACGGCGGTGTCGCGCACGGCGCCGGCCGAACTGCCCGAAGGTGTCGTGCATCGGGTCGCGGACCTGGCGGCGCCGGAATCGCTGCGCGATGTGGTGGCGGGAGCCGACGCGTTGTTCCTGTTCCCGGGCGGCCCGGCTCCGGCGGAGCTGGCCGACGTCGCGAAGGCCGGGGGAGTGCGGCGGCTCGTGCTGCTGTCCTCGCTGGGCGCGGCCACCCGGCCGGAGGCTTACGGGTTTTTCACGGCGTACGAACAGGTCGTGCGCTCGTCGGTGCCGGCGGCGACGATCCTGCGGCCGAGCGGATTCACCACCAACACCTTGGGGTGGGCTCCTTCGGTGCGCGCTTCGCGTCTGGTCGAAGCTCCCTTCGGCGACGTGGCGCTCCCGTTCGTCGACCCGGCCGACATCGCGGCGGTCGCCGCCGCGGCACTGCTGGACGACTCGCACGACGGCGCCGAGTACGAGGTGACCGGTCCGGAGGCGCTGACGCCGCGTGAGCGGGCGGCGGTGATCGGCGCCGCGCTCGGCGAGCCCGTCCGGTTCGTCGAGCAGACGCCGGACGAGGCCCGCGCGGGGATGCTGGAGTTCATGCCACCGCCGATCGCCGAGGCGACGCTGGCGGTCCTGGGTTCCCCGCTGCCCGCCGAGCGCCGGGTGAGCCCCGACGTGCAGCGGGTGCTGGGCCGCCCGGCCCGGACGTTCGCCGAGTGGGTGGCGGAGTCCGTCGCCGCGTTCCGCTGAGGGGCGGGCGGAGATGCCATTCACCCCGGTGCTGGGTTCGACCGTGTACCACCGCGAAACCGGCCGTGGCGCGCCGTTCGTGTTCCTGCACGGCAACCCGACGTCCTCGTACCTCTGGCGTGAGGTGCTGCCCGCGGTCGGGGGCGGGCGCCTGCTCGCGCCCGACCTGATCGGCATGGGCGATTCGGGAAAACCGCCGCTGGCGTACACCTTCGACGACCACGCCCGCCACCTCGACGCGTGGTTCGACGCCCTGGGTCTCGGCGAAATCGTGCTCGTCGGCCACGACTGGGGCGGTGCGCTCGCCTTCGACTTCGCGGCGCGACATCCGGGCCGCGTGCGCGGGGTCGCGTTCACGGAGACGATCGTGAAGCCCCTGACGTGGGCGGAGTTCCCGGCCGCGGGCCGGGAGTTGTTCCGGGCGCTCAAAACCCCGGGCGTCGGCGAGCGGATGGTGCTCGACGACAACGTGTTCCTGCGCGAGCTGCTGCCCGGCTCGGTGTCCCGCGCGCTCGCACCGGCGGACTCGCAGGAGTACCTGCGGCCGTATCCGACGCGGGAGAGCCGGCTGCCGTTGCTGCAGTGGCCGCGCGCGATGCCGCTCGACGGCGAACCCGCCGAGGTCGTCGCCCGGATCGAGCGCTACGGAGAGTGGCTCGCGGCGAGCGCCGACGTGCCGAAGCTGCTCGTGACGTTCGAGCCCGGACCCGGTGTGATGCTGGGGCCGGAGCTGCGGAAGTGGTGCACCGACACGATCGCCGCGCTCGACCACGCGCACCACGCGGTGCCGGCGGGGCACCACACACCGGAGGACCAGCCCGCCGCGCTGGCCGCGTCGATCTCCGCGTGGGCCGACG
The DNA here is from genome assembly GCF_040678995.1 of Amycolatopsis sp. NPDC049253. Lineage (NCBI taxonomy): Bacteria > Bacillati > Actinomycetota > Actinomycetes > Pseudonocardiales > Pseudonocardiaceae > Amycolatopsis > Amycolatopsis sp. NPDC049253. The sequence goes on along the minus strand of NZ_JBFAQX010000017.1, from coordinate 129,152 downwards.
CGCGCGGGCTGCGGTAGGCCCGGGTCAGGCGAGGCGCGCGGGTCCGCCGACGAGGTCGACCAGGTCGGTCAGGGCCTCGCCCAGCGGAAGGTCGACGCGGACCTGCGCGTGCGCGTCGCCTCGGGTCTGGCCGCGGTTGACGATGAGGACGGGTTTGCCGGTTTTCGCGGCGTGGCGCACGAACCGCAGGCCGGACATGACCGTGAGCGACGAGCCGAGGACGAGCACCGCCGCGGCCTCGTCGACCAGGCGGTAACAGCGTTCGACCCGCGGGCGCGGCACGTTCTCGCCGAAGAACACCACGTCGGGCTTGAGCACACCGGCGCAGGCGGTGCAGTCGACGAGCGTGAACGTGCGCACGGCTTCCTCGGCGAGCTCGACGTCGCCGTCGGGGTTGATGCGGGTGGCGGTGCCGCCGAAGTCCGGGTTGGCCGCGCGCAGGCGGTCGTCGAGCTCCTCGCGCGGCGTGGTGCGGCGGCAGCCGAGGCAGATCACGCGGTCGAGGTTGCCGTGCAGCTCCACCACGCCGCGCGTGCCCGCCGCGCGGTGCAGGCCGTCGACGTTCTGCGTGATCACGCCGGACAGCAGGCCCGCTTCGCGCAGGGCCGCGACGGCGTGGTGCCCGGAGTTGGGCTCGGCGCGCGCGATGGTGCGCCAGCCCAGGTGGCTGCGCGCCCAGTAGCGGCGGCGGCCCTCGGCGCTGCTCGTGAACTCGTCGTAGGTCATCGGGGTGTGCCGGCGCAGGCTGCCGGACTCGCCGCGGTAGTCGGGAATGCCGGACTCGGTGGAGATCCCCGCCCCGCTCAGCACCACCACGCGGCCGCGGGAGACGACCTCGGCCACCTCGGCGACGCTTCCGGTGCGCGGGAGTGGTTCGCCCGTGCCGGTCCAGGTCAGGGTCGGTCGTGTCCGCACCTGATCAGCCTACGCACCCACGAGCTCGCGTTCGAGGTCCTCGAGGCTGCGCCCCTTCGTCTCCGGCATCAGCCGCCACACGAACACGAACGCCAGCGCCGTCATCACGGCGAAGAACAGGAAGTTGAGCCCGGCCCCGAAAGCGTCGAGCAGCGGCGGGAACACGAGCGCGACCGCGAGGTTGAACAGCCAGTTGAAGACCACGCACACGCTCACGGCCGCCGCGCGGATCCGCAAGGGGAACAGCTCCGGCAGCGCGACCCACTGCACCGGGCCCCACGAAACCGAGAACGACGCGACGTACACGGCGATCCCGGCCAGCGTCAGGCCGAGCAGCAGCGGACCCTTCGTCATCCCGCCGAGGTTGACCACGGCCAGCAGCACCATCGCCGCGCACATCCCGAGCGCGCCCACGAGCAGCAGCGGCCGCCGGCCGGCGCGGTCGATGAGCCGCATCGCGGGCAGGGTCATGAGCATGTTCACGGCGCCGATCCCCACATTGGCGAGGATCGCGCCGGACGAACCGAACCCCACGTTGGTCAGCAGCGTCGGCGCGTAGTAGATGATCGTGTTGATGCCCACGAAGTTCTGGAAGAACACGAGCAGCATCCCGACCGTGAACACCTTCCGCAGCCGGCCGCCGGTGAGCATCCGCAGCCGCAACGGCCGTGCCTGCTCGGCCTCGTCGCGGGCGCCGGCGCGGATGTCGGCGAGCTCGGCGTCGGCCGCGTCGTCGCTGCCGCGCAGCCGGGTCAGCACCGTGCGGGCCGTGCGTTCGTCGTGCTTGTTGACCGCGAGCCAGCGCGGGCTCTCGGGCTGTGTGTAGATCCCGGCGACGAGCAGCACGGCCGGCACCACGCCCAGGCCGATCATCCACCGCCACGCGCCCCAGCCCGACAGCGCGTAGTCGGCGATGTAGGCGACGAGGATGCCGACGGTGACCAGCAGCTGCATCAGCGAGGTGAGCTTGCCGCGCACCTGCTTCGGCGCCAGCTCCGACAGGTACATCGGCACCACCACCGACGCGATCCCCACGCCGATGCCCATCACGAACCGGAACGTCACCAGTATCGGCGCCGCGCCCGACACGGCGGCGCCGATCGTGCCGACGATGAACACCACGCCCGAGCCGAGGATCATCCGGCGCCGGCCCAGCGAGTCGGCCAGCCGGCCCGCGAGGCCCGCGCCGGCCATCGACCCGGCCAGCAGCCCGGAGACGACCATGCCCTGCACGATGGGGCTCAACGGGATGTCGCGGCCGATGTAGAGCAACGCGCCGGAGATCACCCCGGTGTCGTAGCCCCACAGGATCCCGCCCAGTGCGCCGAAGAACCAGATGCCGAAGTTCGCCGCCCGCCGCCCGCTCACCGTCCGATCATGACCCGGGCCGCGAAGATCGGCAGCGCGAACGTCGTTTTCGTTGCCCGGCAACACGAATCCCCCGGACGGGGCAGAAGCGGATTCGGTCGCGGCGCGGCTGGGTACCTCACCGGCATGTGGTTCGCGTTGGGTACACCCGTGGTCCTGATGGTCGCCGCCGTGCTGATGGAGCGGTTCGAGCAGCACTGCTCCCGGGTCCCGGCGAGAGCCGAAGGCACAGCGGAACGGCCGGAAAAAGCACGGGATGTTCCGCGTCCGGTGGTGGCGCAGCAGGTGGCGCTGCCGCACTGATGTTCCGCCGGGCGCGGACCACCGGGTGAAACCGGGAACGTGGTGCGGCGCCGGTCACGGCCGCGGGCGGCGGCCAGGGACGGTGATCGGCGTGGGCACCTGCGGGGACAGGGCCGGGCTCCCACCGTCGGGGTGCGGGAGCCCGGCCCGTCGCGCGCTTACTGGGCCGCGCCCGAGGTGAGGGTCTGGTACCACGCGTCCCACGGGTGGTTGGTCGCCGCGTAGTTCGCGGGCGGGTTCGTGGCCAGGCCCGCCGAGTCGAAGTCCCAGCCGCGGACCAGGTGCCCGCTCTGCCGGGCCGAGGTGATGAACGCCGACTCCGTGGCGGGCGCGCCGTAGAACAGCGCGTCCTGCTGCAGCTCGGCCGGGTCGCCCTTCTGGTACTCGTCGAACGCGACCTGCGGGTAGCGCACGCGCTCCCCGGAGACGCGGTCGGTGGCGTAGCGCAGGGTCTGGGCCGGCGTCGGACCGTCGGCGCCGGTCGACACGGTCACCCGGCGGGTGCCCGACGTGCCGGTGGCCTTGGCGAACAGCGGGTCCGCCGTCTTCGCGTTGCCGCTCCAGGTCACGGCGCCGGAGGCGTCGAGCGTGCCCTGCCACTGCCAGTTCTGGCCGGAGGACTGGCTGCGGTGGATCTCGCGCACGCCGGTGCCGGCGAAGGCGACAGTGGGGGACACGCCGTTGTCGTACTGCCGGCTCGCCGACCAGGTCAGCTCGCCGTCGGCGCCGAGCTTCGCCGTGTGGGACCAGAGGGTGGCCGCGGTCTGCGACTGGTGGACCTCGACGAGCCTGCCGGAGTCGTCGAGCGCGATCGCCGGGGTCTGGCCGCTGTCGTAGCGGCCGTGGCGGTTCCAGGTCACGCGGCCGTCGGCGCCGTACGTGCCGGTCCAGTACCAGAGCGCGCCGGCGCCGGAGTCGTGCACCTCCACGACCTGGCCGCTGCCGTTGATCGCCACCGCCGGGTGGTACCCGACGTCGCGGCGGTACTCGGCGCGCGTGCCGCTGTCACCCGAGAGCAGCGTGAGCACCTTGCCGCGCAACGAGTCCGTGGTCGCGCCGGCCGGGTAGTCGGCGGCGAGCAGGAGCCGCGGGCCGAAGGCGGCCTGCAGCTCCTGGTTGACCGCGGCCAGGTTGCCGGCGGCGAAGGAGGTGTTGTCGGTGAGGTCGTCCTTGAGGTCGAGCATCACCACGATCGGCGCGGCCGTGGGGTGCGCGGCCGACCAGGTGTTCACCACGGCGAGCCAGTCACGCAGGTTGTCCGACGCGGGGTTGCCGGCGTGGTCGACGAGGTCGCCCGGGCTGCCGTGCCCGATGCCGTAGTCGTGGGTGGTGGCGTAGCCGTTGTCGTGGACGTCGAACTCGACGAAGCGGATGCCGTGGTCGAGCTGGTAGGCGATCGAGCCCTTGGCGCCGTCCACGTCGCCGGAGTAGCTGTTGTGGGTGGCCTTGAAGATCGTCGAGCTGAACGGCGTGGCCGCCGCGGTGGCGGGTGCCGTGACCAGCGCGAACGCGGTCGCGGCCGCGGCGAGTGCCACAGGCGCGCGGAAGTGGTTCATGTGCGGGGACCCCCAGGTCGAGTGCGGAAAGCGGCGAAATCGTAGCGATCATCCGCCGGGTTCATGGCATGTTCGGACGATGCCGGACAACATCGGGAAAATCTTTGCCGACCAGGTGGCCGACGTGCTGGGCGCGCTGCCCGGGGTCGAGGCGGTCGCGCTGGGCGGATCGCGCGCCCAGGGCAGCGCCGGCCCGGACAGCGACTGGGACGTGGCGGTCTACTACCGCGGCACGTTCGACCCCGGCGACCTGCGCGCGCTCGGTTACCCCGGTGAGGTGTCCGAGCTCGGCGAGTGGGGTGGCGGGGTGTTCAACGGCGGCGCCTGGCTCACGATCGACCGCCGCCGCGTCGACGTGCACTACCGCGACCTCGGCTCCGTCGAGCACGAGCTGGCCGAAGCGCGTGCCGGGCGCTTCCACTGGGAGCCGCTCGCCTTCCACCTCGCCGGCATCCCGAGCTACCTCGTGGTGGCCGAGCTGGCCATCAACCAGGTGCTGCGTGGCACCCTGCCGCGTCCGGAGTACCCGCCGGCGCTGCGGGAGAGCGCGCCGAGGTTCTGGCGCGCCTCGGCGGAGCAGACGCTCGGCTACGCGAAGAGCGCGCACGTCGAGCGCGGGCACACCACCGAGACCGCGGCGTCGGTGGGCGTCGCGGCGCTGCAGACCGCGCACGCCGTGCTCGCCGGGCGGGGCGAGTGGGTCACGAACGAGAAGACCCTCATCGAGCGCGCCGGGCTGCGCGGGCTCGACGACGTGCTCAGCGGCCTCGTCCACGACCTCGAAGGCGCGTTCGCCACGGCCGCCGCGCTGCTGCGGGCGGCCCGCTGACGGTCGACCGAAGTGGCTAGTGTCGACAGTTAAGGCCTCCGGGGCGATGACACCTCGGTAACAGGACGATCCGTACCGAGGGGAATCGAGGCGCCGCTTCGCTTGCGTGACCAGTAATTTTCCTTATCGGGAAAGATCTTTTTTCCGGTCGATCATGGCCATCGTCTCACTGCGACCCTTGACACAGCCTGGGCTGGGGCAGAGACTCTCCCGAAGTGTCGACACCTTGCGAATAGCAGTGCAGCCATCAGCAAGGAGGAGCAGTAGTGAGCAACCCAGAAGTCCGACCGGTTGGGGTGGCGGTCGGCCGATGACCTCGTCGAATGTATGTCTGGACGCGCGTGACCTGCTGCTGGGCCACAAAGCCCGGCGCGGCAACGCGTTCTCCACGGCGGTCCTCGACCTCAACCTCCAGATCATGGACGAGGAGTTCGTGGTCATCGTCGGGCCCAGCGGGTGCGGCAAGACCACGTTCCTCGAAGCCGTCGCCGGGCTGGTCCCGGTCGCCGGCGGTGCGCTCGAAGTGGGCGGCAAGGCCGTCAAGGGACCCGGCCCCGAACGATCGCTGGTGTTCCAGCACGCCTCGCTCTACCCGTGGCGCACGGTGCTGGACAACGTCCTCTTCGGACCGCAGGTGCAGGGCCGGCTCACGCGGCAGGTCCGGGCCCGGGCCGAGGAACTGCTGGAGATCGTGGGCCTGTCCCACGTGACCGGCAAGTATCCGCACGAGCTGTCCGGCGGCATGAAGCAGCGCGTGAACCTCGCGCGGGCCCTGGCCACCGACCCCACCCTGCTGCTGCTCGACGAGCCCTTCGGTGCGCTCGACGCGCAGACGCGCGAGAACCTGCAGGACGAGCTCCTGCGCATCTGGCAGGCGGACACCGTCAGCGCCAAGAAGACGGCGATGTTCGTGACCCACGACGTGAACGAGGCCGTGCTGCTGGCCGACCGCGTGCTCGTGTTCTCCCAGTCCCCGGCCCACGTCGCCCTCGAGGTGAAGATCGACGCGCCCCGCCCGCGGGACGCGGCCTGGCGGCGCAGCTCGGAGTTCCTCGCCTACGGCGACCGGATTCTCGAGGCGCTGCACCACAAACCGGCCGACGAGAGCGTGAACCCCCACCCCACCCAGGACTCCGCGGCTGCGGAAGACTCAGCGAGGAACCATGACAACGGCGTCAACACTGACCAGGCCGCCGAGCACGCCCGGGCCGACCGCGGCAGCGGAGTCCAGGGGACTGTCCGCCTGGGTTCAGCGCCGGCGTAGCGGCCTGCTCGGCGCGGCCGGGCTCGTCATCGTTCTGGTGCTGTGGCAGGTGTGCACCGCCACCGGTGTCGTCGACGTCTCCTTCAGCAGCAGCCCGACGCGCATCGTCGGGGCCGAGATCGACCTGTTCGGCTCGGGCGAAATCTGGCCCGCGCTCGGCGCGACCGGCCTCGAACTGCTGTGGGGCCTGCTGATCACGTTCGTGGTCGGCATCCCGGTGGGTCTCGTGCTGGGCCGCAGCAAGATCCTCCACGACATGACCGAGCCGATGGTCAACATCCTCTACTCCGTGCCGTACGTGATGTTCCTGCCGATCATCATCTTCTGGTTCGGCATCGGCGACGTCTCGCGCATCCTGGTGATCATCTGGGCCGCGATCCTGCCGCTCATCATCAACATCACCGCCGGCGTGCGGAACCTCGACCGCGACTACACCCGGGTGGCGACCGTGTTCTGCACGCCGCGGCTGCGGTTCTTCTACGCCATCGCGCTGCCCGCGACGCTGCCGTACATCCTCGCCGGGGTGCGCCTCGCCGTCGGCCGCGCGCTGGTCGGCGCGATCGTCGCGGAGCTGTTCCTCGCGAGCCAAGGTCTCGGGTACTTCGTCCAGACCCAGACCTCGAATTTCAACATGGACAACGCCATGGCCGGCATCATCATCCTCGCCGTCGTCGCGCTGCTGCTCAACGGCGCCGTGCGGATGATCGAACGCCGCTTCACCCACTGGGCAGGTTCGCAGTGAACAAGAAGATCCTCTCGGCGGTCGCGGCCGCCGCGGCGCTGGCGCTCGGTCTCACCGGCTGTGCCGGCAAGGGCGGCGGCACCGCCCCCGTCAAGGCCGACGCCAACGGCGCCCTGCCGATCACCATCGGCTACACCGCGCTCGGCGCGGGGTACTCCGACCTGTACGTGGCCCAGGACGAAGGCATCTTCGCCAAGCACGGCCTCAAGGTCACGCTCAACCGGCTCAACGACAGCTCGCAGCTGGTGGCCGCGCTGTCGAGCAACAGCGTGAACATCGGGGTCGGCGTCGCGGCGGACTCCGCCGCCGCGATCATGAAGGGCGCCGACCTCAAGTACGTGGCGATGTCGGAGCCGCACTACAACCTCGAGATGTGGGCCAGCCCCGACATCAAGACCATCAAGGACCTCAAGGGCAAGAAGGTCGCGATCTCCTCACCGGGCTCGCAGAGCGACTTCGGGCTGACCGACCTGCTCGAGGCCAACGGCATGAAGCGGGAAGACGTGCAGGCGGTGTTCGTGAAGAGCGTGCCCGCCGAGGTCGCGGCGCTCGGCAGCGGTGCGGTGTCCGCGCTGCTGACCCAGCCGCCCAACGGCACGCAGAGCCGTGAGAAGGGCGCACACCGCCTGGCTTCGCTGGCCGATCTCCAGTTCCCGCTCGGCGCGTACACCGTGCAGAACAAGTTCCTGCAGAACAACCGCGAAGCGGTGAAACGGTTCTACGCCGCGGAAGCCGAGTCGCTGCAGTACCTGCGCGGCCACAAGGCCGAGACCGTCAAGGCGATCAAGAAGTACAGCGGGGTGCAGAGCGACGACCTCGCCAATTACGCGTACGACTTCTTCCTGACGGTGTGGTCGCAGACCCCGGAGGTGGACCCCAAGGTGATCAAGCAGGCGTTCGACGAAGCGGCGCACAACGCGAAGTCGACCCCGCCCGCGGACGTCACGAAGTACATCGACAGCACGCTGGCGGCGGCATGAGCGTGCCGAAGACGGCCGCGGCCGTCTTCGAGGACGGCTGGGCGCCCTACCTGACCGAGCGCGACCGGGCCGTGCTCGCGGCGACGTCGTGGGCCAAGCAGGCGCCCTTCGGCCTCGGCTCGCGCCCGCTGGTCGTGGCCGTCGACCTCTACTACGCCGCGCTCGGCCTGCCGCGCGCCGACATCGTGGAGTCGGTCGCCGACTGGCCCAGCTCGTGCGGAGCGCAGGGCTGGGAGGTCGTGGACCGCACCGCGCCGTTCCTGCGGGCGGCCCGCGACGCCGGCGTGCGCGTGGCGTACTTCCACGCCACTCCACCGGAATACGGGCGCTGGAACCGCAAACCGGCTCCGGCGCTCGCGCCGAAGCCGCGCGCGGTGGACGGCAACGCCATCGTCGCCGAGGTGGCCCCGGCCGAGGGTGACATCGTGCTGAGGAAGATCGGCCCGAGCTGCTTCTTCGAGACCCCGCTCGACACCATCCTCCGGGCGGGGGGCTACGACACGCTGCTCGTGGTCGGTGAGGCGACCAGCGGCTGCGTGCGCTCGACGGTGGTCGACGCGTGCAGCCGCGGCTACCGCGTGGGCGTGGTCGGCGACCTGTGCTTCGACCGGTTCGAGTCCTCGCACTGGCTGAGCCTGTTCGACCTCAACCAGAAGTACGCCGACGTGATCACCGCAGACGCGGCCACCGAGTACGTCCAGGCCCACACGCGACGAGGAGCAGCATGAACGACACCGGTCCCGACCTGCGGCGCTGGCTCGCCGAAGCCGAGCGCGAAGGCGAGGTCCAGCCGATCGAGGGCGCCCATTGGGAGCTGGAGATCGGCGCGCTCTCGCAGGTCAACTACCGGCGCAGCAAGCCGAAGGCGATGCTGTTCGACTCCATCAAGGACTACTCCGCGGGCTCGCGTGTGCTGTCCGGTTCGGTGAGCAACCCGCGGCTGCTCGGCTCCGTGCTCGGCCTCGGCTGGGACAACACCGACGAGGACCTCATGGAGTCCCTCGCGGTGAAGCCGGGCCAGTGGGCGGCCGACGCCGCCGAGTTCCGCGCGGTCACGGTGGCCGACGGGCCGCTGCTGTCCCATGTGGACGACGAGGTGGACCTGCTGAAGTTCCCCGTGCCGCGCTGGCACGAGGGCGACGGCGGGCGCTACATCGGCACGGGCTGCGCTGTAGTCACCCGCGACTACGACACCGGCCGGATCAACCTCGGCGCCTACCGCATGCAGGTGCAGGACGGGGGCCGCTCGGCGACGGTGAACATCGAGGCCGGCAAGCACGGCGCGCAGCACCTGCGCCGCTGGTTCGAGGCCGAGGGCCGCGCGCCGATCGCCGCGTCGCTCGGCCACCACCCGGCCTACCTGGTGGCGGCCGGCGTCGAGGTGCCCGCCGACGTGTCGGAGTACGACTACGTCGGCGCGATGACCGGTTCGCCGGTGCGCACGATCGCGGGCCTGGCCACGGGCCTGCCGCTGCCGCACGACGCGGAGATCGCGATCGAGGGCTGGGTGCGCCCGGCCGAGACGCGCCCGGAGGGCCCGTTCGGCGAGTGGACCGGGTACTACTCCGGTTCGCAGGACCCGATCCTCGCGATCGACATCGAGAAGGTCTACTACCGCGACGACCCGATCCTGCTCGGGGCGCCTCCGGGCAAGCCGCCGCACGATTACTCGTACATGCGCACCGTGATGAAGTCCGCGATCATCACCGACTCGCTGCGCAAGACGGGGCTGCCCGGCGTGCGCGCCGTGTGGGCGCACGAAGCCGGCGGCGGGCGGTCGTTGCTGATCGTGGCGATCGAGCAGAAGTACCCGGGGCACGCGCGCCAGGCCGCGTACCTCACGGCGCAGCTGCCGAACGCCGCGTACATGAACCGCTTCACGGTGGTGGTGGACCACGACGTGAACCCGCGTGACCTCGGCGAGGTCGTGTGGGCGATGTGCGGGCGCACCAACCCCGAGCTCGACATCGAGGTCATGAAGCGGACGTGGGGCAGCCGGGTCGACCCGCTTACGCTGCCGGGCGAGATCCCGTTCAACAGCCGCGCGGTGATCGACGCGTGCCGGCCGTTCGAGCGGCTCAAGGACTTCCCGGCGGTGGCCGAGTCGACCGACGACCTGGTGGCTTCGGTGACCAGGCGCTGGCCCGAGGTGCTCGGCTAGTGACCGACGCGGGCGTCGAGGACCTGCGGAAGGAGCTGTTGTTCAGCGCGTTGCGCGGGTCCGACGGCGACTCGTCGCTCGCGTTCACGATCTTCCGCGAGCTCGCCACGAGCATCGTGGAGGGGAGGCTCCGGCCCGGCCACGAGGTCAACTCGGCCGAGCTGGCCCGGCGGTTCAGCACCTCCCGCACCCCGGTGCGGGAGGCGCTGCTCCTGCTGGAACGGGAGTCGCTGGTGATCGTGCCGCCGCGGCGGCGGCCGTACGTCTCGCCGGTGGACATGCGGCAGGTGCGGGAGATCTACGAGATCCGGGGCAGCCTCTACGGGCTGGTCAGCGAGCTGGTCGTCGCCCGCGCCACGGACGAGGAGATCGACGGCCTGCGCCGCTGGCAGAAGGTGCTGGCCGACGACGCCGAACGCGGCGACGTCCACGGCTACTTCTGGCACAACGTCGGGTTCCGCAACGCGGAGGCGAGCCTCTCGCAGAACGGCGAGCTGCAGCGGCGGCTGTCCTCACTGGGCCTGCAGATGCACCGCTTCCGGCACCTGAGCCTGTCGCTGCCGGGCCGGCTGCTGCACTCGGTCGCCGACCACGAGCGCCTCGTCAACGCCTACGCCGACCGCGACGCGCCGCTCGCCGCGGCGGTCAGCCGCTCGCTGGTGCTGCGGGGCTACCGCGCGATCGAGCGGTCCGGCCAGGTGTGAGGCAGTGCCCGGCATCCCGGCCGGGCGCGCGTAACCGCCGTCTGTGCGCGCGAGGCCCCGACCCGCGCACAGGCGCCGGTCACCCGCGTCCGGCCGGCCACCACCACGGGGCGCTCGGTGCGTTGGCCACACCGAACGCGGCATGGGTTGCGTGGAGCGCAGCCAAGGCGAAGTCATATTTGGTTGCATGAGTGTGACCGGGCGTCGGTGGGATGCGTAGACGTCAGGCAAGTGACTCGGCTGCCGCACCCTGCTCTGGGCGCGGTGTCGCCGACATAGGCCGCCAAGCGAATCGCCGTCCGTTCGACCTTGGTGCGCAGGTCCGGATCACGCGCGCCGAGCCACTCGCGGACCGGCCGGGCCTTGCTGTTCAAGGTGGTGTCCAACCAGGCGAGATCCGCGTTCGGGTCGATTCCGGCTGGCCCGCCGATCGCGCTACCTGAGAGCCGGTGCATCGCGTCCGTGGAGGTGATCCGCCTGCTCGTGCACCCAGCCGAGCTCTTTCATTAGGCGACCTTGTTCAACGCAGCCGAGGCGGAATGGGTGCGTGTCAGGTGAGAGGGCCGGGGGAGCGCTCGACCTGCAGCCCCGACCAGCCGGACTCCTCTATCGCCTGCAGCCCGGCCGTGATGATGGACCTCGTCAGCGCCACGGCCAGCGGGGCGTCGCGGTCGCGGTAGGCCTCCAGGAGCCGCTCGTGGTCGTCCACGGAGCGCGTGAGGCGACCGGGCAGCGACAGGCTCACGTGGCGCAGCTGGAGGGTGCGCAGGCCCAGTGATCCGAGCAGGCGGGTGAGCTGGTGGTTGCCCGCGACCTCCGCCTCGGCCTGGCGGAACGTGACGTTGTGCCAGAAGTAGGCGTCCACGTCGCCGCGTTCGGCGTCCTCGCGCAGGTGGGCCTGCCACGTGTCCAGCACCTCGAGGGCGCTGTCCGGGGCGTTGCGCACGATCAGCTCGCTGACCAGGCCGTGCAGGCTCGCGCGGATCTCGTACATCTCGCGCGCCTGGCTGAGGGTCACCGGGGCCACGCGCGGGCGCCGGCGCGCCGGGATGTCCACGAGGCCTTCGCGCTGCAGGGTGAGCAGTGCTTCGCGCACGGGCGTGCGGCTGCTGGTGTAGCGGCGGGCGAGCTCGACTGAGTTCACGTCGGCGCCCGGCGGCAGGCGGCCGTCGATGATCTGCACCGCGAGGTCCTCGACGATGCGGTCCACGAGCGAGATCTCGGTGCGCCCGTCGCGCAGGATGCGGCGCAGGACGTCGGTGCCGGGCCGTTCGCCGGTTTCGTCCGGCACGGTCACGGGGTCTCCTCGGGGGTCGTGGCCGCGCGCAGCACGTCGAGCATCTGCTGGGCGGCCGGGGGGTGGCTCGCGTTGAGCAGCCGCACGGCCGCGATGCGCCGGCGCGGGGCGGGACCGGCGATGTCCACGGCGACGACGTCGGGCCGCAGGGCCACCAGCGCGAGCCGCGGCGCCGCGCTGATGCCGACGCCCGCCGCCACCAGGCCCTGCGCCGACAGGTAGTCCTCCGTGGCGAAGCCGATGTCCGGTTCGAACCCGGCGAGCCGGCACAGCGTCGTGAACGCCTCGTCATACGGCGGGCGGTGGCTGCGCACCACCCAGCTCTCGCCCGCGAGCTCGCGCAGCTCCACTTCGGACTCGCCGGCCACGGGGTGGTCCACCGGCACGAGCACGCACAGCGGGTCGTCGGCCAGGTGGATCCACTCGATGTCGGCGGGCACCGAGCGCGGGTCGAAGTCGTAGTCCCAGGCCAGGCCCAGGTGAATCGAGCCGTCACGCAGGTTCGCGGGCATGTCGGACGCGTGGGCCGAGCGCAGCACGATCTTCGTGTCCGGGTAGCGCTCCTGGTACGTCCGCACCACGCGCGGGATGAGGTCCGCGCCCGCCGTGGGGAACGCGCCGAGCCGAACGTAGGACTGCTGCGCCTTGAGGTCGGCCATCTCCTGCTCGATGTTCGCGATCGTGCCGAGCAGGCCCGTGCTGCGCTCGGCGAGGATGCGCCCGGAGTCGGTGAGCTCGATGCCGCGCGGGCCGCGGATCATCAACGTCACGCCGAGCTGCCGCTCCAGCAGCGCCATCTGCTGCGACACGGCGGAATGGGTCATGAACAGGGCTTCGGCGGCCGCGGTGAACGAGCCGCGTTCGGCCACCGCCGAGAAGATCTGCAGTCGCCGAGCTTCGAGCACCCGAGTCCTTTCCCGACCGCTCGCGCGGTCCCGCCGTCAGCCACCTTGGGTGAGAGCGTCTTTGCGCCTGGTCACGTCACCGTCCCACGCCGGGGGAGCGAGCTCCCACAGGCCCACCCGGGCGAGCGCGCGGCGGGCGGTGAAGTCCACCAGGTCTTCGATCGTCTCGGGTCGAGAATAGAAGGCGGGGACCGGGGGCGCGATGATGGCGCCCGCTTCGGCCGCGGCGGTCATCGACTTGAGGTGCCCGAGGTGCAGCGGCGTCTCGCGCACCATGAGCAGCAGTGGCCTGCCCTCTTTGAGGCACACGTCGGCGGCACGGGCGACCAGGTCGTCGGTGTAGCCGGTGGCGATGGCCGAGAGCGTCTTGATCGAGCACGGGGCCACCACCATGGCCTCCACGGGGAACGAGCCCGACGCGATGGTCGCGCCGATCTCGCCGGGCCGGTGCGTGACGTCGGCCAGCTCGCGCACGTCCTCGGCGGACAGGTCGCATTCGTGCCGCAACGTCACGATCCCGGCCTTCGACAGGATGAGATGCGTCGAGAAGTCCGGGCGCTCGCGGAGCAGTTGCAGAATGCGCACGCCGTAACACGCACCGCTCGCACCGGTGATGGCCACGACGACGTTGCGCCGCGGCAGTCCTGTCCCCGTCAACGGGCACCCGCCTTTCGCTGTTCACCCGGTCGTGGTGCCGGGCTCCGGTCATCGCATCACGCCGGGTCCCACTCGCGCGAGGGGGGCGCTGTAAGAACTGCTTACCGGGGCCGACAGCAAAGCGCGCTGGTTGCCCCTGTCCTGGCCACCTAGCGTCGAGGAACAGCGAGTTTTCCCACACGTGGTCTTCGGCACTGAGAGGTGAGTCGGACGGACAGCGACGAGATCGTCCCCTACCCGGTCCTCGACACGCACGCGCACATCGTCCCGCCGTCGCTGCTCGCGGCGCTCGAGAAGGCGCCCGCGTGCGGCTTCAGCGCCCGGCGCACTGAGAAGGGCTGGGTCGTCGACGTGCCCGGCATGGGCGAGACCCGCCCGATCGGCGCGCGGATGAACGAGACCGGCCCGCGGGCCGGCTGGCGCGGCCAGACGGGGGTGGCCACCCAGGTCGTCTCGCCGTGGATGGACATCCAGTCGGCGTTCCTCGAACCGCCCGCCGCGCGCGACTGGGCCCGCACGGTCAACGACGCGATGGCCGAGTCGGTGGCCGAGCTCGGCGGCGGCACGACCGCGCTGGCGTCCGTGGCCACCGACGACGGCGAGCAGGCCGCCGCCGACCTGCTGGAGGTGTGGAAGCGCCCGGAGTTCACCGGCGTCATGCTGAGCACCGACCCGCTCACCGGCTCGGCGCCGCACGAGGAGAACTTCGAGCCACTGTGGACGGTCGCCGCGCGCGAGGAGATCCCGGTGGTGCTGCACCCGCCCACGTACGGGCCCTCGGGTGAGCTCGCCACGCTCGGCACCATGGGCAACGTCCACGGCCGGCTGATCGACAACACCGTCGCCGTGACCGAACTCATCCTCCACGGACTGCTCGACCGCCACCCCGGCCTCAAGGTGATCCTCGTGCACGGCGGCGGGTTCCTGCCGTACCAGGCGAGCCGGCTCGACGGCGGCTACCGCACCAAGGAGGCCTACGCGGGGGAGCTGGAGCGGGAGAAGCCGTCGGACTACCTGCGGGACTTCGTCTACGACACCGTCGCCCTGTCCGCGCCCGCCATCCGCTTCCTCACCGGGCTCGTCGGCTCCGACCACGTGGTGCTCGGCAGCGACTACCCGTTCGCGCTGGGCGACCCGCGTCCCGTGCACACCGTGCTGGACGCCGGACTGTCCGAAAGCGACACCGAGGCGATCCTGCGCACCAACGCCGAGAAGATCTTCCGGAGGCCCGCATGATCCCGTCCGCCTCGACCGCGGGCCCGCTGGCGGTCCGCCGCTGGGGCGCGGGCGAGCCCGTGGTGCTGCTGCACCCGCTCGCCACCTCCGGCGAGCTGTGGACGCCGCTGGCCGAGGCGCTCGCCGACGAGTTCCAGGTGTTCGCGTTCGATCTGCGCGGCCACGGCGAGTCGTCCTGGGACGGCAAGCCGTTCTCGATCGCCGACCTGGCCGACGACCTCGGCGCCGCCCTCGACTCGCTTGGGCTGGAGACCGTCTCCCTGCTGGGCCTGTCGATGGGCGGCAGCGTGGGCGTGAACTTCGCCGGCCGCTTCCCGGGCCGGGTGCGTTCGCTCGTGCTCGCCGACACCACGGCGTACTACGGCGACGACGCGCCGCGGGTGTGGGCCGAGCGCGCGGAGAAGGCCGTGTCCGTGCCGCGCTCGAAGCAGGTGGCGTTCCAGCTGGACCGCTGGTTCTCCCCGGAGTTCCGCGAGGCGAACCCGAACGAGGCCGACCGGATCGTGAAGATCTTCCTGCGCACCAACAGCGAGGCGCACGCCGCGGCGTCGATCGCGATGGGGGAGATGGACTCCCGTTCGCTGCTGCCGTCGGTCACCGCGAGCACGCTCGTGCTCGTCGGTGAGCACGACTACGCGACGCCGCCGGAGATGGCGGCCGCGCTGGCCGACGGCATCCCCGGTGCCGAGCTGGAGATCCAGACCGGCCTGCGGCACATGTCCCTGATCGAACGGCCCGCGCTCGCCGAGCGTGTGCGGGCACACCTGAAGACCGGCACGGCCGGCACGGAGACCGCATGAAACCCGGCAGGTTCACCTACCACTCGCCACGCAGCCTCGACGAGGCGCTCGCGACGCTGCAGGTCTACGGCGACGACGCGAAGGTGCTGGCCGGCGGCCAGAGCCTGATGCCGATGCTCAACTTCCGCCTGGCGCGCTTCGAGCACCTGGTCGACGTGAACCGCGTCGGCGCCGAGTACGCCGAGCCGACGTTCGGCGACACGCGCATCACGATCCCGCTGCTCGTGCGGCAGCGCCGCGTCGAACGCTCGGCCGAGGCCGCCGCCGCGCTGCCGGTGCTCACCGAGGCGTTGCAGCAGGTGGCGCACCCGCAGATCCGCAACCGCGGCACCATCTGCGGCAGCCTCGCCCACGCCGACCCGGCGGCGGAGCTGCCGAGCGTGCTCTCGGTGCTCGACGCGACCTTCACGATCGCTTCGTCGCGCGGGGTGCGCGAGGTGCCGGCGGAGGAGTTCTTCCTGTTCCACCTCACCACTTCGCTCGAGCCCGACGAGCTGCTGCTGCAGGTCAGCGTGCCGCGTCCACCGGCGAACCAGTTCTCGGCGTTCCGCGAGTTCGCGACGCGGCGCGGGGACTTCGCGCTCGCCGGCGTGGCCGCGGTGTGCGAGGTCGACGCCGCGGGCGTGGTGACCGCGTGCCGGATCGCCGCAGCCGGAGTGGCCCCCACGCCGCACCGGCTCACCGACGTCGAGGCGCTGGTGACCGGCGCGTCCCTGCACGAGGACCTGTGGCCCGACGTCGAGGCCGCAGCCCGCGCGCAGGTCGATCCGACCGGCGACATCCACGCGAGCGCCGAATACCGCAGCCGGCTCACCGGCGTCCTGGTCAAGCGCGCGCTCGCCGACATCCGAGGAAAACTGGAGGCCACCCGTGCGTGACCACGCGACGGAGTTCCCCACCCGCACACAGGACGAGACGCACACCGTGGGGTGCACGGTCAACGGCCGCGAGTACGAGGCCGTCGTCGACCCGCGGATGACGCTCGCCGACTTCCTGCGCGAGAAGCTGCGCCTCACCGGCACCCACCTCGGCTGCGAGCACGGCGTCTGCGGCGCGTGCACCGTGATCGTCGACGGCGCGGCCACGCGCTCGTGCCTCATGCTCGCCGTGCAGGCCGACGGTGCCGAGGTCGAAACCGTGGAGGGGCTCGCCGAAGACGGTGAGCTGGCGCCGTTGCAACAGGCGTTCAAGCGCAACCACGCGCTGCAGTGCGGCTTCTGCACGCCCGGCTTCCTGATGAGCGTCACGGCCGCGCTGCGCGAGGAGAGCGTGACCGACGAGGAGCAGGCCCGCGAGGTGCTCAGCGGCAACATCTGCCGCTGCACCGGCTACACCGGCCTGGTGAAGTCCGTGCTGGAAGTCGCGCAGGGCAAGGAATCGCAGGGGAAGGACACCGAGGCATGAGCGACACCCTGGTCCCCGAAGGCACGATGATCGGCCGGCGCCTGGAGCGCCGCGAGGACGAGCGCCTGCTCACCGGCCACGGCGGTTACCTCGACGACCTCGACCTGCCCGACGCGCTGGCGGCTGCGTTCCTGCGCTCGCCCCACGCCCACGCGAAGATCCGCTCCTTCGACGCCACCGAGGCGCTCGCGCTGCCCGGCGTGATCGCCGTGTACTCCGGCGCCGACCTGATGGAGATCCAGAAGCCGCTGGCGCCGAAGGTCCAGCACCCGCAGCTGCGCGACTACCCGCGCCTGCCGATGCCGCCGGTGGAGCTGCACTACGTCGGCGAGCCGCTCGCCGTCGTCGTCGCCGAGTCCCGGTACATCGCCGAAGACGCGCTGGAGCTCATCGAGGTCGACTTCGAGGTGCTGCCCGCGGTCGCGTCCACCGCCGTCGCGTTGCAGGAGAACGGCCCACTGGCGCACTCCGGCGACGAGAGCAACGTCGCCGTGCTGCTCACCCAGAGCGCGGGCGACGCGGCGAAAGCGCTCGCCGAGGCGCCGAACGTGCTCTCCGAAGAGTTCTTCGTGATGCGCGGCGGCGGTCACTCGATGGAGACCCGCGGCGTGGCGGCGCGGTTCGAGGCGGCGACCGGGCAGGTCACCATCTGGGACACGACGCAGGCCCCGCACTACGCGCGCCAGCAGCTGTCGGTCATCTACGAGATGGCCGAGGACGACATCCGCGTGATCGCGCCGGCCGACGTCGGCGGCGGCTTCGGGCCGAAGGCCCAGTTCTACGGCGAAGAGGTCGTGATCCCGTGGGTCGCGATGAAGCTGGGCCGCGCGGTGAAGTGGGTCGAGGACCGCCAGGAGAACATGGTCACCTCGATGATGGAGCGCTCGCAGACCCACCGCGTCGACGTCGCGTTCGACGACAACGGGCTGCTGCTCGCGGTCAAGGACGTGATCGAGCACGACCAGGGCGCCTACTGCGCGGGCCTGCAGGTCCCGTCGATCACCACCTCGACCGTGCCCGGTCCGTACCACGTGCCGAACATCGCGATCGAGCTGCGCGCGTGCTACACGAACATGGTCCCGACGTCGTCGGTGCGCGGCGCGGGCCGCCCGCAGGCGGTGTTCGTGATGGAGCGGATGATCGACCGGATCGCCGAGCACCTCGGGCTCGACCCGGCGGACGTGCGCCGCCGCAACCTGATCCAGGCCGACGAGTTCCCATACAAGGTCGGCATCATGTTCCGCGACGGCAGCCCGCTGACCTACGACAGCGGGAACTTCCCGGCGCTGCTGGAAGGCACGCTCGAGCGGATCGGCTACGACGAGGCGCGCGAGCGGCAGGCCGAGCTGCGCGCCGAAGGCCGCTACGTCGGCATCGGCCTCTCGGTGTACATCGAGGGCTGCGGTCTCGGCCCGTACGAGGGCGCGAAGATCCGGCTGACCAACAAGGGCCGTATCCTCGTCACGCTCGCGGCGGCCGGGCAGGGCCAGGGCTACGAGACCGTCTACGCGCAGATCGCCGCCGACGGCATCGGGCTCGACATGGACTTCATCGAGGTCAAGACCGGCGACACGAGCCGGATCCCGTTCGGGCAGGGCACGTTCGCCTCGCGCATCACGGCCACCTGCGGGCCGGCCGTGATGGACGCGGCGAAGCAGATGCGCGAACGCCTGCTCGACACCGCGGCGGTGCTGCTCGGCTGCGACGCGTCCGAAGTGGACTTCGTGGGCGACAAGGCCTGTCTCGGCGGGGACCTGGAGAAGTCCGTTTCCCTGCAGCAGCTCGCGCAGACGGCGAACATCGGCAAGCACGGCATCACGATGCCGCGTGGCATCAAGGCCGGCATCGAGACCTCCAGCTACTTCTCGCCGGAGCGGGCCGCGTACGCCAGCGGCGCGCACGCCGCGCTCGTGGAGGTCGACCCGGAGACCGGTGAGATCGAGATCCTCAAGTACGTGATCGGCCACGACTGCGGCAACGTGATCAACCCGCTGCTCGTCGACGGCCAGGTGCTCGGCGGCTTCGCCCACGGCATCGGCAACGCGATGTACGAGGAGCCGGTGTACGACGTCGAAGGCCAGCCGCAGGCCACGAGCTACCTCGACTACGCGCTCGTGTCGGCCACCGAGGTGCCGGCGGTCGAGCTGTTCCACATCCAGACCCCCAGCCCGCTCAACCCGCTCGGGGTGAAGGGCGCGGGGGAGGGCGGCACGATCCCGGCGCCCGCCACGATCGCGAACGCCGTCGAGGACGCGCTGCGGCCGCTGCGGGCCCGCGTGACGCGTGCACCGATCACCCCGGCGCGCATCGTCGACGCCATCCACCGCGCTGAGTCGACCAGCGCCGACCAGGACTGAAAGGCGCCAGATGCTCATCGAGAACTCCTTCGACGTCGCCGCCGACCCGGACGAGGTCTTCACCTTCCTGCAGGACGCGCACAACGTCGCCGCCTGCTTCCCGGGCGCCGAGCTCGTGGAGGACCTGGGCGACGACTCCTACCGCGGCAAGGTGAAGATCAAGGTCGGCCCGGTCACGGCGGCCTACCAGGGCGTCGCGAAGATCGTGGAGAAGGACGGCACCGCGCGCGTGGCCGTGCTGGTGGCCGACGGCAAGGACACCCGCGGGGCCGGCACGGCGAAAGCCACGGCGACCATGCGCGTGACGCCGGCAGAGGGGGGAGCCCACGTCGCCCTCGAGACCGACCTGACCATCTCCGGCAAGCTCGCGCAGTTCGGGCGGGGCATCATGTCCGACGTGTCCGGGCGGATGGTCGGCGAGCTGGCTTCGCGGGTGCGGCAGCGGATCGAAGCCGGGGAAGAAGCCCCGGCCGCGGCTCCCGCTCCCGCGCCGGCCGCCGCGGTCAGCGGCTCGGCCGCTCCGGCCGCGGCCGCACCCGCCGCGGCAACCGCCACCGCGCCCCGTCCCGCTCCCCGGTTCGACGAAGCGCCGCCGATGAAGGCGTCGGTGCTGATCCGCATCGTGCTCGCCGGCTACCTCGAACGGTGGGCCGCGCGCCTGCGCAAGTCCACCGAAGCCTGACCCGTCCACCGTCCGACCGGTCCACGCTCCGCTCCCCGTCCCCCCGTTCGATGGCCGCCACAGCCGTCCGTCATCGCTTGGAGCTCCCCCATGGCCGTCACCGCCGCCGCCACGGCTCCTGCTGCCACGCCCGAAACCGAACCCGTGCCGATCTTCGACATCGGGATCGACGACAAGGTCAAGATCTCGAGCTCGATCGGGCTCGGGGTCCAGAACATCCTCGGCATGGCCGGGCTGCTGATCTTCCCCGCGCTGATCGGCACCGCGTTCAAGCTGTCGGCCACCGACACCGCCTACCTCTACGGCGTCACGTTCATGACGTCCGGGCTCGTGGTGATCCTGCAGTCGGTGTTCCTGCTGCGGCTGCCGATCGTGCAGGGCCCGTACGCCGGTTCGCTGGCCGCGCTGCTGGCCGTGGGCCACGGCAGGGGCGGGCTGGGTGCCGCGTTCGGCTCGATGGTCGTGGCCGGGCTGATCTGGTGCGTGCTCGCGATCCCGCTCAAGAAGTACGGGCTCATCACGTACCTGTCGAAGTTCGTGCGCGACCCGATCATCTGCGGGGTGCTGGTGCTGATCCTCGCCACCCAGCTCACCAGCACCGCGTTGCCGAACGTGCTGGGCACCCCCGGTTCAGCCGGGTTCCCAGGCATGAACCTCGTGTCGGGCGCGGTCACGGCGCTGGTCGTCATCCTGCTCACGTTGCTGCCCAAGGGAACCATCCTGCGTCGCGGCGCCGTGCTGGTCGCGGTGATCGTCGGCACGGTCGTGTACGCGCTCTTCGAGCCGACGCACTTCGCGGGTGTGGTGCACAACGTCGGGTTCACGGTGCCGCGGATCTTCCCGTTCGGCTTCGCCGTGCAGGGCGACCTCGTGGTGATCTTCTTCATCACGCTGTTCCCGGCGATCGCGGAGAGCATCGCGACCTACGACATCGTCGCCGGCTGGGGCGGCCAGGAGCTGTCCGGCCACCGCGTCTCGCAGGGCGTGTTCGGCGAGGTCCTCGGCAGCACGGTCGGCGCGGTCTTCGGCGGCATGTCCACGCTGGCCTACCCGGACAACATCGGCCTGCTGCGCGTGACGAAGGTCGGTTCCCGCTACGTGACGCTGGCGACCGGCGTCATCCTGCTCGTGCTGGGTGGCCTCGGCCCGTTCGACCACCTGCTGCAGGCCGTGCCCCTGCCCGTGCTGGCCGCGGCCGGCA
The DNA here is from genome assembly GCF_040678995.1 of Amycolatopsis sp. NPDC049253. Taxonomy (NCBI): domain Bacteria; kingdom Bacillati; phylum Actinomycetota; class Actinomycetes; order Pseudonocardiales; family Pseudonocardiaceae; genus Amycolatopsis; species Amycolatopsis sp. NPDC049253. The sequence goes on along the minus strand of NZ_JBFAQX010000017.1, from coordinate 107,791 downwards.
CCGTCCTGTTCGGAGTGCTGTTCGCGAGCGCCATCGACACCCTCTCGGGTGTGCACTGGTCCCGCGACAACCTGATGCTCGCGGGCTTCCCGTTCATCACCGCGATCGGCGGACTGTTCGTGCCGCCCGCGACGATGAAGGTGCTGCCGCAGGTGGTGCAGCTGATCCTGCAGCAGCCGCTGATCCTCGGCACGGTGCTGCTGCTCCTGATGAAGGCCGGGTACGGCTTGCGCCGCAAGGAGTCCTGAGACTCCGCAGGCCCGGTCAGAGTGAGCAGGCGGTGGCCAGCTCCGCGGGAGTCGCACCCGCGGGGCGGGCCACCGTCGCCGAGGCCGGCGGCCGCACTCCGCGCAGCCAGTCCGCGAGCGCGGTGAACGCCGTGCGGAAACACGGGGCGATCGGCCGGAGCCGGTCCGGGAACGTGTCGACCAGCCCGTCGACGTGATTGCCGTCCTCGATGCGGTAGTAGCGATGCAGCGCGCCACGGCCGGCGCGCTCGACCATCCGGTCGTAGACGTCGGAGTCGCGGCTGATCGGCAGGAGGCTGTCGAGCGTGCCGTGCAGGGTCAGCAGCGGGCGGCCGATGCGCCCGGTCAGCGCCACGCGCGCCACCGCGTGGTGCACCGCGGCGGGGCGCTCCGCGTAGTCGTAGTCGGCGTCGCACGCCGGGGTTCCGCTGGTGCAGAACGGGATGCCGGCGGAGAGCGCGCCGTCGAAGCCGGGATCGACCTCGGCGCGGTAGGTGCGTTGCGTGAGGTCCCAGTAGACCTGGTCGTGGTAGGGCCAGAGGAACTCCGAGCCCGGTGCGAAGCCCGCGTCCAGGATGGCTTGGTGCGCTTGGGGATCGCCGGCCGCGTAGGCCGGGTATTCGCGCAGTGCCGGGGGCAGGAACGTGAGCAGGTTCGGTCCGCCGGCCGTCCAGAGCGTGCCCTCCCAGTCGACGCCGCCGTCGTAGAGCCACGGCCGGTTCTCCAGCTGCCAGCGCACGAGGTAACCGCCGTTGGACAGCCCGGCCGCGATCGTCCGCGCCGGCGCGCGGCCGTAGTGCCGTGCCAGGGCGAGCTTCGCGGCCACGGTCAGCTGGGTGACGCGGTCGTTCCACTCGGCGAGCGCGTCGCCGGGGTTGCGACCGTCGGTGTGGAAGTCCGTGCCCGTGTTCCCCTTGTCGGTGGCCGCGAACGCGTAGCCGGCGGCGAGCACCTGGTCGCCGATCGCGCGGTCGTTGGCGTACTGGCGGCGGGTGCCGGGGGAGCCGGAGACCACGAGGCCGCCGTTCCAGCGGTCCGGCAGCCGCAGCACGAACTGCGCGTCGTGGTACCAGCCGTGGTTGCCGTTGGTCGTCGAGGTGTCGGGGAAGTAACCGTCGACCTGAACGCCCGGCACGCCGCTCGGTGCGGGCAGCGCGGCCGGTGTCAGGCCTGCCCAGTCGGCCTGGACGGTGTGGCCGGTGGCGAGGGTGCCGGTGGTGGTCAGGTCGGCGAGGCACGCCTGTTCCTGGTGCGCCGCACCGGGAACGGGGACCGGCGCGCACCGGGCCGCGGTCGCCGCCGGGGCCGCGAGGACGGTGCCGGCGAGCAGGCCGGCGAGGACGAGGGGGAGCCGCCGCGTACGCATGCCGGAACCGTAGGTCCGGACCATCGCGGGCGGTATCCGGCGGGACCACACAAACCGGGCGCGAGTTGTGGTGATCCGCACCGTGGGAACGCGGAGTGTGGTGTTCCTACGCTGAGCGTGACGGTGCTCACCGAGGTCACAAGGAGGTGGTCGGTGTGCGGAAGGTCCTCATCGGGCTGCTGGTGTCGGTTCTGCTGGTGCTCCTGCCCGGGTTCGCGTCGGCGGCGGCGATCAAGGAGGTCACGGGGTTCGGGTCGAACCCCGGCGCGCTGAAGATGTACGAGTACGTGCCCGACGGGCTGCCCGCCGGTCGGCCTGTGGTGGTGGCGTTGCACGGCTGCACGCAGAACGCGACGGGTTACGGCCAGGGCGCCGGCTGGGTCGAGCTGGCCGAGCGCCGGCACTTCGCCGTGGTGCTGCCGCAGCAGCAGGCGGCGAACAACATCACCAGCTGTTTCAACTGGTTCCAGGCTGCCGACACCACCCGCGGGTCGGGGGAGGCCGAGTCGATCGCGCAGATGGTGCGGCGCGCGGTCGCGGACACGGGTGCCGACGCGTCGCGGGTGTACGTCACCGGTCTGTCCGCGGGCGGGGCGATGACTTCGGTGATGCTGGCCGCGTATCCGGAGTTGTTCGCGGGCGGCGCGGTGGTGGCCGGTCTGCCGTACGGGTGCGCGTCCTCGGCGCTCGACGCGTACTCGTGCATGTACCCGGGCAAGGACCTCACGCCCGCGCAGTGGGGAGCGAAAGTCCGCGCCGCGGCGGCGGTTTCCGGCCCGCGGCCCACGGTGAGCCTGTGGCAGGGCACGGCGGACTTCACCGTCTCGCCGGTGAACCTGCGTGAGCTCACGGAGCAGTGGACGAACGTCGCTGGCGTGGCGGCCACACCGTCCACAACGGACACTGTCGGTGGATACCCGCACGCGGTCTACCGCGACGGCGCGGGCCGCGCGGCGGTCGAGACGTACTCGATCACCGGGATGGGCCACGGCCAGCCGATCGCTCCCGGCACGGGTCCGGACCAGTGCGGGCGCGCCGGCGCGTACCTCCTCGCCGTGGGCGTGTGCGCGGCGGCGCAGGTCGGGAAGGCGTGGAATCTGGCCTCCTGACGCGGGGGACCGGGTCGCCCGCTTGCCTCCGCCGCGTCACCGGCGGATGATGGGCGGCTCGGTATCCCCGAGGTCAGGGAGGCGCGCGATCGCCGGCAACGCTGCCGAACCCGGGCGCACGGTACTCAGCCGTGCGTTCGCGATCCTGGATTCGTTCCTCGACGGCCGCCCCGAGCAGACGCACGGCGAGATCACGCGGGCCACCGGGTTCGCGCCCGCCACGGTGTACCGGCTGCTCGCGGAGCTGGTCGGCTGGGGCGCGCTCGAACGCACCGGCCGCGGCCGCTACCGCATCGGCCTGCGGCTGTGGCAGCTCGGCTCACAGGCGCCGAGCGGGCGGGAGCTGCGGGACGTCGCGCTGCCGTTCCTGCAGGACCTGCTGCAGGTGACCCACGAGGTCGTGCACCTCGTGGTGCTCGACGAGGGCCGCGCGCTCTACCTCGAAAAACTCGAGGCGCACCCGGACGTGGTGGTCACCTCCCGCGTCGGGAAGCGGTTGCCGCTGCACGCGACCGGGCCCGGCAAGGTGCTGCTCGCGCACGCGCCCGTGGAGTGCGTGGACGAGGTGGTGTCGGCCGGCCTGGACCGCCGCGCCAGCGGCACCATTACCGATCCCGCGCAGCTGCGCGGCGTGCTCGCCGAGATCCGCCGCTCCGGGTTCAGCATCTCGCGCGACGAGATGACCGAAGGCGCGTCGTCGGTCGCCGCGCCGGTGCGCGGGCTCGCCGACGAGGTCATCGCGGCCATCTCCGTGGTCGTGCCCAGCAGCACGCCGAACCTCTCGCCGCTGATCCCGGTCGTCCGGATGGCCGCGCTCGGCGTGTCCCGCGCGATCCAGACGGGCTGAACTTTTCCGTCCAGTGCGAGGCGGGCTGGGCGCCACGGCCGGACGTAACGGACACTCCTGAGCCACACCCGCCAGGGAGGTTCCTTGCTCGCCACCGTCCGAGACGCCGCGTTCGACGTCCTGCGCCGCTACGGCGCGACGACGTTGTTCGCCAACCCCGGCTCGACCGAGATCACGCTGCTCACCGACCTGCCGGGCGACTTCGAGTTCGTGCTGGCGCTGCACGAGGGCTCGGTGGTCGGGATGGCCACGGGCTGGGCGCTCGCGGCGGACCGGCCGGCGGTCGCGATCCTGCACACCACCGCGGGCCTGGGCAACGCCGTGGGCGCGCTCGCGACCGCGCGCGCCAACCGGGCGCCGCTGGTCGTGCTCGTCGGGCAGCAGGACCGCCGCCACCTCGCGCTGGAGCCGTTCCTCGCCGGGCACCGGCTCGACGACGTCGCCGCGCCCGCGCCCGTCTGGGTCGGCGAACCACCTCGGCCGCAGGACGTGCCGGGCGCGCTGGCCCGCGCGTGGCACGAGGCCCGAGACCATCGGGGCCCCGCGCTGGTGATCGTGCCGATGGACGACTGGCTCGCGCCGGCCGGCGAAGACGAGCCGCTGCCCGCGCCGGCGCGGCTGGTCCGGACCACCGCGGCGGAGCCGGAGGTCGTCGCCGAGCTCGAGAAGTTCTTGGCGGAGGCGGAAAAACCGGTGCTCGTGGTCGGCGCGGGCGCGGACGACGCGGACTCGTGGCAGGCGCTGGAAGCGCTCGCTCAGCGGCTGCGGTGTCCGGTCTGGCAGGAGGCGTTCGGCGCCCGCGCCGGGTTCCCGCAGGACCACCCGCAGTTCGCCGGGCACCTGCCCGCGGGCCGCGCGGAGCTGCGCAAGGTGCTCGCCGGCCACGACGCCGTCCTCGCCGTCGGCGCGCCGGTGTTCCGCCAGTACCCGCGCGAGCCCGGCCGGCTGATCGGCCCGGGCACGCGGATCGCCGTGGTCACCGACGATGCCGACGAGGCCCACCGCAGCCCGGCCGACCTCGCGGTGCTCGCGCGGCCCGCCGCCGTGTGCGGTCCGCTGGCGCAGCGTCTCCCGGCCCGGCCGGCGCCCGCCGAGCCGCCGGGACGCACGATCGCCCTGCCCGAGCCGCCCACCGCCGGGCCGGCGCCGGAGCACGTGTTCGCCGCACTGGCCCGGCGGATCCCGCGCGACGCGGTGCTCGTGGAGGAGACCCCGTCGAGCCGTCCGCTGCTGCACGCGCTGGTGCCCGCTCGCACACCGCTCGGTTTTCTCAGCGCCGCCATGGGAGGTCTCGGTTTCGCGGTGCCCGCGGCGATCGGCGTGCGGATGGCGCGCCCGGACCGCCCGGTCGTCGCGGTCGTCGGCGACGGCTCGTCGCTGTACGCGATCCAGGCGCTGTGGAGCGCCGCCCACTACGGCGTGGGCGTGCTCGTCGTGGTGCTCGCCAACGGGCGGTACGCGATCATGGACGAGCTGGCCGCCCGGCACGGGGAACGGTCGGCCGCCCCCGGAGCCGCGCCGTGGCCCGCGTTCGACGAGATCAGCGTGAGCGCTCTCGCGCGCTCGCTCGGGTGCCCCGCCCGGCGGGTCGAGACCCACGAGGACCTGGAGTCCGTTTTGGACGAGGTACTGCCCGCACTGGCGCGGGCCACTCGACCGCTCGTGCTCGACGTGGCGGTGGCCCGGTGACCGCCCCGGCCGGCCCGCTGCTCGGCGGGGTCCGTCGGCGGGGAAGGACTATCTCCGGCGGCTGGGGGCCCGGCTCCGGCGGCGAGTACGACCCCGGCCACCGACGTGCCGCAGGCGGCCGAGTCCGCGCGGCGCCCTCGCGGTGCTCGACGACGCGGATGTGGAGCAAGCCGTGTCGGTCGGCTCGTTCAACCACTCCGGGCAGATCTGCATGGCCACCAGCCGTCACCTCGTCGCGGGCGGGACCGCCGCCGACTACGCGGCCGCGCGCGCCGAGCACGCCGCCCGCCTGGCCGTGGGCGACCCGGCCCGGGCCGACGTCGCCGTCGGCGGTCATCGACGCCGGGCAGCGCCACCGCATCCACGAAATCGTGACGAGCAGCGTCGACGCGGGCGCGAAGCCCGCCGCCGGTGGCACGTCCGAAGGTCTTTTCCGCAGCCCGACGGTGCTGACCGATGTCCCGCTCACCGCGCCGGCGTACGCCCAGGAGATCTTCGGGCCCGTCGTGCTGTTCTCCACAGTGGACGAAGCGGTCCGCCTGGCCGGCGGTACCGCACACAGGCTGTCACTGGGCATCCTGACCCGGGACGTCGCGAAGGGGCTCGCGCTCGCCGAGCGGATCCCGTCCGGGCTGGTGCACATCAACGACCAGACCGTGAACGACGAGGCGCGCGCGCCGTTCGGCGGGGCCGGCGAGCCGGGCACGGGCTCCCGGCACGGTGGTGCGCAGGCCAGCCTGGAGGCGTTCACCGAGACGCAATGGGTCACCGTGCGCGGTGACCTCCCGCAGGATCCCTTCTGACGCACCGGTTTCCCCAGTCTCCTCCGACGACGCAGGTGATGACATGACGGTCTCCTCCCCGATCGACCCCCGGGCCAGGTACGCGCGCTGGGTCGCCCCGCTCTGCTGGACGGCGGTGGCGCTCGAAGGGTTCGACCTCGTGGTGCTGGGTGTGGTGCTGCCCGCGCTGCTCAAGGTGCCGAGCTGGGGCTTGGATCCCAACTCGGCCTCGCTGATCTCGGTGGTCGGCCTCCTCGGCGTGGCCGTGGGCGCGCTCGCCATCGGCCCCGTGAGCGACCTGTTCGGCCGCCGCGGCACGATGCTGCTCACGGTCACGAGCTTCTCCGCGTTCACCTTGCTGTGCGCGGTGGTCGACGGCCCCTGGCTGTTCGGGCTGCTGCGCTTCCTTGCCGGGCTCGGTCTCGGCGGCGTGCTGCCGACCGCGCTTGCGCTGATCACCGAGTACGCGCGGGTGGGCCGCGGCGGCAGCTCCACCACGGTGCTCATGACCGGTTACCACGTGGGCGCGGTGCTCACCGCGTTGCTCGGCATCCTCGTGGTGGAGCGCTACGGCTGGGAGTGGATGTTCGTGATCGGCGCCGCGCCGGCGGTGATCCTCGTGCCGCTGATGGTGAAGTTCCTGCCGGAGTCGGCCGAGTTCCTCAAGGCGCGCGGCACCCGCGCGGCCCGGCCGCCGCGCGAGCGCAACCCGATCGGCATCCTGTTCCGCCACGGCTACGGGCGCGCGACCATCGCGTTCTGGGTCACGTCGTTCATGGGGCTGCTGCTCGTGTACGGCCTCAACACCTGGCTCCCGCAGATCATGCGCGAGGCCGGTTACGAGCTCGGCGCGGCGCTCGCCCTGCTGCTGGTGCTCAACGTCGGCGCCGTGATCGGCCTGCTGATCGGCGGTCGCGTCGCCGACCGGCTGGGCTACCGCCGCTCCACCATCGTCTGGTTCACCGCGGCGGCGGTGTTCCTCGCGCTGCTGAGCATCAAGCTGCCCGGCTTCAGCGTGTACGTCGGCGTGCTGCTCGCGGGGATCTTCACCTTCAGCGCGCAGGTGCTCGTGTACGTCTACGTCGCCCGCGTCTACCCGGCCGCCGCGCGCGGCACGGCGCTGGGCGCGGCCAGCGGCATCGGCCGCTTCGGCGCGATCTCCGGCCCGCTGGTCACCGGGTTCCTGCTCACCGCCGGGCTCGCGTACCCGTGGGGCTTCTACCTCTTCGCCGTCGTCGCGGCCATCGGCGCGGTCGCCATCACCGTCGTCAACCGCGATCCGGCGCCGGACGCGCCGCTGGAAGTGGCGGCGGAGGAGGATTCCGCGACCCGCGCCGAGTGACGGCCGGGGTCAGGCCCGCTCGTCGAGATCCGTGAGCTGGAGGGCGGCATCGAGGACCAGGTTCCGCAGCCAGGTGTGCAGCGGGTCGGCGTCGAGGCGTGGGTGCCAGGCCATGCCGTAGGCGAAGTCCTCCAGCTGTTCGGGGGCGGCGGCGACGCGCACGTCCCGCTCCGGGACGTGGTCCACCAGGCGGCTCGGCAGGACCGCGACGAGCGGCGTGCCGGGCAGCGCCGCGATCGCGCCGGTGAAGAACGGGACGCGAAGGCCCGGCCGCGCGGTGATGCCCAACGTCGCGAGCCGGAACTCCGCGAGCATCCGCTCGGCGCCCAGCACCACGACGCTCGCGTGCGGGTACGACGCGAGGTCCTCGACCGTCAAACGGTCGGCCGTCAGCGGGTGGTCGCGCGAGAGGACGCAGACGAACCGCTCGGTGAACAGCGGCTGCCAGCGCAGGGGAGCCGGCGGCGGCACGGGGGTGAGGACGAGGTCGGCGCGACCGTGTTCGAGGTCGTCGAACGACTCCGGCGAGAGCCGGCCGGCCTGCACGGAGATCCCCGGCGCCTGCCCGAACACCTCGCGGAACAGCCGGTGCCCGAGGACCGCGGCCGCGTAGTCGGTGAGCTGCAGGCGCACGACGTCGGTCGCGGAGGCGGGCGAGAACTCGTCGCCCCGCACGATCGACCGCAGCCGCGGCATCACGAGCGCCAGCTCGCGCTGGATCGTGCGCGCTCGCGGGGTCGGCTCGAACCCCCGGGCCGTGCGCACGAGCAGCTCGTCGCCGAACGTCGCGCGCAGGCGCGTGAGGGTGCGGCTCATCGCCGACTGGCTGAGGTGGATCCGCGCCGCCGCCCGCGTGAGGTGCCGTTCCTCCAGCAGGACCTCGAGGGCTTTCAGGAGGTTGAGGTCCGCGTTCTCGAGTTGCACGCGGTGCATGTTGGACCTGAGCACCATGCAGTGGACGCTGGATCGGTCCGGGGCGAAGGTGGTGGGGTGCAGCCCGAGAAGCGGACCGGAACGATGACGAAAACCGAACCGGCGACCGTGCTCGACCGGCTCGCCGACGCGCTCGGCGGGCGGGCGGCCCTCGAAGCCGTCGCGGTCGAGCGGACGGTGGCCACCGGGTGGCGGCGGCACCCGGGGTGGGCACCGATCCCGCGAAACCCGAGCTGGTCGCCGATTTCACGGCGGCACTGGATCTCGACGTCGCCGGGCCGCGCTACCGGTGGGCGCACCAGGCCGAGACGTACCTCGTGCCGACGGAGCTGGACTACGTGGAGCTCGGGAACGGCAGCCGCCGCCACGTGTCCGGTGTGGACTTCATGTTCGACATCCGGCCCGTGGACACCGACCTCCCTTCCTGGCGGGTGGGCGCGCGGCTGCGGCACTTCGGCCTGACCTCGCCCTGCGGCTCGTCCGCAAGATGCTCTTGCCCGGCGCCGACGTGACCGTCGAGCGGGACGGCGGCGGGGACGCGATCCTGACGCTGCGCGAGTTCGGCCGTCCGCCGATCCGGCTCACGATTGCCGCGGCGACGGAGCTCCCGGTGTCCGTGGCGGTGACTGAGGAGCACCCGCCGCTCGGCGACGCCGCGGTCCGCGTCGCGTACGACGACTTCCGCCGGGTTTCGCGCGTGCTGCTGCCGTTCCGGGTGGACATCACGATCGGCGATCTGCACGTCCACAGTGAAACGCGGACGGAGGCGGCCGTCGCCGATTCCGCCGACGACGCGATTTTCGGCTCGGGGGAAGGGAAAATCGCCGAATCGACCGTGGCGCAGGCCGCCTACGCGCTGACCTCCACCCAGTGGATCATGAACTACGCCTACTCCGGGGTGCGGTTCTACTTCGACCTGCGGACGGCTCCCGTGACGCCGGAACCGGCCGATCTCGCGCCCGGTGTGAAGCTGGTGATCGGGCCGAGCCACAACACGCTGGTCGTGGAGCTCCCGGACCGCCTGCTCGCGGTGGAATCGCCGCTGTACGACGACTACAGCCGGGCCGCGCTCGCCCAGGTGAAGACGCGTTCCCGGGCAAGCCCCCGCGTGAGCTCGTCTGCACGCATTTCCACTACGACCACGTCGGCGGCGTGCGGGAGTTCGCGGCCGACGGCGACCTGACCGTCCACGTCGGAACCCCGTCGGTGGCGTTCTTCGAGCGGGCACTGGCCGCGCCGCACGAGGTGGACCCGGACCGCCTCGCCACGACGCCCGCGAAGACGACCGTGCGCGGCATCGACGACACGCTGACCTTCGAAACGGCCGGCGGCGGGACCGTCTCGGTCCACCGGATCGTCAGCGACCACGCCGACGACATGGTGATCGTCCACGTGTCGTCGGGGAAGCTGGTCTTCAACTCCGACCGCTGGAACCCCACCCCGGCCCCGCCGGCCCCGGCTGACCAGCGCGGCCGCCTGACCACCGAGCTGTACGACGCCATCCAGGCCCTGGGGCTCGACGTCGACACCGTCGTCGGCGGGCACCGCGGCAGCGACGGCACCACGTGGGCGCACGCGGCACCGCTCGAGTACCTGAAGCGGGCGGCCGGGTACTGACCGAGAGTCCTTTGTGGACGCCTGCGCCGGCGGGAAGGGACAAATCACCCGTCGGCGCAGGCGTTCAGCCGAAGTTCAACCGGTGGCCACCGGCGGGGTCACCCGGGGCTCAACCGCGGCCGAAAGCCTGTCGGAGCTCCCCACCGTGCCCAAGCCGGAAGGATTCCGATGACCGACGCCCCGGAGAACGACAGAACCGGTCTGACCCGCCGCAGGTTGTTCGGCGCCGCGGCCGCCGGTGGCCTGGCCGCCGCCGCATCCGTGCTGCCCCCGAACGTGCGCAGCGCGCTCGCGTCCCCGCCGCAGTCCGGCGGGCGCCTGCGCGACATCGAGCACGTCGTGCTGCTGATGCAGGAGAACCGCAGCTTCGACCACTACTTCGGCACGCTGTCCGGCGTGCGCGGGTTCGACGACCCGCACGCCCTGCGGCTGCCCGGCGGGCGCTCGGTGTTCCACCAGCCCGACCCGTCGCACCCGGACGGTTACCTGCTGCCCTACCGGCTGAACACGAAGATCAGCGCGGCGCAGGCGATCCCGTCCACGAGCCACGCGTGGGGTGTGCAGCACCAGGCGTGGAACAACGGGAAGATGGACAACTGGCTGCCCGCCCACCTCGCGGCCGACGGCGCCACCAACGGTCCTTACACGATGGGCTACTTCACGCGCGAGGACATCCCGTTCCAGTACGCGCTCGCGGACGCGTTCACCCTCTGTGACGCCTACCACTGCTCGGTCCTCGGCCCGACGTGGCCCAACCGCTACATGTGGCTGGCCGGCACCATCGACGCGGACGGCGAGTTCGGCGGCCCTTCGCTGGAGACGGGCAACGTGCCGGACGGGCACTTCACGTTCAAGACCTACCCGGAGCGGCTCACGGAAGCCGGCGTCAGCTGGAAGGTCTACCACTCGCCGGGCGGTGCGACCGGGCTGCCGCCGTTCAACGCGATCAAGCAGTACGCCGACGCGCAGCCGGGCTCGCCGCTCTACGAGCAGGCGATCAAGCCGTCGCCGCTGGGCCAGTTCGAGTACGACGCACTGCACGACCAGCTGCCCACCGTCAGCTGGCTGCTGCCGCCGAGCGCCGCCGACGAGCACCCCGCCCACCTGCCGGCCGCGGGAGCACAGTTCGTCGCCGGCAAGATCGACGCGATCGCCGCCAACCGGGAGGTCTGGGCCAAGACGGTGTTCATCCTGTCCTACGACGAGAACGACGGCCTGTTCGACCACGTCCTGCCACCCACCCCGCGCCCGGGCACGCCCGGCGAGTTCGTCTCCGGCACCTCGCCCAGCGGCGTCAAGGGCGGCGGCCTGCCGACGGGGCTGGGCTACCGCGTGCCGTGCATCGTCGTCTCGCCGTGGACCGCCGGCGGCTGGGTGAGCTCGGAGCTGTTCGACCACACCTCGCAGCTGCGCCTGCTGGAGAAGGTGACCGGCGTCGCCGAGCCGAACATCAGCGACTGGCGCCGCCGCACCGTCGGCGACCTGACCTCGGTCTTCCGCTTCCACGACGCGAGCAAGCACGCGCCGGTCCTGCCGGACACCCAGGGGCAGTACAACCTCGCCCAGTACGAGGTGGCGCAGCTGCCCAAGCCGACTGCCCCCGGTGGCGGGCAGGAAGTGCCGCACCAGGAACGGGGTCACCGCCCGCAGGTGCGCTGAGCGGGCTTTCCGGTCAGGTGACGGTGTCGCCGTGCCGGTGGGCCACGCGCCACACCCCGTCTTCGCGGCGGTAGACCTGCGTCGCCCGCAGGGTGTAGGTGCGTGGCTCACCGTTCACGGACACCGTGGTGTGCTCGAAGCCGGTGGTGTAGGCCATGTTGCCGACGACGTCGCACGCCAGCACCTCGAAGCGGTAGGCCGTACAGCCGGAAAAAGCCTCGCCCAGCGCCGCGAACAGGCCGTCGACCTCGCGCCGGCCGCAGGCGTTGCGCCACGCGCCCAGCACGCTCACCGGCTCGGCCCGCGACCAGATCGCCCGCCGGGGCGCCGGGTCTCCGTTGTGGAGCGCGAACTCCGCGTCGTGCAGCGCGCTCTCGACCCACGCCAGGAACTCGTCGCGATCGCTCATCGCCTCATGGTGCGCCGGGGCGGGCGGGAAAGCACCGGCCCGGATTTCACCCGCTACAGGGTTGTGGTGCCGAGGACCTTTGAGCCGGATGGAAGCAGGTCCTGCGGCGTTGGGGCACACACGCGGAATCATGGACCGCTGGGCTGAACGAGTGAACCGCGTTGGAGGTTAAGCCCTGGGTCGCCCACCGGCTGTTAGCCATGACTCATGGAGTTTCTGGGATTGCTCTCCGCTCCGCTGGCAGCGACAGTCGATCTCTTCCTCCGTCGACGGCGGGCGGAGGTACTGGTACATCGGGGGCACTTCCTTGACAACTCTTCGCCGCCGGTCACCGGCGCGCCATCGCCGGCCGGCGATGGGTATCCGGCGGCCGATCCTGTGGCTGAACAACTTTTCGTGAAGATCGTCAACCGATCGCGTGTGGACCTCGAAGTCACGCACGTCTGGTTCGCGACGAAGCCGCCGGTGCAACTGCTCAACGACGGGCGGCGGTTACCGGCGCGACTTCGCCCCGACGAGACGTACGAGACTTGGGTTCCAGCGGCCGCATTGCCTCCCCAGCCGAACCTGGAGAAGCTGGCCCGCGTCCGGTTGTCCGTCGGGCGAACGGTCAAGTCGAGAGCCAACAAGAACGTACCGCCGTTCGGATACGCCGCGGGTGGGGGCAGCGCCTAGCGCACGCTGGTTCCGCCCGGCCCGGATTTCACCCGGACTACGACGTGGACTCGGCCGGACGGCGGGAAGGCGCCGTCCGGCCGAGGGCTGGAGGGGGAACTCTCAGTTGTAGAAGTGGAGGTAGCGGAAGTCGGCCTTGTTCAGGTCGTGGACGAGGTAGTGGCCGTCGCCGGCCCAGTTGTAGTCCTCGACCGTGACGGTGGAGCCGTGGACGCTGTCGACGACGGCGACGTGGCCGTAGCGGCCCGCGTCGGTCTGGGCGATGGAGCCGGGGGTGGGTGTGTTGTCCACGCGGTAGCCGTGCTTGCGGGCGTTGTCGTCCCAGTACTTGGCGTCGCCGTAGTTCGAGGCGCTCTCGCCGTGGCGGTCGATGGTGAACGCGGCCCAGGAGACGCACTCGCGGTTGTACATGTTCCAGTCGTCGACGACGGAGTCCTGCGGGATGTTGCGCCACTTCGCGGGATAGTTGTCGCCGATGAGGTCGACCTTCGCCGACGGCGCGAGGGTGCCGAGCCGGGCGGCCATCGACATCGGGCGGGCGGCCGCGGTCGCCGTGGCAGGTGGGGGCACAGCCGGCGCGGCGGCCGAAGCCGGCACAGTGGTCGCCGCGCCGGTGGCCGTCAGCGCGGCCGCGGCGGCGAGGGCGGTCAGGGTCCGGGTGAGACGGCGCATGGCGGTGCCTTTCCGGGGGACGGGGATCGGGGGAGTGGCGTGGCGGACGGTAACCAGCCGCGGACCGCGCGTTCCAGACCGAAGTGGACAGCCCCGTGCCGGGCGCCAAGGATTCGCAGGTCGGCGGCTCGTGTTCACAGAATTGGCGTCACCACGTCCAGCACGCGCCGTGGATGCCGGGCCGCGCGTCGCGGGTGGCGAACGTGACGGCGTGGGTCGTGCCGACGCGCAGCGGGTCGCCGGTGCGGCGGGGTCCGTCGGGGCCGCGGCGTTCGAAGGAACGGACCTGCCGCGGCAGCCGCAGGCCGAACTGCACCTGGCACACGTACTCGCGCACCGGCCGCGTGAACCGCCGGCCGTACTCCTGCGCGGGCGTGCCGGGCGGCAGCACGATCTCGTACTCGACGGCCGTGACCTCACCGGCCGCGAGCACCCGGTCGAGCAGCAGCTCACCGGCCGTCATACCGGTGTCGCGGTCGACCCGCACGCGCCCGACGCGCGCGAACCGCACGCCCTGGTAGCGCGGTTCGGCCGGCAGCGGCCCGTCGGCCTGGTGGTAGGTCATCATGCGGTCGACGCCGTCCATCGTGGCCTCCTCGACGAGCCGCACGTGCAGCGCCCGCTCGCACCCGTCGTCGTCGTCGACGGCGACGCGGTCGTGCACCGACCAGAACGCGAGCTGCCCGTCCGGCGGCGGTTTGAGGTCCGCCGTGAGCGGCCGCAAGTCCGGCCACAACCGGCGGCGCTCCACGCGGTCGGGCGGGTGGCCGAGCCAGCGCCCGCGCGGCGCGCGCGGGCCGAGTAGCGACGTGAGCGAGCCGGGGGAGAGCTCCAGCACGGCTTCGAGCTGCGTCACGGCGTTCAGCGACGTCTCGCGCTCGGGCCGGGAGCGGCCACGGCGCCAGTAGGACAGGGCGGAGCGCGAGAGCGTCACGCCTCGGGTGGCGAGGTGGTGGCGGACCCGGTCGAGGGAAAGCCCGGAGTCTTCGATCGCGGCGTCGAGCGTGACCGCGAACGAGCCGGGGTGCTGCGCAGGCACGTCCCCAGCATGATCAACAGGCCCGCCGCCCGGAACCGACGAAAGTCGGGGTCACTCGCGTCGCTTGGTCTCAACCTTTAGCATGTCCCACCCGTCGGACGGGGAGGAACTGTCACCGGAGAGCTGGGGAAGTGCGTGGCGCAGGACGAAACGCGGGCGCGGGAACCGTTGCGCGCCTCGCGGAAACCGTTGCCGGAGCGGAGATCCGCGAGGAAGAAGAAAGGTTTCCTGCGCACCTACGGTTGGCGCGTCTACGCGCTGCCGGTCATGGTCGTGCTCACCGTGCTCGTGCTGGTCAACACGGCCACCACCTCGGCCCCGTCGACAGCGGCGCAACAGCCCGCTTCCGCGCCGGTGCGAGCACCCGCCCGCGTGGAGTCCTCGGTGGACTCCGCCGAGCCGGGCGTTCCCGAGAACCCCGCGAAACCGGCCGATCCGAACGCCCCCACCGCCGACCTGCCCGCCGGCGGCCCGTACACCCGGACCGGTCAGGGCAAGTGGCATGTGATCCCCGGCTCCGGGCCGAAGATCGGCACGGGCCGCCTCTACCGCTACACCGTCGAGGTCGAGGACGGCGTCGACCCGGCGAGCTACGCCGGTGACGACAGCTTCGCGGCCGCCGTGCAGGGCATCCTGTCCGATCCGAAGAGCTGGACGGCCGACGGCAAGGTCGCGCTGCAGCGCGTGGACGCGAGTGACCCGCACCCGGACTTCCGCGTCAGCCTCTCCACCCCCGACACCACGCACCGTGCCGACGCCTGCGGGTTTTCCATCACCTACGAGGCTTCCTGCTTCCGCCGCAGCATGCACCGCGTGCTGATCAACCTCTCCCGCTGGGTGCGCGGCGCGAAAGCGTACGGGGCGAACCTGACCGCCTACCGGCAATACGCGATCAACCACGAGGTCGGCCACGCGCTGGGCCACTCCCACGTCGGCTGCGCCGGCACCGGCCGGCCGGCGCCGGTGATGATGCAGCAGACCTTCGGCGTCGCCGACGACTACGTCGCCCACCTCAACAACGTCCCCGGCGGCGACCAGGGCGCCGTGCGGTCCGACCACCGCGTGTGCGTCACGAACTCGTGGCCGTTCCCCTAGCGCACCGAGCTGTATAACGACCTATACGGCGGCCGAGGATGCAGTGCGGTCACGGCAGGACGACGATCGCCACCTTCGCGAGCCGCTGCGGATCCGCGATCACCTCGTACGCGGAGATCCGCCCCGCCGTCACCGTCACCTTGAGCACGCCCGTCAGCCGGCCGTAGGGCGCCAGCACCAGCCCGGCGGTGCCGTCCACCAGAGCCGGCTCAGCGAGCCGCGCGCGGCCGGCGAACGCGGTCGTGCCGCGCGCGACGGCGTCGGCGCCGCGGAGGACGGCGGCGGCGCCCGGCGGCAACGCGGCCGCGTCGGCGTGCCGGACGACGTCGGGCGCCAGTAGTTCGAGCAGCGCGGCGAGATCACCGCCGCGGGCCGCAGCCAGGAACGCCTCCACGACCTTCCGGTGCTCACCCGGCTCGGAACCGGCCGCGGGGGTGCCGCGCACCCGCAGCCGCGCCCGGCTGGCAAGCTTCTTCGCCGTCGCGGGCGTGCGGTCCAGGATCGGGCCGACGGCGTCGAACGGCACCGAGAACAAGTCGTGCAGCACGAACGCCACGCGCTCGGCGGGCGCGAGCGTCGCCAGCACCACCAGCAGGGCCCGGCCGACCTCGTCGGCGAGCGCGAGATCCTCCTCCGGGCCCGCCACGCCGTGGTCCGGAACCTGCTCGACCGGCGTCTCCCGCCGCGCCCGCAGCACGTCGAGGCAGATCCGCGAGACGACGGTGGTCAGCCACGCCGGCAGGTTGTCGATCCCGGACGCCGACGCCAGCCGCAGCCAGGATTCCTGCACGGCGTCCTCGGCTTCGGCCGCCGAGCCGAGCATCCGCCGCGCGAGCGCGCGCAGCCGGGGCCGTTCCGCTTCGAACCGGGCGGCGAGGGTTTCGGGCATCGGTCACCTTTCCTCTTCGTGGTGCGTCGGGGTGGGTGAGTGAGGCCGACCCGCTGGACCTGAGGAGAGGAACCGGATGACCGACATGCTAGCGCCCCTGCTGCGCATCGACTCGAGCGCCGACGGCGCGGAGTCCGTGACGCGGCGGCTGACCTCGCTGTTCGTGCGGCACTGGCGCGGCGAGGTGCGCCATCGCGACCTGGCCGCCGACCCCGTGCCGCCGATCCGCGAGCCCTACGCCCGCCTCGGTCGCCGCGTCGAACGCCGGGGGAGCGTGCCGCCGGGCGCCGTCGCCGCGCTGGCCGCCGACGAACTCGAACGCCGCGAATGGGCGCTGACCCTGCCGCTGGTCACGGAGCTGCGCGAAGCCGGCACCGTGCTGCTGGGCGTGCCGATGTACAACTTCTCGGTGCCCGCCGCGCTGAAGGCGTGGATCGACCGCGTGACGTTCCCCGGCGTGTTCGCGGACGCCCTGAGCGCCACCAGGTTCGTGGTGATCACCGCGCGCGGCGGTGCCTACGGGCCGGGCACTCCGCGCGAAGGCTTCGACTTCCAGGAGCCGTACTTGCGGGCGTACCTGACGAACTTGGGCGTCAGCCCCGAAAACGTCGCGTTCGTGCACGCGGAGCTGACGCGCGTCGACGACCTGCCCGCGCTGGCCGGGCTGGAGGACCTGGCGGAGAAGTCCCTGGCACAGGCTCGGCAAAGAATTCTCGAGCTGGCCGCATGACCGCGCGCACCAGAAAACGCGGGGCGCTCGCGGGAAAAGTCCCGCGAGCGCCCCGGCACTCACCTCACGTCAGATCCGAACACTTCAGCGCGTCCGGATCTTTCGCTCCGCCTGGCGACCACCTCACGTTCGCGAACGACGCCGAGAACGGCCCGTCGGTGTAGACCAGGAACGGCGTGTTGACGTTCTCGAAGTCGAGCCCGTTCGCGAAGCACGACAGCGGGATCTTCACCGTCGACTTCTGGCCCGCCGGCAGATCCGTGAACAGCTTGGTGGCGTTGACCTCCGAGAAGCACGGGTAGACGCAGTGCATGCTCACCACGGTCCGGTTCACCGGCGGCGAGTTCACGATCACGTCGAACTCGAGCGCCCCGTCCGCGTTGGGGTACCCGCGCAGGTCGCTGGTCGCGGGGCTCTGCAGGTACAACTGCGCCGCACCCGTGCCGGTCCACGTCGTCTTGAGGCCGTCGGCCTGCACGTTGACGTCGGCCGGGGTCACGGTGATCTCCGGGTGCTCCGCGGTGCCGTCGGGGCCGATCTCGGTTCCGCCCCAGTTCGAGGCCGAGCCGATGTAGCTCTTGTACGGCGCGATGTCCGTGCGGTCGAAGATCGACAGGTCCTCGGTCGCGGTGCCCCCGCCGCCGGTCGACCCGCACGTCGTCGGACCCTCGGTCTCGTCGAGCTTCGCCACGGTGGCACGCTGGCCGGTCTTGAGGCCGTAGCCCAGCGCGAACAGCGGGTCGTAGTCCGGGCTCCACGGGTTGAGCGGCGTCTGGCACGCGCTCTTCGGCCAGGAGTAGGACAGCTTGCCCTGGTACCCCGTGCCGTCCTTGCCCTTCACCATCATGTCCGCCACGCCGCCGCCCTCGGTGCCGGGCAGCCACGCCGCCACGAACGCGTCGGAGCGGTTGATCTCCTTGTTCAGGTACAGCGGGCGGCCGCCGACGTAGGCGGTGACGACCGGGACACCCTTGCCGCTCACCTTGTCCAGCACGGCGAGGTCCTCGGGGTAGAGCTTCGCGGCCTCCAGCGACTTGCGCTGCAGGTCGCCCACGCCTTCGGCGTACGGCGTCTCGCCGATCACGGCGATCACGGCGTCGTACCCGGCCGGGTCGACGTCGCCCTTCTCGCTGAAGGTGACGTTGGCGTCGCCGAGGTCTTCCTTGAGCCCGCCCAGGATCGAGGTGGCGTTGGGGAAGTCGGCGTTGGTGTTGCCCGTGCCCTGCCACGACAGCGTCCAGCCGCCGGTCTGGTTCTGGATGCTGTCGGCGCTCTTGCCGACCACCAGTACCTTCGACTTCGGCTTGAGCGGCAGCACGTTGCCGTTGTTCTTCAGCAGCGTCTGCGACTCACGCACGGCGTCGCGGGCGAGCCACTTGTCCGTGAGCGCCTCGTCGGAGTTCGCGTAGGAGCGGTCCGACGGCTTCTGCTCGTCGAGGATCCCGGCGCGCAGCTTCACCCGCAGGATGCGGGTCACGGCGTCGTCGATGCGGGCCATCGGGATCTGCCCGTCGTTGACCTGCGCGACGGTGTTGGTGATGAACGCCTTCCAGTCGGCGGGCACCATCACGAGGTCGACGCCGGCGTTGATCGCCTGCGGGCAGCTCGCGTTGGTGCAGCCGGGCACCTGGCCGATGCCGTTCCAGTCCGACACGACGAGGCCGTCGAAGCCCATCTTGCCCTTGAGGATCTGGTTCAGCGCCTTGTCGCTGCCGGTCAGCTTGCCCTCGTTGATGCCGAGGTCGGCGTTGGTCCAGCTGTTGAATGACACCATCACGGTCTGGGTGCCGGCGGCGAGCGCGCCGTAGTAGCCCTGGCCGTGGATGTTGATCATGTCGGCCTCGGACGAGGGGTTCACGCCCTGGTCCTGGCCCTTGATCGTGCCGCCGTCGCCGATGTAGTGCTTGGCGGTGGCGATCACGCCGTTGTAGTCGATGCGCTTGGTGGCGCCGTCCTGCAGGCCGTTGATGGCCTCGTAGCCGTAGGCGCGGGTGATGCGCGGGTCCTCGGAGAAGCCCTCGTACGTGCGGCCCCAGCGGTCGTCCTGCACGACGGCGAGCGTGGGCGCGAAGGCCCAGTCCTGGCCGGTGGCCCGGATCTGGCGCGCGGTGGCGTTCTCGACGTCGCGGACCAGGCACGGGTCGTGGGCCGCACCGAGCGCGATGTTCTGCGGGAAGACGGTGGCGCCGTAGACGTTGTTGTTGCCGTGCACGGCGTCGATGCCCCAGATCACGGGGATCTTCGTGCGGCTGGTCTTCGAGGCGCTCCAGTACGCGTCGGCGAGGTTCAGCCAGTCCTGCTGCGTGGCGTGCTTGTTGCCGCCGGGCCACGAGCCGCCGCCGTTGAGCACCGAGCCGATGGCGTACTGCTTGACCTCGTCGGGGGTGATCGCGTTGATCTCGGGCTGCGTCATCTGCCCGACCTTCTCCTCCAGCGTCATGCCGGAGAGGATCTTCGCGATGCGCGCCTCGTCTTGCGGGTTCTTCTTGATCTTGCTGTCGACCTTCGGCCAGTCCGCAAGGGTCGGCAGGGTGTTCTCGATGCGCGCGCAGCCGTCCTTGCCGAGCGCGGGCTGCCCGATCTCGGGCTGCGCCGCGGCGGGCGTGGCCGGTGCGGCGGGGGCGGGCGCCGCGTTCGCGACGCCGCCCAGGAGGGTGAGGCTCGCGAGCGCGGCGAACGTGGTCCTTCGGGCCCGGGACCACCCGGGGGATCTTCTGGCCATCGACAGTCCGTTCTGCAGAGGGCGGCGGGGACGGGCCCAAAGCGGGCCTTGGCGATCCTGACCGGACAAAGAGGATGGCGTCAAGAGGTCCGGACCCTACGGAAGTCCGTTATTTCTCGCCTCGAATTAAGGTGTGATGGCACCTGGGTCACGGATGGACCAGACCAGTGCGCGCCTGGGGCAGACCCGGGTGGCCGCGAAGGCAGACTTCGCCGGATCGTCAGCGGATCGCATCGGCGGGGAGTACGGCGTGCACACCCCAGGTCTGGTTGGCGACCTGCGTGACGCGCAGGTCGACCACCGGGCTCGCGAGCGCCAGCGCGGTGGGGCGGTCGAGTTCGTAGAGCTTCTGCAGCCACGTCAGCATCGCGCCGAGCGCCTCGGCGGTGGCCTCGTTGAGGTCGGTGTGGAAGCCGAACGTGATGCGGCCGGCAGGTGTCTCGGCGTGGATGCCGGGCACGGGCCGGTCGGTGGTGAGGTTCAGCGTGAGCTCCGTGGTCATCGGGCATTCGATGGCCGTGCCGCCGACTTCGCCGTCGCCCTGGGCCGCGTGCCCGTCGCCGGCGAGCAGCCGTGCGCCGGGGACCGTCACGGGCAGGTACAGCGTCGAGCCCGCCACGAGCTCGCGGCAGTCGATGTTGCCGCCGCCTTCCGGGCGTGGCGGCACGGTGGAGTGGTCGCCCGGCTCGGCCGGCGGCAGGCCGATCACGCCGAGGAACGGGGCCAGCGCGACGGTCTGGCCGCGGTCGTTGGTCCCGGTCCGCTCGCCGGCGTCGAGCTCCCACAGCAGCCGTCCGGGCGGGCCGCCGGCGACACCGAGCTTGCGCGTGAGCCAGTTGTCCTTCGACGCCGAGACGGTCCAGCCCCAGTCGCCGGGCCGCAGGTCGTCCAGGTGCACGGCGAGCACGGTGCCCGGCTCCGCGCCGCGCACGGCGATCGGGCCGGTGAGGCAGTGGCCGCGGCTCGGGTCGATCATCCGCGGCCGCTGCTCGCCGGGCGTGCGCTGGCGTTCCAGGAACCCGTGGCAGTCCAGCGATCCCACCACGACCGTGTCCCCGGGGTCGACGGTCAGGACGGGCTCGGTGTCCCGGTTGAAGACGTCGATCGTGGTTTCACAGGTCGGATCGAGGTGGTGCCGGGCCATGTGGGCGCTCCCTGGGGTCGGTGCTCGCCCCGGATCGTCGCACGGACACTCGTCCGCCGGCGCCGCCGAGTGAGAAATGCCGCCAGGCGGCCGAGGCGTTCGTCGGCGTCGCGGTGGTCGCGGCGCGTCTGGTGGTCGAGCTGCCAGGCCAGGTTCGGAGTGATCACGGTGCGCTCCTTCGTCGTCGGGTCGTCGCAGGGACGACTCACGGGCGAGCGCGAAACAGACAGCCCTCCGCTATCCGGTGCGATTCGCCCGTTCAACGACCGCGCCGGCGACCACCGACGCGAACACGCTCAGCGCCACGATCAGCTCGGCCCACAGGAACGCCGTGTAGTCCAGCAGCGTGCCGATCGGCGGCGAGCCCGGCGCGGCATTGCGGAAGGACGCCAGCGCGAACAGCGACGCGGCCATGAACCCGAACGCCGGCCACACCAGCCCGCGGCCTCGCGCGATGAGGTGGCGCGCCCCGAGCGCCACCGCGACGGCGATCGCCCACATCGCGAACATCATGAACAGCGCGAACACGAGCACGCTCGTCGCGCGGGTCAGGCGGATGTCGAGACCGCCGGAGCTGTCGGAGCCGGTCACCGCGAGGCCGAAGAGGCTGTCGACCTTGTCCACGGTGAGCAGCACCGGCACCGGCCTGCCGTCCTGCACGGCGGCGAACTGGATGTGGCTCTCGTAGCCGTCGAACGGGTAGTCGGTGATCGCGCCGCCCGTCAGCGCGATCGGCAGGTCGGCGCTCGCGATGCGCTCGT
The DNA here is from genome assembly GCF_040678995.1 of Amycolatopsis sp. NPDC049253. Classification (NCBI taxonomy): domain Bacteria; kingdom Bacillati; phylum Actinomycetota; class Actinomycetes; order Pseudonocardiales; family Pseudonocardiaceae; genus Amycolatopsis; species Amycolatopsis sp. NPDC049253. The sequence goes on along the minus strand of NZ_JBFAQX010000017.1, from coordinate 86,063 downwards.
GGGCGGGGAACGTCTGGTCGCCGCGCAGGCTCGAGGAGTTCAGCAGCGTGAGGTCGCCCGCCGGCGCGACCCCGTCGTCCTCGCCGAGCCGCCCGCGCGGCACCACGAGCACCCGCAGCGTCACCTCCCGCCCGACGGCGTCGACCTTCTGCACGGTGGCGTTCACGTCGATCCGGTCGGGCTCCTCCGTGCCGATGGAGTGCCACGTGTCCCCGGCCGTGCGCTCGGCCGCGTGCACCCACACCCCGGCCCCCGCCGCGAGCCCGATGCCCACCAGTACGCCCGCGGCCCAGGCCACGCCCTTCCACCTCATGGCGGTGATGGTGACACCGGCGGTCCCGGCCCGCTCCTCCGCTCACGCAGGCGGGTGACTGGTCGTCGCGCATGATGAGCTGCCTGACGCGGTGGATTCGCTATCCCCGGAGTGACGAAGACCTGACCTGCTTCATCGAATTCGGCGACGACGGGTGGGCGATCCGGCACGCCGAGGCCGATCAGGTCGTCGAGATCTCCGGTGCCGAGTTCGAACGAGTGTGGGTGCCTGCTCGTCGTGCCCTGGATCAGGCCGGCCCGTCCGCTCACGCAGGCGGGTGACCCCGGCCGAGAGGGGAGACGAACCGGTTCGTATCCTCAATCCATGACGTTCTTCTCAGTGGCCCGCCACGGGCGGTGGACGTTCACCGGACCGGACGGCGCGCCGTTCCCCTCGATCGGGGTCGCGCACGCGCACGACACGAACCTCCGGTACCCGCACAACCAGGACATCTGGCGCACGCGCTACGGCGGCTCGCGGGAGAAGTGGCTTCACGAGGGCCTGGGCGCGGACCTGCGCGCCTGGGGGTTCACCACGGTCGGCTCGACGGCGGAGTACATCAGCGGCACCGGGCTCGGCGTCACGGGCACAGTCGTGGACCTGGGGCACGCCGAGGACCTGCCGGGTGCGGAGGTCGCCGCGGCCGGGTTGCCGTACGTGCAGGCGTTGCGGGTCGCGGAGATCGAGTCGTGGAACGGGCACCCGGCCTACCGTGACCCGCGCTCGCCCGCGTTCGCCGAGTACTGCGACCACCTGGCCCGCACGCTGTGCCGGCCGGAGGATCCGTTGCTGCTCGGGTACTTCCTCGTCGACGGGCCGGCCTGGGCGCGCCACCCGACGGGCGCGGGCTGGCCCGGCCCGCTCGCCGAGACGGCCGAGGCCTACTACGCCACCGCCACCGCGGCGATCCGCCGCCACGACCCGAACCACCTGATCCTCGGCGACCGCTTCGGGACGAAAGCGGGCGCACCGGACGAAGTCCTCGACGCGGCCGCGCAGTACATCGACGTCCTGTCGGTGCAGACCTTCCCGGGCCCCGGCGCGCTCGACACGGCGCTGGAGACACTCGCCCGCTGGCACACGAGGACCGGACTGCCCGTGCTCGTCGCCGACACCGGCAACTGGTGCCCCACGCGACTGAGCCCACACCGCAGCGGCAGCATGCGCGGCCAGGCCGACCGCGCCGCCGGCTACGTCCGCACCGCCGAGGCGTTCGCCGCGCTGGACTGGTGCCTGGGCTGGCACTGGTGCGCCTACGTCGAAAACCCGCAGCGCGGCTGGGGTCTCAAGGATCCGTGGGACGAGCCGTACGAGGACCTCGTCGGCCCCGTCACCGAGGTCAACCGGCGCGTGGCCGGGGCGTGGGCGGTGCGCGGTGCCTGACGCCACCCGCCGCAACCCCCAGGTCCATCGCGCGATCCTCGACGCCGCCTGGGACCTCACCGCCGCCGGCGGCTGGGCGGCGGTCAGCGTCGACGCCATCGCCGCGCGCGCCGGCGTCGGCAAGCGCACCGTGTACCGCTGGTGGACCGGCAAAGCCGACGTGGTGCTCGAAGCCTTCCTCGACCGCGCCCGCGCCGACCCGGTCACCACCCGCGCCACCACCGCCGAAGGCCTGCTGCGCGCCCACGCCCGCCACTTCGCCGACCTCTACGTGGACACGGTGCTGGGCGGCGTCTTCACCGGCCTGCTCGGCGCCGCACAGCAGGACCCCGACCTCGCCGCCCGCCTCGACGAGCACTGGTTCGAGCCCCGCCGCGCCCCCGTCCGCGACGCGGTCCGCGAACTCGTCCCGCCGGACGTCGACGTGGACCTCCTGCTGGACTTGGTCTTCGCGCCGCTGCACTACCGCCTCCTCACCGGCCGCCGCCCGCTCGACCACGCCTACGCGGACGCCGTCGTGACCTCGGTCGTGCGCGGGGTACTAGGTTGACGATCGAGAGCCAGCAAGCTGATCGACAGGAGTGACATGCGCAAGGAGAAGGTGGACGTTCCGGCCGCCGACGGGGTCGCCGACTCGTACCTGGTCGTTCCCGACAGCGGGCCGCACCCCGGGGTGCTGCTGTTCATCGACGCGTTCGGGCTGCGGCCGCGGATCGAGGAGATGGCGGAGCGCATCGCCGAGGCCGGTTACGCCGTGCTCGTCCCGAACCTGCTCTACCGCGGCGGCCCGGCGCCGCAGATCGACGTGTCGGAACTGGGTGATCCGGACAAGCGGGGCGAGATCTTCGGCAAGATCATGCCGCTGATCCAGGCCCTGGGCACGGACAACGCGATCCAGCGCGACGCCGAGAAGTACCTCGACTTCTTCGCCGCGCAGGAAGGTGTCGCGGAGGGTCCGGTCGTGATCACGGGCTACTGCATGGGCGGCACCAACGCCCTGCGCGTGATCGAGGCGTTCCCCGAGCGCGTCAAGGCGATCGCGGCGTTCCACGCGGGCGGCGTGGTCACGGACGGGCCCGACAGCGCCCACCTGGGTGTCGGCTCGATCACCGGCGAGGTGTACTTCGGGCACGCCGACCAGGACCACTCGATGTCGGCCGAGCAGATCAAGACGCTGGAGGCCGCGCTCGACGAGGCCGGGGTCACCTACCGCTCGGAGGTCTACGAGGGCGCGACCCACGGGTACACCATGACCGACACGGCGGCGTACGACGAGGCCGGCGAGAAGCGGCACTGGGAGAACCTGTTCGCGCTGCTCGAGCGCGTGAAGTGAGCCAGGGGGCGGGGTGGCTCGCGAAGAGCCGCCCCGCCCGCCGGTCAGTCCCGGCTGCGGTGGAAGATCATCCGGTAGGCGACGAGGATGATCAGCGCGCCGAGGATGGCCAGGCCCCACGTGCGCAGGTCGAAGAACGTGCCGAGCTGCACGTGGAACAGCGTCTTGCCGACCCAGCCGCCCACGAACGCGCCGCCGATGCCGAGCAGGATCGTGATGATGCAGCCGCCGGGGTCCTTGCCCGGCATGAGCGCCTTCGCGATCAGCCCCGCGATCAGGCCCAGCACGATCCAGCTGATGATTCCCATGACTGTCCTCCCGGCCGCGGTGCGGCGTCGAGCTCCGGCGCGAACCGCGCGTTCTTGAGCGCACAGGATGGCAGGCACCCGGACGGGTGGCGCGGCGAGCGGACCGGACGTGACCTGGATCTCATCGGGTGGCCGGACCGGGACCATCCACAAAGGACACGAGGCCCGCTCGATCGGCGGGGGGTGCGGACATCTGGGACCGTGGAGGTACAGACCCGTCCGACCCACGTACGCGCCGAACAAAGGAGCGGTCCATGGCCCAGCCCGCACCGGTCACGAAGAATCCCGACAAAGGATATCTGGCCGTGCTCGGCTGGAGTCTCAACGCGGTGGAGGCGCTCGACCGCTTCGACCGCCGCTACGTCGTGGTCGCGCCCGACTGGGCCGAGGAGTACTGCGCCGAGCACGGCATCCCTTACCTGCCGTGGAATTTCGAGAGACTCAACGACCGGTCGATGGAGATCGCCGAGACCCTCAAGCAGGAAGGGGTCGACGTCGCCATCCCGCTGTTCGAGGAGACGGTGGAGTGGGCCGGGGCGATCAACTCCGTGCTGATGGACAACCCGCGCCTGTTCGGTCAGGCGATGTTGTTGCGGGACAAGGCTTTGATGAAGCGCCGCGCGCAGCTGGGCGGCATCCGCGTCGGCATCTTCGAAGAGGCCCACGCGCGGGACGACGTGGTGCGGTTCCTCAAGCGCGTCAACCAGACGCTGCTCAAGCTCGACGGCGACCCCAACGACCCGATCCACCTCAAGGCGTTCGACAAGGCGGGCTGCCTGGGCCACCGCGTGATCCGCACCCCGGACGAGATCGACATGATCCCGGAGGAGGAGTTCCCCGTCCTCATGGAGTCCCACCTCGACGGCTGGGAGTTCGCCGTCGAGGCGTGGATCCACCGCGGGAAGATCAAGTTCCTCAACATCTCCGAGTACGTCACGCTCGGGTATTCGGTGTTCGTGCCCGCGACGCCGGAGCTGGAGCGCTACCGGCCGCAGATCACCGCGCAGATCGAGAAGCTCGTGAAGACCTTCGACATCGAGTTCGGGTTCGTGCACCCCGAGTACTTCGTGACCAGCGACGGCGAGATGTACTTCGGGGAGGTCGCCTACCGCCCGCCGGGCTTCAAGGTTTTCGAGCTGCTCGAACGCGCCTACGGCTTCAACGCCTACCAGGCGCTGGCGCTCGCGTTCGACCCGAAGACGACCGAGGAGGAGATCGACGCCTTCTTCCCGCGCGAGGTCGTCGACGCGACCGGCGTCGCCGGCTGCTTCGGGGTCTACCCTCGGCGGCGGGTCGTCAGCGAGCTGCGGATCCCGGAAGAGACCGAAGACGACGACTACTACGAGTCCCACGACCTGTCGGCGCCGCTGGAGGAGACGGTGACCAAGCGGACCGCGTTCGGCACCCACTGGGGACTGCTGTACTTCTTCGGTGACGACGCCTACCGGATGCGCGAAACGCTGAAGAAGCAGGAAGAGCTCGACTTCTACGTCTGAGAACCAGGCGGGAGAGCCGACCGGGGTAACACCAGTGAATCCGAACGCCGACGCCACGGGCGGCACCACCCTCGCCAAGCGGGTGGCTTCGCTCGACGACGCCGTCCAGGCCATGGCCGAGACGCGCGATTTCGGCAAGCACACGAAGCTGCGGCGGGTCCTGGAGGCCCTGCGGCGCGTGCTGCTGCAGCCCGGCGGGGCCGCCGCCGTGCAGGCCCGCGCGCAGGCGCTGGACGAAGCCGGTCTCTACCAGGGCACCGACTGGGCCTCGCCGGAGATCCTCCTGCCGGCGCTGGTCGGCCCGGGGCTGCACAGCGGGGAAGCGGACACCGTCGTGATCGAGGCGGCGAGCGAGCTGCGCATGCTCGCCGTCGCGCTGGGGGAGTACACCCATCCGACGCTGTCGGCCGAGGACGCCCGCGGGTTCCTCTCCCAGGTGCTCGCGATGAACCTGGAGCTGCTGTTCACCCCGCCCACCGAGGCCGAGCGGGCGCACGAGGGCCGCACCGCGCAGCTCATCCGCGCGCTGTTCCGCCACGTGGCCGACGGGATCGGCTACGCCAGTGTGCTCGACAAGCTGGTCGAGGAGATCTGGCGGATCCTGCGCCAGCGCCCGATCCAGGTCGAGCAGGTGCAGTCGCTGATCACGCGGATCTCCGTCTACCGCGGCGACCCCGAGGTCGACCTGGGCCCGAACTCCGGGCAGGGGCTCGACCGGCTCATCACGAGCCTGTTCGGCACCACCGAGGCCTGCCGGGAGGACCCGGGCTTCGAGGTCTTCCGCTCGCGGCTCGAGGCGATGGACGGCGGCGGCCTGCAGTACGAGGCGTCCGGCTTCGCCCGGGCGATGCACGACACCGGGCTGGTTTCGCCCTACCACGCCGAGCTGCTGCGGTTCGTGCGCCACGAGGGCGACTACCTCGTCGCGGAGGCGCTCGGGCTGTCCGACACCGGCCGCAACTGCCTGCTGCGCTACCGCGATCTCGTGCACCAGCTCATCGAGGAGGCCGTGCACCCGGAGACCGCGCAGTGCGTCTACGGTCTCGCGCTGCTGCTCGACCGCGGCATCCTGCACGAGCCGCCGGTGGTGCCCGCCCTGTGGCGCCAGCTGGCCCTCACCCTCGGCCCGGCCGCGCGCGAACGGCTCACGGCCGTGTTCGGCCCCGCGCCCGACGCGAAGGCGCGCCTGACCGCGGGCGTGCTGTCGATGCTCGGCCTGCCGCTCGGCGTCGGCCAGGGCGACAACCCGACCTGCCAGTCGGCCCGCGCGCTGTCGATGTGGGCGGGCAACGACCCGGACTACCTGCTGCAGATGGTCGTGTGGGCGGCCCGCGACGACGAGATCACCATGCACTTCGAGGGCCGGCCGATCTCCTCGCGCGAGAGCGAGGGCGGCGTCGCGCGCAAGCTGCCGGCGGACCTCGACCCGGTGTCGCTGCTCGTGGTGCCCCACCTCGACCGCATCTACGCCGAGATGGGCCGGCGCTGCGCCGACCGTCCCGGCGACCCGCACCGCTGGGTCAACCCCGAGTTCCACGGCTGGTGGGCGTTCCGCGGCTTCCGCATCAACGTCGACGTCGCCACCGGCAACCTGATCGACCTCGACGAGTTCCTGCGGGCCTTCCACGCCAGCTACCACCCGGCCTACAACGGTGACCAGCCGCTGATCCACCCCCAGCCGGCCGGCGTCGCCGTGACCGACAGCGCGGCGCGCTACGTCGGCTGGCACGCGATCACGATCCTGCGCGTCGCGCCCGACCCGCAGGACGTGATGCGGGTGTACTTCTTCAACCCCAACAACGACAGCGGCCAGGACTGGGGCGACGGGGTGGTCGTCTCCACGGCCGGCAACGGCGAACGCTTCGGCGAGGCCTCGCTCCCGTTCGACCAGTTCGCCTCGCGGCTCTACCTCTTCCACGTCGACCCGCTGGAACACGGCGAGCCGCAGAAGGTGCCGGCCGAGGACGTCGAGCGGATCATCGGGTACCTCGAACGCAGCTGGGGCGCCGACCGGCTGCCGGCGGGGAGCTTCCAGGCCGCGCCGCCGCCTCACTGAGCCGTGTCCCGCCGCCCCCGTGGCATCATGGACAGGCGGAACACTGTTCCGTTCCGGGTGAGGAGAGCTGTGGTGAACGAGGAGCCCGTCGCGCGGACGAAGCGGGCCGACGCGCGGCGCAACGAGGAGTCGCTGCTGGCCGCGGCGGCCGCGGTGTTCGTCGCGTCCGGGGTCGACGCGCCGGTGCGCGACATCGCGGCGAAGGCCGGCGTCGGGATGGGCACGATCTACCGCCACTTCCCGACGCGGGCGGACCTGATCGTCGCGGTGTACCGGCACCAGATCGAGGCGTGCGCGCAGGCGGGACCCGAGCTGCTGGCCGCGGGCCCGACGCCGCACGTCGCGCTCGGGCGCTGGATCGAGCTGTTCGTCGACTTCCTCGTCACCAAGCACGGGCTGGCCGGCGCGATGCAGTCCGACGAGGCCGGGTTCGAGGCGCTGCACTCGTTGTTCCTCGATCGCCTGATGCCGGTGTGCGCGCAGCTGCTCAGCGCGGCGGCCGAGGCCGGCGAGATCCGCGCCGACGTCGGGGCCTACGAGCTGATGCGCGGCGTCGGCAACCTCTGCATCGGTGCGGAGAACGACAACCGCTACGACGCGCGCCGCCTGGTGTCGCTGCTGGTCGCGGGGCTGCGCACGTAGGGGTCCGGAACCGGCTGGACCGGCCCGGCGCCCGGCGCTACGCTCCGCGTGGCCCGAGTCCGGCCGATGCGGAAAGGTGCAGATGACTGCGTCGACGACGATCCCGCACCGGGAGAAGCTGCTGCGCGAAGGCATGCGCCGGCTCTACGTCCACGGCTTCCACGGCACCACGATCGACGCGATCCTCGAGGGCGCCGGCGTGCCGAAGGGCTCGTTCTACCACCACTTCGGCTCGAAGGAAGGCTTCGCGAAGCAGGTGCTCGCGCGGTACGTGCAGTTCCAGCTCGATCAGCTCGGCGAGTGGAGCGGCCGCGCGGACCTGACCACCCCCGCGGTGCTGTCGGGGTACTTCCGCGCGATGGCCGACCGGTTCATCGCCTCGGGGCACCGGGACGCCTGCCTGGCGGGCAAGCTCGCCACGGAGCTGTGTGCGGAACACGACGCGTTCCGCGCGCAGCTCGCCGGGGACCTGGGTGTCTGGAAAGGACGGATCGCCGAGCTGCTGCGCCAGGGCCAGCGCCGCGGTGACGTACGGGCGGACCGACCGGCCGAGGCGCTCGCCGACGCCGTGCTCGCCTTGCTGCAAGGCGCTTTCGTCGTCGCGCTGGCTTCGCACGACGACGCTTCGCTGGCCTCGGTGGGCGCCGCGCTGGAACTCCTGGTCGCGCCGCCCGGCTGAGCGTCCTTTGTGGACTCGGAACACGGGGACGCCGCCGGTTGCGGCGTGCCGACCGCCCCGGACGTGATCGCTAACCGGGGCACCTCGACGGTGCGTCCGTCGAGACCGATGAGGTCGTGGTGCCCGTGGCGCCGGGTGGAGTCGCCTCGGAGGTGCTCGCGACGAGCGGGCCGGACGAGGCCCCGTCACTCGTCGAGCCGCCGCACGCGGTGGGGGGCACGGCGAGCGTGGCGAAGGAGAGATGGAATCCGGTTCAGCGCAGGGGTTTCCGGCCGGTGACCAGGTGCGACGCGCCGGTGGACCAGGGCCGGGAAGGGGGTGCGGGCCGATGCGCCTACGCTGTACAGTCATGGCGGATCGCGCGCTGTGCCTGGAGCCACTGGAGCTGTCCGGGCGGGAACGGTCGGTCCTGCGGAGCGTTGCGGTCCGCGGGGCGTCCTCGTCGTTGTACTGCGAGCTCGAAGCAGGACACGGCCACGAGCACGTCGCGGGCGTCCGCGGTGACGGGCCCGGCGGCCCGAGCTGGTGGTTGCGCTGGTGGCCGGGCCGGCGCGTGCTGGAGGCCCGCGCGGAGTGCGGCGCGCTCGCCGAAGACGGCGCGGTGTGCCGCGTGCCGGGCGGCCACGAGGGCGGTCACACGTCCGACCTGGTGGACCTCAAGCACGTCGAGGAGCTGGCCGACGCGGCGAGGTTGGCCGGACCTCGGTAGAGTCGCGGTTCATGCGCGAAGGCTTCAAGGACGACCTCGACCGGCTCGACGAACGGCTTGCCGGGATGGGTGAGGCCGCGGCCGCGGCGATGCGGTCCGCGACCCGCGCGTTGCTGACCGCGGACCTCGCGCTCGCCGAGCAGGTCATCGGCGCCGACTCCGCACTCGACGACCAGCGCGCCGAGTGCGAGGAAGAGGCGTACTCGCTGCTCGCCTTGCAGGCCCCCGTCGCCGGCGACCTGCGTGGCGTGCTCGCGGTGGTGTACTGCGCCGAGAAGATCGAGCGGATGGGTGACCTGGCCGCCCACATCGCCAGCACCGCCCGGCGCAGCCACCCCGAGCGCAGCGTGCCCGCCGACCTGGAGCCGGTCTTCGCCGAGCTGGGCGACGTCACCGCCCGCATGGCCGACCGCCTCACCCAGTTCATCCGCGGCGGCGGCGTCGAGGGCGGCTACGCGGAGCTCAGCCGCTCCGACGAAACCGTCGACGCCCTCCACGCGCGCGTCCTCGCCACGATCACCTCCGCGGACTGGACGCACGGCCAGCGCACCGCCGTCGCGGCCACGCTGCTCACCCGCTTCTACGAACGCTTCGCCGACCAGACCGTCTCGGTCGCCAAGCGCCTGGAGTTCGCGGCGACGGGCGCGCTGCCGGGCCCGCGCTGACCTCGCGACCGGCGCGCGCCCGCGTCGACCGCGCGAGCCGCCTCCGCGCGCGTGCGGTTTGTTGCACTGAGCGCATTACTGGCGCCGGAGTGTCGGCCACCGCGCGTCCGGAACTCGCGGCGACGAACACTGTGACGTGCCCCATCGAGTTCGTGGGCCGGCGGTTCCTCGCGCTGGGCGCGGTCGCAGTCTCCTCGCGCTTGCTGGTGTTGCTACGAACGCTTCACCGACCGGACCATCCTGCTCGCCAAGCGCCTCGGGTCCGTGGCGACGGGTGCGTTGCCGGGCCCGCGCTGACCCTGCGGCCCTGTGCTTCCTCCCGCCAGGCGAGGCCGCGCCGGCCGTCGGCCATGTCCGATGTGGACGGTCAGCCGCGGAGCCCGGTCATCCCAGGCACTCGCGCAGCGCGGTGACGAGGTGGGTGGCCCGCGCGTCGCCGTGGCCGACCATGCGGTTGGCGACGTAGGCGAAGCCCACGCCGTGCTCGTCGTCGGCGAAGGAGAACTGGCCGCCGGCGCCGTCGTTGCCGAAGCTGCGCGCGCCGAGCATCGGGCGGAACGCCGAGTCGAGCAGGAAGCCCGAGCCCCAGCGGGCGCCCGCGTCGAAGCCGAACCAGTCCTTGCCGGCGGAGACCTCGCGGACGGCGTCGGTCACGGTGTCCGGGGACAGCAGCCGGGGCCCGCCGCCGAGGCCGGTGACCGCGGCCGCGTACAGGCCGGCGAGCCCGCTCGCCGAGGCGGTGGCCCCCGCGCCCGGCAGTTCCATGCCCAGCAGTGCCGGGTCGTTCCAGCCGTGGGGCTCGTCGAGGCCCGGGAACACGAGTGCGCCGTTCATCGTGACGATCCGGGTCAGGATGTGCTCGGGCGGCGGCATCGGCGGGCGGCCCTCGGCTTCCGCCAGCCTTGCCCGCGCCGCCATCTCGGCCGGGGGCAGCCCGAGCCAGGCGCGCAGCCCGAGCGGCTCGCCGACCGCCGAGCGGAAGTACGCACCCGGCGTGAGCCCGGTGAGCCGCCGCACGAGCTCGCCGAGCAGGAACCCGAACACGTGGCCGTGATAGGCATACGTGGTTCCCGGCTCCCACAACGGTTTCTGCTCCTCGATGGCGCGGATCACCGGAGTCCACCGCGCGATCTCGTCGAACGGCACGGTCTTGTCGAGCACCGGCAGCCCCGCGCGGTGCCCGAGCACCATCCGCGGCGTGAGGTCCTCTTTGCCCTCCGGTGCGAACTCGGGCCAGTACCGGCTCACCGGCGCGTCGAGGTCCAGCCGTCCCTCCTGCGCGAGCAAGTGCGCGCAGAGGCTCACGATCGCCTTGGCACAGGAGAAAACCGGCACCACGGTATCGCGTTCCCACGCCCGGCCCGCGGCCTCGTCCGCGACGCCGCCCCACAGCTCCACGACCTTGCGGCCGCCGACGAACACCGTGACCGCGGCGCCCAGTTCCGGGAACTCGGCGAAGTTCCGTGCGAACGCGTCGGCGACGGCTCCGAACCGCTCGTCGGCTTCCCCGTGGTAGGTCGTGCTCACTGTCCCGCTCCTCCGTGCTCGATGCCGACGCGCACGCTACGGCGCGAACCCCGGCCCGACCACCGAATTTGCCGCCGGTCACCCGGCGGTGCCAAGATCCGCGCATGCCGAGCTTCGCCGCGCCGGACGGGACCGTCCTCGCCTACCGCGTGCTCGGTTCGGGCACCCCCGCCGTCTGCCTGCCGGGCGGCCCGATGCGCGACGCGGCCTACCTCGGCGACCTCGGGGGACTGGCGGCGCACCGCAGCCTGCTGGTGCTCGACCTGCGCGGCACGGGGGCGTCCGCGGAGCCCACGGACCCGGGCACCTACCGCTGCGACCGCCAGGTCGGCGACGTCGAGGCCCTGCGCGAGCACCTCGGCCTCGAACGCCTCGACCTGCTCGGCCACTCCGCGGGCGCGAGCCTCGCGATGGGGTACGCGGCCGCGTGGCCCGATCGCCTCGGCCGGCTCGCGCTGATCACCCCGAGCGCCCGGTCCGTTGCGCGGGAACAGACCCCCGGCCGGCGCCGGCACGCGATCGCCCGCCGCGCAGCGGAACCGTGGTACGCCTCCGTCGCGGCGGCGTACGAAGAAATCGCCGCCGGCCGTGCCACGAGTGCCGCCTGGGCCGCCCTCGCGCCCCTGTACTACGGCCGCTGGGACGACGCCGCGAAAGCCCACCACGCCACCGAATCGGCGCAGCGCAACGCCCGCGCCGCCCGCGGCTACAACTCCGAAGGCGCCTTCGACCCGCCACGGACGCGAGCCGGGCTGGCGGCCGTCCGGGCCCCGGTGCTGGTCCTCGCGGGCGAGCTCGACTGGATCACCCCGCCCGAGGTGGCCGCCGCCATCGCGGCCCTGTTCCCGGACGCGCACACGGTGACCCAGCACGGCGCGAGCCACTACCCGTGGATCGACGACCCGGCCGCCTTCACCGAGACCGTCGCGAAGTTCCTGTCCTGACGCGGTTCCGGGCGCGCCTCAACGCCGCTTCCGCCGTGCCGCCCGTTGCCATTCCGCATCTTTGACCCGCAGCCCGAACGCCGCCTTCACCTCGGGCCGCTGCAGTGGCCGCAGCACGGCCTGCGCCAGCAGCAGCCACAGGAAGATGCCCACCGGAGCGGCGCCGCCGCCCGAGTCCGACGAAAGCAGCGTGACAAGACCGCCCACCAGAAGGATCAGCGCGAACCCGAGCTCGATGCCGAGCGTCGTCCACCACACCGCGGGCCGGCGGCGGCCGAGCAGGACCGCGCAGACCGCCACCGCCACGGCCAGCGCGGCGTCGAGCGCGGCGAGCGCGAGGACACCGCCCAGGCCGTCGGTGTCGTCAAGGCTCGTCACGAGGACCCAGACGAGCACCGACAGCGCGAGGTAGAGCGTCGCCTGAGCGGCCATCGCCCACCGGGCCGAGGAGATGGCGTGGCGGATGTCTTCGTCGTCGTACTGATACTGCGGAGCCGGCAGCTCGAAGGGACTCGGGTCGGACACGGCGGGCACCACCTCTCGGGAACGTTCGCCGAGCAGACCCCCGCGGGGCGCTTTCCGGTGGACGGCGGCAGGAACCGGCCAAGACCACCACACCCGGGCGGGACCGGTCCCGGCGTCGCCGATCAGCTCGGCCGGCCCGACGGGCTCAGCTGTCCGTGGTCTTGCTGCACGTCACCGGTTTGCCGGGCCCGGGGGACGTCGCCTTCGCGAGTTCCTTCTGCTTGTCGAGCAGGATCCGGCACGTCAGCGTGGCGTTGCCGGTGGGCGTGGCGGTGACCGAGGCGTCGCGGCCCGCGCTGATGATCACGTCCTGCTTCCACGGCAGCCCGAGCGGGCCGGTGAGCTGGTGCTGCGTCGAGTCGTCCTGGTAGCGGTCGACCGACTGCGAGTAGGTGATCCCGCTCGTGGTCCCGCTGCCGGTGACCTCGTAGCTGATGGCCCACGACTTCCCAGTGGGGTTGGTGCAGGCGACGAGACCGAGGAGCGCGGCGGGTACGACCGCTGCGGAGAGTGCCTTCTTGATCACGCGGCGACTGTACTGGGTGTCCGGTTCGCCCGCCCGGCAGGCAAAGGGCAGGATCGGGGTATGACGGCGTTGACGACGACCAGGCGTTCCCTGCACGGTGTGGCCGAGCTGCTGCTGGCCGGACCGCAGTTCCGCACGTCCGAGCGCATCGAGCTGCGCGTGGTGGGTGAGGGGTTCGCGACGATCGCCGAGCCCGATCTGGCGGTGGAAGGAACCCGGCTGCGGACGCCGACCGGGGCGGTCGACCTGAGCGGCCGCACCTACCGCGAGGTGGCGGCGTCGGTCGGCGTGGAGCCGAGCGACCTGGCGGACGTCTACTCCGACGGGCCGTCCGTGGGTGCCGGCGAGACGATCGAGCTCGACGCCGAAGCGGTGGCCACCCTGCTGTCCGCCTTCGCCGCCGGCGACCGGGCGCTGCGGGAGTTCGCGCCGGACGAGACCCCGGTGCTGTGGCCGGAACACTTCGACGTCGCGATCACGCTCGGCGCGGTCAACTACGGCGTCTCGCCCGGCGACGGCTACCTGCCCGAGCCGTACGCCTACGTCGGCCCGCACGAGCCGCGCGAGGGCGAGTTCTGGAACGCGCCGTTCGGTGCCGCGCACCCGGTGCGGGAGCTGCCCGACCTCCTGGCGTTCTTCCGCGAAGGCCAGGCGCTCGCGGGATGACCGCGTGTCGCTGACCTCGGAGCTGGCCGACCCGGCGAGCGTCCTCACGTCCTGGTGCGCCCGCGTGTTCACCGGCACCCCCGCCGTGGCGACCCGGGTCGAGGCGGCGGTGCAGGACGTGCGCCCGGTCCGCCCGGCCGCCCGCGACGTCCCGCGCCGCCACTGGGCGGAGATCGGGGGCGCGTTCGGGCAGCGCGTGGCCGATCTCGTGCAGCCGGCGCCGCCGTACTACGCGCTGCTCGGGCTCGTCGGCGCGCAGTGGGCCACTGGGGCGTGGGCGCACGCGCAGGCCGCCGAGTACCCGACGCACCGCGGGTTGCCGGCCGAGTTCCGCGCCCGCGCGCTCGGCGTCCGGCCCGCCGCGACGACGTGGCTGGATCTCGGTGATCGGCTCGGCGGCGCGGTCGCCGAGCCGCTGCCCGGCGTGGCCGACGCGTGGGCCGAGTTCTTCGACCGCACGCGCGCCTACCAGGACCGGCACGCGCCGCCGGGCACGCTCGGGCCGCCGGGAGTCGAGGCCGGCCTGGCGCGGACGAACTTCGTGCTCTCGGCGTGCGAGGACGTCTACCGCTCGGGCGGGATCGACCCGCGGCTGGCGCGGGTCGTCGACGGCGGCGGCGCGAGCGTCGACGCGCTGCGCGGGCTGGCGACGGACGACCAGATCTCGGAACTGGCGGAAATCGCGAAGCGGCTGCACGACCGGGGCGCTTTGTGGGAGCTGCGCCGGATGGGCGGGAACCCGCCGGAGGGCGCGCAGCTCGGCATCGCCGGGCCCACGATCGTGCCCGGCTGGGCCGACGGCGACGTGCTGCTGGGCGCGATCGACCCGGCCGGCGGGATCGGCGACGGCACGGCGACGCTGCTCGACGTGAAAACCGTGGTCGGCGTACGCGATCCCGACCGCGTCGGCCGCTGGCTGTGGCAGCTGCTGCTGTACGCGTGGCTCGACGTCGGGGACCTCTACCGGATCCGCGACGTCGGGCTGCTGCTCGCGCGGCACGGCACCGTGGTGACGTGGCCGGTGGAGCAGCTCGAAGAAGAGCTGCTGGGCACGCCGGACGTCATCGAGTTCCGTCGCGACGAGGCGCGCGAGCTCGTGGGCGCCATCCTCGCGTCGGCGGGGCTGGCGTTCCCACGGAGCTGACCTCCCGCGGCGCGCGGCCGGCGAAACACACCGCCGCCACGACGACCGCGCAACCGGCCAGCTGCAGCACCGTCGGCTCCTCGCCGAGCAGCACGATGCCGTAGACGACCGCGCCGATCGGCTGCAGCAGCATCAGGACCGAGCCCGTCGCGGACGTCATCCGCGGCAGCCCGGCGGCGATGAGCAGCCAGCCGACAACCTGGCCCACGAGCGCGAGCGCCACGAGCCAGCCGAACGCGGGCCACCCCGGCGCGAAGTCGAGCCGGTGGGTGGGCACGCCGAGCGCGACCGCGACGGCGCCGGCCGAGAGCGTCGCCAGCAGCAGCGACCGGATCTGGGTGGAGGGGCCGCTGCTGAGCCTGATGAACAGCAGGTAGCAGGAGTAGCCCGCGCCCGCGGCCAGCGCGAGGAGCGCTCCGCTGAGCGGATCGGAGCCGACGGCGCTCTTGCCGAGGAACCCGCCGCTCAGCACGATGCCGACGAGCAGCGCCGGGGCGGTCAGCAGGAAGCGGCGGCCGGGGCGTTCGGCGAGGAACAGCAACGCCAGCAGCGGCACGATCACGACCTGCACGCCGAGCAGGACCGTCGCGATCCCGGCGCCGACACGGGGGATCGACTCGCCCCACAGCACGAAGTCGAGGCCGAGACCGATGCCGCCCAGCAGCGGGAACAGGATCTTCGGCCGCACGCCCGTGCGCCGCCACTCCCAGAAGGCGAGCGCGGCCAGCACGGGGATCGAGAGCAGGCACCGCCAGAACGAGCTCGTGGAGCCGCTCGTGCCCGACACCTTGATGAACACCGACGACAGCGCGATGCAGAGGCTGCCGGCCGCCGCGAGCAGGCGTGGGTCGATCCGTTCGGTGAGAACGGTGATCGGCCCGGCCACCGGGGGACGCGACGGGAGCTCGGTCGTGGTCACCCCCCAAGCCTGCGGTGCACGACTGTCAAGGACAAGCGAATGTTCCTGAGCGGAACTCGGTAGCATCACTACCGTGTTCAGCCTCGACCGGATGCGCGCCCTGCACGCGGTCGCCCAGCACGGCTCGGTGGCCGCGGCGGCCGCGTCGCTGCACGTCACGCCGTCCGGGGTGTCGCAGCAGCTCGCGAAGCTGGAACGCGAGGCCGGGCAGGCGCTGCTCGAACCCCGCGGCCGCGGCGTGCGGCTCACGCGCGCGGGCCAGGTGCTCGCCGGGCACGCCGGCCGGATCCTGGCCCAGGTCGCGCAGGCGCGGTCGGATCTGGAGCTGCTGAACGAAGACGTGCTCGGCCCGCTGCGCCTTGGCGCGATCCCGACGACCATCCACGCCCTCCTGCCGCCGGCCCTCGCGACGCTCGCCGCCCAGCACCCGCGCCTCGAGGTGACCCTGCGCGAGGGCGAGGCCGAGCAGACCCTGCCCCAGGTCGTGGCGGGCGATCTCGACATCGCCGTGGCCGAGAGCTGGGCGGACCGCCCCACGGTGCTCCCGCCGACGGTCACCGCCACCACGCTCTTCTCCGACGTGGCCGACCTCGCGCTCCCCGGCACCCACCGCCTCGCGCACCGCCGTACCGTCGACCTCGCCGAGGTCGACGACGTGCCCTGGATCGCCTGGACCGCCGGCTCGGGCTGCTACGAATGGCTTGTCCACGTCCTGCGGGCGCAGCAGCTGGAGCCGAAGATCAGCTGCACCGTCGGCGGTTATCCGACGCAGCTGGCGCTGGTCGCCGGCAACGCGGGCGCCGCGCTCGTGCCTCGCCTGGCCCGTGGTACGCCGCCGGCCGGGGTGCGGATCCTGACCACGCGACCCGCGTTGTCGCGCACGATCGTGGCGATCTGCCGCGCGGGCGAGGAGGAGCACAGAGGGATCCGGGCCGCACTGGACGCGCTGCTCGCCGCGTCGGCGCGCTTCGCGACGGGAGCGCAGCCGGCCCGCTGACGCCGGACGTCGAGGCGCTCCCGCTGAGGCTCCGGCCGGACGTCCTCGCCGCCCGCGTGGGTCGGGCGGAGGCGGCGGCCGGTTCAGGCTTTCGGGCCCGGGTCGTTCGGATGCGGTTCCAGGACCGTGATCTCGACGGTCATCCAGTCGTGCAGGGGGAGCGTGCCCAGGACGTCGCTGCGGAGGGCGGCTTCGGTGTCGGCGCGCCAGAGGCCGATGCTGCGCAGCTCACCGACCGGGCGCCACAGGCGGCCGAGGTGGCCGGTGGCGGCCAGCTCGCGGGCGCGCACGGCTTCGGCGGCGCGGCGGCGGTCGACCTCGGCCGGGGCGGTGCCGTCGGGGACGGTGGTGGTGATGCGGACCAGGAACTCCTGCATGGCTGTCTCCTCGCGAAGCCGTATCCGACAGGGAGATCCTGCGCCGCACGGGCCGAGGGGCGCCACGACCGGCTCACTCGCACGTCGGAGGCCGGGGCTCACACGGGGTCGGCCGTGCGCCGCGAGTACGGGTCGGTCGCGGGCAGCCACGTGGAGTCGTCGAGACCAAAGGTGCCGAGGTCCGTGGTGAGGGCGTCGACGACGGCGCGCACGGAAGCGCGGGTGTCGTCGCGGCGGGTGACGAGCGACCAGGTCCAGCACGGGGTCGGGTCGACGATGGGGCGGCGCACCAGGTCCGGCGGCAGGGGAGTGGTCTGGCCCTTCGGCGAGTTGACCACGGGCCGGCGCAGGCGGCGGACGTGCTCGAAGAACGCGGGGCCGGTGACACCGCCGTCGTCGGTCTGCACGACGGTGGCGCCGGTGTCGCGGGCGAACTGACCGGCGTAGAGGTTCCACGACGACCAGCTGAGCGTGTCGGAGTCGACCAGCACCGCCAGGTCCTTCGCCGCGACGGGTGAGGTGTCGGTGCCGGTGGACACCGCGTAGAGGTGGTCGGCGCCGATCAGCCGCGCGGTGAGGTCCTGGTCGGCGAGGTCGGGCGTCTGAACCCAGCAGATGGCCAGGTCGATGCTGCCGTCGGCGACCCGCCCGGCCTGCGCGTGCGAAGGCAGCACCCACGCGTCGACCTGCACGCGCGCGACGCCGGCGGTGCGTTCGACGAGGTCGGCGGGCCGCCAGTTCACGTAGCCGAGGCGCACGGCCTCGGTGCCCGACAGCCCCGTGGCCTGGCGGCGCAGGTCGTCCGCCTGCTGCAGCAGCGCGCGGGCGCCCGGCAGCAGCGACTCGCCGATCGTGGTCAGCGCCACCGAACGGCGGTCCCGGTCGAACAGCCGCACGCCCAGGTCGCGCTCGAGCGCCTTGATCTGCTGGGAGAGCGAAGGCCCGGCGATGTGCAGCCGTTCCGCGGCCCGCCCGAAGTTCATCTCCTCGGCGACGGCGACGAAGTACCGCAGCTGGCGCAGTTCCACCAGCGCATCGTAGTTCCCGCGTCACGCGCCGCCGACGAACACCGGCGTGAGCGACACGGCCAGCCGCACCGAGCCGTCCGCGACGTCGGTCGCGACGGGCACCCCGAACGCGTCGACGGCGCTCGCCTCCGGCGCGGACCACGGCAGGCACACGGAGACCGGCGGCTCGTGCTCCCCGTCCACCGGGTCGCGCTGGTCCCACACCACCACCAGCGGACCACGCCCGGCGCGCTCGACGGAGTACGCCGGTACCTCGGCGTCCATTCGCGACACTCGCTCGACCCCCGCGAACCGCTCGACGACCAGGGAAAACGTGTCCGCCATCGGTCGCCGCACCTCGAGGGACCGGCCGCGGTAGCCCAGCAGCGGCAGCTTCCCGAACAGCAGGTGCATCATCTGCAGCGGGTCGACCGGCCCGGGCACCTCGGGCGCGAGGTTCCAGTAGGCCGTGCGCCGGATCCCCGCCGCGAGTGCCAGCACCGTCCGCACCACGAGCTGCCGGCAGCCGATCCGGTCGCGCAGCGCGCCGAGCTCGGGCGGGCAGCCGTCGAGGAACATCTGCAGCCGCGGCGGCAGCTCGGCCATCCGTGCGTACAGCGATCGCATCGCGGCGCGTTCCGGCGTCTCCCGCGCCGCGCGCTCCTGCAGCTCGCCGGTGCTCTGCGTGGCGGGCGCGTCCGCGAGCGCGCTCAGGAACGCCTGCTGCATCACGGGTTCCAGCTCCGGGAACTCGAACGGCACCGGCCCGCCGTGCTCGCCCGCGACGATCGGCTTGGGCTCCCCGTGCGCGGCCATCATCGCGCGCGCCTGGTCCACAGAGGACGGCACTGTCAGCGGATCACCGTAGAGGTGCACGCTGAACACGTCGAAGTGCTCGCGCCCCGCGGACACGAGGTGGTCGAAGAACCGCCGCGGCTCACTGCCGGGTTCGCTGGCGAGCACGTCGTAACCACACCCGCCGAGGACGACCAGCGCGGCCGGATCGACCTCCCTGACCACGTCGTGCAGCACCTCCAGCTGCCCGACGTACTCCTCGGCCGTCCCGGCCCACAACAGCCCGGTGTTGCTCGGTTCGTTGTCGCACTGCCAGAACTTGACCCGGCCCGCGCAGTGGCGCACCAGCTCCCGGACGAACCGCCGGTACGCGGCCGGGTCGTGCGCCGGCGAAGGCGGCAGGAAGTCCGTGGGCACCTTCGTCGCCCACGGTGAGCTGGAACAGACGGTGAGCCACACCTCCTCGTCGCCGCCGAGCTGCGCCAGCAGGGTGTCGACCGCCGTCCAGTCGTACTCGCCGGGCCGCGGCTCGACCTGGCTCCAGAACACGTAGGCGCGCAGCAGCCCGGCGCCGAGCGCGCGAGCCTGCGGCACGAACTCGTCCGGCTCGCCGAACAGCCCGTAACTGATGCCCCGCACCACACCCAGCCGGACACCCGGCAGTGCTTCAGTCACCGCATCCCCCTGAAAGTTTCACTAATAAACTCAAACTATATGCGATAAACTCAAGCCATGCCAGCAGAGCCCCCGTTGATCTGGACGCTGCCCCCGCCTCCGCCGCGCCAACGCGCCCTCGGCCGCGACGAGATCGTCGCCGCCGCGATCGCCCTGGCCGACGAAGGCGCCGCGGTCACGATGAAGTCCGTGGCCGCGCGGCTCGGCCCCTACACGTCGATGGCGCTCTACCGCTACGTCCACAGCCGCGAAGGCCTCAGTGACCTCATGCTCGACACGGCCGTCGCCGAGGTCCCCGTGCCCGCCGCCCCGAGCGGCGACTGGCGGGCCGACCTGCGCGCCCTCGCGTTCGACACACGGCGCATGCTCGGCCGGCACCCGTGGTGCGCCCTGCTCGCGCACACGCGTCCGCCCGCCGGCCCGCACCTCATGCGGCGCCTCGAGTTCATGCTCGCCGTGCTCACCGGGCGAGGTGCCACGCTGCCCGACGCGATGACGTACGCCGCGCTGATCGACCGGCACGTCCTCGGCAGCGGCGTGCAGGAAGCCGAAGAAGCGCGCCACGAACCCACCGGCGAGGCCTTCACCGAGGCGCTGGCGTCCGTGCGCGACCTCGCCGCCGCGGACCCCGCCGTGCCCTTGCTCACCGCGTGGCTCACGAACCCGGCCGGTCCGCCTCGTGACGCCCAGTTCGACCTCGGCCTCGGGTTCCTCCTGGACGGCATCGAGTCCCGGCTGCCGGCGCGGTGAGGCTCAGCCGCGCCGCTGCGCGAGCCACGCCGGGATCCGGCTGCGCGAGCTGAAGCCCAGCTTGCCGAGTATGTGGTCCACATGGGACTCCACCGTCCGGCGGCTGATCACCAGCCGTTGCGCGATCTCCTTGTTCGTCAGCCCCTCGGCCACGAGCTCGGCCACCTCGAGCTCGCGGCTCGTGAGCTCCGGCTCCGACGTGTCCCGGACGGGCGTGACCCGAGCGGGCGGGGCGACATTTTCACCGAGCAGGTGGGCGAGCGCGGCCTCGAACCCGGTCGACGCCTCGACACCGAGCTTGAACGCCGTGCGAAAACGGGCATCACCCAGGGCTTCCCGCACCTCGCGCTCGCAGGCGGCGTGCTCGTCGATCATGCGGCCCAGCCCGAGCATCGCCTTGCCGCCGACGAGCGGCCACACGCGGTTCGCCACGCCGAGGCGCTCGGCCGCCAGCTCGGTCCGGCCGGTCGCGGCGGCGGTCCACGACAACAGCTCCACCGACAGGGCCGCCCCGAGGATGTCGTTGAACAGCCGTGCCGTGCGAAGTCCGCGCAGCAGCCCCGTTTCCGCCGCCTCGTGCTCGCCGAGCATCCACTGCGCGAGCGAACGCGCGTACAGCAGGTGCGTACGGGCGCGGAGCTCACCGGTGGATTCGCACGCGGCCAAGCCCTCGTCCGCGACGGTCACCGCCGTCGCCGGGTCACCGCCCCACGCCTCGGACTGCGCCACCGTGCCCAGGCTGAGGACCTTGATGCTGGTGTAGCCGGGAATCGCGGCGAACCGGGTGTTCGCTTCGCGGAACAACGCCGTGGCGGTGGCGAAATCGCCCTCCAGGAAGCGGCACGCGGCCGTGAGCATCTCCGTGTAGCTGAGCACGACCTCGTCGCCGCTGCGGCGGCCCCACTCCTCGGCCTCGCGGATGAACGGCAGCGCCGCGCGGGGTTCGCCCATCAGGCACGCGGCGTACGCGCTGATCCACAACGCCCGCGCGCGATCGCGGCTCGGCCGGGGGTTCACGCCCAGCGCCCGCGCGAGCCACAGCCGCCCCTCGGTGAGATGCCCGCAGTGCAGCCAGAAGAAGTGCAGCGCGACGACGAGGTCGAGGCCCGCTTCGAACCGCTCCGGCGTGCCCAGGTCGTGGTCGAGCGCCGTGCGCAGGTTGGCGTGGTCGCGCCGCACCGTCGCGTAGACCTCGACCTGGCCGGCTCCCGTGTCCCAGTCGCTCTGCGCGCGCCCGGCCAGGCGGTGGAAGTACTCGCTGTGCCGGTCGCGCAGCGCCCCTTCGCCGCCCGTTTCGGCCAGCTTCTGCCGGCCGTACTCACGGATCGTCTGCAGGAGGCGGAAGCGCGTCGGCGCCCGGTTGGCCGAGGTCTGCACGATGGACTTGTCCACGAGCCCCGCCAGCAGGCCGAGCACGTCGCCGGCTTCGATGCCGTCGCCGGAGCACACCTCCTCCGCCGCGGCCAGGTGCAAGCCGCCGGAGAACACCACCAGCCGTGTCCACAAAACCCGCTGACGCGGCGTGCACAGCAGGTAGCTCCAGTCGATCGTACCCATCAGCGACTTGTGCCGCTGCGGCGCGACCGGGTTGGGGCTCAGCAGCTGGAAGGTGTCGTCGAGCCGGTCGAGCAGCTCGTCGATCGCCAGGGTGCGCAGCCAGACGGCCGCGAGCTCGATCGCGAGCGGCAGCCCGTCGAGGCGGCGGCACACCTCGACGACGGTGGACCAGTTGGTGCTGTCGAGGGTGAACCCGCTCGATACGGCGGCGGCCCGTTCGGTGAACAGCGTTACCGCGTCCAGGCCTATGGCGTCGGCGAAGTCGTGGACTTCCGGCACCGCCAGCGGCGGCACCGAGTAGACGCGTTCTCCTTCGATGCCCAGCACATGCCTGCTGGTGGCGAGGATCCGGAGATCCGGTGCGCGCGCGAGGAGGTCGCGTGCGAGCCGTGCGCACGCTTCGGCGAGGTGCTCGCAGTTGTCGAGCACGAGCAGCGGGCTCTTGTCGCGCAAGTACTCGGCGAGCCGGCCCGGCGGGTCCTCGTCGGCGTCGCGGATCCCGAACGTCGCGGTGACGGTCTGGGCGAGCAGCGCGGGATCGTGGAGGTCGCCCAGCTCGATCAGCCAGACGTCGTCGGGGAACGTGTGCGCCACCTGGTCGGCGACGCGCACGGCGAGGCGGGTCTTGCCGACACCCCCGGCTCCCGTGAGCGTGACGAGGCGCCCCGCGGAGAGGAGCCTGCGGATCTCGACCAGTTCCCGCTGCCGGCCGATGAAGCTGGTCAGCTCCGCGGGCAGCGTCCCCATCGAGACCACCTCCACGAGTTGCAGTGAGAGTACGTCTCGCGGTGGCCGATGTCAGATTGGTCCGTTTTACCCCGGGCGGCACTGGACCCCGTACCACGTCGTGTGCTCCGTGGTACGGGGTCCAGCGGGTCGGCTCACTCGATCGGGGGGAGAGTGAGGACCTCCTTTCCGCGGCGGCGGGTTTCCTTTCAGGCAGCCAGATCCGTTGCGGGCGGTCTGGTGTCCGGTGCGGGGGAGTGCAACGCTTCCCGGTCACGCCCGGCCGGCTCGCAGCCGGGGCGCCAGGTACCCACGTGCGTCCACTGGCGGCCCCACCAGTGACTGATGAGGACCGTGGACCGGAAGCAGACCGGGCACGGCTGGCGAAGGGAGTCGATCGCCATGGGGGCCTCCGTGTCGGTGGTGCTTCGTGCTCTCCCAGAGTCGCGGCCCGAGCCCGCCGGCACATCGGGAGTCCTACGGAGAAACTACGTACGTATCCGGTTCGGCAGAGGTTCATCGCCGCTCCAGCCTCCGGACAGGTCCGGGTCGACCGCGCCGGGTGGACTCACCCGGATCCGCTTGAGGCAAGGGAGAAACCCACAGTGTTCACCTCGTCACGCGCTCGGCGCGTGCTCGCGGCAGCCGTCGTCGTCGCAGGGGCGGCGGCGGTCCTCACACCGGCCGCCGACGCTTCGGTGCCCGGTCCCGCCGGCTACACCTGGACCACCGACGTGCTCGCGCCGGGCGTCACCGTGCGCACCGGTGTGCTGAGCCGCTCGGCCCACCCTCCGTTCTGGACGGTCACGATCACCGCGCCGGCCGAGAACATCCTCACCGGCGCCGCGACGACCGCCGAGCTCGGCACGGTGGCGTGGGCGCGTGACACCGCCGCCCGGCTGCAGGCCGCGGGTTACCCGGCGCGGCAGGACACCGTGCGGTGGCCCGGCTTCTCCGACACCCCGCACGGCGTCGAGGGCGTGCGCGTGCGCACCGGCTCGTACCCGACGCAGGCAGCGGCCACCGCCGCCGCGTCGACCCTCAAGGCGGCCGGGTTCAGCGCCGTGGCCGAGTGGACCGGCTACGACGCCGACTCCGCGCCCGACGCGGAACGGGTGCACGTCGCCGTGATCGACCGCGGCCGCTTCCACGGCAGCATCGAGGCGACGCACGACGGCACGGTGGCGCAGCGGGAGACCACGTCGTCGATCGCGGCGAAGACCGGCGCGCTCGTGGCCGTGAACGGCGGGTTCTTCGTGACCGCCGACGCCGACGGCTTCCAGGGTGTGCCGGCCGGGCTCGCCGCGTACGACGGCAAGCTCGAGTCGCAGTCGTCCGGCGCCCGCGCGGCGCTGGTCCTCGGCCACCGCGGCGACGTGTCCATCGAGAACCTGACCTCCACCGTGACGCTGCGCTCCGGTGCGGCGGCCCACACGGTCGAAGGCGTGAACCGCAAGCCCGGTGTCGTGCGCGACTGCGGCCGGTCCGGCCTGACGCCGACCACGAAGCCGCGGCAGGACTTCACCTGCACCACCGCCGACGACCTCGTGCTCTTCACCGCCGAGTTCGGTGCCGCCCTGCCGGCCGGCGCGGGCACGCAGGTCACGCTCGACCGCACCGGCCGCGTGCTCACCGTGGGCGCGCGCGGCGGCGCGGTGCCCGCCGGCGGTTCCGCCGTGCAGGGCATCGGCCCGGCCGCCGAGTGGCTGGCCGCCCACGCCGTCGCCGGCCGCCGGCTGACCGTCGACGAGCGCGTGCGCACCGCGTCGGGCCGGCCGGTCGACCTGCGCGCCGGCGACGGCATCGTCAGCGCGGCACCGGTGCTGCTGCGGCACGGCCGCCAGGCCATCGCCGCCGCCACCGAGGGTGTGCTCGACCCGAAGGACCTGTCGTTCGGCTACGCCTGGGCCGAGCAGCGCCAGCCGCGCACGATGGCCGGGCTCGACGCGCGCGGCCGCCTGCTGCTGGTGACCGTCGACGGCCGTCAGCCCGGCGTGAGCGAAGGTGTGACGATCGAGGAGGGTGCGCAGCTGATGCGCAGCCTCGGCGCGGTCGACGCGCTCAACCTCGACGGCGGCGGCTCCACCGCCATGGCCGTCGCGGGACAGCTCGTGAACCACCCGTCGGACGCCACCGGCGAGCGCCCGATCGGCGACGCGGTGCTCGTGCGATGACCCGTCCGGCTGGGCGCGTCCACTCCGCCCGGACGCGCCCAGCCGGACAAACCGGGCACCGCACCTTCCCCCGCAGCTCTTGACGAGCGGGGCCCGCCCGGCCTCCGACATCGATGTCATCACGGCCGATTCTTGTCTCTCTTGTCTTCTTGACGGGCGGCTGAGCGGCCGGGAAGCTTCCTGGCAACGTTGTCACCCGTCGACGTCGACGCCTGCGGTCCCCGCGTCACGTGGACGGGTTTTGCCTCGAGAGCGGGAGATCCCATGACGTTGGACCAGAGCGGCGCGCCGGGCGCGGATTCGGCACTGTCGCGCCGGGGCGTGCTGGCCGCCGGCACCGGGTTGCTGGCCGGGTTCGGCCTGACGGCGGTGCTGCCCGGCGTGGCTTCGGCGGCGCCCGCGTCGCCCGCGGTCACCGACGGGCACACCTCGACCGACCTGGCGCTGTTCCGCCCCGTGCAGGTGTCCTCCACCGACTACGCGGCCACCCCTGCGGAGTTCGCGGTGGACGGCCTCGCGCAGGTCGGTGTGCAGGGCTCGGGCTGGCGCGCGGCCGGCGGCGGCTCGCAGTGGATCATCGTGGACCTGCAGGGACGCTGCCAGGTCGACTCCGTCGTGCTCACGTTCGAGGCCCGCCCGGGCGACCCGGCGTTCGACCCGACCGCCTCGCGCAGCAACACGAAGGGCACCGAGGTCCAGTCGAGCTACGCGACCGTGTTCGACCTCGACGTCTCCCAGGACGGCAAGTCCTGGCGCACCGTCTACGCCACCGCGCAGGGCACCGGCGGCGTCGTGACCATCCCGCTGAAGCCGGCCGTCACCGCGCGCTGGATCCGGCTCACGAGCTCCGCCGGCTCGACCACGAACCCGTTGGGGCTCAACGGGTTCCAGGTCTACGGCTCGACCCGCGACAACCGCCCGGCGGTGCGCGGCTGGACGTCGTTCCCGGTGCGCGGGCACGACAACCCGCCGGCACTGGCGGTGGCCGCCGACGGCTCCGTGCCGCTGGAGTCCGGCTGGGTGCTCACCATGCAGGACTGGGCGCCGAGCACCGACGGCGCCGTCCTTTCGGGCACCGCGGTCGACACGCGGGGCTGGCTGCCGGCGTCCGTGCCGGGCACCGTTCTCGGCTCGCTCGTGGACCAGGGCCAGCTGCCCGACCCGGTCAAGGGCATGGGCAACATGCACATCCCGGAGGCCCTGTCGCGGCACTCCTGGTGGTACCGCCGCACGTTCTCCGTGCCGCGCGGCCTCGACACCTCCGCGGGCCGGCACGTGTGGCTGGAGTTCGACGGCGTCAACCACGAAGCCGACATCTGGCTCAACGGCGCCCACGTCGGCAACCTGGCGCACCCGTTCGGCCGGGCCGCGCTCGACGTCACGGCCGCGCTGCGCCGCACCGGTGACCAGAACGTCGCGGTGAAGATCGCGCCGATGCCGTTCCCGGGCAGCCCGGGCGACAAGGGGCCGGCCGGGCAGTCCTTCGTGGACGCGGGTGGCACGATGTTCGCCAACTCGCCCACGCTCGTCGCGGTGTCCGGCTGGGACTGGATGCCCGCGGTGCGCGACCGCGCGTCCGGCATCTGGAACCACGTCCGGCTGCGCTCGACCGGCGCGATCGTGGTGGGCGACACCCGGGTGGACACCAAGCTGCCCAACCTGCCCGCGACCGACGTCGCCGAGGTGAACATCACGGTCCCCGTCCGCAACGCCGGTTCGGTGGCGCAGCGCGTGAAGGTCACCGCGGCGTTCGACGGGATCTCGTTGTCCAGCACGGTCACCGTCGCCCCGGGTGAGGAGGGCGCGGCCGTCTTCGCGCCGTCGGCCTTCCCCGAGCTGCGGATCAAGAACCCGAAGCTGTGGTGGCCCAACGGCTACGGTGACGCGACGCTGCACGACCTCACCGTGACCGCCGCCATCGGCTCCGCGGTGAGCGACCGCAAGAGCCTCAAGTTCGGCATCCGCCAGATCACCTACACCTACGACGTGCCGATCGTGCCCGTCGACGGCGTCGCCGCCCAGACCGTGGACTTCGCGCCGCAGCGGGCGCAGTACGTCCGTGTCCAGTGCGACAAACGCGCCACCGGCTGGGGTTTCTCGCTCTGGACGATGTCCGTGGTGGACAGTGCGAACGCCGGCACCGACCTCGCCCAGGGCAAGACCGGCACCAGCTCCACGGTCGCCGACGGCAACCCGCCGCAGAACGCGTTCGACGGCGACCCGAAGACCCGCTGGACGTCGGAGTACGCCGACAACCAGTGGCTGCAGGTCGACCTCGGCGCCACGACGTCGTTCGACCGCGTCGTGCTGGCGTGGGAGACGGCGTACGCGCAGACGTTCCGGATCCAGGTCTCGGCCGACGGCGACAGCTGGACCGACGTGGCGTCGGTGGACAACTCCGCGAAGCCGCTGACGTTCATCGTCAACGGGGTCAAGGTGTTCTGCCGCGGCGGCAGCTGGGGCTGGGACGAGCTGCTGCGCCGGATGCCGCCGGAGCGGGTGGACAACGTCGTCGCGATGCACCGCGACATGAACTTCACCATGCTGCGGAACTGGATCGGCTCCTCCTACCGCGAAGAGCTGTTCGAAGCGTGCGACCGCTACGGCATCCTCGTGTGGACGGAGTTCTGGGACGGTTTCTCCACCGACCCGGCCAACCATGACATCTTCCTGGCCCAGGCCAAGGACACGGTGCTGCGCTACCGCTCCCACCCGTCGGTCGCGGTGTGGTTCGGCTGCAACGAGGGCACGCCGCCGACGGTGATCGACCAGGCGCTGCGCGAGATCGTCACGGAGAACACGGACCTGCTGTACCAGAGCAACTCCGCCGGCGGCGTGATCACCGGCGACGGCCCGTACCGCTGGCTAGACCCGAAGCAGTACTTCACCGGTGAGGCCACCGGCGGCAAGGCCGGGTTCTGGAGCGAGATCGGCATCCCCACCGTGTCGGTGGTGGAGAGCATGCGCAACCTCGTCGGCGACGGCGACCCGGGCTGGCCGATCGGCGCGCCGTGGTTCCTGCACGACTGGTCCACTCAGGGCAACCAGTCGCCGCAGACCTACCTCGCGGCGATCGACGCCCGGCTCGCGCCGTCGTCGAGCCTGGAGGAGTTCTGCCGCAAGGCGCAGTTCGTGAACTTCGAGAGCATGCGCGCGATCTTCGAGGCGTGGAACTCCAAGCTGTGGAACGACGCCACCGGCGTGCTGCTGTGGATGTCGCACCCGGCCTGGCACAGCACGGTGTGGCAAACCTACGACTACGACCTCGACGTCAACGGCAGCTACTACGGCTCCCGCAAGGGCTGCGAGGCGCGGCACGTACAGGCCGACCTGACGACGTGGCAGGTGCGGGCGATCAACCACACGCCCGACGCGATGAGCGGCATGACCGTCACGGCGCAGCTGCACGGGCTCGACGGCAAGCCGCTGGGTGCGGCGCAGACGCAGAAGGTCGACGTGGCCCCGATCTCGGGCACCGCCGCGTTCACGGTGCCGTTCGGCGCGGACCTGCCGGCGCTGCACCTGCTGCGCCTGACGATGACGGACTCGCACGGCACGGTCGTCTCGGAGAACACGTACTGGCGCTACCAGGCGGACACGGCGATGCGCGCGCTCAACCAGCTTGGGCGCACGCAGCTGTCCACCAGCCTCAAGTCGGCGGGCAAGGACGGTTACACCGCGACGATCCGCAACACCGGCCAGACCGTGGCGGCGATGGTGCGGCTGTCGCTGCGCGAGAACAACGGCAAGGACCGCGTGCTGCCGACGATCTACGGCGACAACTACTTCTGGCTGCTGCCAGGGGAGTCCCGCACGGTCACGGTCGCGCCGCGGCGGTCCGTCAAGTCCCCGCGGCTGCAGGTGGAGGCGTACAACGTGCCGGCGAAGCTGAGCTGACTCCCGGTTGCCGGGGCCGGCTGCAGGGCGTCCCCGGCAACCGGTCCCCGGTTTCGGGTCCGGTCAGGCGAGGGTTTCGCGCAGCCGTTCGGTGAACGTCCTGTCGTCGAGGCCGTCGGTGAGGTGCGTGGCGTAGGCGCCGTCGGGGTCCAGCACGTAGGTGATGGCGGTGTGCGGCACCGCGTAGCCGTCGGGGTCCACGGGATCGTCCTTGCGGCGCGCGAAAACCCGGAAGGCGCGCTTGGCCCGCTCGATCTGTTCGGGCGTGCCGGTGAGGCCGGTGAAGCGCGGGTGGTCGCCTTCGAGGTAGGCGCGCACGACCTCGGGACAGTCGCGCTCCGGGTCGACGGTGATGTACAGCGGCCGCACCTTGTCGGCCGACGGCCCCAGCTCGTCCAGCGCGGTCGTGAGGCGGCCGAGCGCGCGCGGGCACACCATGCGGCAGTGGGTGAAACCGAAGAGGACCGTGACCCACTTGCCGCGGTAATCCCGCTCGGTCACGGCCGTGCCGTGGTGGTCGACGAGGCTGAAGGTGGCGTCGATCGGCGTCACGCCGGTTCCTCCTGTCGTGCTGGTCTGTCGCGCATCGCGACGCTACTCCGCGGCGCCCCGCACTACCCTGGTCCGGTGGCCACCGAGGCGCTTCACCGCGCTCTGACCGATCCCGGCGACCCACCCGTCCGGGCGCTGCCACCGGCGGCGGCGGAAGTGCTGGCGGCGTTCGAAGGCCCCCGCGCCTGGCTGCCCACCTGCGCCTGGTGCACGACGTCGCGTGGGACCTGACCGCCTGGCTCCTGCGGTCGTACCCGACGGTCGAGTTCGACCGGGCCGCGGTGCTGTTCGGTGCCGCGACCCACGACATCGGCAAGGTCCGCCACCCCCGCGAGCTGTCCGGGCCCGGCTCGGACCACGAGGCGGCAGGCTACGAGCTGCTGCTCGGACAGGGCATCGACGAGCGCCTGGCGCGGTTCGCGCAGACTCACGGCTGCTGGGACCGGCCCGGGACCGAACTCGAGGACCTGCTGGTCAGCCTGGCCGACAAAGTGTGGAAGGCCAAACGGATCCCGGACCTGGAGCGGCTCGTCGTCGGCCGCCTCGCCGAGGCCTCCGGCGAGCAGGCGTGGCAGACGTTCCTGAAGCTCGACGAAGAACTCGACCGCCTGGCGACGGGAGCCGACCGTCGACTGGACTTCCAGAACCGGTATCCCGTGGCGGCGTAACCGCTCGTCAGCCGAGGCGGTGGATCACCGGGAGGATCCGGAAGTCGACGGTCGCCTGGTCGATCATCGCGTGCACGGGGGAGCCGGCGAGCTCGGTCATGATGCCGGCGGCGCCGGCGCGAGCGTCGGCGCCGCCGTCCCACCCGACGACGTCGACGACGGTGCCGTCCTCGTCGTGGGTGATGCGCCGCCAGCGGAAGCCGGGGCGGGTCTTGAGGTAGGCGTCCACGTCCTTGTTCATCGCGACGAAGTCGGCGCCGCCGAAGTCGCCGGCGAGGTGGAACGTGGTGATCTCGAGTGCTTCGGTCATGGTCGCCTTCCGGAGGGGGTCGCCACCCACCGGTTTGAATTCAAGCGCTTGACTTAACTCGCGAAGATCCGGTTGACTGTTCACGAACCGCAGGCGTGACGTGGGGAGGAGCAACAGTGGCCGGAGTGACCGGGAAGGCGATCCGCGCGGAGACGACGCGGGAGCGGATCCTCGCCACGGCCGAGCGGCTGTTCGCCGAGCACGGCGTGTACGCGGTGTCCAACCGTCAGATCAGCGAGGCCGCGGGCCAGGGCAACAACGCCGCCGTGGGCTACCACTTCGGCACGAAAGCCGACCTCGTCCGCGCGATCGTCCGCAAGCACGCCGAGGGCATCGAGCTCACGAGGGCGCGCATGGTCGCGCGGGTCCCCGAGGACGCCGGCGTGCGCGACTGGGCCGAGTGCCTGGTGCGGCCGGTCACCGAGCACCTGGCCGCCCTGCGCGCCCCGACGTGGTTCGCGCGTTTCGCCGCGCAGGTGATGACCGATCCCGCGCTGCGCGGGATCATGATCGAGGAGGCCCTGAGCGCACCGGCGCTGCACCGCATCCTCCACGGCCTCGACACCTGCCTGCCCCACCTCGCCCCCGCCGCCCGCACCGAACGCGACGCCATGGCGCGCCTGCTCATGGTCCACACCTGCGCCGAACGCGAACGCGCCCTCGCCGAAGCCACCCCCACCCCGCGCCCCGACTGGTCCACCGCCGGCACGGGCCTCGTCGACGCGATCGTCGGCCTCTGGCTCGCCCCGGCGACACCCGATGCCCGCTGACGCACACCCCGGCCGCGCCGGCGCACGACTGCTGGGGTGCCCGGGCAAGCGCCCGAACCCGGCACGCGCACTCGCCCGCCGGGGCGCCGGCTCGCCACGGTTGACGGGACGGCAACCGACCGCCGGGGACAGGCCCGCCGGCCGTGCCTGCTCAGGTGCGTGCGCCGGGTCGCCGCGACAGGCGCCGCAGCCCCGTGCGTCGTGGGCCCGGGTCAACGCCGCCGCTGCCCTGCACCCCGGCCGCGGCGCACCGCGAGACGGCTGACCACACAGCACCGTCCACTTCAGACCGAAGAACCCCACCCGACGCGGAGGAACGCATGACGAGCACGCTGGACCAGGCCACCCCGGGCGCCGACGAGGTGCCCGGCTTCCCCATGGCCCGGGCGGCCGGGTGCCCGTTCGACCCGCCGCCGCGGGCGCGTGAGCTGCAGGAGGCCGGGCCGCTGGCACGGGTACGGCTGTGGGACGGCAGCACACCGTGGCTGGTGACGCGGTACGCGGACCAGCGGGCCCTCCTGGCGGACGCCCGGGTGAGCGCGGACATCACGCGGCCGGGCTACCCGAGCCCGGCGCCGTTGCCGCCGGGTGGGTCGGCGATCAGCTTCATCCTGATGGACAACCCGGAGCACGCGCGGTTGCGCCGGATGGTGACGGCGCCGTTCACGGTGCGGCGGATCGAGGCGCTGCGGCCGGCGGTGCAGAAGATCGTGGACGACTCGCTCGACGCGATGCTCGCCGGGCCGAACCCGGTGGACCTCGTGGAGGCGTTCGCGCTGCCGGTGCCCTCGCTGGTGATCTGCGAGCTGCTCGGCGTGCCGTACCGCGACCACGACTTCTTCCAGGCCAACAGCAAGGTCATCATCAAGCGCGACGCCGACCCGGCCGAGCGCGCCGCCGGGCACGCCGCGCTCCTGGGGTACCTCGACGAGCTGATGGGGGAGAAGCTCGCCCACCGGCAGGACGACCTGCTGTCCGGGCTCGCGGACCGCGTCGAGGCCGGGGAACTCACGCGCGCCGAGGCCGCGCAGATGGGTGTGCTGCTGCTGATCGCGGGCCACGAGACCACGGCCAACATGATCGCGCTCGGCACGCTGACCCTGCTGCGCCACCCGGACCAGCTCGCCCTGGTCCGCGAGACCGACGACCCGGCCGTGATCGCCGGCGCGGTCGAGGAACTGTTGCGCTACCTCACGATCACGCACAACGGCCGCCGTCGCGTGGCGATCGAGGACATCGAGATCGCCGGCGAGACGATCCGCGCGGGCGAGGGCCTGATCATGGCCAACGACATCGCCAACCGCGACGAGAGCGTCTTCCCCGACCCCGACGGGCTCGACGTGCGCCGCCCGGACTCGCGCCGGCACGTGGCGTTCGGCTTCGGCGTGCACCAGTGCCTCGGGCAGCCGCTCGCGCGCCTGGAGCTGCAGGTCGTCTGCAACACGCTCTACCGCCGCGTCCCGACGCTCGCCCTCGCGGCCGGCCTGGACGAGATTCCGTTCAAGCACAACGGTTCCGTGTACGGCGTGTACGAGCTGCCCGTCACGTGGTGATGCGGAGCCCTTCCAGCACGACGTCGAGGTAGGGCTCGGCGGTGCGGCCCGTCGCCGGGTCCTTCGGCAGGGCACCGACGAGGGTGAGCACCTGCGTCGGCGTCACGTCGGGCCGCACGTGGCCCTCGGCGCGGGCACGGTCGAGCAACGCGGCGAAGCTCGCCTTCATCGGCGCGCACGTCGTCGCGACCGGGGAGCCGTCGTCGGCCAGCCCGTTGCCGACGTGCCCGCTCAGGCCCGGGTACTCGGTGGCGGCGCGGTCGTAGAGCCGCAGCCACTCCGGGAGCCGGGCGGCGCCGTCGGGCGCGTCGAGCAGTTCGCGGGCGCGCGCGGCGAGCAGATCGGCGCTGTCGCGCATGATCGCGGCGAACACGTGCTCGCGCGACGGGAAGTGCCGGTACAGCGTGCCGCGTCCGACTCCCGCCTCCTGCGCGACGACCTCCAGCGGTGCGTCGGTGCCCAGGCGCGCGAAGACGTCCTTCGCGGCTTCGAGGAGCACGTCGTAGTTGCGGCGCGCGTCGGCGCGCCGGCGTTTGGCCGGACCGGTCACGCCCCGAGTGTATCCGGACGCCGTGTCCGCTATCACCGTGACAACCGGACGCGGTGTCCATATCGTCGGCGACAGGAAACGGACACGACGTCCGGATGGAGAGGAGATCCCATGGCTCCCGTGATCGCCGTGGTCACCGGCGCGAGCCGCGGCGCCGGCAAGGGCATCGCCGTGGCGTTGGGCGCGACCGGCGCGACCGTCTACGTCACCGGCCGCAGCGCGAAAGCCGGCGACTCGCCCCACGGCGGCACGGTCGCCGGCACCGCGGCGCTGATCGACGAGGCCGGCGGCACCGGCGTGCCCGTGGTCGTGGACCACGCCGACGACGAGGCGGTCGCCGAGCTGTTCGCCCGCGTCGGGAGGGAGCACGGCCGGCTCGACATCCTCGTGAACAACGCGGCGAAGGTCGGCGAGCCGATGCGGCCCGGCGGGTTCTGGGCCAACCCCGTCGAGGCGGCCGACCTGATCACGGTCGGCCTGCGCTCGCACTTCGTCGCCGCCTACCACGCCGCGCCGCTGCTGCTGGCCAACGGCCGCGGCCTGATCGTCCACACCGGTCACTACGGCGCGGTCTCCTACCACCAGGGCCCGGCCTACGGCGCGCAGAAGGCGGGCGCGGACAAGATGGCCGCGGACATGGCCAAAGACCTGCGCCCGCACCACGTCGCCGCGGTCTCGATCTGGATGGGCGGCCTGCGCACCGAGCGCGCCGAGGCCCACCTCGCGACGCTCCCGCCGGCCGCGCGGTCGGCCGTGCCGCGCGAATCCCCGCAGTTCACCGGTCGGGTGATCGCCGCGCTCTACGCCTCACCCGACCTGATGGCCCACTCCGGCCGCGCGCTCATCGGCGCGGAGCTCGGGGCGCGGCTCGGGGTCACCGACGTGGACGGCACCGTCCCGCTCAGCCGCCGCGACGAGCTCGGCGCGCCTCCCGAGCCGCACCCGTCGCTGCTCGGCTGACGGGCCGGGAGAAACTTTTCGCCACCTTCGTCGCGCCCTGTCGAGTTACGGTCGGGCTGTTCGTCATCCTCTCCGGACGACCTGGACCAGATGAGGCGGAGGATCCGTGCAGTACATGCTGCTGATCTACAACTGCGTACGCCCCGAACCGGGCGACCCCGGGTTCGAAGAGGCGGTGGCGCGGGTGAACGCGTTCGCCGACGAGTGCCGGCGCCGCGGCGTGTGGGTGGAGGGCAAGCCGCTGCAACCGGAGTCGACGGCGACCACCGTGAGCGTGCGGGACGGGCGCACGTTGATCACCGACGGCCCGTTCGCCGAGACCCACGAGCACCTCGGCGGGTTCTACCTCTTCGACTGCCGCAACCTCGACGAAGCCCTCGAGCTCGCCGCGCTGTGCCCGATGGCGGAGGAAGGGTCGATCGAGGTGCGGCCGGTCGTCGGGATCCCGGGGGTGGGCCACGCGCCGGTCGACGCGGCGGTCCCCGCTGAGTGAACCGGCGGCCGCCGCGGTGGAGCGGGTCTACCGGGCGGACCGCGCGCGGATGCTCGCCGCGCTGATCCGCGTGCTCGGCGACTTCGAGCTCGCGGAGGACGCGCTGCAGGAGGCGTGTGCGCTCGCCCTGCGCAAGTGGGCCGCCGTGCCCGACGACCCGGTGGCGTGGCTGCTCACGGCGGCGCGCAACACCGCGATCGACCGGCTGCGCCGCGCCCGGCTGGGCCGGGAGAAGCTCGCGGTGCTCGGGGTCGAGCCGGAGGTGGTGCCGATGTCCGACTTCTCGGACAGGCGCCTGCTCGAAGTGGGCGACGAACGGCTGAGCCTGATCTTCACCTGCTGCCACCCGGCGCTCGCCGAGCCCGCGCGGGTGGCGCTGACGCTGCAGGCCGTGGTCGGGCTGACGGCCGGGCAGATCGCGCGCACGTTCCTCCTCGGCGAAGCCACGCTCGCGCAGCGGCTGGTCCGGGCCAAGCGCAAGATCCGCGACGCCGGCATCACGCTCGAAGTCCCGCCGGACCACCTGCTGCCCGAACGGCTCGCCGGCGTGCTCGCCGTGGTGTATCTGATCTTCACCCAGGGCTACACCGCCGCGGCCGACTCGCCCGAGCACACCGCGCTGCGGCAGGAGGCGATCCGGCTCGGCAAGCTCGTGGCCACGCTGATGCCGGACGAACCGGAGGCACTCGGCCTCGTCGCCGTGCTGCTGCTGCACGATTCGCGCGCGGCGGCGCGGCACGACGGCGAAGGCGACGTGGTGCTGCTGGAAGACCAGGACCGGACGCGGTGGGACCGGGCCGAGATCGCGGAGGCCCTGGGGCTGCTGGACCGCGCGTTGCGCCACGGCGAGCCCGGCCCGTACCAGGTGCAGGCCGCGATCGCGGCGCTGCACGCGCAGGCGCCGTCGGCCGAGCTCACGGACTGGGCGGGCATCGCGGGCCTGTACACGCGGCTGCTGGAGCTCACGCCTTCGCCCATCGTCGCGCTCAACCACGCCGTGGCGGTCGCGATGGCGCAGGGCCCGGCCGCCGGGCTCGCGCTGATCGAGCGGATCGACGGGCTCGACCAGTACCACCTGATGCACGCGGCGCGCGCGGACCTGCTGCGCCGCCTCGGCCGGCGCGCCGAAGCGGCCACCGCCTACCGGCGCGCCCACGAACTCGCCCACACGCCGGCGGACCGGCGGTTCCTCGCCCGCCGCCTGCTCGACCTCGACGCGCTCGACCCCGGGGAGACACCGTGAGACTGTCCATTCTGGAGCGCGGCCACCGCCGGCGCGTGAAGCTGTTCCTCTCGGCCACGGCCGCCGTGTCCCGAGTGGACAGTCCCCACATCGTGCGGACGCTGCTGTACCGGCCGGAGTTCTTGACCCGCGCCCTGCTGGACCTCACGGCACCGGCCATGCGCGGCCCGTCGTCCTGGACGGCCGCCGAGCGCGAGTACCTGGCGATGGGCACGGCGAAGCTGCACGAGTGCCCCTTCTGCATCGTCACCCACGCCGAGCTCACGCGCATCGCCGGCGCGGGCGAGGTCGATCCGGACGAGCCGGCGTCCGCCCGCCCGGAACTGCGGGCGGTCCGGGCCTTCCTCGACACCGTTTCGCGGCCGGGCGGCGAGCCCGACGCGTCGCTGGTCGCCGAGGTGCCCGCGCCGGCCGTGCTGGAGGCGCTGCGCGTGAACCTGGTGTGGGACGTGGTCAACCGCCTGGCCAACGCGTTCGGCTTCGTGCTGCGCGACGGCCAGCTCGAGAGCGGCACCCAGGCGCTGCACCGCTTCGGCTACCGCTTCCCGGGCTTCCTGCTCTCGGGCGGCACGAAGACCGACCACGGCGACGTCGTCGAAAACCTCCGCCACGTGGTGGTCGAGGGGCGCGGCGTCACCGACCGGGCCCTGCGCGCGGCGCTCGTCGCGGGCGATCCGGTGGCCGAGCCGTGGCAGACCTACGCCGACACCGTCCGCACGGCGTCCTCCCGCGTGACCGACGCCGACGTCGCCGCGCTGCTGGCCGCCGGTCACACCGAGGACGAGGTCTTCGAGGTCACGGCCGCGGCCGCGACCGGAGCCGCACTGACCGCGTTCGACCGGGGCCGGAAGGCGCTCGGAGCGTGATCCGGCGGCCGGCTGCTGGGCCTTGACCTGGCACGGCAAAGACTTCGCGGTACGGGATCGCATTCGCCGGTGCCGCACCCGCGGCCGGGAAACCCCGCGGCCGCGAGCCGGTGGGTGTGTCCATACCGGACACACCCACCGGCCGGCGTCACGCGGCGACGGGCTCCCACGCGGCCCGGCCGAGGAAGGCCAGCATCCGCGTCTGGTCGTCCGAGCCGGGCGGCGGGGTGAGTTCCGGGCCGAAGAAGCCGGGGGCGCGCACGGCGTGCGCGCGGGCCCAGTCGAACGCGGCCGTGACGGTGGCGGGGTCGAGGCGCACGTCTGCGCCCAGGGCGTGGCCGATGTCCCACGTGTGGGCCACCAGGTCGGTGGTCAGCAGGCTCACCACGGCCGCGACCGGCACCTCGCCGAGGCCCGGGATCGTGGTGGTCCGCGCGAGCGCCTCGGGGGTCAGCGCGGCGAGGCAGGCCGCACGGGCTGCGCGCCAGCTCGTGAGCGGGTCGTCGCCCGCGAGGGGCGCGGGATGGGGTGAACCGGGTGCGCCCGAGCGGTCGGCGTAGTCCTCGCCGGTGGCCCAGGCACGCAGCTGGTGCTGGCCCCACACCGCGTGGCCTGCGAGGTCGCGCACCGACCACTCGGGGCAGGTCGAGCGCGCGTCCCGGCGCTCGGCGGGCACCGCGGCGAGCACCGCGTCGAACCCGTCCTGCGCCTGCCGGTACAACGCCAAAGTGTCCATTGTCCGTCCTTTCGACGAGGTCCTTGCACCCCGAGGACGAACGGACCGGGCCTGACTCGACACCCGATCACGGGCTTGCGGCAAGGAACACGAAGGCCGCCAGCAGCGCGAGGTGGACGCCGCCCTGCAGGCGCGTCGCGCGCCCCGGCACCACGGTGAGGACGCCGACCACGACGGTGATCACCAGCAGCACGATCTGCGTGGCGTCCAGGCCCAGCAGCAGCGGACCGCTGAGCCAGATCGAGGCGAGCGCGATCGCGGGGATCGTGAGGCCGATGCTCGCCATCGCCGAACCCAGCGCGAGGTTCAGGCTCACCTGCACGCGATCGCGCCGCGCGGCGTTGGTGGCGGCGAGCGTCTCGGGCAGGAGCACGAGCAGCGCGATCACCACGCCGACGAACGACTGCGGGAACCCCAGCGCCGCCACGCCGGCCTCGATCGCCGGCGATTCCACTTTGGCCAGCCCGACCACCGCCACGAGCGCCACCAGCAGCAGTCCGAGGCTGAGCAACGCCGTGCGGGTGGTCGTCGGCTTCGCGTGGGAGTCCTCTTCTACCACGGCGCCTTCGTCGTCTATCGGCAGGAAGAAGTCGCGGTGCCGCACGGTCTGCGTGACCACGAAAAGCCCGTAGAGGATCAGCGACGCGAGGGCGGCGAACCCCAGCTGCCCGGGAGAGAACTCCGGGCCGCTGCGGGAAGTCGTGAACGTGGGCAGGACGAGGCTGAGGGTGGCGAGCGTCGCGACGGTGGCCAGTGCGGAGCCGGTGCCCTCCGCGTTGAACACCGTCGTCTTGCGCCGCCACGCGCCCACCAGCAGTGAGAGGCCGAGGATGCCGTTGCACGTGATCATCACGGCCGCGAACACCGTGTCCCGCGCGAGCGAAGCCGTTTTCGGGCCGCCCGAGATCATGAGCGTGACGATGAGCGCCACCTCGATGACCGTGACGGCCACCGCCAGCACGAGCGACCCGAACGGCTCGCCGACCCGGTGCGCCACCACCTCCGCGTGGTGCACCGCCGCGAGCACCGCGGCCGCCAGCACCACCGCGACGAGGATCACCGGCACCGTCCCGAGCACCCGCCCCCACGTCACGGCCAGCACGACCACCGCGACCGCCGGGGCGATCGTCGTCCACCGCAACCAGGGAGAACTCGTCCGGGAAGCCATGAAAGGCAGCTTCGCAGATCGCACCGGGAAACGCGCCCGGAGCGCGCCGCGCCGGGTGACGGCCGGTTTCGGCCGGTGCGGCACGGGCAACTCCGGCGGAGGAAGGGTGGACCGGCGGCGGTTCACCGCGACTCGTCCGAACGGGGGACACCGCATGCGCATCGGGTACACGTTGATGACCGAGCAGGCCGGGCCGAAGGAACTGGTCGCCCACGCGGCGGGGGCGGAGCGGGCCGGCTTCGACTTCGAGGTCTGCAGCGACCACTACTCGCCCTGGCTGGCGGAGCAGGGGCACGCGCCGTACGCGTGGAGCGTGCTCGGCGCGGTGAGCCAGGTGACCGAACGGGTGGACCTGATGACGTTCGTGACCTGCCCGACGATGCGCTACCACCCGGCCGTCGTCGCGCAGAAGGCCGCGACGATCCAGCTGCTGTCCGACGACCGGTTCACCCTCGGCCTCGGCGCGGGGGAGAACCTCAACGAGCACGTCACCGGGCAGGGCTGGCCGCCGGTCAACGTGCGCCACGACATGCTCGCCGAGGCCGTGCAGATCATCGGCGGGCTGTTCGACGGCGGGTCGTTCAGCTACGAGGGCAGGCACTTCCGCGTGGACTCCGCGAAGCTGTGGGACCTCTCGCCGACGCGGGTGCCGATCGGGATCGCGGTGTCCGGCAAGCAGTCCGTGCACCGGTTCGCCCCGCAGGCCGACGTGATGATCGCGGTGGAGCCCGACCCGGCACTGTGCGGCGAGTGGGACGCCACCCGCCTCGGCCCGCCGACCCGCAAGGTCGCCCAGCTGCCGGTGTGCTGGGATCCCGATCGCGACGCGGCCGTCCGGCGGGCGCACGACCAGTTCCGCTGGTTCAGCGGCGGGTGGAAGGTCAACTCCGAGCTGCCGGGTCCGGCCGGCTTCGCGGGAGCCACGCAGTTCGTGCGCCAGGACGACGTGGCGGCGGGGATCCCGTGCGGTCCGGAGGCCGGGCCGATCCGGGACGCGGTGCGGCAGTTCGCGAATTCCGGCTTCACGGATCTGGCGCTGATCCAGGTCGGCGGCGACCGGCAGGAGGAATTCCTGGCGTTCGCGGAGAAGGAGCTCTTGCCGGCTCTGCGGGAGTAGCGCCGGTGAAAAACCGACTGATTTCCCGGTGGCCGCACGGGGTATCCGGCTGGCATGAGCCGCAGCCGTGGAAAAGTGGAGATCTCGGCCCGGGTCCGCCTCGACGGTCCCGAGGACCTGGTGAGGGAGTACACGCCCGGGGTCGCCGAGGTGGCCGAGCGGGTGGCCGAAGACCCGTCCGCGCTGATGCGCGAGACGGTGAAGGCCAACTCGGTCGCGATCGTGTCCGACGGTTCGGCGCTGCTCGGCCTCGGCGACCGCGGCCCGGCCGCAGCGCTGCCCGTGATGGAGGGCAAGGTGGCGCTGCTGAAGCGGTTCGCCGACGTCGACGCGTGGCCGATCTGCCCCGTCAGCCGGGACCCGGACGACCTGGTGCGCACCGTGAAGGACCTCGCGACGTCGTTCGGCGCGATCAACCTTGAGGACATCGCCGCGCCGAGGTGCTTCACGGTCGAGCGCCGCCTGCACGACGAGCTCGACATCCCCGTCTTCCACGACGACCAGCACGGCACCGCGGTGGTCGTGCTCGCCGCGCTGCACAACGCGATGAAGCTGACCGAACGCGAGCCCGCCGGCACGTCCGTGGTGATCTCCGGCGCGGGCGCGGCGGGCAGCGCCACGGCCCGGCTCCTGCGCGAGGCCGGCTACGAGCGCATCGCCGTCTGTGACAGTCAGGGTGTGCTGCACCCCGGCCGCGACCTCGTCGGCGAGAAGCGCTGGCTCGCCGAGAACACCAACCGTGACGGCGCCGTCGAGGGCAGCCTGCGTGACGCGCTCTCCGGCGCCGACGTCTTCATCGGCGTCAGCGCCGGCGGCCTGCTCGGCGAGGACGACATCGCCGCGATGGCCGGCCGCGCGATCGTCTTCGCGCTGGCCAACCCGGACCCCGAGATCGACCCGGACCTCGCGGGCAAGCACGCGCAGATCGTGGCGACCGGCCGCAGTGACCACCCGAACCAGATCAACAACGTGCTGGTGTTCCCGGGCGTCTTCCGCGGCCTGCTCGACTCCGGCGCGCCCCGCGTCACGAGCCGCATGCTCCTCGCCGCGGCCCGCGCCCTGGCCGACGTCGTCGCCGACGACCTCACCCCGCAGCACATCGTGCCGACCCCCTTCGACGACGGCGTGGTGGACGCCGTCGCGGGCGCGGTGATGGGGGTGGCGGAGGAGGATTGAGGCAGGACGAAGGGCCGGCCGGACTGCGGTGTCCGGCCGGCCCTTCGCGTTGTGGAGCACGACGGGAGTCTCGCCCGAGTCGGCCCGCTTCGTGCCCGGTCACGCTGTCACGGGTGCCCCGCGGGACCACGAGGTGGCGCCGGTGGTGCGCAGCGGATGGGGCCGCGCGCGTGCGGAGGAAGACTGAGACACGGTGCAGATAAAGCCGGCCGGACCGTGGTGTCCGGCCGGCCCTCGTCGTGGTCGGTTTCCGGGCGGTGCGGGCACACCCCGCCGAGTGTCCGCACCGCCCGGGGGTCACGGGTGGCGCAGAAGGGCGGCGAACCCGCCGGGCAGGTCGAGGCGCTCGTCCATCACCACGACGTCCGCGCCGACGGCGACGGCGGCGTACGGGAGGGCCTCGTCGGCGCGGTGTGGTGCGGGGTCGGGAGCGCCGAG
This sequence comes from Amycolatopsis sp. NPDC049253, assembly GCF_040678995.1. Taxonomy (NCBI): domain Bacteria; kingdom Bacillati; phylum Actinomycetota; class Actinomycetes; order Pseudonocardiales; family Pseudonocardiaceae; genus Amycolatopsis; species Amycolatopsis sp. NPDC049253. Next base: position 44,673 of record NZ_JBFAQX010000017.1, on the reverse strand, counting down.
GGCGGCCAGCCGGGGTGCGGCGACGCCGACTTGGGTGGGTTCGCGCCCGGTGAGCACCTCGGCGTCGCCGGGGTCGCCGACGAGCAGGGTGGCGACGTTGGCCTCGGACAGCGCCGCCGTGACGGCCTCGAGGCCGCTGACGGCGAGGCCCGAACCGCGACCGGCCTCGGCGCGGAAGCGGTCGGCGAGGTCGTCCAGCTCGCGGAGGTGGCGGCCGGCCAGCAGCTCGTGGACGTGCTCGTCCAGCTCGCCGCGGTCGGTGCCGGCGGCGCGGCCCCCGGCGTCGGTCTCCTCGGTGATCGCGCGCACGGGCTCCGGCAGCAGGCCCAGCAGCTCGGCGCGGGCCTGCACCTCGCCGGCCAGCACGACCAGGCGGGCGCCGGTCCGTTCGACCGTCTTGGCCACGGCCACGGCGACGTCCTCGAGGTTGTGCCGCACGGCTTCCTGGGTGCGGTGCTGCAGGTTCCGGTGCGCCGGACCGCCGCCGCGGACCTTGTGCACGTCGTTCTCGGAGCCCTGCACGGTTTCCGCGCGCACCGTGCCGTCGGGGTGGCGCACCTCGACGTCGGCACCCTGACGGTCGACGAGCACCACCACGTGCTCCGGCGCGTCCTCGGCGTGCGTCACCACCGGCAGGAAGTACGGCAGGTCCGAGTAGCGCGCCTCCTGCGCCGCGGGCGGCGCGGCGAGCCGGCGGTCGGCCACGATCTCGCCGCGCGCGGCGATGAGGCTCCGCCCGGCCTGCCCGACGGGCGGGGGAGTGGTTTCGATCGCGTCGACGATCGCGGCGACCGTGTCCGGGTCGGCGTCCTGCTCGGACAGGGACACGTTGATCTCCTTGAGTCGCAGGCGAAGCTGCTTCGCCGCGTCCTCGGTGTCGTGTGACTCGTCGAAGTGGACCGAGGCGAACGGTCCGGTCGCGGTCGTCAGTGGACGCAGGTCGTGCGTGTCCACAAGGGACTCCTTTCTGGTGCGCGGGATCAGGTGCGCATCGGCAGGAGCTCCTGGACCTTCGTCTTGAGGCCCTGGGCGACCAGGTGCCACGCGTTCGGGTCGCCCTTGAGCACCGATTCGGTCATGGACTTGATCTGCTCGAACGTCGCGTGCGGCGGGATCGGCGGCACCTCCGGGTCGCACCGCACGTCGAGCACGGTCGGCACGTCGGCGTCGAGCGCCGTGGCCCAGGCGTCGCCGAGGCGCTCGGGGTCGTCGACCGCGATGCCGCCCAGCCCGATGCCGCGGGCGAAGTCCGCATAGGACACTTCGGGCAGCGACTGCGACGGCTCGAACTTCGGCGCGCCACCCATCGCGCGCAGCTCCCACGTGACCTGGTTGAGGTCACCGTTGTGGAAGACGCAGATCACGCATCGCTGGTCGGCCCAGAGCTCGCGGTAGCGCGCGAGGGTGAGCAGCTCGGCCAGGCCGTTCATCTGCATGGCCCCGTCGCCCACGAGCGCGACCACCGGGCGGTCGGGATGGGCGAACTTGGCGCCGATCGCATACGGCACGCCCGGGCCCATCGTCGCCAGCGTCCCCGACAGCGAAGCGCGGATCCGGCCGCGGATGCGCAGGTTGCGGGCGTACCAGTTGGCCGTCGAGCCGGAGTCGGCGGTGACGATGGCGTCTTCCGGGATCCGCTCGGACAGCTCGTGGACGATCCGCATCGGGTTGATCGGGTCCGCCGCCAGCATGGCCTGCCGCGTGACGGTGTCCGACCACTCGGTCACGTTCTTCTCGATCCGCTCACGCCACGCGCGCTCGGTCTTGCGTTCCAGCAACGGGATGAGCTGTTCCAAAGTGGACTTGGCGTCGCCGAGGAGGGTGACCTCGGTGGGGTAGCGCAGGCCCAGGAACCGCGCGTCGAGGTCGATCTGCACCGCGCGCGCCTGCCCGAACGGCGGCAGGAACTGGCTGTACGGGAAGCCGGAGCCGATGATCAGCAGCGTGTCGCAGTCGTTCATGAGCTCGTAGCTCGGGCGCGTGCCCAGCAGGCCGATCGCGCCGGTCACGTACGGCAGGTCGTCGGGCAGCACGTCCTTGCCCAGCAACGCTTTCGCCACACCCGCGCCCGTCAGCTCGGCGACCTCGCGGACCTCGGTCACGGCGTTGCGCGCGCCTTGGCCGATCAGGATCGCGACCTTCTCGCCGGCGTTGAGGACCTCGGCCGCTCTCGTCAGCTCTTCGTCCGGCGGCACGACCTTCGCGCGCGGGTGGCCGGGCGGGCTGGAGGGCACGTGCTTGAACTCGTGCTCGGGCGGCGAGTACGGCAGCTCCTGCACGTCCGCCGGGATGATCAGGGCCGTGGGGGCCCGCTGCGCGAGCGCGGTGCGGATGGCGCGGTCGAGCGCGTTGGGCAGCTGCTCCGGCACGTTGACCTCGACGAGGTACTCGCTCGCGACGTCCTTGAACAGCGCCTGCAGGTCGACTTCCTGCTGGTAGCTGCCGCCCATCGCGCTGCGCGCGGTCTGGCCGACGATCGCCACCACGGGCACGTGGTCGAGCTTGGCGTCGTAGAGCCCGTTGAGCAGGTGGATGGCGCCGGGCCCGGACGTCGCCACGCACACGCCGACGCGTCCGCTGAACTTCGCGTACCCGACGGCCTCGAACGCCGCCATCTCCTCGTGCCGGGCCTGCACGAACCGCGGCTCGTCGCCCGCGGCGCCGAACGCGGTGACGAGGCCGTTGATGCCGTCCCCGGGATAGCCGAACACCTGCTCGACGTCCCATTCGCGCAGCCTCTGCAACACGTAGTCAGCAACGGTTGTGGTCATGCCGCCCGGGTACCGCCGGGCCGTGGCGGGCAAACATCCGCGGCGCCGCTGATCGGCAACGCTCAGTCTCCGTGCGAGCGCCGGCGCAGGATGAGCCGCAGCACGACGATCAGGCCGACCAGGCTCGCGAAGACCGGCACCGGGTTGGCGCGCACGGTGTCGGCGCCCTGGCGGAACTTCGCGGCCGCCGGTTCGCCGACGACCGTGCCGACCTTCGCCTCGGCCTGGTCGAGCCGGTCGTCGATGCCCTGCCTGATCTTCGGGCGCACGTCGAGCTTCTGCTCCAGGGTCTCCAGCGTCTGCGCGAGCTCGGCGCGCGTGGCATCGCGGTCGATGCGGACCTCGTCCGGGGTCTCCGGGAACTCGCGGTTCACGAGCGCACCTCCTGCCGCACGACCTCGACGTCCTCGCGGACGCCCTCGATGGCTTCCCGCGGCACCGGCGGTGTCGCGTTCTTGATCTGCGTGCGCCCGACGAGCGCCGCGATCCCGGCGACGGCGAACAACGCGCCCGCGACGACCAGCGCCGAGGCCCATCCGGGCAGCACCAGCGCGAGCGCCATGATCGCGGCGGCCACCAGCGCCCCGGCACCGAACAGCGCGACGAGCCCGGCGGCGCCGAACAACCCGGCGCCCACGCCCATCCGCGTGCTCTTCTCCTTCAGCTCCAGGACCCCGAGCCGGACCTCGTCGCGCACCAGCCGTTTCACCTGGTCGGTGAGGTCGGAGACGAGCTCGCCGAACGAGCGTTCCTTCGCCGGAATCGGCTGCACCTCTTCGGTCACCACAGCACCTCCATCGTCGCTCCGCGCTCCGGCGCGGGCCGCCGGATGATCCCCGGGTGCCCGGTGTCTCGGCGGCTCAACCTTCGGTGGGCGCGGCCCGCCTCACGGCCGTGCGCTCCTGCGGGTCGAGTGCACCGGATCAGGCGACGACGACGGTGTGCTCGCCGGCCGGCAGCAGTTCGCCGATGACCGGGTAGCCGGGAACTTCGCCGGCGATCAGGAGCCCGCCCGAGGTCTGGGCGTCGGCCAGGAGCAGGGCCTCGTCCTCGGGGACGCGGGAGAGGTCGGTGTGGGGGCGGACCCAGTCGAGGTTGCGGCGGGTGCCGCCGCTGATGTGGCCGGCGGCGAGGGCCTCGCGGGCACCGTCGAGATACGGGACGGCGGCCGGGTCGAGGCGGGCGGTGACGTGGCTCGCGCGGGCCAGCTTGTGGAGGTGGCCGAGCAGGCCGAAGCCGGTGACGTCGGTCGCGCAGGTGGCGCCGGCGGCCAGCGCGGCGCGGGCGGCGCCGGCGTTGAGCGTGGTCATGGTGGCGACGGCGTGGTCGAAGCGTTCGCCCGTGGCCTTGTGACGGGAGTTGAGCACGCCGATGCCGAGCGGCTTCGTGAGGGTCAGCGGCACGCCCGGGCGGCCGGAGTCGTTGCGCAGCAAGCGATCCGGGTCGGCGATGCCGGTGACGGCGAGGCCGTACTTGGGCTCGGGGTCGTCCACGCTGTGCCCGCCCGCGAGGTGGCAGCCGGCCGGGCCGCAGACGTCGAGGCCGCCGCGCAGGACCTCCGTGGCCAGCTCGAACGGCAGCACACCGCGCGGCCAGCCGAGCAGGTTCACGGCGACCACGGGAGTCCCGCCCATCGCGTACACGTCGGACAGCGCGTTCGCGGCGGCGATGCGGCCCCAGTCGTAGGGGTCGTCGACGACGGGGGTGAAAAAGTCGGTCGTCGCGATGAGGGCCGTGCCGCCGGAGATCCGCACGGCGGCCGCGTCGTCGCCGTCGTCGAGTCCCACGAGCAGCTCGCCGGGCGGATTGTCGGGCGACTTGCCGGTGAGGCCGCGGACCACGTCCTCGAGCTCGCCGGGCGGGATCTTGCACGCACAGCCCCCGCCGTGCGCGTACTGCGTCAGCCGGTACTCCACGCGGCCCATCGTGCCCGGGCTGCGGCCGCGCCGCGACCTTGGCAGGATGGCGGCATGCTCCAGGGAGGCGTCTCCGGCCTGGTGGCCGGCGCGGTCTTCAAAACCGTCGGGCGGCAGGCGCTGTCGCCGGCGGGTTCGATTCCCGTCCGCCTCCGCCGGGAGCGCCGCGGGTGACCGATCCGCGCCGGGCCGTGCCCCGCACCGACGCGCTGCTCGCCGACCCGCGCATCGCCAAGGCCGGCGAGCTGCTCGGTCGTGACCTGGTGAAGTCCATCGTGACCGGCGCCCAGCAACGGGTCCGGGCGGGCCTGCTCACCCCCGAGGCGATCGTCGACGACATCCTGGCCCGCCTCCCCGGGCACGCGGCTTCGCTGCGGCCGGTCGTCAACGCCACCGGTGTCGTCGTGCACACCAACCTCGGCCGGGCGCCGTTGTCGCGGGCGGCGGTGGACGCCGTCGCCGCGGCCGCGGGGGCCACGGACGTCGAGTTCGACCTCACCACCGGCCGGCGTGCCCGCCGGGGCCGCGGTGCGCTCACGGCCCTGGCCGAAGCCGTGCCGGCGGCGGGCGGCGTGCACGTGGTGAACAACAACGCCGCCGCCCTCCTGCTGTGCGCGCTGGCGCTCGCGCCGGGCCGCGAGATCGTGGTCAGCCGGGGCGAGCTCGTCGAGATCGGCGACGGTTTCCGGATCCCGGACCTGCTGGCTTCGACCGGCGCGCGGCTGCGCGAGGTCGGGACGACGAACCGCACGCACCTCGCCGACTACGCCGCCGCGATCGGCCCCGAGACCGCGTTCCTGCTCAAGGTCCACCCGTCCAACTACCGCGTCACCGGCTTCACGGCGGAAGCGCCGGTGGCGGACCTGGCCGGGCTCGGCGTGCCGCTGGTCGTGGACATCGGCTCCGGGCTGCTCGCGCCGCACCCGCTGCTGCCGGACGAACCCGACGCGGCCACGGTGCTCGCCCAGGGCGCGCACCTCGTCACCGCGAGTGGCGACAAGCTCCTCGGCGGCCCGCAGGCCGGCCTCCTGCTCGGCGACGCGGCGCTGGTGGAGCGGCTGCGCCGGCACCCGGCGGCGCGGGCGCTGCGCGTGGACAAGCTGACGCTGGCGGCACTCGAGGCGACGTTGCGCGGCCCGCGTCCCCCGGTTCAGGAAGCGCTGCGGATCCCGCTGCCGGAATTGCGCGGCCGCACGGACGAGCTGTGCGCGACGCTGTGTGCGGCCGGAGTGGACGCCGAGGTCGTCGAGTCGGCGGCCGCCGTCGGGGGCGGGGGAGCGCCCGGAGTCGAGGTGCCGAGCGTGGCCGTCGCGTTGCCCGCGCGCTACGCCGAAGCGCTGCGCACCGGGCAGCCACCCGTCGTCGGCCGCCTCGTCCGCGACCGCTGCCTGCTGGACCTGCGGACCGTCCCGCCCGGCGACGACGCCACGATCGCGGACGCGGTGCTGGGGTCCGGGTGATCGGGTGCGGGTGATCGCCACCGCCGGTCACGTGGACCACGGCAAGTCCACGCTGGTGCGGCGGCTCACCGGGATGGAACCCGACCGCTGGGCGGAGGAACGCCGCCGCGGCCTCACGATCGACCTGGGCTTCGCGTGGACCCGGATCGGCGGCGAGGACGTGGCGTTCGTCGACGTGCCCGGCCACGAACGGTTCGTGCCCAACATGCTCGCCGGTGCCGGACCGGTGCCGGCCGTGGTGTTCGTGGTGGCGGCCGACGAGGGCTGGAAACCGCAGTCGGCCGAGCACCTCGCCGCGCTGGACGCGTTCGGCGTGGACCGCGGCCTGCTCGTGGTGACCAAGGCGGACCGCGCCGAGCCGGGGCCCGCCACGGCGGCGGCGCTGCACGAGTTTTCCCCGACGTCGCTGGGTTCTGTGCCCTCGGTCGCGGTCAGCGGCACGACCGGCGCCGGGTTCGACGAGCTGCGGGCCGCGTTGGGCGAGCTCGTCGCCACATTGCCGGTGCCGGACGCTCAGGCCGACGTGCGCCTGTGGCTCGACCGCGCGTTCACGGTCCGCGGCGCGGGCACGGTCGTGACCGGGACCCTCGCCGCGGGCACGATCTCGACCGGTGACGAGCTGGACCTCGGGGGTGTCATCGTCACGGTGAAGGGGATCGAAGCGCTGGGGGAGCCTCGGGACCGCGTGACCGGTGTCGCGCGGGTGGCGGTGAACCTTCGAGGCGTCGCACGCGAGCAGGCCCGGCGCGGCGACGCACTGCTGACTCCCGGAGCGTGGCTGACCACGACCGAAGCGGACGTCCGCGTGAGGGGCACCCGCTCCGCGGACCTGCACCAGTCGCTGGTGCTGCACCTGGGCACCGCGGCCGTCGCGGCGCGGGTCCGTCCACTCGGGACGGACACCGCGCGGCTGACGCTGCGGACTCCGCTGCCGCTGCGCGTCGGCGACCGGGGCCTGGTCCGTGACCCGGGCGCCCACGTCATCCCGGCCGGGGTCGAGGTGCTCGACGTCCGGCCGCCCGAACTGCGGCGCCGGGGCGCCGCACGCGCGCGAGGTGACGAGCTGACGCGCGAGCCGGCGCCGGCCCACCTGGAACGGCGGGGGTTCGTCAGGGCGACGGAGTTCCGGGCGATGGGCTTCGCGCCGACCGGCGAGCGCGTGGGCGAATGGCTGGTGGATCCCGCACGGTTCGCCCACCTCAAAGCGCTGGTCGGTGAGGAGGTCGCCGCCTGGACCCGTGACCGCCCCGTTGCCGCGGGCATGCCTGAAGAGACTCTGCGGCGAAGGCTGGAGCTGCCCGCGCAGGAGCTCCTACCGCCGCTGCTCACCGGGTTGGAAACCCGCGACGGGCTGGTGCGCCTGCCCGGCACCGGTCTCGAACCGCGCGTCGCCGAGGCCGTCGCCGAGCTGGAGGCCGAGTTCGCCGAGCACCCCTTCCGCGCCCCCGGGACCGATCACCTCCGCGAACTGGGGCTGGGCCGGCGCGAACTGGCCGCCGCCGTCCGCCACGGCCGCCTCACGCTGCTGGCCGAGGGCGTCTACGTCGCCCCGGGCATCGAGGAACGGGCGGCGGCGGTCCTGCCCGGCCTCGCCCAGCCGTTCACGGTCGCCGACGCCCGCCGCGCCCTCGACACGACCCGCCGCGTGATGGTGCCGCTGCTCGAACGCCTCGACGCGGCGGGAGTCACCGAGCCCCTCGGCGACGGCACCCGCCGGGTGCGGTGACCGGGTCGGGCCGCCGGGAGCCGCCGCCCCGCACGGGTGAGAGACCTGCGCTGCGCGCGCGAAGGGATTAGGTTGGCGAGCATGGGTGTCCGGCGGTGGATCGAAGGCTGGCCCGTGTACCGGCAGCTGACCGGTCCCGACCGGCTGGCTCGCGGTGCCGCGGCGAAGTCCGGCGGCTCCGAGACCTGGCACGCGCGCACCCAGGACGCGGACCGTGTCGTGAAGTCGGTGTGCCCGTACTGCGCGGTCGGGTGCGGGCAGCAGGTCTACGTCAAGGACGAGCGCGTCACCCAGATCGAGGGCGACCCCGACTCGCCCATCTCGCGCGGCCGCCTGTGCCCCAAGGGCTCGGCCAGCAAACAGCTGGTGACGAGCCCGAGCCGGGTCACCGAGGTGCTCTACCGCCGCCCGTACGGCACCGACTGGGAGCGCCTGCCGCTCGGCGAGGCGATGGAGCTGATCGCCGAGCGGGTCCTGCGTACACGCGCCGAAACATGGGAGGAATCCGACGCCGACGGGGCGCCGCTCAAGCGCACTCTCGGGCTCGCCAGTCTCGGCGGCGCGACGCTGGACAACGAAGAGAACTACCTGATGAAGAAGCTCTACACCGCGCTCGGCGCGATCCAGATCGAGAACCAGGCCCGGATTTGACACTCCGCCACGGTTCCCGGTCTGGGGACCTCCTTCGGTCGTGGAGGCGCCACGACGTTCCAGCAGGATCTGGTCAACGCCGACTGCATCGTGATCCAGGGCTCCAACATGGCGGAGGCCCACCCCGTGGGGTTCCAGTGGGTGATGGAGGCCAAGGCCCGCGGGGCGAAGATCATCCACGTCGACCCCCGGTTCACGCGCACGAGCGCGGTCGCGCACACCCACGCGGCGCTGCGCGCGGGCTCGGACATCGCGTTCCTCGGCGGCCTGATCAAGTACGTCCTGGACCACGAGTTCGACTTCCGCGAGTACGTGCTGGCCTACACCAACGCCGCCGCGATCCTGCGTGAGGACTTCCGGGACACCGAAGACCTCGACGGTGTCTTCTCGGGCTACGACCCCGAGAACAAGCAGTACGACGTGTCCACCTGGGCCTACGAGGGTGTCGACACCCTGCCCGCCGCGGGCAGCGGCGAGGCCGAGCTGCCGGGAGAGCAGCACCACGGCGGAGAGGGCCACCAGAGCGCCGCGCGCGCCGAGTCCTACGGCAGCGGCGGCGCTGCGGTGGGCGGGAAACCGCACCTGGACGAGACGCTGCAGCACCCCCGCTGCGTCTACCAGGTCCTCAAGCGCCACTTCTCGCGCTACACGCCCGAGGTCGTCGCGGACGTCTGCGGCGTCCCGGTGCGGCAGTTCCTGGAGATCGCCGAAGCGGTCACGAAGAACTCCGGCCGCGAGCGCACGACGGCGTGGGTGTACTCGGTGGGCTGGACCCACCACACGGTCGGCGCGCAGTACATCCGCGCCGCCTCGATCCTGCAGACGTTGCTCGGCAACATCGGCCGCCCCGGCGGCGGGATCCTGGCGCTGCGCGGGCACGCGAGCATCCAGGGCTCCACCGACATCCCGACCCTGTTCAACATCCTGCCCGGCTACCTGCCGATGCCCCACGCGCACCAGCACTTCGGCCTCGACGACTACGTCGCCACCGACGCCGGCGCCACCGGCTTCTGGGGCAACATGAACTCCTACATGGTGAGCCTGCTGAAGGCGTACTGGGGCGACGCCGCCCAGCCGCACAACGACTTCCGCTTCGGCCACCTGCCGCGCCTGACCGGCGAACACGGCACGTACGCCACGGTGCGCAACCAGATCGAGGGCACGTGCAAGGGCTACTTCCTCGTCGGCGAGAACCCCGCCGTCGGCTCGGCCAACGGGAAGATGCAGCGCCTGGGGCTGGCGAACCTCGACTGGCTCGTGGTGCGCGACCTGCAGATGATCGAGTCCGCGACGTTCTGGAAAGACGGGCCGGAGATCGAGACGGGAGAGCTGGCGAGCACGGAGATCGGGACCGAGGTCTTCTTCCTGCCGGCCGCCGCCCACACCGAGAAGGACGGCAGCTTCACGAACACGCAGCGTCTGCTGCAGTGGCACCACAAAGCCGTGGAGCCGCCGGGGGAGGCGCGCAGCGACCTGTGGTTCTACTACCACCTGGGCAGGCTCATCAGGGAAAAGCTGGCCGGCAGCACGGATCCACGGGATCTGCCGGTGCAGGAGCTGACGTGGAGCTACCCGACCGAAGGACCGCTCGACGAGCCCTCGGCCGATTCGGTGCTCGCCGAGATCAACGGCCACGGTCCCGAAGGTCCGCTGTCGGCGTACACGCAGCTCAAGGCCGACGGGTCCACCTCCTGCGGCTGCTGGATCTACTGCGGTGTGCGCGCCGGCGGCCACAACCACGCGGCGAACCGCAAGCCCGGGTCCGAACAGGACTGGGTGGCGAGCGAATGGGCGTGGGCGTGGCCGGCGAACCGCCGCATCCTCTACAACCGCGCGTCGGCCGATCCGGCCGGGAACCCGTGGAGCGAGCGCAAGAAGTACGTCTACTGGGACGAGGAGCAGGGCCGGTGGGCCGGGCCCGACGTCGCCGACTTCGAGGTGACCAAGCGGCCGGACTACGTGCCGCCCGCGGGCGCCAAGGCGCAGGACGCCCTCGGCGGTGCCGACCCGTTCATCATGCAGACCGACGGCCGCGCCTGGCTTTACGTGCCCGCCGGGCTCGCCGACGGGCCGCTGCCCACGCACTACGAACCGTTCGAGTCCCCTGTGGACAATGCGCTCTACGGCCAGCCGGACAACCCGGCGCGCCAGACGCTGATCACGCCGTCGAACCCGTACAACCCGGCCCGCAGCACGGCCTTCCCGTACGTGTTCACGACCTACCGGCTCACCGAGCACCACACCGCGGGCGGGATGAGCCGCACCCTGCCGTACCTGGCCGAGCTGCAGCCGGAGTTCTTCTGCGAGGTCTCGCCGGAGCTCGCGGCCGAGCGCGGGCTGGAGAACGGCGGCTGGGCCACGATCGTCTCGGCTCGCACCGCGATCGAGGCCCGGGTGCTGGTGACGGCGCGGATGAAACCGCTCAAGGTGCGCGGCCGCACGATCCACCAGGTCGGCCTGCCTTATCACTGGGGACCCAACGGGCTTTCGCGCGGCGACGCGGCCAACGACCTGCTCGGCGTCGTGCTGGACCCGAACGTGCACATCCAGGAGTCGAAGGCGGCGACGTGCGACATCGTGCCGGGCCGTCGCCCACGGGGCCCGGCGTTGCTGGACTTCGTGCAGGAGTACCGCAGGAGGGCGGATGGCTGAGTACGGCGAGCAACCGCGGATGGGCTTCTTCACCGACACCTCGGTGTGCATCGGCTGCAAGGCGTGCGAGGTGGCGTGCAAGGAGTGGAACGAGGTGCCCGGCGGGGGCCTCGACCTGCTCGGGACGTCCTACGACAACACCGGTGACCTCGGGGCGAACGCGTGGCGGCACGTCGCGTTCGTGGAGCAACCCGTGCCGCCGGCGCCGCCCGCCGTCGAGCTCGGGATGCCGACCGTGGGCGCGCCCACGCAGGACGGCGATGCCGAAGAACCCGGGGTGCGCTGGCTGATGTCGAGCGACGTCTGCAAGCACTGCACCCACGCCGGGTGCCTCGACGTCTGCCCGACGGGGGCGCTGTTCCGCACCGAGTTCGGCACCGTCGTGGTGCAGCAGGACATCTGCAACGGCTGCGGCTATTGCGTGCCCGCCTGCCCGTACGGCGTGATCGAGCGGCGCGAGAGCGACGGCCGCGCGTTCAAGTGCACCCTCTGCTACGACCGGCTCGGCGCCGGCCTGGAGCCGGCGTGCGCCAAGGCGTGTCCCACGGACTCGATCCAGTTCGGCGTGCTCGACGAGTTGCGCGAGCGCGCCGACGAGCGGGTGCGCGACCTGCGTGGGTCCGGTGTGCCCGAGGCGCGGCTCTACGGCCGTGACCCCGATGACGGCGTCGGCGGCGACGGCGCGTTTTTCCTGCTGCTGGACGAACCGGAGGTCTACGGGTTCCCTCCCGACCCCGTCGTGCCGACACAACACCTGCCGCAGATGTGGAAACGCGCGGGGGCCGCGGCACTGGGCGTGGCAGGCACCCTCGTGGTCTCGTTCCTGGGGCGGCGGCGATGAGCCCCCGCCGCGAACCGGCGATGGTCGACCCGGTCGAGTTCACCTCGTACTACGGACGGCCGATCCTGAAGGAACCGGCGTGGAAGCAGCCGGACGTGCCGCTGTACCTGTTCCTCGGCGGGGCCGCGGGCTCGTCGGCGACGATGGCGAGCCTGGCGACGCTCACCGGCCGGCCGGGCCTCGCGCGCGTCGGCCGCCTGGTCGCGGCCGCCGGCGCGAGCGCGAGTGTCGTCGCGCTGGTCCACGACCTCGGGCGGCCGGCACGGTTCCTGCACATGCTGAGGGTGCTCAAGCCGACGTCGCCGCTTTCGGTGGGTTCGTGGATCCTGGCGCCGTTCTCGGGGCTGGCCGCGGTGTCGGCCGGCTCCGCGGAAACCGGCCTGCTGCGCCCGGTCGGCAAGCTCGCGGGCGCCGCCGCGGGCGTGCTGGGGCCGGCGATGTGCACCTACACCGCGGTGCTGCTGGCCGACACCGCGACGCCGTCGTGGCACGAGGCGCGGCGGCACCTGCCGGTGCTGTTCGCGGGCAGCGCGGTGACGAGCGGTGCCGGCGCGGCGTTGCTGGCGGCGCCGTCCGCCGAGCTCGGGCCGGTGGTGCGCGCGGGGCTCGCCGGCGCGGTGGCCGAGCTGGCGGTGGCGCAGCACCTGGAGCACGGCCTCGGGATCGTGTCCGAGCCGTACCGCACCGGCCGCGCGGGCAAGCTGATGAAAGCCGCCCGCGGTCTGACGGCTGCAGGCGCCGCGTTGTCGCTCGCGGCCCGGCGCAGCAAGGTGGCCGCGGTGGCGAGCGGCGCGGCCTACCTCGCGGCCGGCCTGTGCACGAGGTTCGGCGTCTACCAAGCGGGGGTGGCGTCGGCACAGGACCCGAAGTACGTCGTGGTCCCGCAACGCGAGCGGCTGGCGCAGGCGCGCGGCGACTGAGCGGGCGGTGGTTGGCGCGGCGGCCCGCGGGTACCCGCCGGGCCAGGAGGTGTTCCCATGACCGACTACCGGCACAGCGCCACGGTGGAACTGCCCGCCGACGAGCTCTTCGCGTACCTGCGCGAGCCGCGCAACCTGCCGCACTATTTCTCGCAGATGCAGGCGGCGCGCCCCGAAGGCGGTGACACCGTCCACGTCGAAGCGGAGGTCCACGGCCGGCACGTGGAAGGCGATGCCTGGCTCAAGGTGGACGAAGGCACCCGCACCCTGTCCTGGGGCGCCGAGGGCCCGGACGACTACCACGGCACCCTCTCGATCGACGAGGCCGGACCCGCCGCCAGCCGCGTGGAGGTGACCTTGAGCAGCGTCCGCGAAGGCCACAGCGGCGAGATCCAGCGCGGCCTCGAAGAGACCGTCGCGGCACTGGCCCACACCGCGGTCGCCGACTCCACAGTGGACCCGTGAGCACTGTGGACCTGTGAGCGGGCGGCGTTGCCGGGTGTGCACCCGGCAACGCCGGCTCTCAGCTCTTGGTGTGGACGTCCACCTGCACGAGGGCGGCGGCGAGGCGGGCCACGTCGTCGCCGGCCACCAGGCCCGCGAGCTTCTCGGGATCAGCCGGCAGCCCGGCCTTCTTCGCACCGGCCAGCGCCCGCTTGCCGAAGTACGGGCGCACCCACGGCCACACGGCCTGGATCTCCTCGCAGAAGATCTGCGCGCCGGTCGGGCCGATACGGGGGAACTCCGTGAGCAGCTTCTTCAGACGCTGCGGCGAGCCGTCGGCGGCTTCGGCGAGGTTGCGCAGGTCGTCCTGGTAGCGCTCGCGCAGGAACTCCGCGCTGTCCACCAGGTAGCGGGCGGTGCTCTCGTCGTAGCGCACGTAGTGCGCGCGCCCCAGCGCGTGGACGGGGTCGGCCCACTCGGAGGCGCGCATGGCCTTCGGGGTCCGCCAGCCCGCCCGCCACAGCTCCTTCGCCGCGTCCACGGCGATGTCGGACCCGATGCGCGCCGACATCAGCGTGGTGAGGACGAGCAGCCGGTACAACGGCTGCGGCTTGTCGGCGAGCTTGATGCCGGCCTGCTCGGCATGGGTGGTTCCGTACTCGGCCAGCACGTCGTCCACTGTGGTCATCCGCCTGGTCCTCCGGTTGCGGCTGCGTGCGATCGGTCCTCAGCGGACGGGTCAGCGCCGCGCGGACGCGATCGACGAACCCGGTCCCGTCCGCACCGGTCGGTCAGGGACAGGTGCGGGCCGAGCGCGCGCCACGGGCGGTAAGGCCCCGTGACGCGGGCGCCGGCGAGGTTGTCCAGCGGTGTCTTGACCACCCAAGGGCCGAGGCGCACGTACAGGCCCTCCGCGTCGAGACGGAGGCCGTTGCGGTCGCCGAGGAAGCGCCGCAGCCACGCGGGGCCGGCGGAGCGGGCCCACATCCGGTGGTGCACTTCGGTGAACCGCGGGCGTTCGGCGGCCTGCCTCGGCCCGGTCGCTTCCAGGGCCGGCCGCTGTTCGCGCTGCATGGACCCTCCTGGGTGCTCGCGTGGGGAAACGGGCGGGGCTCAGCGCCGGGGCAGAACACAGAACTCGTTGCCCTCGGGGTCGGCCAGGACGATCCAGTGCTCGTCGTCCGGGTCGTCGAGGATCTTCGCGCCGAGGGTGACGAGGCGCTCGACCTCGTCGCGCTGCTCGACGGAGCCGGGCGCGACGTCGAGGTGCAGCCGGTTCTTCACTGTCTTGCCCTCGGGCACGGGCTGGAACAGCAGCGACGGCCGGCCGGGCTCCTTGAGCTCGACGTAGGTCAGCCCCTCATGGTCGGTCCAGCGTTCGGTGGCCGGGTAGTCCAGGGCTTCGCGCCAGAACTCGGCCAGTGCCTCGGCGTTGCGGCAGTCGATGGTGACGGCGATCAGCCGGCTGCTCACGAGTGGCCTCCCTCGTCAGGAGAACAGTCCACAGCGGACGCGCCGATCCCGTCGGCAGGGGGCTGCCGACGGGATCGGGCCCGGGCCCTGTCAGCGGCCCAGCGCGTTCTGCAGTTCCTTCTTGGTCATGCTCGAACGGCCCTTGATGTTGCGTTGCTTGGCCTCGTTGTACAGCTGGTCCTTGGTCGGTCCGCCCGGCCCGAGGCCCCGGCCGCTGCGTTCCCCGCCGCGTTGCTGGGGGCTCTTGTCGCGGATCGAGGTCTTGCCGGCGGTGCGGGACTCGCCGGAACGGGCGCGGTTCTTGTTCACCGTGCGGGCGGCGATCTCCTCAGCCCGGGAAGTGCTGGCACCGCGTTCCTTCTGCGACGACTTGATGTGCTCGTACTGACGCTCGCGTTTGTCGCTCCAGGTTTCCTGAGGCACGGCTCCTCCTTCGCTCGTGACCGGCGGATACCCGTTGCGGCGCAGGGCAAACCCGTCAAGAGCCCGACTGCGGGTCGGTGTCGTCGTGCGGGTCCCGCGAGGTGCCCTGCTCGCCGCGGACGGTCTCGCGCCGCTCCTCGGCGGACTCGCCGTAGGGATCGTCGCGTTCTTCGTGCTTTTCCGAGTCGCTCATGGTGAGTCCTCCTGGTGCTCGCCGGAATCCGCCGCCCCGGAACCGGCGCCCATGGGGTCCGGGCGCGAGTCGCGGGCTTCCTGGGCGGCGTCCTTGGCCTCGCTGATCGCGTGGCGCACTTCTTCGAGCTGCTCGTCCAGCTGCTTCTCGTCGGCAGTCATGGGTGGCTCCCTTCCTGCGTGCCGGTTACCACCGCGCACGGGCGGTGAAACCGGCTCAGTGCTGAGGTGGGGGAGCGACGTCGCCGCGCCAGGTGCCGGTCTCGCGGCCGTCGCGGTGCTCGATGAACGTCTTGAACCGCTGCATGTCTTCCTTGACGCGCCGGTCGAGGACGCCGAGCTTGTCGGCCGCCTTCTCGGCGAAGCCGTCGGGGTCCAGCTCCATCTGGGCCGTCACCCGGGTGGTCTCGTCGTCGAGCCGGTGGAACGTGATCACGCCCGCGTGTGTCGGCCCGGAGTCCGACGTCCACGCCACCCGCTCGTCGGGGTGCTGCTCGGTGATCGTCGCGTCGAACTCCCGGGTGACCCCGCCCAGCGCGATCTTCCAGTGCGTGTGCGTGTCGTCGACCTGGCGCACTTCCTCCACGCCGTGCATGAAACGCGGGAACGACTCGAACTGCGTCCACTGGTTGTACGCCGCGGAGACCGGCGCGTGCACGTCCACGAACTCGGTGATGGTGCTCATGGTGCTCCCTTCGTCGTGTGCGTTCCTTCGCGGCCTACCCGGTGCGCGCGGATCGAAACGGCGCCCGCCGGGGTTCATTCACTCTTTCCGGAAGTTACGTCGGAAGCCTGTGCGTCACAGTTCGATTTGTGGTCTGATATGCCTCGCTATCCGGTTTGGCACTCGAGGGGGATGGATGAAAAGCGTGGTTTGGTGGTCTGTGGGCCTGCTGTTCGGGCTGGGGTTGATGGCGCTCGGCCTGTTCGGCACCGGGTCGGCCGGCAAGGTGCTGTGCGGCAGCGACGAGATGCGGCCGGGGCAGACCTGCGAACGGACCCAGTACGGCGTGACGTCGAGCGAGACCTACGAAGAGAAGCTGCAGGAGTCGATCGACGACGCGAAGACCTTCGAGGGCGGCGGCCGCTGGGTCACCTTCGGGATCGGCGCGGGGATCGCGGCCGCGTGCGGGTGGCGGCTGGTCGTCGCGATCCGGCGACGGGCCAACCGGGGCGCCGCTCCGGTTTCTCAGCCTGTGCCAGGCCAGCAGGCCGGCTTCGCTCCGCCGCCTGGATTCCCTCCCGCGCCTGCGTTTCCGCAGTCGCCGCCGCAGGGGTACCCGCAGCAGCCGGGATTCCCGCCACCGCAGGGGTTTCAGCAGGCTCCGCCGCCGGGCTACCAGCAGCCGCGCCCTCCGTATCAGCAGTAGCGGCTCAGGCCGCCGCGGGCAGGAACTCCCGCAGTACCTCCGCCAGGCGGTCCGGCTGGTCTTCCGGGACGAGCGTCCACGAGTCGGCGATCTCGACGAGCCGGCCGCCCGGGAAGAGTTCCGCCAGGCGGCGGCCGTGGGAGACCGGCATCATGCGGTCCTCCGGCGCCCACACGACCAGCACCGGGCGGTCGAAGTCGGACAGCCGGGCGGTCCAGCGCAGCAGGACGTCGCGGTCCGGAGTGGACACGGCGAACTTCGCGAGGTCGCGGCGGATCGCGCGGTCGCGGGTGGCCGGGGCGAACCAGTCGTCGAGCACGGGGTCGGGGATGCCGTGCTTGGCGAGCCCGCCGTAGGTCTTTTCGTTGTGGCGGAAGAACTTCGTGCGCAACAGGCGCATGAGGAGCCAGACGCTGCCGGGCGCTCGGGCCAGGAGCGCCAGTGGCCGGGCGGGCGGCGGCGGGAAGTTGTCGAACGCCTCGCACGCGACGAGCACGAGCCGGCCGACGCGGTCGGCACGGCCTTCGGACACGAGGAACTGCGGGCCGCCCCAGTCGTTGAGGACGAGGGTGACGTCGGTGAGACCGAGGCGCGCCAGGAACTCGCCGAGCAGCAGCGCCTGGCCGCGCTGGGAGAGGTCCGCGTCCCGGTGCATCGGCTTGCGGTGGGCGCCGAGGGGGAGCGTCGGGAGCACGCACCGGTAGCCGGGCAGCAGCGGGACGACCTTGCGCCACTGCGTCTCGTTCATCGGAAAGCCGTGCGTGAACACGACCACGGGCCCGGCCCCGCCGGTGTCGACGTAGTCGATCGGCCCGGCGGACAGCTCGATCGTCGGCATGGCACCTCCCGCTAGAGCGATCGCTCTAGTCAGGCTAGGGGCGCGGGGCGGTCCTGTCGAGCGCGGGCGCTTCGCCGATCCGCTCCTCGTCGGCGGCGTTCAGCACCGCGTCGAGAAGGCCGGGAAACCGCTGGTCGAGTGCGGTGCGGCGGAGGGTGACGAAGCAGCGTGTGCCGTCTTCGCGGGTTTCGGTGACGCCGGCACCGCGAAGGGTTTTCAGGTGGTGGCTGAGCGTCGACTTCGCGACGGGTGCGCGCAGGTCGCCCCACTTGCGTTCGGCGCCGTCGGCGAGCTGGCGCACCAGGCCGAGGCGGACGGAGTCGCTCAAGGCGGAGAGCACCTCGGCCAGCTTCATGTCCTCGGGCGCCGGCGGGGGCGTCGGGTGCCTCATGCGGATCCGTTCGTCGGGGGAGTGCCGCCCGTCATTCTACGATGGCCGAACAACGTGCTACGTTCGACGTTCGCAGAACATCGAATGAAGGAGCAGCCCGTGGACCCGACGTCGAGCGAGCTGTCCGGACACGTCGTGATCGTCACCGGCGCCGGCTCGGGCATCGGCCGCGCGAGTGCGGAGGCGTTCGCGCACGCGGGGGCGAAGGTCCTCGTCGTCGGCCGGCGCGCCGACGCCCTCGCCGAGACCGCCGCCCGGCATCCGGCGATCGAGGTCCACCAGGCCGACCTGGCGCACACCGGGGCCGCGGAGTCCGTTGTGGACGCCGCGCTGCATCGCTGGGGCCGGCTCGACGTGCTGGTCAACAACGCCGGCATCTTCACCGGGATGTCGCTGGCCGAGACCACCGCCGAGGGGATCGAGCGCCTGTTCGCCGTCAACGTCGTCGCGCCGAGCCTGCTCGCGCGAGCCGCGCTGAAGCCGCTGCGGGAAAGCCGGGGGTCGATCGTCAACGTCTCCAGCACCTTCGGCCACCGCCCGCTGGCCGGCGCGGCCCACTACGGTGCGTCGAAGGCGGCTGTCGAATCCCTCACGCGCAGCTGGGCGCTCGAGCTGGCGCCCGGTGGTGTGCGTGTCAACGCGGTCGCCCCCGGGCCGACGGAGAGCGAAGCGCTGGTGTCCGCGGGGCTGTCGCCGGAGGAGGTCGACCGCGTCAAGGCGGCCGAGGCCGAGCGCATTCCGCTGGGCCGCCGCGGTCGTCCGGCCGACGTGGCCGCGTGGGTCGTCCGGCTGGCCGACCCGCACGCGGCGTGGCTCACCGGGCAGGTCCTCGCCGTGGACGGCGGGCTGGCGCTGGCCGCTTGAGCCGGGGGCGGTCGGGCGACTCCGGCCGGATGGTCGCGGCACCCGGCCGGGGACGGCGCCGCTTCAGGGACGAGTCCCGCAAGATCGTCGCGTACAGCGCCCGCTCGAAGTTCTCGTACAGCTCGACGAACGGCGGCGGCACGAACGGCAGCGACTGGCTGTAGATCGCGCCCGTCACGCGGTTCACCGGATCCACCCAGAAGAACGAGTTGCACAGCCCGGCCCACGTCCCGCTGCCCGCGGCGCGCATACCGGGCCGCTGCTCGCTGTTGAGCACGAGTCCCAGTCCCCACTTGTGGCCCGGCCCCGCGGCGAAGTCGAACGACGACGTCGGGTCCGCGGTCGAGATGCGCGCCGGGAAGTCCAGGTCGCCGATCTGGTTGGTGAACGCGGCGTCCACAGTGGAGCGTTCCAGCACCTTTGTGCCGTCGAGCGTGCCGCCGCCCAGCAGCATCCGCTGGAACTTGAGGTAGTCGCGCGGCGTGGAGTACAGGCCGTGGCCGCCGGCCCAGTACTCGGGCTGCTCGGGGATGTTGATGTCGGTGGCCACCCACTTGCCGTCCTCGCCCAGGACGTGCACCGGGGCCAGGTTGGCGCGCTGCGAGCCGGTCGGGGCGAACGACGTCTCGGTCATCCCCAGCGGCCCCGTGATGTGTTCCTTGAAGAACACGTCCAACGTCACCCCGGCGACGGCTTCGACCACCTGGCCCAGCCAGTCGGTGTTGGTGCCGTACTCGACCTTCGTGCCGGGGTCGGCGACCATCGGGGCGGTCAGCACGATCTTCCGGCCCGACAGCACGTTGGGAACGCCGGTGGCCCGCTCCCACTTCACGATGTCGCCGTTCCAGAACCAGTAGCTCAGGCCCGAGGTGTGCGTCATCAGCTGCCGCACGGTCGCCTGCGAGGCCGGCGCCCGCAGCTTCGCCCGGTCGCCGTCGAAACCTTCGAGCACCTTCATCTCGGCGAACTCGGGCCGGTACCGCTCGACCGGCGCGTCGAGGTCGAGCTGCCCTTGGTCGGCCAGCTTCAACGCCGCGGTGGTCGTGACCATCTTCGTCATCGACATGATGCGGAAGTGCGTGTCCGCGGACGCCGGGTCGGCGCTGCCGGCGGCGCGCGGGCCGGCGGCGCCTTCGTAGCTGATGCCGTTGTCGTCGGCGGCGATGGCCACGACGTTGGGCACGTCGCCGGAGTCGACGGCGTCGCTCAGGATCTTGTCGATCGGGGCGGTCGAACTCATCGTTGAGTCCGTTTCGGATGTGTGGGTGGGTTGTGCTCGGCCCGGCGCAGGTGCCGGCCCCATTCCCGGGCTTTCGCCGCGAGAGTGGCTGCGAGGAGGGCCAGTGCGCCCGGCGGCTTCGTTGCCGTCGTACGCACCCCGGACACCGCGGTCTCCTCCACGGCCGCGGCGAAATGCTCGAACATGCGCCGGCTGACGTCGCCGGCCAGCGCCCGGCCGAACTGCGCGATCCGGCCGGTCAGGTACACCTGCGCGGTCGCCCGCAGCCGTGTCCCGGCACCGGCTTCCTCCGCGACGAGCAGGATGTCGGCCTGGGTGCGCCCGCCCCCGGCGTCCTCGCCCTGGCCGATCACCCGCAGGCGGTGCGCGTCGGCGTGGCGTTCGGTCACTTGCGCCAGCCCCGCGAACGACAGCCGGATCGGCCCGACGGAGACCCGCGCGCGGCCGCGGTACCGGTCCTCGCCGAGGTGCTCGGTGATCTCCGCGCCGGGCAGGCACGCGGCGACGAGGTCGATGTCGTCGAGCACCGCCCACGTCTTCTCCAGCGGCACGGTGAGCTCGTGGGTGACCTCGACCGTGAACGTCGGGTCCCCTTGCGGCAGCTCGATCTCCCGGACACCCGTCGCTTCGGGCGCGGCCTTGGCGCCGGGCTTGGCCGCGGTGTGGCCCATCAGCACGTGCTGCCCGCAGTTGCGCGGCTCGGGGATGCCGTCGCGGTGCGCACCGGCCACTTCGGACACCGCGGAGAGGATGTTGCGGTACCCCGTGCACCGGCACAGCACGCCGGACAGCTCCACGGGCAGGTCCTCCTCGGCGACGTCCGGCTTGTGCGCCAGCAGGTCGTAGGAGCTGAGCAGGAACCCCGGGGTGCAGAACCCGCACTGCAGTGCGTGGTGCGCGCCGAACGCCTCCTGCAACGGGTGCAGGTCGTCCGGGCGGCCGAGGCCTTCGACCGTCACGATGTCCGCGCCGTCGAGCTGGCAGGCGAACAGCAGGCACGCGCGGGCGGCGGAGCCGTTGATCAGCACCGTGCACATCCCGCACACGCCGTGCTCGCAGCCCAGGTGCGTGCCGGTGAGGCCGAGGTGGTCGCGCAGCGCGTCGGCGAGCGTCACGCGCGCGGGCAGCGACAGCGTCACCTCCGTGCCGTTCACGGTCATCGTCACGTCGACGGGCTCGCCGGCCTCCGCGCGGACCGGCCGCGGCAGCGTCATGCCGATCCTCCTTCCGCCGCTCGCCGGGCCCGGGCCAGCTCGCGCACGGCCAGTGCCGCCACGAGCCGCTGCCGGTACTCGCGCGAGCCGTGGGTGTCACCCGCGGTGTCCACGAGGCCGCGGGCCAGTTCGGCCACCTCGTCGTCGCCGAGGCCGGTGACGTCGCGCGTGACCGGACGATCGGACACCCCGAACGCGGTGAGCACGGCTTCCCCGTCGCCGGCCCGGACCCGCGTGGCCACCCCGGCCAGCGCGAAGTCCCCGTGGCGGCGCGCGATCTCGGCGAACCCGAAACCCTCACCCGGGCTGGCCACGGGGAAGCGCACCGCGGCCAGCACGTCCTCGGCGCCGACCGAGGTGGCCATGGCGCCGTGGAAGAACTCGGCCGCGGTCACGGTGCGCCGGCCGCCCGGACCGGCGATCTCGAGCGACGCGCCCAGGCAGCAGGCCACGGCGGGCAGCTCGGCGGCGGGGTCGGCGTGCGCGATGCTGCCGCACACCGTGCCGCGGCTGCGCAGCTCGCGGTGCCCGATCCACGGCAGCGCCAGGCGCAGCAGGGGCACGGCCGTGGCGAGCGGATGCCCTTCCAACGCCCGCTGGCGCACCAGGGCCCCGATCGCGAGCTCGTCGCCCTCGCGGCGGACGAAGTCCAGTTCGGACAGTGCCCCGATGTCGACCACGGTGGACGGACGTGCCAGCCGCATCGCCAGGATCGGCACCAGCGACTGGCCGCCCGCGAGCACCTTGCCCTCACCGGCGCTGCGCACGAGCTCGGCGACGGCGTCGTCGAGCGTCGCGGGCCGGACGTAGGCGAACGGTGCGGCTTTCACGGCTCAGCGCCCCTGGAACTTCGCGGGCCGCTTCTCGGTGAACGCCGCCACGCCCTCGGCGAAGTCGTGGCTCGCCCGCAGCATCGCGTACGCCTTGCGTTCCAGCTCGATGCCGGTGTAGAGCGGCCCGTCGACGCCCTTGTCGAGCACCTCCTTGGCGGTGCGCGCCGCCATGGGCGAGTAGCCCAGCAGCGTCTCGACGACCTTGTCCGTCTCCGCGTACAGCTCGTCGCGGTCGGCCGCGAGCTTGGCCACCAGCCCCCAGTCCAGCGCCTGCTCGCCGGTGATCCGCTCGGCGGTGAGGATGTGGAACTTGGCGCGCGACAGCCCGATCAGCCGTGCAAGCCGTTGCGTGCCGCCGCTGCCGGGGATCATGCCGAGCTTCATCTCGGGCAGCGCGAACCGGCTGCGCGGCGTGGCCAGCCGGATGTCCGTGGACAGCACGAGCTCCAGCCCCACGCCGAAGCAGTAGCCGTCGACGGCGGCGACCACGATCTTCTTGCTGCGCGAGGGCGCCGTGACGTTGTGGCCGAGGTCGGTGAAGTCCACCGGCTCGACCTCCATGAAGCCCGGGATGTCGCCGCCCGACGAGAAGTGTTCGCCGTCGGATTTCAGCACCACCACGCGCACGTCGTCGTCGGCGTCGATCTCGGCGAACAGCTCCGCCATCCGCTGCCGCATCTCCCACGTGATGATCGTGAAGCGGCCGTGGGAGAGCGTCAGCTCGGCGACCTGCCCGTCGTGGGTGCGGCCGAGCCGGATCTCGCCTCCGGTGAGCGCCATCAGGCCTTCCTTTCCAGTAGTTCGTGCACGACGTTGCCGTGCAGGGGCAGGGTCGTGACCTCGATGCCGAGCGCGTCGGTGACCGCGTTGGCGATCGCCACCGGCAGGCTCATGCTCGACCCCTCGCCGCAGCCCTTCGCGCCGAGCGTGGTGAACGGCGAGGGCGTCTCGAGGTGGTCGCTGATCAGCGGGTAGCCGGCCTCCGCGCTGGTGGGGCAGAGGTAGTCCATGAAGGTCGCCGACGTGGGCTGGCCCGAATCGGCGTAGCGGAGCTCTTCGTACAGCGCGCCGCCGAGCGCGTGCGCGAGAGCGCCGTGCACCTGGCCTTCCAGCAGCTTCGGGCTCAGGATCGTGCCGGCGTCGTGCACCGTCGACACCAGCTCGACCTGCACGGCGAGGCTCACCGGGTCGATCCGCACGGCGACCAGCTCGGCGACGAAGCCGTAGCAGAGGCTGGAGTTGATCTGGTCCCCTGTGGACGGTGCCTTGGCCTGGGGCGGGTTGAACGCCGCCTCTTCGTACAGCCGCGCCGGCACCCCTTCCGGCAGCGACCCGGGGTCCCAGTGCACCAACCCGGCGGCGTGCCGGAACGCCACGCGCCGATCGGGCACGTCGCGCTTGCGCACGAACCCGGCGGCCAGTTCCAGCTCGGCCGGATCCGTGTCGAGCAGCACGCCGGCCGCGGCCTGGATCGTCTCGGCGATCTTGTCAGCCGCCGCGACGAGCGCGCTGGTGAGCAGGGGAGCGAAACGCGAGGAGTAGCTGCCGGAGGTGATCGTCCACGGTGTGGTGGCCGTGTCCATCTCGACCACCGGCCGCACGGACTCCTGCGGCAGCCCCAGCCGCCGCGCCACGATCTGGCGCGCGACGGTGGCGTGTCCCTGGCCCTGCGGCACGGTGCCCAGCAGCACCGACACCACGCCCTGCGGGTCGACGCTGATCCGGACGTGCTCCGTGCTGCCGGATTTGCCGCGCCCGGTCGCGCGCTGCTCGGCCGGGGTGGCGAGGCCGACGTAGCCGATGTTGGTGGCCGACGGGTCGACGATGGTCGCCATGCCGATGCCGAAGTACTCCCCGGCTTCGCGCGCCTGACGCTGACGCACCCGCAGTTTGTCGTAGTCGGCGTTGCGCAGGGCCAGTTCGAACGCCCGCGGGTAGTCGCCCGAGTCGTACACGCCGCCGCTGGGCGTGTGGTACGGGAACGAGCCGGCCTGGATCAGGTTGCGCCGCCGGATCTCCGCGGGGTCGAGGTCGAGCTCACGGGCGACGCGGTCCATGATCCGCTCGAGCCCGAAGTAGAGCTGCTGGCCGCCGAAGCCGCGGTTGAGGCCGGTGGGTGTCTTGTTCGTGACCACCGCTCGCGCCCGGATCGCCACCGCGCCGATGCCGTACGCGCCGGTGATGTTGCCGAAGCAGCGGTAGAGCGTGCTGGGCTCGGGCGGGCGCAGGTACGCGCCGACGTTGTCGACGAGGTCCGTGCGCAGGGCCTCGACCTTGCCGTCGGCGTCGACGGCGGCCTCGAACCGCATCCACCGGTCCGAGCCGGCCGAGCTCGACAGCAGGTGCTCCACGCGGTCCTCGGTCCAGCGCACGGGCCGGCCGCAATGCTTGCTGGCCAAGGCCATCAGCGCGACGTAGGGGTAGATGCCCGACTTGATGCCGAAGCTGCCGCCGATGTCCGCGGGCACGCGCAGCCGCACCCGTGACGTCGGCAGCCCGAGGCCCGCCGCCAGCACCGGGACCATGGAGAACGGCCCGTGGAAATTGGCCCACGCGGTGACACCCGGCCCGTCGACGTCCTCCACCCACTCCGCGACGACCGAGTAGCACTCCATGGGCGCCGACGTGTAGCGCGGGAACCGGTACTCGCCGGTCACCACGTGCGCGGCGCCGGCGAAGATCTCGTCGACGGGACCGAAGCCGAACGTGCGGTCGGTGGCGACGTTGCTGCCCAGCTCTTCGTGCAGCAGCGGAGCGTCCTCGGCGATCGCGCGCGTGGCGTCGACCACGGGCGGCAGCGGCTCGTAGTCCACTTCGACCAGTTCCGCAGCGTCCTCGGCCGTGTAGCGGTCGGTCGCGACGACGACGGCCACCGGTTCGCCGACGAACCGCACCTTGTCGGTTCCGGTGGGGTAGTAGCGGATCGGCGTCTTGAGCGAGAGCGGGAACGGCTTCAGCCCCGCGAGCACGTCGTCCGGCCCGAGGACCACGGCGACGCCGGGGTGGGCCCGGGCGCGCGACAGCTCGACGGACCGGATGCGCGCGTGCGGGTGCGGGCTGCGCACGACCGCCGCGACCAGCGAACCGCGCATCGGGTCGAGGTCGTCGAGGAACTTCCCCTTGCCGCACAGCAACGGGACGTCTTCGATCCGGGCCGCGGTCATGCGCGCTCCTTGCCGGGGACGAGCTGAGCCAGCTGCCGGTAGTGGCCCGCGGTGAGCTCGCGGCGCAGGATCTTGCCGACGGCCGACTTGGGGATGCCGGCCACGGCCAGGTAGCGCTTGGGCCGCTTCAGCGACGGCAGTCCCGAGTGTTCTCGGGCGTAGGATTCCAGCTGCGCCAGCGTTTCCTCGGGCCGGTGCCCGGCCTCGGGCACGACGAACGCCGTGACCGCGCTGCCCCAGCGGTCGTCCGGCAGCCCGGCGACCACGATCTCGGCGACGGCCGGGCAGCGCACGAGGGTGTCTTCGATGTCCTCGGGGTAGATGTTCTCGCCGCCGGAGTTGATCATGTCGTCGACGCGGCCCGCGACCCACAGGTCGCCGTCCTCGTCCTCGGTCGCGAGGTCGCCGGTGAAGTACCAGCCGGCGCGCAGCGACTTCGCGTCGGCGTCGGGCCGGTGCCAGTACCCGCTGAACGCTTCCGGGCTCTCGAGCGACACCGCCACCTGGCCCGGTTCGCCCGGCGCCACGACGTCGTCCGGGGACGCGCCTTCGGCCGGGCTGACCAGGCGGACGCGGGAGAAGACCCCGGCGCGGCCGGCGCAGCCCGGTTTGCGGCGCACGTCGGGCCCGATCGTGAAGGTGTAGATCTCAGTGCTGCCGAAGTGGTTGACGAACACGTCCGGGTGAAGGTCGGCGTCGAGCCGCTCGGCGAGAGCGGGGGTCATCGACGCGCCCGCGTAGGCGAGGCGGCGCACGGACTTCGCCTCCGGCAACCGTCCTGTGTGGACCAGTGACCAGTACGCCGTGGGCACCAGGTAGAGCGCGCTCACGTCCTCCTGGGTGATGAGCTCCAGCGACTCCTCGGCGTCGAACTTCTCCTGCGGCACCCAGGTGCCCGCCGCGACGATGCTCGCCAGCAGTGCGCGCATGCCCATCGTGTGGAACATCGGCATCACGCCGAGGGCGACCTCGCCGGTGCGGTGCTGGGTCTGGATCAGGTGCGCCACCGCGGCCGCGTGCTCGGCGGAGTGGCGGCGCGGCACGCCTTTCGGCCGGCCCGTGGTGCCCGACGTGTAGAGCATGACGCTCGTGTCGCCCTCGGCCGGTTGGTGCTTCGGTGCGGGGGAGTCGAGCAGCCGGGCCAGCGGCGTCACCCGCTCGGGCGCGTCCAGCGCGGCTCCGGAGTGTGCGCGGGCCGGCAGCTCGGCGAGGCCGGCGACCGTCGGGTCGGTGGTGCTGTCGGTGACCAGGAGCGTGGGGGAGCAGTCGCGCAGGCAGTAGGCCACGTCGTCGGCGCTGAAGCGCGTGGACAGCGGAACGGAGATCGCGCCCGTCTTCTGCACGGCGAGGTGCAGGCTCGCGAGCGGCTCACCGCCCGCGAGCAGGAGGGCGACGTGATCGCCGGGGCGTACCCCCAGCCGGGTCAGCGCGCCGGCGAGGCGGTCGGTGCGGTCGTCCCATTGGGCGTAGGTCATCGGGTGCCGGCCGCCCACGGCCCGGCGATGCGGATAGCGCTCCGCCGTCCAGCGGAACGATCTCACCAAGTCCATCGTCGCACTCCCGGAGATCGATAGTCCGAATCGCATCGTCTGTTTCGGACCATGGGCGAAATTACGGTAGGGTCGGGGGCATGTCAAGCGGACGGTTGAGCACGACGTCGTACGTCGTGCTGGGGACGATCGGGCTGCGTGGCCCGTCCACGCCGTACGACCTCAAGCGCGCCGTCGGGCACTCGGTGGGGTACTTCTGGTCGTTCCCCCACGCGCAGCTGTACTCGGAGCCGGAGCGGCTGGAGCGCATGGGGCTGCTGGAGGTCGAGACCGAGCAGACCGGGCGGCGCCGCAAGGTCTACAGCCTCACCGACGAAGGCCGCGAAGCCGTGCGCGCGTGGCTCGCCGCGCCCACGCACGAGCATTTCGAGATGCGCGACATCGCCGAGATGAAGCTCTTCTTCAACGAGCTGGGCGACTCCGGCAACATCGTCAACCTCGCGCGCGAGCAGATCAAGCAGCACGAGGAACGCATCTCCGTGTACGAGGACATGCAGCGCCGCTTCGGTTCCGAGCCGAAGTACGCGCGCCGCATGATCCCGCTGCGGCTCGGGCTGGAGATGGAGCGAGCGGCACTGCGGTTCTGGTCCTCGATCGCCGAGGAGTTCTGAGCAGGCCCATCGGTTCGGCCGGGGCCGAAGCGCGGCGCCCCTAGCGTGGGCACTCGTGAACGATCACGTCGCGATCACCCCTCGCATCCTGTACTTCGGCACCCCGGTCGCCCTGCTGACCACGGAAAACGCCGACGGTTCCCCGAACATCACGCCGATGTCGTCGGCCTGGGCACTCGGTGAGGTCGTGGTGCTCGGGCTGGCCCGCACCGGCCACGGCGCGCGCAACCTGACCGAGCGGCCCGACCTCGTGATCAACCTGCCCGGCCCCGGGCAGTGGGCCGCAGTGGAACGCCTCGCGCCGTTGACGGGCGCCGACCCGGTGCCCGAGCACAAACGGGACCGGTTCCGGCACGAGCCGGACAAGTTCGCCGCGGCCGGGCTGCGGCCGCAACCCGCCGAGCTGGTCCGGCCGCCGCGCATCGCCGAATGCCCGCTGCAGCTGGAAGCCCGCGCCGCGGCTGTCCGCGAGCGCGCCGGGTTCCTCGTCATCGAGGCCGACGTGCTGCGGGTGCACTGCGCGCCGGAGCTGGTCGTGCCCGGCACGCAGCACGTGGACCCCGCCCGGTGGAGCCCGCTGATCTACAACTTCCGCCACTACTTCGGGCTCGGCGAGCAGCTCGGGCACAGCTTCCGGTCGGAGACCCCGGCCATCGCTTCGGGCAGCTGCGGTTAGCGCCCGTCGGTCGGTCGCGAGGCAGCCGCGCGAAGGGCGGATCCGCGTTGCCCGGTCGCCCGGGAAACTCCGCCCGGCGGGGGCTCGGGCGGGTGGGCGTGCGGCCGTAGCGTGGTCGTGCTGTTCACCGCCCGCGAGCCGAAGGGGCCGGCCATCACCGACGTGTTCACGCCAGGGCCGGGCCGGACGGTGTTCGGCCTCCGGCTGCCACCGTCCGTTGTGGACCGGTTTTGCGCGGAAGGCGTTTGGCGCGACGGAAACCCGCTGCGGGATCTCGCGCGGTGGCGGGACGAGACTCCGGACGTGACCGCCCTCATCGCGCTGCGGACGGCGACGGGGGAGACGACCCGGTTGACCTATCGCGAGTACGCGCTGCGTGGAGCGGTACGCCGGCGCGCTGACCGAGCTGGGCGTGGGGCCGGGGCAGGTCGTGGCGGTGCAGCTGCCGAACGTGTGGCAGGTCGATCCGTTGCTGCTGGCCTGTTTCCGGGTCGGCGCGCTGGTGGCGCCGGTGATGCCGACGATCCGTTCGCGCGAGCTGGAGCGCGTGCTCAGGCGGGTGGGCGCGGCGGTGTGCGTGACAGCCGACGTCCGGGACGGCTACGACCACGCGGCGGCGGTGGCCGAGATGGCACCGCGGCTTCCGAAGCTGGCCACCGGGTCGTGCTGGGCTCGCGGGTCTCGGCGGACGAGGTCGACTTCACGCGCCACTTCGGCCGGCCGTGGGAAACGCGGCACGCCGCCGCCCTCGACGACGCCCGGCCGGATCCCGACCAGGTCTGCCTGGTGCTGTTCACCTCCGGCACCACCGGCGGGCCGAAGGGCGCGCTGCACACGCTCAACACCGAGTACGCCACCGCCGCCGCGCACATCACGGCCGACGACCAGGGGCCGGCCGAGCGGTTCTTCACCCCGCACTCCCTCACGCACACCGGCGGCAACTTCTGCTGCCTCATGCGCCCCCTCCTCACCGGCGGCTGCGGGGTCGTCGCCGACCGCTGGGAGCCCGAGGCGATCGGCGCGTACCTCGAAGAGACCGCCGTGACGCAGCTGCTGATCGCGCCGGTGTTCCTGGCCCAGCTGCTGCCGTACGCGCGGCCCGGCCGGCTGCGGACCGTGACGACGCTCGGCACCGCGACTCCCGCCGCGCTCGTCGCGGCCGTCGCCCGCATCGTGGGCGTGCCGCTGCGCACGTGCTGGGGTATGACGGAGTCCGGCGGCACCCTCATGCGCGCCGACGACCCGCCGGACTGGGCTCGGCACAGTGTCGGCCGGATCTCCCGGCAGCGAACTCGATCTGCGCTCCGGCCTGGGGGTGATCACCGCCGAGCGACCGGGCCGGCTCCACGTCCGGGGCGCCACCGTGTGCCTGGCCACCGTCGGCCGCGACACGGGGGAGCTCACCGTGCCGGCGGACCACGACGACGGCTGGTACGACACCGGCGACCTCGCGATGCCCGCGACGCCGACCGCGTCGGCGGCGTGCTCATGATCCGGCGGCCGACGTGGAGTCCGCGCTGCTGGAGCACCCGGCCGTCCGCGACGTCGCGCTCGTCGGCTACCCGGACGCCACGGGCGGCGAGCGGGCCGCGGCGGTCGTCGTGGCCGCCGCCGAGCCGCCGACGCTCACCGATCTGCGCGACCACCTCGCCGCGCTGGGCATGACGGAGTGGTACTGGCCCACACGCCTGGAGCTGGTGGCGCGGCTGCCGCGCACCGCGATGGGCAAGGTGCGCAAGGACGTCCTGGCGCGCAGCCTCACGTGCTGACGTCGAAGCCGGCCGTCTCGAGCGTGGTGACGCGGAGCGTCGCGGCTCGTGCCCGGGTTTCGGTGACGAGGGAAGCGGCGCCGTACTTGGCCCGGTAGGCCTCGTCGATCCCGGCCGTGCCCTCCCCGTCGGCGGCGAACGCGACGGCGCGGCTCAGCGAGCCGACCCGGATGCGGCCCCGGCCGTGGTTCGACGCGGCCTGGAACCACCGGGAGCCGGGACCGCGGAACGCGCGGACGAACAGCGTCCCGTCGACGAGGACGAAACCGACCTCCACCCAGGCGTCGCCGTCGGACCCCGCGCTGAGCTCCAGCGACTCCGAAGCCGAAAGCGCGGCCAGGTCCGCGGCGGTCCAGGTCATCGCTCGGCCGCCGAGTGTTCGGCGTGCCAGGACAGCAGGATGTCCAGCGCGTCGCGGGACGGGGTGCCGGGCTCGGCGGTCAGAACCATCAAGCGCTGGCCGGAGTCGTCGGGGCTGAGCCAGGTGTCGCAGTCGAGCGTGAGGTCGCCGACGAGCGGGTGCCGGTAGTTCTTGGTGCCGAAGCCCGCGCTGGTGACCCGGTGCTCGGCCCACCACGTGCGGAAGTCCCCGTCCTGCACGGAAAGCTCGCCGACCAGGCGCGCCAGCTCCGGATCCTCGGGATCGCCCGCCGCCTCCATCCGCAGCGCGGACACGGCCACGCGCGCGTCGCGCTGCCAATGCGGGTGCAGGGCGCGGAACGCCGGCTCGGTGAACATGAGGTGCACGTAGTTGCGCCGTGCGGGCGCGAGCTGGGCGAAGTCGACGTACAGGGCGGTCGCCGCGGTGTTCCACCCCAGGATGTCGAGCCGGTTGCCGAGGACGATCGCGGGGGTCTCGGTGAGCTGGTCGAGCAGGCGGCGGATGGCGGGCCGCACGCGTTGCGCGGTGCGCCGCCGGCGCGGGCGGGCGTCGGCCTTGCCCGCGAGGTCGTAGAGGTAGGTCTGCTGGTCGTCGTCGAGCAGCAGGGCGCGGGCGAGCGTGGCCAGAACCGTCGCGGACGCCTGCACCCGACCCTGCTCCAGCCGTGTGTAGTACTCGACGCTGATGGCGGCCAGCTGGGCGACCTCCGTGCGGCGCAGCCCCGTGACCTTGCGGCGGGCGCCGGTCTCGGGCAGTCCGACGTCGCGAGGGGTCAGCTGGGCCCGGCGCGCCTTGAGGAAGTCGCCGAGCCGCGCGGAGCCGGACGGAGTGGTCATGCGTTCATTCTGCGCCCGGTCCGCCGCGCGCAAGAGGGCCAGGATCTTGACCACCCGGAAACCCGTCTCTGGTGGGGGCCGAGGGGCCGCCCGATCGTGGAGACAGACCCCGGCACCCCGCCGGGCACAGATCCCCAGGGAGTACCCCCGTGCCGAAGATCGATGTCACCTTCGACAGCGCCGGCGTCCGGCTCGCCGGCCACCTCTCCGTCCCGGCCGAGGCCGGCGGCCCGAGCCCGGCCGTGATCGTCGGTCACCCCGGCAGCGGCGTGAAGGAGCAGACCGCCGGTCTCTACGCGGCCCGCCTGGCCGAACGCGGGTTCGTGACGCTGGCGTTCGACGCCGCCTACCAGGGCGAGAGCGGCGGCGAGCCGCGCGGTCTCGAAGACCCCGCCCAGCGCGTGGAGGACTTCAAGGCCGCCGTGTCGTTCCTGACCACCCGTTCCGAAGTGGACGCCGGCCGCATCGGCGAGCTCGGCATCTGCGCGTCCGGCGGCTACGTGCTGGCGGCCACGGGCAGTGACCGCCGCGTGAAGGCCGTCGCGACCGTCAGCGGCGCCGACATCGCCCGCCAGTTCCGCCTCGGCGCCGACGGCACGCAGGACGCGGCCGTGTTCGAAGGCCTGCTGGACGCCGCCGCCCACGCCCGCACCGCGGCGGCCGCCGGCGAGAAGCCCGCGCCCCTCACGCTGTTCCCCGAAACCGCCGAACAGGCGCGCGCCCTCGGCGGCGAGCACGGCGCGGAGGGCTTCGAGTACTACCGCACCGCGCGCGGACACCACCCGCGCTCGGCCGAATCCTTCGACTGGACGAGCATCGACAAGTTCGCCACGTTCGACGCCTTCGCCGCCGTGCCGCTGATCGCCCCGCGCCCGCTGCTGCTGATCACCGGGACGCGGGCGATCACCGCGTGGATGGGCATCGAGGCGTTCCAGAAGGCCACGGGCCCCAAGGAACTGCACCACATCGAAGGCGCGAGCCACGTCGACCTCTACGACAAGGAGCAGTACGTCGGCCCGGCGGTGGAGAAGCTGGCGGGGTTCTTCGGCGAGAGTCTCTGAGTGTTGGGTCCACAGTGGACTCCAGCGTCGGCGTGAGGTCGGCCTCGGGCTTCTCGCCGAAGCGGCCGGCAGTGCCGGACACCGCCGGTGTTCCCGGTTGAACGCCGCCCGCCGGATGGGGCAAGCTCGGCCGGGTGAAAATCGATCCGCCGAGACCGCTCACGGCGAAGGAACGCGCGATCCTCGACCTCGTGCTCTCGCCCGACTTCGCCGGTGCGGCGGAACTCCGGCACCAATCGACGTCCGCCGTCGTCGTCGGGCGCTGTGCCTGCGGTTGCCCGTCGGTCGACCTGCGGACGGAGGACTCCGCACCGATCGCCCGTCCGGGTTCGAGGCTGGTGCCGTCCGAACTCGAAGTCCTGCCCTCCGGCGACGAGCCCCCGGGCCAAGTGATCCTCTTCACCGATGGCGGCAGGCTGAGCTACCTCGAGTACGTGTGGTTCGGCGAGCCGTCCACCGAATGGCCCGAATTGAGCCGGGTCCGGGTGGTCGGGCCGTGAGCCATCGCACCCGGATCGAACGGGAGGCGGCGTGATCGCCGACCGGCAGCCGGACTCGGCCGAGATCGAGGCGCGGTTCGTCGCGCTGCTCGACGGGACCTCGAGCCGTGACGCTCACGGGCCCGATGGCGACTACCTGCACGACGACAGCCAGGTGCGGAGCCGGCTGGCTGAGCTCAGGAGCCGGTCAGCTCTTCGACCAAGCTCCGGACCTCCTCCGGATGCGCGAACGAGCCGCTGAAACTGTTGCGCGCCAGGGTTTTCACCTCGGTTTCGGTCAGGCCGAGTGCCTCGGTGACGGCCGCGTAGTTCTCGTTGACGTAACCGCCGAAATAGGCCGGGTCGTCGGAGTTGACGGTCACCGGGACGCCGGCGTCCATCAGCCGCTTCAACGGGTACGTCGTGAGGTCGTCCGTGACGTGCAGGCGCAGGTTCGACAGTGGGCACATCGTCAGCGTCACCTGGTCGCCGGCCAGCCGGGCGACGAGGTCCGGGTGCTCGGCCGCCGCGTAGCCGTGGTCGATGCGCTCCACGCGGCACTCCTCCAGCGCCTCGGCGACGTAGGCCGCCGGACCCTCCTCCCCGGCGTGGCACGTGGTGCGGTAGCCCTCCGCCCGAGCGGCGGCGAAGTAGCGAGCGAACTTCGCCGGCGGGTTCCCCCGTTCGGCACCACCGAGGCCGGCGCCGAGGACCCGGTCCCGCCACGGCCGGACCAGCTCGAGCAGCTCCAGCGCGTCGGCCTCGTTGCGGTGACGATGCGCGCTGACCAGGAGCGCGCCGTCGATGCCGTGCGTTTCGCGGGCTTCGGCAATCGCATCGGTGATCCCGCCGACCTGGTCGTCGACCGGGATGCCGTGGTCGAGGAACGCCTGCGGCCCGAACAACATCTCCGCACGCCGCACCCCCTGGCCGGCGGCGCGCTGCAGGTAGGCGAGGGTCAGCTCGCGGAAATCCTCGCGCGTGCGCAGCACCCGGCAGCCCTGGAAGTACACCGACAGGAAGTTCTCCAGCCCGGTGAACGTGTACGCGGCCCGCAGCTGTTCGGCGCTCTGCCACGGCAGCTCCACGCGATTGCGGGCGGCGAACCGGACCAGGTCCTCGGGTTCGAGCGTGCCCTCGAGGTGGACGTGCAGTTCGGCTTTGGGCAGCACGGTCAAGATTCCTCCCCGGCTCTCGGCGAAGTGAACTGATCGATTCACTTCTGGGGGAGTGTACCTACCCGGGCAGCAGCGCCGCGACGGCCCGCTCATGCGCGGCGTCGACCTCGGTCGCGGGCGTACCGCAGATGAGCAACATCTGCAGCCCCCGCCACAGCGCGACGATCGCCACCGCGGTCTCCTCGGGCTGCGTGACGGTGGCGTCACTACGAAGCGCGCCCGTCACGACCTCGACCCACCGGTCCCGCGTCTGCGCGAGGAACTCCGGGTGCCGGCCCGGCACGTCGGCGGCCATGCCGAACCTCGCGAAGAACAGCCGCAGATGCGGCCGCCTCGCCGGGTCCGCGATGTGCCGCCACGCCGCGGCGACCCGCTCGGCCGCCGTCCCCTCGCCGGTGAGCAGCTCGCCGAGCCGATCGAGCAGTGCGGTTCCGCCGAGAATCTCGTCCACCGCGGCCGCGAGCAACGCATCGAGCGACCCGAAGTGGTACAGCAACATCCGGTTGTTGGACCCGATTCCCCGCGCAAGCTCGCTCAGTGACAGATCGACCACACCCCGGCCCAGGATGAACTCGCACGTCTCACGCAGAAGCCGCGCACGCTCGACCGGTCCACTCGCCACGCTGCGATCGTAGGGCAGGCCCTGACCCACCACGCTCCACGCGACGACAAGGTCTGCTCACCCAGCCACCGCGTACCCCACGGCGCGCATCAGGTCGCTGAGCCAGACCAAGTAGTAGGCAAGCGGATCCAGCTCGCCCTCCAGCAACGGCCGAACATGCTGTTCACACTCCGACAACTGACCGATGGTGAGCTTCCGCGGCTCCTGGGCGACCTCGTAGAGAGCGTCGGGCGGGATGGCCCAGAAGTAGTCGGCGGCCACCTCCACGGTGTCTCCGTGCACCTGCCTGACATGCTCGAAAAGCCTCTCGGCCGCCGCGGCCAACTGGTCGAGCCGGATGACGTCAGCGGTGGTCAACTCGATCCGCCTTCCCGGTGGGGCTGCCTGCTGATCGTATTGGCTGTTTCGCAACACCTCCTCGGGTTTTCCTCGCAGCACGACGCAGGCTGCCCGGCGCCTGTCCGCCCTTCTCGCCGGCCACGGCGCAGCCTCGGCCCGGGCGCGTGCCTGCCGTCGGCGGCCCCCGCTCGATCCGGCCGGGTGCGCCACGGGTCGACGATGCCCGACACCTACCGGTCCGTGGCCTGTTCGGGAGGCCTGCGGGTGTCACCCTCTGTTGCCGTGGTTTCCGCAGGTCAGGGCGTAAATGTGGGCCTCCCTGCAACCCCCCGATCGCGACCCGCTACAGTACTCACATCGCGCTTCACGGAGCACCTCCGAGGAGCACGGGTCCGGGCTGTGGCGCAGTTTGGTAGCGCACTTGACTGGGGGTCAAGGGGTCGCAGGTTCGAATCCTGTCAGCCCGACCGGAGATTCAAAGGGCCCGTGGGTAGCAAACTCGCTGCTCACGGGCTCTTTTGCTGACTGCGCTGACTTGTGCCGTTGATCTACGCGTGCGCGTCAGCGTGGACCAGTTGTGGACCAGCCAAGTAGGCCACACTGTCTCGACCCGTGTTCGTGTCGTGCTTCGCGCCGCTATTGGACGGATCGCGCGGCGGCCCGCCTCGCGCATCCACTCGACTGGCCCGGTACGGGCAGGGTCCGCTGCCGGCCCCTTGTCGCGCAGTGGCGGCTTCGTTTTGAATCCAGCCCGGAAACGGCCCCTGACCTGTGCGGTAGCTGATCCCCCGGTTGCGTGGACCGGAAATAGATCGTGACCCGCTCGGAAAGCAGGCGGGGCGTCCACGAGCTGAGTGGCCCACTAGAGCTCGCGCCGCTGGGACGCCGAGCGTGACCTGAGGGGTACTGGCCTTGCCGTGGTGCATCGTACGGTCGGTGCGCCGACCGAATACCCGCCACCGCGTACGCGGCCACCACGAGCGGATGAACAGCAAGTAAGCCACAGACGAAGACGTTGTAGGAGGTCCCATGGAGTCACCAGCACGACGTCGATACGACATCGTCCACTGTTCGGTCGTCGGCCACGCACACTACGGTCTCCTGGTCGAGTCCCAGGACGGTGAAAGCGGTTATGTGGACAGCTCGCACATCACGGACAAGCCCGGCGAACCGTGGCCGGCGATGGGTCAGCAGCTGCGGTGTGTGGTCCTGGGATACACCAAGGAGAACAGGCTCCGAGCGGCGGCGACACCCTCGTACGTCGAAGCGATAGCTGCAGCAGGCGACCCTGCGGCAGCGGCGAACGCTTGGAGTCGGCGAACATACGGGCCGCCACGATGCGAGTGAATCTGGCCGTTCGGGAGCGATTGTCAAGAGTTGGGGGTGAGCTGAGTTCAGCGCTGACTCTGGCGTTTGAGGCTGACCGTGGCGGTGTTGCGGATCCGCTTGGTGCGGCCGTCTTCGGCGAGGATCTCGAGGGCGGAGGTGCTCGACTCGACGGCGGCCTTGAGTTGGAGCCAGTCCGACGCTGCGACCAGGTCGTCAGTGCGCCAGGACAGGTTGAGCGTGATGGCGCGGAAGAGCGACCACTCGTGCAGGCGTCGAGTTAGGTAGGGATGGCCGATCGCGGCCTGCGCCATCGCCTTGGACCACTCGACGTAGGCAGGGTCGAGATGGAGGTCAGCGGCTCGGCGGTCCAGGTGCCGCACCATCGCGGACTGAGCCATCGTCTGGTCCGGATCACTGAGGACGTGGCTGATCAAGTCGGCCTCGTCCGCTTCAGCGATTTGCTGCAGCTGATCGATGTAGGCCGCGAAGCGGGCGTGCTCGTCCGGCTCCTGCGCGGTGTCGTGGGCGTTCATGCGGGCTGCTCCTGGCGCTCGACCAGGACGCTGTTCTCGAACGTCGCTCCCGCGCGGACGGGCACCACGTGGGCGCCCGTGATCGCACGCCAGCGGGCCTGCGCTGATTCGACGAGCTTGAACACCATGGCGAGGGCCGCTGCCGGGCTGCCGGCGCCGCGGGTGACCTTGGTCCGCAGCGTGACAGTGGAGAACGTGGACTCGATCGGGTTGGCGGGTAAGAGGTTGAGAAAGGCGGTGGGGTCGAGGGAGTTGCCGGTCCTCGTCGCCTCCACGATGACGTACTCCAGCGCAGTCGGCCATCGCCCTTGGGGCGGTGGCCACGTCGAGTCGTTATGCCGCATCGAGCCAGCGACACCCGGCAATCTCATCGAGCTTAGCTCGAAGTGCCGGCGCCAACTCGTCAAGCTCTCAGTCGTACGCCGTGATGGCAGCGCCAGGGCCGGGCTCGATTCGGTATTTGAAGGAGGGAAGGAACTCAGCGATCCAGAACTTCAGCCGCTGCACCTGGGACTCATCCAGGGTCAACTGCGGGTCGCTCGCCACCAGTTTCAACACTCGCCAATGCTACGGCAGCCACCAAAGCGGCATGATCGGCGCGACCTTCTGTCGCCGTACCGAAGCGCCGAACGGCGAAGCCACCTCTCGCTGTTGACAGCAAACGGTACCTCCCGCGGCCACGGTCGATTAGGGAGGCAGCAGAGACGCTGACCAAGCATCTGCCTGTGCCCAAGCGGCCAAGGCTCCGGGCGGGGCCCGATGAGATTCGAACTCTCAAGGGACGGGTTTTGAATCCAGCCCGGAAATGGCCTCTGACCTGCACGGAAGCTGACCTATGGGCTGTGTGGACCGGGCATAGACCGTGCCAGGCCGTGAGTATGCCCGCTGTCCGGTCTTGACCGCGCGAGGTGCGTGACTGATCTCAGCCGCCGCCGAACCTCCATGCACCACGGGAGAGGACCGGACTCACGTCCTGATGAACGCGTCCGCGACCACGGGCGCGGCTTGGTCGAGCCAGGTGTTCAGCGTCTGAGTTCAAGATCGCGGCTGCTTCTTTGAAACCAGACCCACGCCCTCGATCGCGTTCGATTCATCGGCCTCGCGCTTTGCGTGACAGGTTGTTCGTCTCGGGGTAAAGCCCAGCCTTCCGCAATGTGGCGACACCTGTGCGCAGTCGACCGGCTAGGTCGACTTCTATCGTCCGTGTGCCAGTCGATGTTCCTGATCGACGCTGTGCCCGCGAGCCGTTAGTGGACGAGGAGGCCGATCGCGGTCGTCATGCGGCCGAGATACGCCTCCCGGGTCGCCACCTGGTGCTTCAACCCGACCGAGGCGCTGATCAAGGTCTGCGCGACGCCGGCTGCCGGCTCCCCGCCCACCGCGGCGACGACGAGTTCTTCGAAACGCTTCGGGGCCGTGTGGGTGATCGGCCCGAGCAGGTCCGGGTTCTGAGCGATGACGTCCGGGACGTCGCGGCTCATCGGTCCGACGTAGCGGCCAGCCCACCGGTCGAACGCGCCGACCAGCCGCTCCCGCAACGGCTTTCCGGCGTCGGCGAGGATCTCCTCTGCCGCAGCGAGGTCCCGCTGAAGCGCCCGGGTGACCGCCGCGCGGAACAGGTCCTGTTTGGACGCGAACAGGAAGTACAGCCCCGGCCGGGAGATCCGGGCCGTGCGCGCGACTTCCTCCATGGAGGTCTTCTGGTACCCGTGCCGGGCGAACGTCAGCAGCGCCGACTCGAGCACCGTGTCACGGCGACTGGCCTCGGTGGCGTCGTGAGCTTCGGAAACGGCCATGCGGCAACTCTACGGGTCCCAATCTGACTATACAAGTTCTGTTTAGTCTGTATAGTTCGCGGCATGACCGCGCGAAAGCTCATCACCACGCCGTTCACCGCCACCAGCACCGCGGACGAAGTGCTGGCGGGCGTCGACCTCACCGGCGTCCGCGCGATCGTCACCGGGGCGTCTTCCGGCATCGGCGCGGAAACTGCTCGCGCGCTGGCCGCGGCGGGAGCCGAGGTGACCCTGGCGGTCCGGAACGCGGCCGCGGCGGTCCTGGGGCCACGTTCGCGTGTCGCCCGGATCGACCTCGCCGACCAGATGTCCGTCCGCCGGTTCGCGCAGGAGTGGGACGGGCCGTTGCACCTCCTGGTGAACAACGCGGGCATCGTCACCGGCGGACCGGCCTACACCGCGCAGGGCTGGGAACTGCAGTTCGCAACGAACCACCTCGGGCACTTCGCCCTGGCCACCGGCCTGCACGCGGCACTCGCCCGCGGCGCCGCAAACCGCGGCGAGGCGCGGATCGTCTCGGTCAGTTCGACGGCGCACATGCGCGCCGGCGTCGACTTCGCAGACCTGCACTTCACACGCCGCGCATACGACCCTCAGATCGCTTACGCCCAATCGAAAACGGCGAACTCGCTGTTTGCGGTGGAAGCAACCCGCCGCTGGACGGCCGACGGGATCTTCGCGAACACCGTCAACCCCGGTGGCGTCGCCACCGGACTGCAGCGGAACTTCAGCCCAGCCCAGAAGGAATCCCTCGCCGCGGCCGAAGCCGCGGGCATCTTCACTTACAAGACGGTCGAACAGGGAGCAGCGACGAGCGTCGTCGCTGCGGTCGCCCCGCAGTTCGCCCACACCGGCGGCCACTACCTCGACGACGCGCAGGAGGCCTACACGGTGCCGGACGACGCCGAACTCGCCGACCACCCGCACGGGGTAAAGGAATGGGCCCTCGACCCGGCGACCGCGGAGCGCCTCTGGAGGGTGTCGGCGGACCTGACCCGGGGCTGACCGCGGTCAGCCCGCAGCACCGACATCGTCCACCACGAGGTGAGCAGTGCCCGAAGGAGGCGTTGCTCGCGGTCGGTGCCACCCGGCCGTCGATGACGTGCGAGCAGCCCGTCAGCAGAACGAGCAAGCCTGCGACGATCCCGGCCAGCGCACGCGATTCTCCCCTGGGGGCCGGACTCAAGATCGCCGAACCGAGGGCGGGCGTTACGGCGACCGACGGAAAGAGGCACGGACCCCGCCGGATCCGTACTGTCCCCCCGATCACAACCTCAGCTCGACAAGTGACGCTGCCCTGACACAACACAGCGGTGCGCCTGCCTGATCGTGGAGCTCGATCGCTACACCGCGGTCACTTGACCCCCAGGACTCAGACACTCCTCTGACCTGCAAAAACAGCAACGACGGAGTCATCCTTCGTCTCCCAACTCCTGCTGTGTCTCGTCTGTTGCTGAGGTTGCTGTCCCCAAGTTGTCCCCGACTCCGCACACAGCGTGGACACCGCCGGGATGGCGTTCGTGGCCGAGTTGCGCCGGCGGTGGGTTGACCGCGCACGATGTCCACAGCCCGCTCGCCACGGTGTGCGCGTCAGGTAACCACCACATGCTCGTGCGCCACAACTCGAGCCGCGGCCCGGCAGCGAGATGTGAACACCGGCTACTGAGCCCGTCCGCACGTTCACCACGACCAGGCACCAGTGGCTGGTCGGCTGGGACGCGCACGTGCCGGCGGTGGAGGACTGCTCGTTCCCGGATGTTCAGCGTGCCCGAGATCCAAGCGGCCATGGCGTTTCACGCCTGACTACCTGACCACCGGGAACAAGCGCGAAGTAGTCCGTCAGCTCGGCAACGGCGTCACGCCGCCCGCTGCCGAATTCCTGGTCGGCGCTGCCGTCGACTCGCTCGCGCGCCGCGGCCGGCAGGGACAATGCGCGGCCGCATAGCTAGTACTGTACCGGCGGAACCCTGTTCCGCCGGTACTCTGAGCTACACACGCACTCCTGCTTGCGTGAGTGAAGGGGCGACGGCTTGGCGCCGCCGCCCGTTCACTTCGGACGTCAGGGAGTTGTGACCACGGTCGAGACCGTGTTGGTCACCGGTGGTACTGGATGCACATCACCGTCGGGCTTGCACGCCGCCGTGCTGAGTGCCACGAAGGCCACAAGGACGATAATTGGCTTCCATCGAGGGCACGACCTGGAGGCCGTCGATGCTTTCCAACTGGGACTCATGAGTCCCAGTGTAAACGACTCAGCAAACGTTGATCTGGCATACGAACTGGGCGTCGGAGAAGAGAACGTTGTTTCCGGGCCCAGGGTTGGTTTCGTCGCCGACGTTTCCTGCGCTGATAACGCCGAGGACGATGAGTCCCCCGGTGGTGTCGTGCACCTCGACCGGACCGCCACTGTCACCGTGTTGCACCAGTCGACTTCCATTCGATGAATAGCCGGTGTCGATACCACATACCGTGAAGTTTTCGATGAGCGCACAGCCCTGAACTATGTCAATGATTCCGCTGCAGTTCTCGCCGGTGAAGGATCCATCCGTGCAGAAGCTGCTTCCTGAAATAGTCGAAGAGATGGCGTGTTCCGGCAAGGCATCGTTATCAGTGACGTAGACGGCTGGTGCGACGTAACCCGGTGGATTCGAGGCGTTAGGATCGATGGACTCGGCATCCGTTTGGTTGTTTCCCCAGGCGCGCGCGGTTACGGCACCCATATTTCCAGTGGTGTAGAAGGTGCCACCGCTGACGTAGCCCTGCTCCACTGTTACGTTTTGATCGAAACAGTGACCTGCGGTGAACATTCCCGCCTGGGCGACGAAGCCGGAAGTGCATTGGGTAACGACACCGTTGGAGTAGTATCCAATCCGGTCTCCTGCCCAATATGGGACTCCGTCAAGAAAGCGATCCGGAGCCGCATCCAGCTTCGCAGCTTTGGTAGCACTGGTTGTCTTCGTGGTCGCGACTCGGACTACCGAATTCACTTTGTCTGTCCGAGTTGCCACACGATTGGCGTCGGTGGCACGGAATTCGACAGCGTCTCCGTAGCGTTGATCTGCGAAGTCCACGATCGACGTGTCGAGCCGAGTTACATCGAGGCGGACCTTGTTATCGGACGCTACGATACCCCAATCAGTGAGCGTGTCGCCCAGGCGTAGGCGCAATTCGTTGGCTGGATCACGAAGTTTATCTACAATCGCGTTCAGGTCCGCGGAAGAGTGCTTTGCCGTTTTCACTTCGACGGGAAACTGTTGGACAGTTTGTGTGCTACTGCTGATGCTTTGAACTTTTTTTGCAATGGCATCAAATTTGTCTATCGATGGTGTTGTGATCACATATCGTTGTGACTTTTTGTCGAAGTAGATCCCGCCGAAGCCTGCAGCGTCTTGTTTTAAGGTATCCGCTAGGCGCCCAGCGCTGGAATTATCGAGGGTAATTTGCTTTAAAACTTCAGAATCATTGCTTGCTTGAGCTGCGCCGGATGAAATGAAGGAAACCGTCAGTAGAACTGTGGTTCCAATAAGAATTAGAGGTCTTGCTCTCCATTTGGTAATCATTGTTCCCCCGCGAATTCCTTTCAAGAGTTTTCTTGAACCTCTAATGACGCTATAGGCGCCTGATCGTCAGTGACAATCGTCTGTGAGGGTGAAACGGAGGCCAGAGGCGCAAAGCTTGATCGACTGAATGGTCTAGATAAAAGGGTTAACTCTTGCGTAACGGACTATTTGAGGACAGTTCTAGCCCGCGGGACCGCCGCCCCTGCGCCGTACATACCCAGCGCGGTGTGCGGCACAGCACTACCGATGCACCGCTTACTTGATTGGAGAACCGTCATGCCCAGCACGCCTGGCAGCTCGCCCTCGCCGAAGCACCTGTGGTCGGTGTGCGCGCTACGGTGTCGAACTCTCGG
The DNA here is from genome assembly GCF_040678995.1 of Amycolatopsis sp. NPDC049253. NCBI lineage: Bacteria > Bacillati > Actinomycetota > Actinomycetes > Pseudonocardiales > Pseudonocardiaceae > Amycolatopsis > Amycolatopsis sp. NPDC049253. The sequence continues at coordinate 2,216 of NZ_JBFAQX010000017.1, read as the reverse complement.
ATGAGGACGCGCAATCCAGCAACGGCAACTTCCTCGCGGACGCCCCGACTTGGGTACCGGAGGCGGCCCGGTACTCGAAGCTCGCGGCCATGCCGCTGCCCGACCTCCCAGGTCTGGCAGGCCGGCCGTGCGCAGGGGCTGGGCAAACCCGCAGACTTCGCTGCGCGTGACGCGCTACGATCCCGGCGTGCCGGATGGTGGAAACGACCCATTCGGGTGGACACAGGATCCGTCGGTCGTCATGGTTTGTACGACGTTTGTTGAAAGGTTGTCGCCGACGCCGATCTTTGAAGTTCTCCACGCGGAGCAGCCCAACTCGCGGATGTCGTCTACGCAGTTGGCCATCGCGGTCGGCGATGACCGCGAGGGGATTCGTGTCGCGGACATTGGATCTTGGGCCCTCGTCATCGAGCTTGAGTCGCTGGTTGCTGTCCGTGACGAGATCCTGGCGAGGCACTCCCGAAGTCGCAGACGTGTCGTCCAGGTCTATAGGACCGGCTCGGGGATGGAGAGTTTCGGCTACTGGCGCGACGGCGAGTCGCAGTGTCGGTTTGAACCGACCAATCCTGCGAGGCGAACAGGAAGAGACCCGGATGTGCTTGTGGGCGAGATGCGAGCTTCAGGGATTGATCCTGCATCCGCTGAAATGTTGCCGGGATACGAGATGTACACGCTGGCTGCCGAGGTGATCGGCGTGATCGCTGATACTGGTGTGGTGGTGGAGGCGGAGCTTGAGGCAGGTCTGGTGGCTCGCAGACGTCGTCGAGTGAGCTGACTCGTCAGGAGTGACGGGTTTCCGGGGTCAACAATCCGGAAACCCGCTGTCGCCGCGCCTTGCGATTGCATCACGTCATACTCGACCCCCAGGACTCAGGCACACCGTTGACCTGCGAAAACAGCATAACCCGATGATTCTCCTGTCTCCCGCGTCCTGCGGTTACTCCGTTGTTGCACGCTCTGCTGTCCCCAGGTTGTCCCCGCGCTGCTGCGCTGGCCTTCCTGGCCCCTGGACGTCACGTCGACTCGACGCGACGCAGCATTCCTTTGGCAAGCCAACCCACAAGGGTCGACGCGAGCAACACCGCAGACTGCGCTTCTTCGAGCGAAACATCCTCGTAGTCACCTCGCCCATGACGATCTGTCTGACTATGCCAGAGAAGCTGCATCATGGAGACGACCTTGTCGACAGAGGTGCCGCCTTTGGAGTCTGCCATCGCAAACCTCCATTTGTGCAGGCTGGTTCGGAGAACACTTATGTCCTTGCCCAGTGTTGCGGTTGTGTCTCGCGGTGAAATAAGGGGGCACGAGAGAATCTCTACTGAGCGCACGGCGTCGAAATACGCATGACTGGGACTCGGGTTAACGCCAAAGGCAAAATTCCATGCTGAGCGAAGCATTTCACTCGATTTGCCATTGACTGAAAGAGTCGATTCGACGACATCTAAAACTGCGCTCGGCAGCACCTCGACAAGGCGGTATCGACCCTGGATTGCCTTCACGGTCCAGCTCGATCCAGAGTCCCTGAGTATCTTCTCCACGTCTTGCACGCGCTGGGGCGCTCGGGAGTTACCCTGAATGGCGGTGATCCTAGATAGCTCGAAGTCGACGAGCCACGTTAGATGAGTGTCACTGAGCTGGCGAAACACCTTATATGCATCGGAAATAGTGGTGAACTGTGCCGCCAAGAAACCTAAATCAACGCGAATGGATTGCTGAAATTCGAGCATGAACGACCATGGTATAACATGGCTTTCGTATTGGTTTCCGGTCAGCCATCGATATATTGACTCATTTGCATGTGAGGGTAGGCCGTCACGGAGGGCCAAGAAAGTTTCCAGCTCGGATTCGTCTGCGCCAGGTGGGGTCCATACAAACTCGTCGTTCACCAACTGATTATGTCAGACTCGCGTCGCTCGCATCACCTCATCGTCACAGCAGTCCGGGACGCGCTGCCTGTTCGCGTCGGCCGCGGTGACCCGACGCGCACGCTTACCTCTTGAGGTCGGATGCTGGGCGGGAGCGTCCTCGGCTAGTCCACATGGTTGAAATAGAACACGTGTTCGACTTCTTGGTGTTGTGCAGCGTTGGCCACCAGCAGGCCAAAGCTGAAGTGGCCGCCGGGCTAGTGCTGCGTCACGCAACGTTGGGTAGGTAATCCGGGCGGCGGATCTTCGAGTTGACTGCGAAGTGACGCTTCGGGTGGCAATGGCGGTTGC
>NZ_JBFAQX010000016.1:0-192343 GCF_040678995.1 Amycolatopsis sp. NPDC049253 | reverse complement strand
GCCGGCGCGCCCCCCCGCCGCCCGGCGCGCCCCCCCCCGCCCCCCCCCCCCGCCGCCCGCCCGGCCCCCCCCCCCCCGCCGCCCCCCCCCCCCCCCGTCCGGAGTTTCTCCGGGCGTCCGGTCCGTGAGCCAGGCACACTGGCTGAAACGGACAGAGGGGGCCGCGTGGAACTCGGCAAACCGGTGAAGCAGGCGATGGCCGCGGTGGCGGGCGGCTTGCTGTTCCTCGTCGGGGTCGCGTTGCTGGTGCTGCCGGGACCCGGGTTGCTGCTGGTGCTCGCGGGACTGGTGGTGCTGGCCTCGCAGTTCCCGGCGCTGGAACGGTTCGTCGACCCGGTGCGCACCCGAGCGATGAAGGCCGCCGAGGACAGCGTGGCCTCGCCGCTGCGGATCGCCGGCTCGGTGCTCGCCGGCCTGGCGCTCTTCGCCGCCGGCATCGTGTGGGGCACGGTCGACTGGCTGCCGTTCAGCGGCTGGAGCACCGGGTCGAGCATCATTCTCTCCGGGGTCATCCTGTTCGCCCTGCTGATCTGGAGCTACCGGCGGGTCAAGTCCCGTGAGGGGGAGGCGCGTACGGCCCCCGCCGGGCAGAATCCGGGTATGACCACTTCGGACTCCTCGCAGGTGCCGGCCGCGATCCGGCAGTTCGTGGACGCCACCAACAAGGCCGACGCCGAGAGCTTCGTCGACGCCTTCACCTCCGACGCGTTCCTCGAGGACTGGGGCCGCAAGTTCCACGGCCACGAAGGCGTGCTGAGCTGGAACGAAACCGACAACATCGGGGTCGGGGCGAACTTCACGGTGAAGGGCATCAAGCCCGGCACGGGCGCGGACAACTACGTCCTCACGCTCGGCGTGAAGAGCAACCGCTTCAACGGCACGGGCACGATGACGATCGACCTGCGCGACGGCAAGATCGCCAGCCTCGTCATCTCCTGACCCGCTGTTACCAATTCGACCAAAAGCAGGCAGACCCCGGGCACCACGTGACCGTTGCTACGCAAGCCGCCAAGCCGTGACTGTGGTCGGATTGGTAACGAATGGCACGGCACCCTGGGCTCGCGGACGTTCGGGAAGCCGGACGTCGGCGAGTTCGTGGGAGTTGGACCACGGAGTTCGGCGCAAGAGGACGCTGGTTCCTTGCGGCCTTCCCGGCGGGTTAACAGACTGCTGGGCTGCTAACCTCGGGCCCGTGAGCACGGGTTTCCAGCGCGCCCGCCGTCCCGAGCAGGTCGAGGCCCGGCGCGCCACGATCCTCGCGACGGCCACGGCGATGCTGCGCGAACGGCCGGTCGCCGACATCAGCCTGCGTGAGCTCAGCGACCGCGTCGGTCTCGCGAAGTCCAATGTGCTGCGCTACTTCGACAGCCGCGAAGCGATCTTCCTCGAGGTGCTCGACGACGTGTGGCGGCGGTGGCTGGACGTCGCCGCGCGGGCGCTCACCGTCGTGTCGGTCGACGGCCCCGGCTTCGTGCGCGAGGAACGCGTGGCCGTGACGATCGCCCGCACGCTGCAGGAAGACCGGCTGCTGTGCGAGCTGGTCAGCTCCATGACGTCGGTGCTGGAGCGCAACATCTCCGTGGACACCGCGCGCAGCTTCAAACACCGCGCTGCCGCCAACCTCGACCGGCTGGCGGGGTTGGTGCGCGACCAGGTCCCGGAACTCTCACCAGCCGGAGCCGGGCACTTCGCGGGCGCGGTGTTCGTGATCGTCGCCGGCCTGTGGCCCTACGCCAACCCGACCGAGGCCGTCGCCACGGCCAGCGCGGAAATGGGCGTGGCGCCGGGCGTCGACCTGTTCGCGGAGAACCTCACCGAGGGCCTGGCGAACCTCCTGGCCGGTCTCGTCGCCCGGCGTCGTTGAGGTCGCGCGACTCCAGGATTCGCCGGGGGTAGCCCTCGGCGGCGACCGAGATCATCGCGCGCCCGAGCACCTCGGTCGTGATGAACATCGCCGGGAATCGTTGGAGCAGTGGGAAAATCGGTGTCGTGACGCGGTAGATCCCGCGGTACAGCGGCGTTTTCGACGTGATGCCGTGCTGCGGCTGGATGAAGCCCGGCCGGAACGCGTACGCGTCGAGCGGCAGCCGGGCCACCGCGTTTTCCGTGGCGCCCTTCACCCGCGCCCACCGCACGCGGCCGCGTTCCGTGCTGTCGGTGCCGGCGCCCGAGACGTAGATGAAGGTCGCGTCCGGCCGCGCGGTCGAATAGGTGCGGGCGACGGAAAGCGTGAGCCCGTAGGTGATCCGCTCGTACTCCTGCGCCGGCATCCCGGCCGAGGAGACGCCGAGGCAGAAGAAGCACGCGTCGTACTCCGCGAGCTCGTCGACGTGCGGACTCAGGTCGTCGAGGTCGCCGGGCACCAGCTCGGTCACCTTCGGGTGCCGGGTGCCGGTCGCCGTCCGCCCGACCGTGAGCACCCGCTCCACGCGGTCGTCGAGCAGGCACTCCCGCAGCGCGCCCTGGCCGACCATCCCGGTCGCCCCGAACAGCACGACCTTCACGCTTCACGCACCGGCAGCAGCCCGCGCTCGCCGAAGACCTTCTTCGCCACGGCGGTCGCGTTGAGCGCCTTCGGGAACCCGCAGTACCCGGCCGACTGCAGCAGCGCCTCGACGATCTCCGCGGGCGTCAGGCCGACGTTCAGCGCCGTCCCGATGTGCAGCTCCAGCTGCGGCTCGCACCCGCCCATGGCGGTCAGCATGCCGATCGTCAGCAGCTGCCGGTCCCGCGGTCCGAGCGCCGGCCGTGAGTAGATCTCCCCGAAGCCCCACGACACGATCTGCCGCGCCAGCTCGGGCGCGACGTCGCCCAGCCCGTCCAGCACCTTCTGGGCGCTTCCTTCGTTCACGGCGTTCATCGTCTCGAGGCCGAGTGCGTAACGCTCTTCTTCGGTCATGCTCCGACCGTATGGGATCAGGCGTGGGGAAGGCTGGCGAACGGGTCATCGGATCGCCGCGGATCGCATCGCGAGGTTCGCCCTCCTGGCCACCGCGAAGTCGAGCTTGCGGACCCGGCGGTCGTAGGTGAGGAAGCCGTTGACCTCCTTCTCGACGTCCGTGAGCTGCGTGTAGACGGCGGCGGACAGGCCGCGGCGGACCTCGGTGGCCAGCTGCTGCTGGAGCTGGACGTAACGCCTGGTCAGGGCCGCGCTGTCGGGTTCCAGTTCGTAGGCGAAGCTGCCGGACGGGTCGAACTCGTGGCCGCGGACCTTCAGGCCCAGGCCGCCGTATTCGCCTTCGACGGTGGCGCGGACCGGGTCCGGCGGTGGGGTGCCGGGGCCGGGGTAGGTGTGGTCGTCGCGGAGGTCGCCGTGGCCGGTGTCGGGTTGGGAGCGGCAGCAGTTGACGCCGGATTCGGCGTCGACGAGGCGCGTGGGGTCCCAGGCGGCTATCTCGTTGGCGACGCTGGCGACGTCGAAGTCGCCCCAGCCCTCGTTGAAGGGGACCCACGTGACGATGGAGGGGAACGAGCGGTGCTGGTCGATCACGCGGTACAGCTCGGACTCGAAGTTCGCCCGGGCCTGCGGGGTCGGCGTGACGTTCTCCGTCATCGCCGGCATGTCCTGCCAGACGAGGAGGCCGAGGCGGTCGGCGTGGTAGTACCAGCGGTCGGGCTCGACCTTGAGGTGCTTGCGGACCATCGTGAAACCGAGCGCTTTTTCCTGCTGCAGGTCGAATTCCAGGGCGGCGTCGGTGGGGGCGGTGTAGAGGCCGTCGGGCCAGAAGCCCTGGTCGAGCGGGCCGAGCTGGACGAACGGCTTGCCGTTGAGGAGGATGCGGTGGTTTTCGACCTCGACGGACCGCAGGCCGAGGTAGGAGCCGACGGTGTCTCCTGTGGACAGTGTGACGCGGAGGTCGTAGAGGAACGGGTCGTCGGGTGACCACAGGCGCGGGTGGGGGAGGGTGATCGTGGTGGGGTGGCCGGCGGTGCCTTCGGCCCGGGCGACGACGCGGCCGTGGTCGGAGGCGGTGGCCCGGAAGGGCGTGCCGTCGGCGCCCTGGACGGTGAGGGTGACCTCGCCGGTGGTGGTGTTCGAAGTGGTGTCCACTCGCGTGATGCGCACGGGTGCCACGGGTTCGAGCCAGACCGTCTGCCAGATTCCGGACGACGGGGTGTAGAAGACCCCGGCACCTGGCGCGCGTTGTTTGCCGAGCGGCTGCCCGTTGCCGGTCGTGTCGGTGACGCCGACGACGAGTTCCTGCGGGCCGGTGGTCAGGGCGTCGGTGAGGTCGGCGGTGAAGGAGTCGTAGCCGCCCGTGTGGTGGGCGACCTCGTGGCCGTTGACGAAGACGGTGGTGTCGTAGTCGACCGCCTGGAAGTGAAGCAGGATCCGTTGCGAGCGCCAGGTTTCCGGGACGTCGAAGGTACGGCGGTACCACATCCGCGTCTCGTGGCGCATGATGCCGGACAGCGCCGATTCGACGGGGTACGGAACGAGGATCCGTTCACCGAGCTGCCGTCCGAAGGGCGGCTCGGCGGTGCGGGCCGGCTCGAATTCCCAGACGCCGTTGAGGTTCTGCCATTGGTCGCGCGTCAGCTGCGGGCGCGGGTACTCGGGCAGCGCGTTGGTGGGCGAGACGGTGTCTGTCCACGGTGTACTCAACGGTGGCGTCTGCCGGTGCCACTGCGGCTGCGCGACGGGCGTCACCCCGGAAAGTCCGAACAGCAGCACCGCGAGAACTACGGCAGGACGCACCATCGTCGGAACCTCCGGGTCACTTGATGATCATCTCTACCGGCTGCCGGCGCGGATGTAAATCGCTCACTCAGGCAAGACCAGCCGGACGGCCAGTACGACGATCACGACACTCGACACCAGCGCGGTCCCCAACCGCCCGCGACGGCCGGCGAGCACGCGGCCCAGCAGCACGCCACCGCCCGCGAGCAGCAGCTGCCAGCTCGCCGACGCGACGAACGCGGCCAGCGCGAACACGGCACCCGCCGCCGTGCCGCCGACCACGAGGGCCGTGAAGTACACGATGGTCGCCGGGTTCAGCAGGGTGAGGCCGAGGAAACTCACGTACGCGCGTCCTGGACCGGGCGGCGCGGCCTCGGCTTCGGGCGTCTCACCGGCGCGGTACCTCCGCCACCCGCCCACCGCGGTGTGCGTGGCGAGCGCCACGAGCACCACCACGGACGCCCACCGCAACGGCCCCGCCACCGGCGCCAGCACCGGTGCGAGCGCCGCCCCACCGCTTACCGCGACGACGCCATACACCCCATCCGCAGTGGCCACCCCGAGCGCCGCCGCCGCGGCGACCCGCGGCGACGTCCGTGCCGCCAGCCCCACGAGCACCGCCCCGACCGCCCCCACCGGCACGGCGATCCCGTACCCCGCGAGAGCCCCGGCGACGACCGCCGACGTCACGACCGCGCCCGGCCGCACCCCCGTGGCGCGCACTGCTGCCCACGCCGCACCCGAACGGGGGCGATCAGCGTGGCGCGCGGTGCGGTGGTTGTGGTCATGCCGGGAAGCCTGACTGTGGACGGGGTGGTGGGCAACCGATTTTCGCCGCGCAGGGCCACGGCGGCACTGGCGCCTGAAAGGTGCGCGGAGTCGGAGATTGTTCCCGGGTGGGTTTCCGTGGCCGCCGCTTCACCGCTTCGGCCAGTGCCACGAAGGCCGATCCAGGCGAACCTGTCCGGAAAGGACAGTCGCGCCGAAGTCCTTTTCCAGTTCCAGCAAGGCCGCGCCCGTGGAGTCCAGGGCACGGACCAGTGGCTGGGAGTGCGACACCACCACCAGCTGCGTGCGGCGGGCTGCCCGGGTGATCAGCGCCGCCAGGGCCGGCAGGAGTTCCGGGTGCAGGCTCGTCTCGGGTTCGTTCAGGACCAGCAACTCCGGCGGCCGTGGGCTCAGCAACGCGGCGACCCACAGCAGATACCGCAACGTCCCGTCCGAAAGCTCGGCCGCCGTAAGGGGGCGGAGCAGCCCGTGCTGCTGAAACCGCAGCTCGAACCGACCGTCAGCCGAAGTGATGTCCACCGAGGCGCGAGGGAAGGCATCCTGAACGGCGGACTCCAGCGCCGCGGTGTCACCAGATTCCTGGATCGTGCGCAGCGCTGCCGCGAGGTCGGCGCCGTCGTGGTCGAGGACAGGGGTGCGGGTGCCGATGCGGGACTCGCGGGCCGGGGCGGTGGCGTCGGTGCGGAAGTGGTCGTAGAACCGCCACGCGCGGACGCGTTCGCGCAGCAACAGGAGCTCCGGGGCGGGGAACGAGCTCAGCATGCTGTCCGACAGCCCGATGGACCGCGGTTCGGACGGCCACGCGCCGGCCGAGTCGCGGACGCGCAAGGTCGGGCCCGCGCGATCGGCGAGCAGGGTGCGCGGGGACAACGCCGGGCCGGACCACACGCATTCGCGCTTGAACTCGGGGTCGAGGGAGAACATCGACGAGCTCGGGATCGGCAGACCCAGGTCCAGGGCGTAGCCGAACTCGTCGCCCGAGAAGCCCAGCCGCAGGCCGACCGGCTGGGTGCGGCGGGTGCCCTGCACGGGAGAGCGGCCGGAACGGACCGCGCGCCCGATGGCCTCCGGGCCGGCCCACAGCGTGGAGGGCAGGCCGCCTTCGCGGGCCAAAGCCGCGACGGCGCCGTTGTGCGCGGCGTCGGCCAGCAGGCGCAGGGCGCGGTAGAGGCTCGACTTTCCGCTCCCGTTCGCGCCGGTCACCACCGTCAGCTCCGACAGTGGCAGCACCAGATCACGCAACGACCGGTAGTTCTCCACGGCAAGGGTTTTCAGCACCCGGCCGACGCTATCCGCCGCCACCGACAGATAACGATCGTGACTACGAAGCGCCGGACCCCGGGTGCTCTCACCTGCGGCTCTCACCGTCAGTTGTCAAATTAATTCTGCCCGTGTTCGTGGCCACTGGACGCGGAGCCGTATTCGTCAGATCTTTGTCCCCGGCCTCGTTGACACCGCCGAAGCGCGAGGTAAGAATCTCGTTTCACATATCCTATAGGATCTTTGGTTCGGAAGAGGTGTCTGTGGTGGCAGCAGGGCGAAAGGACGGTGTCCCGGCACGCGGGACGGCGTTCCGTCGCTCCCTCGCACCAAGAGCCTCTTCGAGACGGACACCGTCAACGGGTGCCTTTCCGCGCCAGGACCTCCGATGTCTGGGTGCGTACAGCGACTGAAGCCCAACCCCCGAAGTGGCTGAAGTCAGCAGGAACGCCGGGCGGCGCGCGGGCCGTCCGGTGCCAAGGTCCGACCTCAAAGGAGTGGTCATGGTTGTCAGGCCAACATCGGGCAAAACCGGGAGACGGAAGTTCGCCGTGCTCGCCGGGATCGCCGCCTCGGTGCTGACGCTTTCGGCGATCCAGATCCCCGCCACCGCCGCACCGGCGGCTCCCACCCAGGACGCCGCCGCCCCGAACAACGCCGGCACCCAGATCGCCCAGAAGCCCTACCTGGGCTGGAGCAGCTGGAGCCTCGAGTCCACGAACTACCCCGGCGTGAACCCGACCGGCGGCGGCAGCTGGCTCAACGAAGAGCACGTGCTGCAGCAGGCCGACATCCTGGCGGCGAAGTTCAAGCAGCACGGCTACGAGTACGTGAACATCGACGCCGGCTGGGTCGGCTCCTTCGACCAGTACGGCCGCCCGGTCGTCGACGCGAAGAAGTTCCCCGACGGCATGAAGTACGTCGCGGACTACGTGCACAAGAAGGGCCTCAAGCTCGGCTCCTACCTCGCGGTCGGCCTGGACCTCAAGGCCTACAACGACGGCAACTCGCCGATCTTCGGCACCACCGACTGCCACACGCGCGACCTCGTCTACCCCGACCTGCGCCAGACCAGCGGGTGGGACAACCAGTCGTACCAGATCAACTTCGCCAGCCCCTGCGCCCAGGCCTACATCCAGTCCGAGGCCGACGTGCTCGCCGGCTGGGGCGTCGACTTCCTCAAGCTCGACGGCGTCGGCCCGGGTTCGTTCAAGGGTGACGCGGCGCACGACAACACCCCCGACGTGAAGGCGTGGTCCGCCGCGCTCAAGAAGACCGGCCGGCCCATGCAGTTCGTGCTGTCGTGGTCCCTGTCGCACAACCAGATCGACACCTGGAAGGCCAACTCCAACGGCTGGCGCATCGACACCGACGTCGAGTGCTACTGCGACACCCTCGTCACCTGGAACAACTCGGTGAAGGGCCGCTGGAACGACGTCGTGCAGTACATCCCCGACGCGGGCCCGGGCCACTGGAACAACCTCGACTCCCTCGACGTCGGCAGCGGCAAGATGGACGGGATCACCGAGGCCGAGCGCCAGAGCTACATGACGCTGTGGGCCATCGAAGCCGCGCCGCTCTACCTGGGTGACGACCTCACTCAGCTCGACGACTACGGCACCAAGCTGCTCACCAACGACGAGGTCATCGCCGTGGACCAGGCCGGCGTGCCGGCCAAGCCCGTGAGCCAGAAGAGCGACCAGCAGGTCTGGTACGCCCGCAACGCCGACGGCAGCTACACCGTAGCGCTGTTCAACCTCGGCTCGGCCCCGGCGTCGGTCACCGCGAACTTCGGCGACTTCGGCCTCACCGGCGCGGCCAAGGCCCGTGACCTCTGGAGCCACCAGGAGCTGGGGCTGAGCAACGGTTCCTTCACCGCGACCCTGCCCGTCCACGGCTCGAAGCTGCTGCGCCTGACCCCGGTCAACCCGGTGCAGGTCTCGGCTCCCGCCGTGGTCCACGGCACGGCCTCGACCCCGACCAGCGTCTCGCTGGCCTGGGACGGTTCGGCGAGCAAGCTCGCCCCGGTGACCGGCTACGACGTGTTCGCCGGCGGCCGCAAGGTCGCTTCCGCCACCGGCACCAGCACGACCGTCAACGGCCTCAAGCCCTCGACGTCGTACACCTTCACGGTGGTCGCCCACGACCGCCTCGGCCGCAGCTCCGCCGCGAGCACCGCGGTGTCCTACGTGACGCCCGCGGCTTCCGGCCCGGTCGTCTACGAGGCGGAGAACGGCAGCCCCGGCGGCGGCGCGACGGTGTACGACTGCGCCTGCTCCGGCGGCAAGAAGGTCGGCTACATCGGCGGCAGCGGCTTGCTGACCATGAACAACATCAAGGTCGCCGCCGAAGGCACGTACCTGGTGAAGCTCGGTTACGTCGACGGTGACACCAGCCGCTCGGCCGTGGTCACGGTCAACGGCAGCTCGTTCCGGCTGCCGGCGCCGGGCACGAACGACAACGACTGGAACACCGCACGCACGATCACGGTGCCGATCTACCTGATGGCCGGCAACAACCAGGTCATCTTCGGCAACCCGAGCGACAGCGTGTTCGACGTGGACCAGCTGACCGCCTGACAACCCCGTGGGTGGCGGTGAAAGCCGCCACCCACGGACACGAGTGAGGAGACGCCGTGGTGGTGACCACGCACAACAACAGCCTTCCCGTGCGAGGCGCCACTGCGGCGTCCCGGGTGGACAGACCGCGCAGGACCCGGCCCGGTGCGGCCGCGCACCGGCACGACGCCAAGATCGCGTGGCTGCTGGTGCTGCCCGCCATCCTCGGGTTCGGCGTGTTCTTCGCCTACCCGACCCTCCGCGGCATCTACCTGAGCTTCACCGAGTTCCACGTGCTGTCCGCTCCGAAGTGGATCGGCCTGACCAACTTCACCGAGCTCATCGCCGACGGCGTGTTCTGGAAGTCGCTGCTCGTCACGATCTACTTCGTGGTGCTGTCGGTGGTGCTGGGCATGCTGGTGTCGCTGCTGACCGCCGTGATCCTGCACCGGCTTTCGGCCTCCACGACCGTGCGCGGCCTGATGATCCTGCCGTTCCTGATCTCCGGTGTGGTCACGGCCCTCACGTGGTCGCTGATGCTCGACCCGAGCCTCGGCATCCTCAACGTGCTGATCACCAAGATCTTCGGCCACCCCGTGCTGTTCCTCGGCTCCGGTGGCTGGGCGGTGCCGACGCTGGCGGCGATCAACGTGTGGAAGTCCATGGGCTACAACGCGGTGCTGATCTTCGCGGGCCTGCAGACGATCCCGGCCACGATCTACGAGGCCGGCCGCATCGACGGCGCGAGCGAGGTGCAGATGTTCCGCCGGCTCACGATCCCGCTGCTGCGCCCGATCCTCGTGATGGTCGTGATCCTCACGGTGATCAGCTCGTTCCAGATCTTCGACATCGTGGCCGTGACCACGCAGGGCGGGCCGGAGAACGCGTCCAACGTGCTGCAGATGTACATCTACAACAAGGCGTTCCGCCAGTTCGACTTCGGCTACGCGGCCACGATGTCGCTGGCGTTGTTCGTCCTCCTCATAGCCATCACGTTCACACAGCTGCGCATGGCGCGCGCCAACGAATCCGACACGAACTAGGGCAGGGGACATGGTTACGCTGACTCGACCGGCACCCGCCCGCGCACGCAAGCACGTGTCCGTGGGCCGGATCCTCGCCTGGGCCTACGTCGTGGTGATCCTGCTGATCACGATCTTCCCGTTCTACTGGATGCTGCGCACCGCGCTGTCGAACAACTACGCGCTCTCCACCGACCCGTCGTCGTTCTTCCCGGTCGACTTCACCTTCGGCGCGTTCAAGCGCGCGCTCGGGCTGGCGTCACCGGCGGAAGCCGCGGCGCAGGGCGGGTCCGGCGCGTCGCTCGGCCTGACGCTGGCGCTGCGCAACTCGATCATCTACGCGGCCCTGCTCACCGTCTGCACGGTGTTCTTCTCCGCCATCGCGGCCTACGCCTTCGCGCGGCTGCACTGGCGCGGGCGCAACACCGTGTTCTCGGTCCTGCTGACCGCGCTGATGGTGCCGCAGGTGCTCACGCTGCTGCCGAACTTCGTGCTGGTGAAGGACCTGGGCCTGCTCAACACCTTCGCGGGCCTGGTGCTGCCCAACGCGTTCTTCTCGGCGTTCAACATCTTCTTCCTGCGCCAGTTCATGCTCGGGCTCTCCACGGAGATCGAGGAAGCCGCGATCATCGACGGTGCCGGACCGCTGCGCGTGTGCTTCCGGATCGTGCTGCCGATGTGCTCGGCACCGATCGCGACGCTCGCGTTGCTGACCTTCATCAACACCTGGAACGACTACTTCTGGCCCCTGCTCGTTTCCACCGACACGTCCACGAGCCCGCTGACGCTCGCGCTGGCGGTGTTCAAGCAGTCGTCGCCACAGGAAGCGCTCGACTGGTCGGGTCTGATGGCCGCGACCATCATCGCCGCGCTGCCGATGTTGCTCGTGTTCATGGTGTTCGGCAGGCGGATCGTGAACTCCATCGGGTTCACCGGGCTCAAGTGAGAGAACTGCTGTGACGAACGAAGATCTGTGCCTCGGCTGGGCCGCGCCCGCCCTCGAGTGGACCGAGGCGAGCCCTGTGGGCAACGGCCGGCTCGGCGCGATGGTGTTCGGCGGCGCCGGCCGCAGCCGCGTGCAGCTCAACGACGCGACGGTCTGGTCCGGCACTCCCGCCGGCCCGGTCGACGCGCTGGCGGACGTCGTTGCCGCCGGTGCCGGGCCGCGGCGGCTGGCGGAGGTCCGCGATGCGGTGCGGGCGCGGGACTACCGGCGGGCCGAAGCGCTGCTGATGTCGTTCGAAGGGCCGTACAGCCAGGAGTTCCTGCCGTGGGGCGATGTCTGGGTGACGCTGCCGGGCGGCGAAAGCGACGGCCGTCAGCTCAACCTGGCCAACGGCGTGGTCACTGAGCGGTTGTCGCTCGGCGAGACCACTGTGGATCGTTCGGTGTGGGCGAGCCGGCCCGCCGGCGCGCTGGTGGTGTCGCTGACGGCGTCGGCGCCCACCGACCTCGGCGTGGAGCTGAGCACGCCGCTGCGTGAGGTGACGCGGCTCGTCGAAGCCAGCGGCATCACGCTCGGGATCGAGCTGCCGGTGGACGGCGCGCCGAAGCACGAACCGGAGGTCGCCGAGCCGCTGCGGTACGCCGACCGGGCGCGGCCCGGCTACGACCCATTCGGCGCGCTCGCTCTGCGGGTCGACACCGACGGCCTGGTGTCCACCGTGGCCGGTGGGCTCAGCGTGACCGGTGCGACCCGGTTGCTGCTCACGGTGTCCAGCTCGACGAACGCCGCCGACGTCTGGACGGGCACGGCACCCCGTTCCCGCGAACGCCACCAGGCCGTGGCCGCCGGAACCGCCGCGATCGCGCTGGCCGAAGGCGCCGACGAGCTGCTGCGCGCGCACGAAGCCGACCTCCGGCCGTTGCTCGCGGCGGCGAGCCTGCAGTTCGGGCACCACCGCGCCGGCACCTACGACGTGGCCGCCGACGTCTTGTCCGGAAAGGACGAGCAGCTCACCGCCACGGTCATGTTCGCCTACGGCCGCTATCTGCTGGCCACGTCGTCCCGGCCGGGTGCGCCGCCCGCGAACCTGCAGGGCATCTGGAACGAAGAGCTCCGCCCGGCGTGGTCGTCGAACTACACGGTGAACATCAACACCGAGATGAACTATTGGGCCGCCGAGACGACCGGGCTCGGCGAATGCCACACGCCGCTGTTCGACCTGCTGGGCAAGCTCGCCGTGACCGGCGCCGACGTCGCGCGTGAGCTCTACGGCGCCCGGGGCTGGGTCACGCACCACAACACCGACCCGTGGGGCTGGGCGCTCCCGGTGGGCATGGGCCACGGCAACCCGTCGTGGGCGATCTGGCAGATGGGTGGAGCCTGGCTCGTCCAGCACGCCTGGGACCACTACGACTTCACCCGCGACACCGCGTTCCTGCGCGAGACGGCGTGGCCGCTGCTCAAGGGCTGCGCCGAGTTCTGCCTCGACTGGCTCACCGAGGGCCCGGACGGTTTCCTCGACACGATCCCGTCGACGTCGCCGGAGAACCTGTTCGTCTCGGCGGCGGGCGAGCCCGAGTCGCTGACCTGGTCTGTTGCGATGGACACGGCGCTGATCAGTGCGGTCTTCTCGCGCACGCTCGCCGCGGCCGAAGCGCTCGGCATCGAGCACCCGGTGACGGCCGAGATCACCGCCGCGGCGCCGCGCCTGCGCCCGCTGCGCGTGACCGCCGGTGGCTGGCTCGCGGAGTGGGCCGAGGATCTGCCCGAGCAGGACCCGAAGCACCGGCACATGTCGCAGATGATCGCCGTGTACCCGCTCGGCCAGATCACCGCCGGCACGGAGCTCGGCGCGGCCGCGACCGCCTTGATGGATCGCCGCGGCCCGGGGGCGATGGGCTGGTCGTGGGCCTGGAAGATCGCGCTGCGCGCGCGCCTCGGCGACGGCGACACCGCGCGCTCGCTCCTGTCCGAGGCGACGCAGCCGTTCACCGGTGACCGTCACCGCGACGCGCCTGTGGACGGCTCCGAGTGGGGCGGGCTGCTGCCCAACCTGTTCAGCACTCACCCGCCGTTCCAGATCGACGGCAACTACGGCTTCCCGGCCGGGCTGGCGGAGCTCGTGGTGCAGAGCCACACGGGCGCGATCGACCTGCTGCCCGCGCTTCCCTCGGCTTGGCCGGACGGTGCCGCGCGAGGGCTGCGGGCCCGGGGCGGGCTGGCGGTGGACGTCACCTGGCGGGCCGGGAAGGTCGTGTCGGCGAGCGTGACGCGGCTGTCCGGCGAGACCGGCGACGACGTCGTGGTCCGGTGGCCGGGCGGCGGCACGACGCTCAAGGTCGCCACCGGTGAAGTGTTCGAACTGGACGGTGAGCTCTGATGTTGACCGATCTGCCGCTGGCGCAGCTGCGTACCTACACCAGCTCGTACCAAGCCCCGGGGGACTTCGACGACTTCTGGCGGGAAACCCTCGCGGAAGCGGAGAAGTACGAACTCGACGTGACCGTGACGCCGGTCGGGACCGCGCTGCGGACGCTCGACGTGTTCGAGGTGACCTACGCCGGCTTCGGCGGCCACCCCATCCACGCCTGGCTGCGCGTGCCCAGGAACCAGCCCGGTCCGCTGCCCGCCGTCGTGCAGTTCCACGGCTACAGCAGTGGCCGCGGCAGCGCGCTCGAAGAGCTGGTCTGGGCCTCCGCGGGTTACGCGCAGCTGCAGGTCGACGTCCGCGGCCAGGGCGGCGCCCACGCGGGCGGCACCACCGGCGACCCGGTGGGCAGCGGCCCGTCGTACCCGGGGTTCCTGACCCGCGGAATCGAAAGCCGGGAAACGTACTTCTACCGCCGCGTGTTCACCGACGCCGCCCGGGCGGTGCAGGCCGCGCGGGCGCTCGACGTCGTCGACCCGGACCGGGTCGCGGTGGCGGGCAACAGCCAGGGCGGCGGGATCGCGCTGGCCGCGGCGGCGCTCGTGCCCGACGTCGCGGCGCTCTACGCGCAGGCGCCGTTCCTGTGCGACCTCCGACGGGCCTCGCTGATCGCGGGCAGACCGCCGTACACCGAGCTCGCCGGTTACCTGGCCGCACAACGGCACCAGGTCGAGCGGACGTTCGAGGTGCTGTCCTATTTCGACGGTGTCGGCTTCGCGAGCCGCGCCACCGCCCCGGCGCACTTCTCGATCGGGCTGATGGACGACATCGTCCCGCCGTCGACGGTTTTCGGCGCCTACAACGCCTATCGCGGCCCGAAGCACCTCGACGTGTGGGAGTACAACGGGCACGAGTCCGGCGGGGGCCAAGACCTGGAGAACGTGCTCGCCACGTTCGCGCCGCTGCTCAACCCGGGCAGCTGAAATCACCTTTTCGGAAGCTGCTGGTTATCCGCGGTTTTCGGATTCCGCAGTTTCGGATTCCACAGTGGAGTGGAGAAGCGTCCCGAGTGGCGCGGAAGCGAGGAAACCCATGAAGATCCGCACTTGGGCCGCCACCGGGCTGGTGGCGGTGCTCGGAGCAGCACTGGCCGGCTGCGGCGGTGGCTCGGCCGATGCCGGCGGCAACACCGTGAACTGGTGGACCTGGGACGACCACCAGGCCGCCGCCTACCAGGTGTGCGCAGACGCCTTCCAGAAAGCCAACCCCGGCACCACGGTGAAGATCTCCCAGTACACCGTGGCCGACTACTTCACGAAGCTCACCGCGGGCTTCGTCGCGGGTACCGCGCCCGACGCGTTCCAGGACAGCGTGCAGTACCTGCAGGCCTACGCGAGCCAGCACCAGCTGCTGCCGCTCGACGACTACCTCAAGAAGGACAACTTCGACCTCAAGAAGTTCTCCGTGGGCGTCGACTCGTGGAAGTTCACCGACGGCAAGCAGTACGGCCTGCCGCTCGACTGGGCGTCGGCCGGTCTCTACTACAACACCGACGCCCTCACCAAGGCCGGCTACACCCCCGCCGACGTGCAGAACCTCAGCTGGAACCCCGACGACGGCGGCACGTTCGACAAGATGGTGGCGCACCTGACCGTCGACAAGTTGGGCGTGCGCGGCGACCAGCCGGGCTTCGACAAGAACAACGTCGCCACCTACGGCATGGGCCAGCTCGCGGCGAAGGACTTCATCGGGCAGGTGACCTTCAGCGCGTTCGCCTCGACGCTGGGCTGGCGCCTCGGCGACAAGCCGGAATGGCCGACGAAGTTCAACTACAGCGACCCGCGGTTCGTCAAGACCGTGAACTACATCCGCACGCTGACCGACCGCGGCCTCGCGCCGAAGATCGGCACGTTCACCACCGGCGGCGGCCAGGCCACCGTCAGCGACGCCGACCTGATCGGCTCGGGCAAGGTCGCCATGGAGCTCTCGGGTTCCTGGTCCGCGCCGAGCTTCGCGAAGCTGCCGGGGGTCAAGATCGGGATCGCCGCGCCGCCCACCGGGCCCGACGGCAAGACCCGCGCGCTGACGTCGAACTCCAACGGCAACACGATCTGGGCCGGCACGAAGAACCCCGACCTGACCTGGAAGTGGGTCTCGTACATGGGTTCGCAGGAGTGCCAGACGGCCGCGTCGAAGACCGGCACGTTCTTCCCGTCGATCCCGGCCTCGATGGACGCGGCCACCGCGGCCATGAAGCCGCAGGGCGTGGACCTGTCGGTGTTCACGGCGATGCTGAAGAACGGCTCGCTCTACCCGGCCGAGGTGTACGCCAACGGTGCCGCGGTGCAGGCCGCGGAGGAGCCGCTGCTCGAGTCGTTCTACTCGCACAACCGCAACGACGACGTGTTCCCCGAGATGGAGAAGCAGAGCGTTTCGCTGCTCGCCAAGAACTAGGAACGCCCGGGAGTCAGGAGTGAGGACATGTCCAGCCCTACGGTGGTCGGCCTGCGGGCCGCCGGCACGAGTTTCGCCGTGGAACTCGGCCGGCCGGTGCCGCGCGTGCTGCACTGGGGCGCCGACCTCGGCGAGCTGTCCGAAGTGGACGCCGAGGCGCTGCGGCTGACCGCCGGGGGCGCGGTGCTCAACAACGCGCCCGATGTGCCCCGCCCGTTTTCCGTGTGGCCCACGGAAGCCCAGATGTGGTCCGGCACCCCCGCGGTGTCGGGCCACACCGCCGGCCGCGGCGCGGTGCCGCGGCCGGTGCTGCGGGACTTTTCCCAGGACGGCGGTGCGCTGACGCTGGAGCTCACCGACGCGTCGTCCGGGCTGGACGTGGAGCTGACCTACCGGCTGGCCCCTTCCGGGGTGCTGGAGGTCGCCACCACGGTGACCCGCCACGCGGACGCGGGCGCCGAACCGTACGACCTCGCCGGGGTGGTGGCCGTGCTGCCACTGCCCCGGCGAGCGGCGGAAGTGCTCGACTTCACGGGCAAGTGGTGCCGCGAACGCAGCCCGCAGCGGCTGCCGCTGTCGTTCGGCGGCCACGTGCGCGAAGTGCGCCGAGGCAAGCCGGGCGCGGACTCGCCGTACCTGCTGACGGTCGGCGAGCCCGGGTTTTCCTTCGCCTCAGGGGAAGTCTGGGGTATGCATGTGGCGTGGAGCGGCGACCAGAAGTGGTTCGCCGAGCAGCTGCCCGAAGGCGCCGGCGTGCACGCGAGCGTGCTCGGCGGAGGTGAGCTGCTGCGGCCCGGCGAGGTGCGGCTGGCGGCGGGGGAGTCGTACGTGGCGCCCGTGGTGTGTTTCGCCTGGTCGGACGAAGGCCTCGACGGGCTCGCCGCGCGGTTCCACGCGTACCACCGCGCGCGGGCCACGCACACGGGCAAACCGCGGCCGCTGACGTTGAACACGTGGGAGGCCGTGTACTTCGAGCACGACCTCGACCGCCTGCTGGAGCT
Source organism: Amycolatopsis sp. NPDC049253 (assembly GCF_040678995.1). Classification (NCBI taxonomy): domain Bacteria; kingdom Bacillati; phylum Actinomycetota; class Actinomycetes; order Pseudonocardiales; family Pseudonocardiaceae; genus Amycolatopsis; species Amycolatopsis sp. NPDC049253. The sequence continues at coordinate 175,264 of NZ_JBFAQX010000016.1, read as the reverse complement.
CACCGAGCTGGCCGCGAAGGTCGGCGTGGAACGGCTCGTGCTCGACGACGGCTGGTTCCGCGGGCGCCGCGACGACACCGCGGGCCTCGGCGACTGGACCGTCGACCGTGCCGTGTGGCCGCAGGGCCTCACGCCGCTGGTGGAACGCGTGCACGCGCTGGGGATGGAGTTCGGGCTGTGGGTCGAACCGGAGATGGTGAACCTCGACTCCGACACCGCCCGGGAACACCCTTCGTGGATTCTCGGACCCGTTGATCTGGGCGCGCCCTCGCGCAACCAGTACGCGCTCAACATCGCGCACCCCGAGGCCTACCGGTACCTGCTCGAATCGCTCGACGCGCTGGTGGGCGAGTACGGCGTCGACTACCTCAAATGGGACCACAACCGCGAGCTGCACGAGGCGTACGACCGGGTCACGGGCCGCGCCGGCTCGCGCGCGCAGACGCTCGCGCTGTACCGGCTGCTCGACGAGCTGCGCGAACGCCACCCGTTGCTCGAGATCGAAAGTTGTGCGAGCGGCGGCGGTCGCGTCGACCTGGGAATCCTGGGCCGCGCCGACCGCGTGTGGGCGTCGGACTGCATCGACCCGCTCGAACGGCAGGCGATCCAGCGCTGGACCGCGCAGCTGATCCCGCCGGAGGTGATCGGCTCGCACGTCGGCGCCGAGCGCAGCCACACGACCGCGCGCGTGACGGACCTGTCGTTCCGGCTGGTCACGGCGTTGTTCGGCCACGCGGGGATCGAGGCCGACCTCACGCGCAGCGCGCCGGAGGAGCTCGCGGCGTTCACGGCGTGGGCACAGCTGTACCAGGAGTTCCGGCCACTGCTGCACGGCGGGCGCGTGGTTCGCGCGGACCTGGCGGACGCCGACGCCTACCTGCACGGCGTGGTTTCGGAGACGCGTGCGTTGTTCTGCTGGGCGCGGTTGGCGACGGGGGCGGCGGGACAGCCCGGACGCGTGCGGCTGCCGGGACTGGACCCGGCGCGGCGGTATCGCGTGCGGGTGCGAACTGAAGCCGGACTGCCGTCGTTGCGAGAGGTCGCGGCGCCGGAGTGGTTCACGAGGGCGGTCGAGGGGCCGGTGGAACTGCCGGGTGCCGTGCTGGTGGCGGCGGGCCTGCCGATGCCCGTGCTCGACCCGGCGCAGGCCCTGCTGCTGGATCTCTCCACTGTGGACCGGTCGTGAAGCCGGGCGCGGAGCGCGGGCTCGTCGCGCTGCCGGCCCGGCAGGTGCTCGCCGACGGCGTCTACGAGCAGCTCCGCGCCCTCATCATGAACGACGGCATCGCGCCCGGCGCCCGCGTGAACATCGACGAGATCGCGCGGGAGCTGGGCGTCTCGGGCACACCGGTGCGGGAAGCGTTGGCGCGCCTGGAATCCGAGGAGCTGGTGAGCCGCCTGCCGTTGCGCGGCTACCGGGTGACCGAGCTGCTGACGCGCCGCGAGGTCGACGACATGTACTCGCTGCGGATGCTGCTGGAGCCGCCGAGCGCCGGGCTGGCCGCGAAGGTGATGTCGGACGGGCATTCGGCGGCGTTGCGCGCGGAGCTGGCGACGTGCCCCGCCGCGCCCGCGCACGACGCGTACAGCGACTACAAGGCGCTGACCGCGCACGACGCGCGGCTGCACGAGCTGGTGCTGCGCATCGCGGGCAACGCGGCGGTGGAGCAGGCGTTCGCGCGCACCCACTGCCACCTGCACTTCTTCCGGCTCAACTACAACCAGCCGTTCGGCGAGCAGACGATCTCGGAGCACCGCGCCATCGTCGAGGCCCTCGTGTCGGGCAGCGCGGTGGCGGCGCGCAGGGCGATGGCCGCGCACCTGGAAGTGGCGCGCGACCGGCTGTTGTCCCGCATGTGACGCCCCCGATGTGGCGTTCGGTGCATCGACCGCTCCGAACGCCGCATCGGGGTGCTTGAAGCAGCAGGGTCAGTGGGTCAGGACGGGCAGCGTCTCGTAGATGCGCTGCTGCGGTCCGCCGGCGCCCAGCGTGCGGAAACCGTTGGCCCACAGGGAGTTCACGCGGGAGCGTTCCTGCGCGTTGGGGTTGGCGTTGGTGCACGACGGGCCGGGGCCGCCGCCGGACATCAGCTCGGAGCACGGGCCGGAGTAGTGGTCGGGCAGGCCGAGCACGTGGCCGGTCTCGTGGGCCGCGATGCGGGTGTTGTCGTACTGGCGGGCCTGGGTGTAGTCGATGAAAACGGTGCCGGTGCCGTGGCCGTCGCTCTGGGCGTAGGAGCCGCGCGGGTCGTTGCCCTCGACGTAGCGCAGCGAGGCCCCGGAGGAGCGTTCGACCAGCTTGACGTTGGTGACCGAGCGGTTCCAGTTGGCCGCGCCGGCGTTGATCGCCGCGCGGAAGGTCGGCGCGCCGGAGGTGCTGTAGTACACCGTGGCGACGGCTGCGGCCTGGTCGGTCGCGGCCGTGGCGGCGGTGGCCGTGCCCGCGACGAGCGGGGCGGCGGCGACGGCCAGCGCGATGGCGCCGGACAGCAAGAACTTCCTCGACATCGGAAAGCTCCTCGGGTGGGTGAGGGGAGTTTTGCCTGATTTGCGCGCGCTGCGCCGAATCTAGGCAATCACGCCCTGTTTGTGACCCGACTTTCGTACTGTCCGGAAAGTGGTGATTTACCAACACCATCCACGGGTTGACTCAGGCGATGGGTTCAGCCAGTGGGACCTGCTCGTGCGTGTCCTTCTCGAGGCGGCGCAGCTGCGCCCGGTCCACCTCGCCGCCGCAGTGGTCGCACTTCTCGCCGGGGCGGGTGAGCTCGCCGCACGGGGTGTGGACCAGCGTCATCGGCTCGCCCGGAGCGGGGGAGCTCGTGTATGTGTCGCCCCACGCGCCGAGCGCGTGGATAACCGGCAGTGTGGCGGCGCCGGCCTCGGTGAGGCGGTACTCGTCGCGGGTGCGGCCGCCGTCGCGGTAGGGGACGCGGGTCATCAGGCCGGTCTCGACCATCCGCGCGAGCCGTGAGGACAGCACGTTGTCCGCGATGCCGAGACGGCTGCGGAACTCGTCGAAGCGCGTGGTGCCCGCGTGGGCGTCGCGCAGGATCACCAGCGTCCACGGCTCGCCGAGCACGTCGGCGCCGCGGGCGATGGGGCAGGGCGTGCCTTCCCAGCTTGAACGTCGACCCATGGATTCCTCCCGTGCTGGCTTGCTTGAAGCAAGTTTAACCCGTATGGTCGGTGGCGGCTAACTTGCAGATAGCAAGTCAGGTGTGTTGGGAGTGGTTTTGATGGAGATCAAGGGTGCTGTCGCGCTGGTGACGGGCGCTAACCGCGGGCTGGGCCGGGAGCTGGCCGCCGCTTTGCTGGAGCGCGGGGCGGCGAAGGTCTACGCCGCCGTGCGCCGTCCGGAATCAGTCGATCTGCCGGGTGTCGTGCCGATTGCGGTGGACGTCACAGACCCTGCTTCGATCCGCGCGGCCGCCGAAGCGGCCGGCGACGTGACGCTGCTGATCAACAACGCCGGAGTCTCCACGGGCGCGTCGTTCCTCGACGGTTCGCTCGAAGACGTCCGGCTGGAGATGGAGACGCACTACTTCGGCCCGCTGCAGACGGCGCGCGCCTTCGCTCCCGTGCTGGCCCGCAACGGCGGCGGCGCGATCCTGAACATCCTTTCGGTGCTGTCGTGGTTCACCGCCCCCCACGTCAACGCGTACTCCGCGGGCAAAGCGGCGGGCCTCCAGCTGACCAACGGCCTGCGCCTCGCCCTGCACGACCAGGGCACGCTCGTCGCGGCCCTGCACGTCGGCTACATGGACACGGACATGGCGGCGGACATCACGGCCCCCAAGTCGGCCCCGGCGTCGATCGCCGCGCTGGCTCTGGACGGCATCGAGAAGGGTGAGTTCGAGATCGTCGCGGACGACGTCAGCCGTGCCGTGCGCGCGAGCCTGTCGGGCGACATCGCGGGGCAGTACCCGCAGCTGGTTTCCTGACTTTCGGTTCGCCTCGGCGGTTTTCCTTCGGCAGCCTTGCCGTCGATCCATGGCGGGTTCGTAGCCGGCCCTTTTGGTGGGCGGCTGGTGGGTACCGGCCGGTTGCCGCGGTGGCAGGGCGCTTCTCGGCGGCTAGGTGGTCTGGCGATGCGGTGTGCCGAGTGGTCCGGTCGGATGGGTCGCGCGGTGTCGTTGGTGTGTGGGCGATGTGCCGAGTGTTCCGGTCGGGTGGCTCGTGCCTTGTCGTTGGTGTGTGGGCGATGTGCCGAGTGGTCCGGTCGGGTGGCTCGCGCGGTGTCGTTGGTGTGCGGGCGAAACACCGCGCCCCTGGCGGCCTTGTGGGCTGCCAGGGGCGCGGTGGTTTTCGTGGCGGGTTAGTGGCCGCCGTCTGCTGGGGGCTGGTCGCCGCCGTCGGCGTTGGCGTTGGCCCAGCCGGTTTCGGCTGTTTTCTGGATGTCGAGCATCTGCTTCATGATCTCCTGGCCGCCCTTGACCGGCCACGCCCACATTTCCTTGGCGCTGTCGGAGTCGGCGACCCACTGCTTCAGGATGGAGAAGGCCTGCGGGTGGTTCGCCTTGAGCTGGTTCTCGAGGTACTTGTACTTGGCGTAGGCCTCCGGCTGGTGCTGCTTCAGCCAGTCCTCGTGCGCCTTCGTCCACGGGGTCTTGGGCGGCTGGTTGGCCGGCGGCGTGGTGGCGTCGTCTCCGTGGTGGCTCGCCGGCGGGGTGCCGTCGTCGCCGTGGTGGCTGCGGCCTGGGGGCGTGCCGTCGCCGCCGTGGTGACTGGCGGGCGGGGCTGCGTCGTCTCCGTGGTGGCTGCCTTGGGTGCCGCCGTGGCTGTTGTCGGAGGCGGCGGCGTCTCCGTGGTGGCTGCCCTGGGTGCCGCCCGCCGAGGCTGCGTCGTCGCCTGAGTGGGTGCCCGGCTGCGGGGTGGCCGCGTCGTCGCCCGCGTGAGTGCCCGGCGGGGGCACGTCGTCCTTGGGCGGCACGGGCGGCGGCACGTCATCGCCCGAGTGGCTACTCGGCGGCGGCGTCGCGGCGTCGTCACCGGCGTGTGAGGCCGGCGGAGGCGTGGCGGCATCGTCGCCGGAGTGCGTTGCCGGGGGTGGGGCGTCGTCCTTCGGTGGGACGGGTGGCGGGACATCGTCGCCCGTGTGGCTGGCGGGTGGAGGAACGTCGTCCTTGGGCGGTACCGGCGGCGGCACGTCGTCACTGGCGTGGGAAGCCGGGGGAGGCGTGGCGGCATCGTCGCCCGCGTGGCTTGCGGGCGGAGGCGTGGCGGTGTCGTCGCCGGAGTGCGTTGCCGGGGGTGGGGCGTCATCCTTCGGTGGGACGGGCGGTGGCACGTCGTCGCCCGGGTGGCTTGCGGGCGGGGGCGTGGCTGCGTCGTCGGTGTGGCTTGCGGGCGGCGGGACGTCGTCCTTCGGTGGGACCGGCGGCGGGACGTCGTCGCCGGCGTGGGAAGCCGGGGGAGGGGTGGCGGCGTCGTCGCCGGCGTGGGTGCCGCTGCCGGAGCCGTTGCCAGATCCGGATCCAGTGCCCGAGCCGCTGCTGCCGGCCGGAGGGGGGACGTCGTCCTTCGGGGGCACGGGTGGCGGCGCGTCGTCACCGGCGTGTGAGGCCGGCGGAGGCGTGGCTGCGTCGTCGCCGGTGTGGGTCGAGGGCGGAGGCGTGGCGGCGTCGTCGCCGGCGTGGGTGCTGCTGCCCGAACCCGAGCCAGAACCACTACCCGAGCCCGAGCCAGACCCCGAGCCACTACCCGGGCCCGAGCCAGAGCCCGAGCCACTACCCGGGCCCGAGCCAGAGCCCGAGCCAGAGCCCGAACCGCTACCCGAGCCAGAGCCAGAGCCAGAGCCCGAGCCACTACCCGAGCCCGAGCCCGAGCCAGAACCCGACCCGCTGCCACCCGCAGGCGGAGGCACGTCATCCTTCGGCGGCACCGGCGGCGGAGTGGCCGCATCATCGCCACTGTGCGCGCCGGAAGATCCTGCGCCGCCGCCGGAGCCGCCGCGGGTGGGGGCTGGGGTCAGGGGGATGTCGTCGCCGGCGTGGGTGCTGCCGGTGGCGCCGCCGGCGCCCGGCCGGGTCTTGAGGCCCTTGACGATGGTGCCGATGCGCGCGGCCGAGCGGGTGGCCTGCGCGACGACCGCCGCCAGTTTCGCGCCGAGCGAGGTGGCGGTGAGCGTCGCCTGCGTGACGCACCACCCGACGCCCGCGACGATGGACGCGCCGAACGTCGGGATGGCGGCGGCCAAGGCGATCAGCATCGTGGAGATCATGTCGCCCAGCACCGTGGTGATGAGGTCGCGGAACAGACCCCGCACGGCGGCGATGATGGCCATGTTCGTCTGGATCAGGTACGCCACGATGTCGGTGCCGTGGGCCTTGCTGTCCAGGTCGGCGGCGAGCTCCTGCATGCGCTGCCGGAACGTGTCGGCGGCGTTGCCCTGCCACTCCTTGATGTCACCATCCAAAGAGGACTTCTGGTCATCGCCGATCTGCCGGATGGTCTCGGCGATCGTGTGCACTTCCTGGCTCAGCAGCTGGATCTGATCCGGGTCGCCCATCAGCATGTCGAGCGGCTCGCGCAGGAAGCTCACGTGCTCGATCAGCCAGCCGAGCCCGGCGGAGATCAGGCTGCCCAGCGGGTTGAGCGCGAACTTCACCGTGTCCACGGCCGAAGCCACCACGCCGAGCCCGATCGAGACGCCCAGGGCCGCCTTGTCGGAGTCGTCGGCGGTCTTCATGTCTTCGCAGCTCTTGATCAGGAACGAGTACGAGTCGAGGAATCCCGCGCCGGAGAACTTGTTGGAGTCGGTGATCACCACCCCGGCGCCGAAGTCGGGCTTGGCGTTCGGGTCGAACGTCGTGGTCACGTCGGGGTCCCCGCTGTCGTGATGGCCTGCGCGTGGTTGGTTTCCGTGGTGCGGTACTGGTCCGCGGCCGTGCGCGTGTTGTTCGCCTGGTCCGTGATCGCCTTCGCGGCGCCGTTGACCTGGTCGTGCAGCACCCCGAGCGCGATGCGCGTCGGGATCCCCAGCACCTGCCCGACGACCACGCCGAACGCGTTGATGTCGCCGCCGTTGACCTCTTGGATGCGGTTGGCCGCGGCCGTCACCTTGCCGCCGCGGTCGTCCAGCCCACTCGCGTACGTCGTCAGCACGTCGGGTTCGACGGTGTACCCGTCCATCAGCGCATCTCCCTCGTCACCACGGCTGCATCTCGTCGTCGTCGCCGTCCATGCGGCGGCGGTGCGGGCCCGACTGCGGCCTCGGCTGCTGGTCCGGCCGCGGCTGCGGCGGCGCGGGCGGACCCGGCTGCGGAGCCGGCGGAACGGGAGGAGCAGGCGGCATCCGCGGCGGCACGGAAGGAGGCGCCTGCCGTGGCATGGGCGGAACCTGCGGCGGCATTCCGGGCTGCGGCGGCATCCCCCCGACGGGCGGCGTCCGCGGCGGCGCGGGCGGCGGAGTGCGGTCCTCGGCCTCGGGCTCACCGGGCTGGCGCGGCGCGTCCTGCGCCTCGTCCTCCTCGGGTTCCGGTGCGGGCAGGAAGGACCGGACCACGTCCATCATCTCGGTGCCGCCGGCCAGTGGCTCGAGCGCGTCGGCGACCTCGCGCGACACCTGTCGCTGGGCCTTGCCGTAGGTCTCCATGATGGCCGCGGTGAGCTGCGCCCCACCGGACGAACGCAGCGCCCGGTCGTCGATGTGCAGGTTCTTCAGTGCGCCGTTGGGGGTGACGGTGACCGTGACCAGGCCGTCCGACGAGCGGGCCTTGCCTTCGGCCTCAGTGAGCTTTTCTTGCAACGCAACGCTTTTCGCACGCATTTCGTCCACGCGCCGCTGGAAGTCGTCCAGCCACTCCTGCTCGTCCACCGGGAAAAAAATATCGAGATGTCCGGCCTGCCGGGGTGAACCACAGATGACGGGTCGACGACGAAACGAGGCGGCCCATCCGACGCCCGGGCAGGTCAAGCGGTAAGAATGGGCACGTGCCGGAAGAAGTCGAGGTCAGCGCCGGGCGCACCCGGAACAGGTGGGGCGAGGGCGACCGGCTGCGCGGGGAGATCCTCGACGCGGCCAGCCGGCTGCTGTCCGAACTCGGCGGTGAAGACGGTCTGACGATCCGCGGCGTCGCCCGCGCCGTCGGCATCGCGCCGGCGAGCATCTACCAGCACTTCACGGACCGCTCGGCACTCGTCGCGGGCCTGCTCGACTACGAGTTCGCGCGGCTGCGCGCCGCGATGGAAGCGGCCGAGGCGAGCGAAGACCCGGCGGACGTCGTCGGCCGCGTACGCGCGCTGATCCACGCGTACTGCCGCTTCGCCATGGACAACCCCGGCCACCACCGGCTGATGATGGCCAACGGCGCCACCCGCGCGACACCCGACGCGTACCCGAAGGGACCGTTGCCCGACCTCATCGAACTGCTCACGACCGGCTTCGCGCGGTGCGACGCCGCGGGCTTCTCGCTCAGAGTGCCCGCCGAGCGGGCCGGTGTGATCGCGTTCGTCGGCGCCCACGGCCGCGTCGCGCTGTTCCACAACTCGCCCGCGCGGGGCGGTGCCGACTCCGTCATGCCGTTCGTCGACGAGCTCATCTCGCTCGTTTTCGTCTGAGCCCCGGGCGTTTTCTCCCGTTTCCCCCCGGCTGGTCTCGGCCGTCCCGGTGATCTTGTCCACGAAGGTGGCCAACCTTCCACCAGATTGCCTAACATGTGTTCAGTAAGTATCCGAACAATCGTTTGGTAACTCTCCGTAGGAGGGGATTGTCGATGACGGAGGCCCTCTCGTCCTCGTCGCAAGCCGTTTCGGACGCACGTGAGCCCGAGTTCCCGATGTCGCGCGGGCGCTGCCCGTTCGACCCGCCGCCCGAGCTCGAACGGCGGCTGCACGACGAGCCGGTGTCCCGCGTCCGGATCTGGGACGGCAGCGAGCCCTGGCTGTTCACGCGCTACGAAGACGTCCGCGCGCTGCTTCGCGACTCGCGCGTCAGCGCCGACACCGACCTGCCGGGCTACCCGCCGCAGTCGCCGGGCGTCGCGGCGCGGCGCAAGCGCGCCAAGGCGTTCATCAGCATGGACGACCCCGACCACGCCAGTCAGCGGCGGATGCTGACCGCCGACTTCATGGTCAAGAAGGTGGAGCGCCTGCGCCCGCGCATCCAGAAGATCGTCGACGAGCTGATCGACGACATGCTGGCCGGGCCGAAGCCCGCGGACCTCGTGCAGGCCTTCGCGCTGCCCCTGCCGTCGCTGGTGATCTGCGAGCTGCTCGGCGTGCCGTATGAAGACCGCGCGCTGTTCCACCGCCTCAGCAAGGTGCTGATCTCGCAGGAGGCCACGCCGCAGCAGTCGCTGGACGCCGTCGAGGAACTGCTGGCCTACCTCAGCCGGCTGGTGGAGCAGAAGCTGAAGGACCCGGGCGACGACGTGCTGAGCCGGCTCGCGACCGAGCAGGTGGCCGCCGGGACCATGACGGCCGACGACGTCGCGGCGATGGGCCAGCTGCTGCTCGTGGCCGGCCACGAGACCACGGCCAACATGATCGCGCTCGGCACCGTGGCGCTGCTGGAGCACCCGGAGCAGCTCGACCTCGTCCGCGACGGTGACGCGGCGCTGATCGCCAACGCCGTGGAAGAGCTGCTGCGCTACCTCACGATCGTCCACACGGGACGTCGGCGCGTCGCCTTGGCGGACATGGAGATCGCGGGGCAGCGGATCCGCAAGGGCGACGGCCTCATCGCCGCTTCGGACGTCGCCAACCGCGATGCCGAGGCCTTCCCCGACCCGGACAAGCTCGACGTGACGCGCAAGGCCCGCCACCACGTGGCGTTCGGTTACGGCGTGCACCAGTGCCTCGGGCAGCCGCTCGCGCGCGTGGAGCTGCAAGTGGTCTACAGCACGCTCTACCGGCGGATCCCGACGCTCAAGCTGGCGGCGCCGTTGGCGGAGCTGGACTTCAAGCACGACATGCTGGTCTACGGCGTGCACTCGCTGCCGGTGACCTGGTGAAACCCTCGCGAAAGGACTGTTGAGATGAAGGTGGTCATCGACCAGGACCGATGCGTCGGCGCGGGCCAGTGCGTGCTCGCGGCGCCCGAGGTGTTCGACCAGCGCGAGGACGACGGCATCGTCGTGCTGCTCGACGAGAACCCGCCCGAGGAGCTGCACGACCAGGTCCGCGAGGCGGCACAGATCTGTCCCGCGCTGGCGATCGAGCTGGCGGGGTAGTTCCGGTCCATTGTGGAACCGGCCGGGCGCCACACGGTGGTGTGACGCCCGACCGGGGAATGTCGTGGTCGGCGCGGCGCTGGCTAGGGTGACTCGTCCTGGTCGCCGGGGAAGGGAAACCCGCCGTGTCGCTCCGCCGTCTCGTGTCCGTGCTGATCGCCGCGCCGGCCCTGCTCGCGGCGGCCGCCGTGCCCGCCTCGGCGTCCATCGCGCCGATCCCGCCGTCGCCGCTGCGGTGCGCCGCGGTCGGTGACGTCGCGGCCAAGCTGGACTCCCGCGTCGAGGCCATCGTCGCCGAGATGGGCGCCAACCCGAATGCCACGGCGAACCCGGTGGCCACGGCGTTCAACGACGCCACCGCCGGCCTGCCCGCCGCGCCGGCCACCGGCTGCGCCACCGACTCGGCCGCGGCCGACACCGTCGTGCACTCGGTCTTCACCTACGTGCGCGCCGTGAACCGCTTCTCACCCACGCTGACGCCGACGATCAGCCTCGTCGTCGACCCGAGCGTGAGCAACTTCGTGTACGCCGTGCAGACCGCGTCTCCGGGCACCTACACCGACACCTCGCGCGCCATCACGCCGGAAATGCGCGGCGAGCTGCTGCAGGGCAAGTACGTGCTGACGGTCACTGCGCTCGGCTTCTGACCCGGCTTTATGCTGTAAGGAGTCGCCGTCACAGGGGGTTCCTCGTGGTCGTCTTCGCCGGGCAAGGAGACGCCCGCCGCTCGATGGAGCTCCTGTGGCGCAAGGACGTCGCGCCTCGTGGCGGCGGGCCGGGGCCCAAGCCCGGGCTGAGCGTGGACGCCATCGTCGCGGCGGCCGTGGAGATCGCCGACGCCTCGGGAATGGGCGCGCTGTCCATGCGGGCGGTGGGTGAGCGGCTGGGCCGGACGGCGATGGCGCTGTACACCTACGTGCCGGGCAAGACCGAGCTCATCGACCTCATGTACGACCAGACCCTGACCGAGCTGCGCGACGACCACGACCTGTCCGGCGGCTGGCGCCCGGCGGTGGTCGCACTGGCGCGGGAGCTCTGGGACTTCCACCTGCGCCACCCCTGGCTGCTGCAGGTTTCCTACGCCCGGCCGGTGCTGGGGCCGGGGGAGTTCCGCATGCAGCAGCTGGTGTTGCGGGTCCTCTTCGCGACCGGTCTGCCCGCCGCGCGGGTGCGGTGGATCGTCGGCGCCTTGCTCAACACGGTCCGCGGTTCGGTGCAGATCGCCGCCGAATCACGCCAGGTCTCCCGCGAGACCGGACTGTCCGAAGAGGACTGGTGGTCCTCGCGGGCCGCAGTGCTGGGGGAGCTGGTGCCGGACTTGGTTTCGCGGTATCCGCTGGTGGGGCAGCTGGGTTCCGAGCAGTCGTCGGTTCCGTCGGAGGAGCCCTACCTCGAACGAGAGGCCCGGCTGAGCCTGGAGTCGGGCCTGGACCTCCTCCTGGACGGCATCGAGGCGGCTGTCGCCCGGGAGAGCTGATTCAGGGCTTGCGAGCCTCGATCAGGAACCGTGTGGTGGTGGCGACGAAAGGGCCGTCCTGCAGGCGGTCGTGGAGGGCGCGCAGCTGGGGCAGGTAGGCCTCGACCGTGAAGCCCGGGACCATCCAGATCACCTTGCGCAGGAAGTAGATCACCGCACCGACGTCGAAGAACTCGGTGCGCAGTTCTTCGAAGCGCAGGTCGACGACGTGCAGGCCGGCGCGTTCGGCGGCGGCGCGGGCGAGGTCGGGGTGGCGGCCGCCCCGGACGGCAGGTGGCTGCGGGCCCAGGAAGTGTTCCACGAGCTCGAAGACGCTGGCCGGGCCGACTTGCTGCGACAGGTACGTGCCGCCGGGGCGGAGGACGCGGGCGATTTCGGCCCACCACACGGTGACGGGGTGGCGGCTGATGACCAGGTCGAACGAGCCCGCCAGGAACGGCAGGGGCGGCTCGTCGGTGTCGGCGACGACGGTCGCGCCGCGGGGGTGCAGCAAGGCAGCCGCTTTGGCCAGGTTCGGGGGCCACGATTCCGTGGCGACGGTGAGCGGCGGCAACGCGGGAACTCCGGCGAGGACTTCGCCTCCGCCGGTTTGGATGTCCAAAGCGGACTGGACGTGGGCGAGCCGGGTGCCGATCAGGCGTTGGTAGCCCCAGGACGGGCGCTGCTCGCTGGCGCGGCCGTCGAGCCAGGAGAAATCCCAGCCCGCCACGGAAACGGACGTTGCCTCAGCCACCAGCTCGTCGAAAGACACGCACCGATCGTCACAAATCGCCGGGCGGCGGGCCACTCGATTTCGGGCGGCGGCGCGCCGGCGCGGGTGGCACGGGCTTGGCGGCGACCACCGCGTCCAGCGGCACCACCACGAGGCCGCGTCTCGTTTCCACCGTGCAGGAAGAAGAATCGCGGTCCCGCAGCTCCCCGAGGGCGTCGGTGAAGCCGCCCTCGACGCGGTAGCGGACCACGACGCGGGTGCCCAGCGGCAGGTCCAGCAGGATCACAGGCGCGCCGCGAGTTCGTCGTCCGACGGTTCCACCAGGTGGGTGCCGTCGGCGAAGACGATGGTCGGGATGCGGCGCGCGCCTTCCTGCAGGGAGCGCACCAGTTCGTCGGCGGCGGGGTCCGCCTCGACGTCCACGTAGTCGTACGCCACGCCGCGGGAGTCGAGCAGCGCTCGGCTGCGTTTGACGTCCGGGCACCAGCTCGCGCCGTACACGATCATGAAGCCACCTCCGAAACAGCGACCGACGCCGACGAAGCCGGCTCACCGTGGCCCAGGAACGTCAGCCAGTCCTTGAAAACATGGTGCACCGCTTCCGCGCCGACGGGTTCGCCGGGCGCCGGGAACGACCGCGGGTGCAGGATGAAGCCGCGCTGCTGCGGGCCGCCGAGGGCGCCGTGCGACCCGACGTGCCGCTCGAACGGCGACGACTGGTCCGACTCCGGGTCGTAGCGGCTGTTGATCATGATGTCCGCGCAGTGCGGGAACGTGTCGACGCGCTTCACCAGCTCGTCGGCGTACGGGCCGTAGTCCGCCAGCGGGTCCTCGCCGATGACGACGCCCGTCGCGAGGCGCTTCAAGCCGTCGCGCCCGAGGACGACGGGGCCGAACTCCGAGCTGTGCACCAGCATGAACCCGACGCCGTCGTGGTCGACCAGCGTCGGCAGCAGGTCCGGGTACTCGCGCTCGATCGTCTCCAGGTTCACGCGGCCCTCGTGCTCGGTGAACGACACCATCGCGAGGTGCCCGGACACCACGCAGACCACGCCGGGCGCCACGCGCGTGACCTCACCGGGCGAGCCGCTCGTGGTGCGCGGCCGGTTTTCGGCGCACTCGGCGTCTTCGACGCGCGAGCGCAGCCGGCGCGCGATCAGGCCGCCGGTGGTGGTCGCCTCGGCGAGCGCCGCGTTGACCTGCCAGCTCTCGGCCTGCCGGCGTTTGCCGTGCTCGGCCACGGGCGCGCCGCCGCAGAGGCGGCCGACCAGGGCTTCCATGGTCTCGCCGAAGCGGTCGACGAACGCCTGACCCTGGGTCTGGCCGTGGTCCGACAGCCCGACGATGTGGTAGCGCCGCGGCGCGATGCGGCTCGTGCGCAGCAGCCGCGCGAACTGCTGGTCGATCGAGCGCAGTACCTCCAGCGTGTCGAAGCGCTCGATGCCGGAGTGGTGCGCGACCTCGTCGTAGCCGAGGAAGTCCGCGTACACCACGGGCCGGCCCGCGAGCATGTCGCCGATGATCGCGGAGACGACCACGTCGCGCGCGATCACCGTGGTGCCCGGGCGCGCGAGCGGGTAGAAGCCGCCACGCGGGATCCGCGGCACCACGCCGGCGCGGCGCTGCTTGGCGGCCGCGGACAGCTCCCGGAAGACGTCGATGAGGGCGACGCCGAACGTCCGCAGCACGTTGACCGGGTTCGCGAAGTACGCGCGGTAGCCGGCGCCGACGGAGTCGTGGCGCGGGCCGCGGACCTTGCGCGGCACGAGGACCGGGATGGAGCTCATCGTGAGGCTCACGTGCTCGGCGTCGCCGGAGAACAGGTTGCCGTGGCTGGCACCGTCGCCCGCGAGCAGGCCGCGCCCGTTGGTGTGGCGCCGCTCGATCTCGGCGGCGTCGCTCGGGTGCGCGCACGCCATCACGTGGTCGCGGTCCTTCTCGTACCAGCGGAACCCGAGGATGTCGTGGTTGGAGCCGTGGAGGATGCCGCACACGCTGGCGCCGGTTTGCGAGCTCCAGTCGGTGTGCCAGCGCGTGAGCGAATGCGTACCTTCCTGCAGCCACGCGGCGAACGTCGGCATGTCCCCGTCCCGGACGGCGCGGCGCACGGTGTCGTAGCCCAGCCCGTCGATCTGCAGGAAGACGACGCCGGGTGGCTCCTCGGCGAGGTCCGCACCGGGCGCGTGCTTGCGCCGGCGGCGCGCCGCGCGGCGGAAGAAGATCTCGTCCTCGTCCACGGCGAGCGCGCTCGAGATCAGCGCGCCGACGGCCGACATCACCACCGTGATGATCACCGCCGTCCCGAACCCGGACAGCTCGACACCCGGCACGGCCTGCAGGATCGCCAACGTGGCCGCGCCCAGCAGCAGGTACGTGCCCACCCCGAGCGTGAAGTACGCGATCGGCCACGCGACCCGCACGACCCACGGCCACACCACGGACGTGAGCAGCCCGAGGATCAGCGCGCACACGGTGGGCTGCCACCACGACCGCATGCTGAACCCGTCGAGCCACATGTCGAGCAGCCGCAACGCGCCCGTCACCGCGGCCCACACCAGCACCACGCGGGCGACGACCCGGCCGCCGCCCAGCAGGCGTCCCTTCGACGGAGCGGGTGTCGTCACTGATGTCCTCCAGTCCGTTCGGCCGCCCGCGCGCGCAGTTTGCTGATCACCGTCAACAACACGGTCACCAGCAGCACGAGCACGGTGGCCAGCAGCGTGGCGATCAACGGCGAATCGAAGATGCCGCCGCTCAGGATGCCGAGCAGAGAATAGGCAACCGCCCACAACACGCAGGCCACGAGCCCCGCCGGCAGCAGCTTGCGCCACGGGTACCCCAACGTCCCGGCGGCCAGCAGCACCGGGATACGCCCGGCCGGCACCAGCCTGCCGATCACGACCAACTGCCAGCCCCGGCGCGCGAACTGCTCCCGCCCCTTGGCCAGCCGCTCGGCCTGCTGGCGCTTCTCCACCCACCGCAGCAACGGCTCACTCCCGAGCCGGGGCACCGCGAACGTCAGCACGTCCCCGAGATAAGCGCCGGCAATCGCCAGCACGATGACCAACGGCAGCGACAGATGATCCGTCGTCGTCGCGACGGCCGCCGCCGCCCCGACGAGCGCTCCCGTCGGCACGATCGGGATCACCGACCCCAGCAGGACCCCGCCGAACAGCGCCGGGTAGCCGATCGCCGACGGGTCCGCCCAGTTCACGCCCGTTCCTCGGGGGCGGGCAAGGTCACTTCGGCGCCGGGCCGCGTGATCAGGACGTCCGTCGGCAGGCCCGCTTCGACCACGTGCTCGGCGAACGTCTCCGGCGGTTCCACGAGGAGCTTCCTCATCTGCTTCGTCAGGTGGATCCCGGGCACGGCCAACGTGCCCCAATGGACCGGCACAACCGCCGCGGCCTTCACCAGCCCCGCCGCGACGGCGGCCCGCTCGGGCGTGAGGTGCCCGGGGCCGAGGTTGGGGCCCCAGCCCCACACGGGGAGCAGCGCCACGTCCACTGGGCCGAGTTGCTTCATACCTTCGAAGAGGTCCGTGTCTCCGGCCGAGTAGACGCTGGTGCCGCCCGCTTCGAGCAGGTGCCCGAGCGCTGGGCTCTGCGGCCCATGGGTGAGCCGCGGTCCCCAACGGTGCCCGGAGTGGACGGCCTCCGTCGCGGTGATCCGAAGGTCGCCGTCGCGAATAGTTTCCCCAGGCGCGATCTCTTCGACATTGCGGACTCCACGCTTCCCCAACCACGCGCCCGCACCCCTCGGCACGACGATCCGCGCCTCGCCGAGCATCCGGAGCGAGGGAAGGTGCAGGTGGTCGCCATGCAGGTGAGAGACCAGGACCGTGTCCACTCCTGCCCAAGCCGACGAGTCGGGCAGCGGGACCACCCGCGTCAACGGCCCCACCCGCTTCGTGAGCACCGGGTCCGTCAGCACCACCCGCCCACCGAGCTCCACTCGCGTCGTCGCGTGGCCGAGGAAGTGCAGGTTCAAGCCTCTCACGCCTCGAGTATCACCTGATGAGGGCGAAAACGCCCGGAGGAGTGGCGGGTTGCACCCTGATCGGGTTGACCTTGGGCACCCCTACCACCTGGCGGACGCGGCTCGACCACCTGCGAAGACCCCCGGAGGGACGGGGCCCCGATTCGGCCAACGATCACCTTCCCACCGTCACGCAACCCGACCATTCAGTGGACGCATCGGCCCGGCGGCCAGCCATCTGCGCAGTGGTCACCGATCGGCAGACACGATTCCCAACCCGACCATTCAGTGGACGCATCGGCCCGGCGGCCAGCCATCTGCGCAGTGGTCACCGATCGGCAGACACGATTCCCAACCCAACCCCCCCAACAAAGCCGTCGGTTTCTCCGGCTAACCTTCCCCCGGCCGGCCCCCGGCGAAGCACTTTCTTCTACGGGACTTGCTTTGTGTCAAGGTACTCTTTCCAGCCTTGACACAAAGCAAGTCCCGTAGAACCATTGAGCGCAGCGGGGGCTAGCCATCTGCATCTTATTTTGATCTTTAATCTTTAAAGATCAAAAGACAAAAACATGACCCAGGAATGACTCCCCGAAGTTTCAATTGTCACGAAGGCTCGGGGTAGCTTGTCAAGGCGGGAAAGAGTACCTTGACAAGCTACCCCGAGCCGTGTGGGTTCACCTTCGTCGGGACCGGCCGGGGAAGGGTCGGGGGGCTGGTTGAAGAGAAGCCAGGTTGGGTAGACCCGCTGTCCGCCAGGGAGATGGGTTTGACCGGCGGAAAGTGGGGGTTCGGCGCGGTTACCTGGCGGCCGGGAGGATGGACGAGATGCGCAGTGCGCCTGTCCCGAGCCCTGTCGGGCCTGTCGAGAAGGCAGGTGTGGCGGGTGCATCTTCCGGCATGCCGGGGCGGCGGCGGATTTCCTCTTCCGTGTACCTGGCGCAATCCTCGTGCCAGTTCAGGATTCCCGCCATCCAGTCCTTCAACTCATCCGCGTAGGCCGTTAGTGCGGCGCGGACGTCGTCGTCGAGGGAGAAGTCCGAGAACAGGCCTGGCAGGCCGACCTCGACGGCGTGTTCGAATTCTTTCATTCGGGCGGTCATGAGGTCGTTGACGATCTCGAATGCCGTTTGCTCGTCCACATCCAGGAAGTTGCGTACCACCAGCACCGAGTTGTGGAGCTCGCCCTCGTACTGGATCTCCTTCTTGTACGAGAAAACATCGTTCAGCAGGCACGCGTAGTCCATGGCCGAGTGTTCGATGGCCTGAATCGTCCGGGTGCGGTAGATCTCCGGTGGTACCGAGCGCCCGTGGGAAATGCGGGACAGGCTCATGGTCAGGTCCGAGCCGAAGGTCTTGCGCCGCATCTCGACGTAGTCGATCGGGTCCGGGATTCGGTTCTCGGCCTGGTTGGCCAGTTCCCAGAGCCAGCTTTCGCACATGTCGACGACTGACTTGCGGAAGGCGCGGCGCGCTTCCGGGCTCATCGGGCCGGCGGTCCGCAGCCAGAGGTCGGCGAGGCCGGTCTCCAGTGAGCCCTCGGGGACGGGCATGGGCTCGTCCTCCAGGGGCATGAAGAGCTTGAAGCGTTCCGTCGCGACCTTCGCCGCAGCGAGGTTCCGGGTGGCGCCGAAGACCACCGGGTAATAGTCGTCCCCGTAAGTGCCCCAGGCCAGCCAAGCGCTGGTCAGGTCCAGTTGCTCGGGGGAAGCGTCCGGGTGGATGCCGGCCGAGCACAGGGGGAGGTCCATGGCCCGCATCTTGTGCTCGTCCCAGACCACGCCGTCGAGGAAGCCCATGGAGGTGCACCACTCGGCCAGGTGGTCGCGGGCGGCGGCCAGGTGGGGGCTCAGGCGGAGGTCGAACGGCATGTAGATCTCGGGCCGGACGATGGGGCCCACGATCTCGTGCGGCTGGTGGGAGAAGGACCGCAAACGCCGGGGTGCGGTGGCCACCAGCGAGGAGAAGATCCGTGCGGCCGAGGTGCCCAAACCCGTGGGGCCGCCCAGCAACTCGGGGCCGCCGCGGGAGTCGAGGGCGCCTTCGTTCATGTAGCGGCTGGAACGCAGGTGCCATTCGTGGCCGCCGGACTGCCAGTCCTGCAGGCCCTTGACGTAGGCGAAGGTCTCGGCGCGGCCGGACGGATCGACGGCGTGCTCGTCGAAGAGGGCCGGCACCTCGGTGAGGGCGGTGTGTTCGAACTGGTGCAGCCGGGACGTGAGGAGGTCGTTGACGGCGTCGGCGGCTTCCTGGGTGGTGCAGCCGAGGAACTTCTCGAACACCAACACGCCGTTGGAGAGCTCGCCTTCGTCTTCGACCTCGCGCTGGTAAGAAAACAGGTCATTGCGGAGGTGGACGGCGTCGGCGAAGCAGTCGCGCAGGACTTCCATGGGACGGGAGGCGGCGATGGCGTCGGGCACTTCGGCGTGGACCGAGTGTTCGATGAGGTTCGCGGACCAGGGCGCGCCGCCGACCTTGCGGCGCATCTCGATGTACTCGATGGGGTTGGAGACGCGGCCCTCGTTGATGTTGGCGAGTTCCCACAGGGATTCGTCGAGCAGGTTGCGCGTGCTTTCGACGAACCGGCGGCGCCAGCCCTCCGAACGGTGCGGGACGGTGCGGTTCCACAGATCCTCGAGCCCGCGCTCCACGGGGTTCTCCGCGGTCGCCGTGATGGCGCCCGTGACCGGCATGAACAGGGCGATGCGGTCGAGGTAGGCGCGGGCGCTGTCGATGTCGCCGGTGCGCTTGAACAGCTCCAGGAAGTGGTCGTCGAAGTAGAAGACCCAGACGTACCAGTCGGTGATGAGGTCGAGCTCTGTCGCTCCGGCGTCCGGGTGGGTGTAGGCGCACAGGAGCGCGTAGTCGTGGGAGTCGAAGTCGTGCTCGTCCCAGATCACGGTGCCGTGCTGGGGGACGTCGATCATGTCCATCGTGTACGCCCACGCCTTGCTGTGCTCCCGCGCACCGTCGAGGTGCGGGTTCAGCCGGGCCGGGTAGGGCATGTAGAACTCGGGCAGAGCGAACGGCTGCACAGCGCGGTCCTGGCCTTCCCAGTGGTGGTCACCGACCCAGAGAATCAACCAAACGCGCCCGGCGCCCCGGAAGGTCCGCGCGGGCGTTCCACCCGATCGCCCGCACCGTGTCGCCCGGGCGGCCCAGCCCGGATCACGCCTGAGTCGTTTCCCGGGCCGCCGCGTCATTCTTCGGTGAAGATCAACGCACGCCGGGAAGTACGGCAGGCTGTCCGGCGTTCACCACAATGTCCAGACTTCGAGGAGCGACGAATGAGCGATGAGATCCGCGTGGTCCGCAACGACGAGAAGCACCGTTACGAGGTGTACGCGGACGACCAGCTGGCCGGATTCACGCAGTACCTCCTGCG
Source organism: Amycolatopsis sp. NPDC049253 (assembly GCF_040678995.1). Lineage (NCBI taxonomy): Bacteria > Bacillati > Actinomycetota > Actinomycetes > Pseudonocardiales > Pseudonocardiaceae > Amycolatopsis > Amycolatopsis sp. NPDC049253. The sequence continues at coordinate 155,540 of NZ_JBFAQX010000016.1, read as the reverse complement.
CGGCGACCAGACGGTGTTCACCCACACCGAGATCGACAAGGCCTTCGGCGGCCGCGGCCTCGGCACCACGCTGGCCACCTACGCGCTCGACGACGTCGTGGCCAACGGCGGGGTGATCGTGCCGGTTTGCCCGTTCATCGCGGCGTTCCTGCGCAAGCACACCGGTTACGAGGACCACGTCCAGTGGCCGGAAGGGACTTCCGCCGCGCAGTAGTCCTTTGTGGACTCAGCCGAGCCGCTCGGCGAGGACGCCCGCGCGGGCGAGCTGCACCGCGCGGGCTCGTGAAGCGGCGAAGCGAAGCAGGCCCGGTGGCGTGTGCAGCCGCAGCGTGTCCGTGACGCGCGTGCCGCCGCCGTCGGGCTCGAGGTCGAACCGGTAACCCATCCGCACGCCGCCGGGCGACACCACGTCGCCGTGCACGGCCGCCGAGCCGGTGGTGCGGAGCGTGACGACGATCGGGTTGTCGTGGCGCAGGAAACCGAAGAAGCGGAACCGCTCCACCGCGGTGTACCGCGTCAGCCCCTCTTCCCTCGCGACATCGCGCACCTCCACCACCAGTGGTGACAAGCCGACGTAGTTCGACGGCTCCGCCAGGTGGGCGACGACGTCCGCGGGCGGTGCGGCCACGGTGAACGTGTGGCTCAGCTCGGTGTCGGGCACGGGCCGACCTTAACCGGAAGTCCCGCCCCGTGATTGCCTCGTGGCGCCCAGCGGGTAACCCATCCCAGTGAACGGTGCGGTCGCACGGCTGTTCGGCCTAGCGGACCTGCGCCGAACGGGCGTGGGCAGTCCGTTTTGCCCGGATGAATTGGTTATTAACCAACCTTCGTCGGTAGTGCGTTGGTTGCCTGGCAACAAAAGTGTGAGGAGTCCCACCGTGGTCGCGCGAGCCGTTCGCGCAGGATCCGTCCAGCTCAACTGGAGGAAGATTCGATGACTTCCCGGAAAACGTTCGTCGCCGGTTTCACCGTGTTCTCGGCGGCGGCGCTCACCGCCGGCCTTTGCGTGAACGCCGCTTCGGCCAGCCCGCTCGCCTTCGCGCAGATGCAGGCCCAGGCCATCACCCAGGCGACGCAGGTCGTCGACAGCCTCGGCCTGTCGGGCGGTGGCATCTACCTCGACAACGGCAAGGCCATCGTCAACGTCACCGATGCGGCCGCCCAGCAGAAGGCCGAGGCCGCCGGCTTCGCCACGAAGCTGGTGAAGCACAGCTTCGCCGCGCTGACCAACGCCAAGAACTCCCTCGACGCCGTGAAGAACGTGCCGCAGACCGCGTGGGGCATCGACACCAAGAACAACCAGGTCGTCGTGAAGATCTACGACGCGGCCTCGAAGGCCACCGTCGACAAGGTCACCGCGGCCGCCGCGAAGCTGGGCGACTCCGCCCGCATCGAGCACCGCGCCGGCAAGCTGTCGACCTACATCGCCGACGGCGACTCGATCAACAACGGCCAGTTCACCTGCTCGCTGGGCTTCAACGTCACCCGTGGCGGCGAGCCGATGATGCTCACGGCCGGCCACTGCACCAACGAGGGCGGCACCTGGTCGGGCGGCGACGTCTCCGGCGCCCGCGTGGTGGAGAGCGACTGCCCGGGTGCGGACTCCGGTCTGCTGACCCGCCCGAACGGCTCGGGTGACGGCGCCATCAACACCGGCCAGACCATCAGCAGCGCCGGGACGCCGACCGTCGGCGAGCAGATCCAGAAGCAGGGCCAGACCACCGGCGGCGGCAGCGGCGAGGTCACCTCGGTCGACGAGTCCGTGAACTTCGACGTCGGCGTGCTCAACCACGAGTTCGGCACCACCGCGCACACCGACCACGGTGACTCGGGCGGCCCGGCGTACGACGGCTCGAAGGGCCTCGGCACCCTGTCCGGCGGCGACACCGTGACCAGCTACTTCTACCCGCTCACCCTCGAGCTGCAGTCCTACGGGCTCGAGCTCGCCTGACAACCGCTCTGCGGAAGGCCCCTCCACTCATCGGGTGGAGGGGCCCTCCGCGTGCGTACGCTGACCGCCATGGAGCCGAATTCGAGCCTGGCCAGGCGGTTCTGGGTCGCGCTGGAGCCGCTGCACGCCATCGTCTACTTCGCGCCCGAGCCTTCCGCCGCGGCGAAGGAAGCGGGGTTGCGGGGCTGGTGGATGGGCTACTTCGCGGGCCGCGCGGCGCCGCTGGGCCCGATCGGCCCGGGGCCGGTCACGTCGATGTTCTACGGCTTCGCGCCCGCGATGGTCGCGCGCGCCCTGCCCGACGCGTGGACGTTCGCGAAGCCGGAAGACGTGCTCCAGAGCCGGATTCTCGCGGTGGAAGCCGCTTTGGCGCGGTTGCTGCCGCCGGGTTCCGCGGTCGACGAACTGACCGGGCTGCTCGAACGCGCCGTCGCCGGCTGCCGGTTCGACGGCCGTCCGCTCGCCGCCGCGTGGGCCTCGGCCGACCGTCCCGACCGTCCGCTCGCCCACCTCTGGCTCGCCACCTGCGCCCTGCGGGAACACCGCGGCGACGGCCACGTGCTCGCCGGCGTCTCCGCCGGGCTGTCCGGCCTCGACGCGAGCCTCACCCACATCGCCGCCGGCGCCACGACCCGCGAGATCGTCCAACGCGCCCGTGGCTGGACCGACGAGGAATGGGCCGGCTCGACGGCCCGCCTGCTTTCCCGCGGCCTGCTCGACTCCGCCGGCCGCCTCACGGCGAGCGGTGCCGCCGTCCGCCGTGACGTCGAGGAGATGACCGACCGCCTGGCCACCGACCCGCTCGACGCACTCGGCCCGGACGCCGTGGATCGCGTGCTGGAGCTGGCCGAACCCCTCAGCCGCGCGATCGTCGACGCGGGCGGCCTGCCGATCCCGAACCCGATGGGCGCCGTCCGGCCGTGAGAACCGGGGCCTCAGCGCTGGTAGCTTCGCCTGAGTGAAGGCTGCGTTCGTCGAGAAGCCCGGCCCGGTCGAGGAAATCCGCTTCGGCGAGCTCCCCGATCCCGTGCCGGCGCTCGGTGAGGTGCTCGTCGACGTCGTCGCGAGCAGCGTGAATCCCGTGGACACGTTCGTGCGCAACGGGATGTGGCCGGTGCCGGGGCCGTGGCCGCTCGTGCTGGGGCGCGATTTCGTCGGCCACGTCGTGGACTCGGCGAACGGGTTCGCGGCCGGGGAAACGGTGTGGGGCAACAGCCTCGGGCACGGCGGACGGCAGGGTGCGGCGGCCGAGCGCGTTGCCGTCGCGGCGGATCGGTTGTACCGGCTGCCCGCGGGAGTGGATCCGTTCGACGCGGTCGCCGCGGTGCACCCCGCGGCCACGGCGTACCTGGCGTTGTTCACGCACGGTGGGCTGCGGGCCGGGCAGACCGTGCTGGTCGTCGGTGGCGGTGGCAACGTCGGGACCGCGTTGATCGAGCTCGCCGCCGCGGCGGGTGCGCGCGTGGTGGCGACGGCGTCGGTGGCGGATCTGGACCACTGCGTGACTCGCGGTGCCGATGTGGCGCTGGACTACCGCAAGACCGAGCTGCCGGACGGCATCGACCTCTACGTGGACACCTCCGGCACCAACGACCTCGAATCCGCCGTGGCGCACCTGGCGTTCCGCGGCCGGATCGTGCTGCTCGCGGGGCCGCGCAGCCGGCCGGTGCTGCCCGCCGGCGAGTTGTACCTGAACGACCAGTCCGTGGTCGGGTTCGTCATCTCCCGGGCGACGGCCGCCGAACTGGCCGACGCGGCGGCGGCGCTGAACGAGCGCTTCGCCGCCGGTGGCCTGCGCCCGCGCGCGGTGGAGCGGGTGCCGCTCGCCGAAGCCGCCGACGCGCACGGCCGCATGGAACGTGGTGAGCTGCACGGGCGCCGGATCGTGCTCGTCGTGCGAAACGTCGGAGATCCTGTCGATTCCTGAGCACCTCGTTCGACGCACGGGTGGAAGCAGAAGCCCGACGAACGGAGAGCCCATGCTGCTCGAAGGAAAGAACGCAGTGGTCTACGGCGGTGGCGGAGCGATCGGCGGCGCCATCGCGCGCGCGTTCGCCGAGGAGGGCGCACGCGTCTTCCTCGCCGGCCGCACCCGCGCCAAGCTCGACAAGGTCGCCGACGAGATCCGCGCGGCGGGCGGGCGCGCCGAGGTCGAAGAGCTCGACGTCCTGGACGAGCAGGCCGTCGACGAGCACGCCGACGCCGTGGTCGCGGCCGGCGGCAGCCTCGACATCTCGGTCAACGCCATCACCCACGGCGACGTGCAGGGCACCCCGCTGCTGGACATGTCCCTGGCCGACTACGAACAACCCGTCGTCACCGCCGTGCGCACGACGTTCCTCACCATGCGCGCGGCCGGCCGCCACATGAAGCGCCAGGGCGGCGGCGTTGTGCTCGTCTTCGGCGGTGACGGGGACCCCGTGCGCACCCATCCGGTCGGCGGCCTGCAGGTGGCGTTCGCCGCGCTCGAGGCCATGCGCCGGCAGCTCGCCGCGGAGCTGGGCGGCTACGGCGTCCGCACCGTCACCCTGCGGTCCGGTGGCGTGCCCGAATCGCTCCCCGCGGATTTCGCGCACGCCGAGCTGGTCACGGACGAGATCGCGAAGACCACCATGCTCGGCCGGCCCGCGACGCTCGCGGACGTCGGCGCGGTGGCCGCGTTCGTGGCCTCCGATCGCGCCCGCACCATGACCGCCGCGACGGCCAACATCAGCTGCGGCGCACTCGTGGATTAGCCCTTGCCCCGTGCCGAGATCTGCTGCACGGCCCAGGCGTTGCCGTCGGGGTCGGAGAAGTGGAAGAAGCCGATGTTGTCGAGGTCCTCGGGCCGGCCCGTGGCCGGGTCGGGCCCGAGGAGCTGGATCTCGCTGACGTCGACGCCGCCCGCGAGCAGCGTCTCGCGGGCGCGCGGCAGGTCGGCGACCACGAGCTGCAGGCCCTTGAGTGAGCCGGGCGGCATCGGGGGCACCACGCCCTCGCCGACGACGATCGAGCACCCGGAGCCCTGCGGGGTCAGCTGCACGACGCGGGCGTTGGGCCCGACCACGGTGTCGTGGTCGACGTTGAAGCCGCACTGCTCGGCGTAGAACGTCTTGGCGCGGTCCACATCGGACACGGGAACGATGACGACCTCGAGTGTCCAGTCCATCCCCGAGTTCTAATCGGGCAAACCAGGCGGGTCAAGGTTCGGCGGTTCAACCACGCCGGTCACAAAGGCCGGGGTCAGCTGCCGAGGAATCGAGCCAGCGCTTCGCGCGCCTTCGCGTCCCGGGAAGCCAGCGCCTGCAGCTCCTCGGCGAGTACCGTCACCCACTCCTCGACGTCGGTGTCCCGGCGGCTGATCACGACCCCGCGCACCACCTGGCGAATCTCGCCCGTGACCCCGCCGGACCGCCCGGCCGTGAGCACGAGCAGCTGGTGCGGCGTCGACACGCGCACCTCCACCGGCTGCCCGAGCCGCCCTGCCACGCGGTCGGCGAAGCTGCGCCGGCGGTCGATCTCGACCATGCCCGGCGGGAGGGCGTCGCCGAGGGTCTCGGACAGCACGCGCGTGTAGGACTCGACGTCGGCGCGATCGGCGCGCAGGGCGGCCACCAGGAGGTGGAACTCGCCGGCCGGGCCGAGCTCTGACCCGGACATCAGTCGGTGAGGGGCAGCACGAGCTGCGGTTTGGTGATGCGGTGGTCGGGGCGCAGTGGCTTCACGGCGGTGCCGATGGCGAAGAACTCCGTCGTGTGCCCGCCCCATCGATGCGGCAGTGACAGCAACTGCACCCCCACGATGCCTTCGGCGTGCAGCTGCTCGGCCTCGGCCTGCATGCGTGACATCGCCAGCTCACGCGCGTCGTAGAGGGCCTCGGTGTACTGCGGGATCTCCACGTTCTGCCCGATGTTGCTCATCGCCTGGCGGAAGCGCTGGTGCGCGATGTGGTAGACGCACGTGCCCATCACCATGCCCAGCGGCGCGTACCCAGCCTGCACGAGCGTCCAGAAGTCCTGGCCGGACAGGTCGGACGTGAACGGCTTGCCGGTGTTGTTGCGCCACTCGCCGGGTTCGTCGGCCTTCACGGCGGTGCCCACGGCGATGAACTCCGCCAGGTCGCTGCCGAACTCCTTGAACTCGATCTCCAGGCGAACGGCGACGATCCCGTCGGCGCCCAGCAGGTCGGCCTCGGTCTCCATGCGCGTCATCGCGAGCTCGCGCGCGTGGTACATCGCGGCCGACAGGCGGTCCATCTCCTGGTTCTTGCTCCAGCGTCCCATTTGGAACCCGACGTGGTAGATGCTCGACCCGAGCACCAGGCCCAGCGGGCGGAAGCCGGCCTCGCGCACGAGCAGGAACTCATTCACGCTCAAGTCGGACGTGAACAGGCTCGTCGCCTGCCCCGGCCGCATCTCGGCGAGCCGGCGCATCGCATCCTCGGGGATGTGCTGCGCGGCGGGGTCCGTGGTCGTCACAGGGCCTCCTTCAAACTCGGTTGAGCGGCAGGATGGTGAGCGCGGACGTGGGCGCGGCGTCGCCGCTGTGGAACCGGGCGATGGCGGTGCCGAACACGCTCGCCACCCCGGCCACGGCCACCTCGCCCAGCTGCCACGTGTCGAGCGACATCCGCGACACGATCGCCCCGTCGGCGCCGGTGGTCTGCACGGTCTTGCGGAACTGGCTGCGCGCGTCGGCCCGCACCTCGGTGACGAGCCGGGTGTGGGCGTCGACCTCGACGTTCCCGGCCCACATCGTGGTCTGGTACTGCATGTTGTAGTCGAACGTGGTGTGCGCCGAGATGCCGATCGCGACGGCCGCGGGCACCCAGCCGGCCTGCATCAGCTTGCCGACGTCCTGGCCCGGCAGCTCGGTGGTGAACAGGCGCCCGGGGCGTTGCCGCGTCTCGGCGCGCACCGCCGTGCCGAGCGCCACGAACTCCTGCATGGTCTCGTCGAGCCGCGTGACGGACGTGGTGATGCCGAGGACCCCGTCCGCTCCGATCGCCTCGGCCTCCAGCCGCAGCCGGTCCAGCGCGATGCGGTAACCCTGGCGGAGCGCGTCGGCGTAGATGGCGGCCTGCTGGTTGGGCGTGATGCCGAAGCCGGAGGTCCAGCCGAGGCGCTCGACGACGCACCCCATGACCTCCCCCACGGGGGTGAATCCGGCGACTTCCGCGCCGACCGCGCCGGGGACGCTCAGCAACGAGGTGCGCAGGCCGGACGAAGCGAACCGGTCGACGCGCGCCCGCGCGACCGGCGGCAGTCCACGGCCATCCCAGTCGGGCACTCGGACCTCCTCGCGGGCCTCGGCGCGGCCCTCAGCGTCCATCGTGGCACGCGGGGCAGGCGAAGTCGGAACGAGAAGGCGGGGTTGTCCGGAACGTCCTTCAGTGTGTGGCGAGCTCCACGCGGTTGCGGCCCGCCTGCTTCGCCCGGTAGAGGGCGGTGTCGGTGGCGACCAGCACGTCGTCGACGCCCGTGAGGTGCTCGGCCGGGTACAGCGCGCAGCCGATCGACACGGTCAGGTCGCTGATCACCGTGTCGCGCTCGGGCAGGGGCACGACGACCTGCGGGATGCGCCGGCGGATGCGGTCGGCGAGCTGGCCGAGGTGCTCCATCGTCGGCACGTTGGGCAGCACGATCGCGAACTCCTCACCGCCCCAGCGGCCGCAGATGTCCTGGTCGCGCACCTCGCTGCGCAGCGCGACGGCGATCTCGCGCAGCACGACGTCGCCCGTCGGGTGGCCGTAGGTGTCGTTGATGGCCTTGAAGTGGTCGAGGTCGAGCAGCAGCACGCCGACGGTCCCGTTGCCCGTGCGGGCCCGCTCGAGGTACTGCTCGGCCAGCGTGCGCCACCAGCGCTTGGTGGCCAGGCCCGTGGTCACGTCGGTGCGCGCGTCGCGCTGGAACTGCGCGAGCAGCAGGCCGCGGTGCAGCGCCACCAGCGCCACGACCACGCCGGTGAGCACCAGCGGGTTGGCCAGCAGGAGCAGCGCCGCGGTGACCAGGCCGAGGCCGATCGCACCGGCTTCCAGCAGCTGGTCGCCGAAGCCGGAGAACAGGTCCGACAGCGAGCGCGGCGGGCTCGAGAGCGCGATGGCCACCATCACCAGCGCCGTGTTGATGGCCCAGCGCAGGGCGGCCGCGAAGATGATGACGACCAGGTCGGTGAGGCCGGGCAGGAAGCCCGCCGCCGGCACGCCGGGGTAGTGGTGCATGCCCAGCGCGAGCACGGCGACCGCCGCCTGCGTGCCGCACAGCACCGACGCGGCGGAGAAGATCCAGCGGTGGGGGAGCACGGGCCGTTCGCGCGGCCAGACGCGCCACCACGCCACCGCGTACGTGAACACGACCATCGCCGTGGCCAGCACGGCCGGCAGCGCCACCACCGCCGCGATGCTCCACACGGCCTTGGTGTCGACGTACGCGACCGTCGGCGCGCGGTTGTACTCGCGCTGGCGCTCGATGTGGCGCGTGGCCTCGATGGCGGCGGCCGCGCACACGGCCAGCACGCCGAAGCGGATCAGGTCCTGCTGGTGCACCGGCACGAGCCACGCCGTGCTCACCGACGCCAGGATCGCCAGGAAGTTGACGAGGAGCACATAAATGCGGACATACGAGGGCAACCGCCAAAGGCGCCAGCCCGTGAACCATCCGGCAGACCGGTTTGCTCGTCCGCGCACTCTTCACCTCACCCGGTTGGCTTCTACCGTAAACGACGGGGCGCGCCGTGTGCCGCCCGTGGTCCGGACTATGGGACCTGGCCGGGGAATTTCGCCCGGACAGCCCAGCGCCCGGCCCGCGCGAAGGGGAGGTGACCACTGAGCGTAGTGGTGGCCCGACACGATTCCTTGGCGTACCTGGGAATCCGCGGTCTCCGGCCACTGAAGCCACTGACGTGCGACAACCACGATCGGTGACCGGCGGGCTCCGCGAAACCGCCGGTCGGCGCGGCCCTGGCGGGGAGGTGACGACGGTGCGCGACAACAACTGGACGATCTCGGCTTGAGTGGTCTGGACCGTTGAGCTCGACCTGAGGTCGAGAGTTGCGGGTGTTTTCGGTGCGGTCTGTGGGAGGAGGTGTCCACGGTGCAGGACAACAACTGGTGAGTGCCGAACTGTTGGCGAACTGCGACGCGGAAAGGAGGTCCGGCGATGCGGGACAACAACTGGTGACGGCCGAAGTCCGCTGAACAGCCGAGGTGAAAGGGGGTAGAGCCGTGCGTGACAACAACTGGTGACCGACGAGCTCGGCGAAGCGCCGGCAGGGAAGGAGGTTTCGGAGATGCGTGACAACAACTGGGCCCGCTGAGGCCCTGCTGAGGTCCTGAGGTCAGACCAACGAACACGGCGAGCGGGAGAGGAGCAGCAGGTGCGTGACAACAACTGGACTCGCTGAGGCGAGTGGTCAACGTCCGTGACGAGTCGAGAGGAGCGCCAGGTGCGCGACAACAACTGGACCTGCTGAACCCCGCCGGCGACCCCGACGAGCCCGAGAGGAGAAGCCCGTGCGTGACAACAACTGGACCCGCTGAACCCCGCCCGCAACCGCGACGACCCCGACCAGCCGAGAGGAGCGCCAGGTGCGCGACAACAACTGGACTTGCTGAGACGAAGCCCGGCGGACACCCGACGAGGGGGTGAAAGGCATGCGTGACAACAACTGGACGTGAGTCCTGCCCGCGAGAGAGCCCGACCGTGCACGAGAACCACGAGCACCACGAGAACCACGAGGAGGTGGGCCGGTCATCGGACGTGAGCCGTGAGGTTCAGGACGTGGCAGGTGGCGTGGCCCCGTCGAGAGGACTTCGACGGGGCCACGCCGCGCGCAGCCACGCCGTGGCGGCGAGGGCGGCGACCGTCGCACCGGCGACGGCCGCGACGGCCACCACGGTCGTGGGCGCGAGCACCTGGGTGAGCGCTCCGGCGGCCGCGATGGCCAGGCCCTGCGACGCCCGCAGTGCCGCGATCGCGACGCCGATCACCTGGCCGCGCTGCTCGGGCGGGGCGGCCAGGCTGTACTGCACCTGCGTGATCAAGTCGTGTGCGGAAAACATCCCGGACAACGTCCACAAAACCACCATCACGACGAGCCCGGGCGTCCAGCCCGTCGGCAGCAGCACGAGGCTGGTCGCGACGGCGAGCGGCCCGAGCAGCCGCGCCTGACGCACGCGCGGCACCCGGCTGAGCAGCACCGCGCCGAGCAGCGACCCGACGGGGTTGGCGATGAGCAGCCACGCCAGCACCCCCGTGCCGCCGAGCTGCGCGGCGATCGGCACGGCCAGGCCTTCGGGCACCACGTAGAACCCGCTGCAGCACGCGATCGCCAGCAACGACCGCAGCCGCCGGTCTCGCCCGACCAGCCGGCAGCCCGCGACGAGCGAAGCCCACTGGGAAGCCGCCGCGGGAGCCCGCCCGGCCACGTCGACCGGGTGCGGTCCCAGCCCCCACCGCAGCGCGAGCGCCGACACGGCGAACGTCACCGCGTCCACCGCCAGCGCGCCCGTCACGCCGAGCCACGCGACCACCGCCGCGCCGGCGCCGAAGCCGACCACGAGCGCCGCCTGGTAGGTCGAGGACAGCATCGCCTGGCCGACCGGCAGCCGGTCCGGCCCGAGGATGTCCGGCAGCACGGCCTGCCGCGCCGCCTGGAACGGCCCCGCCGCCAGCTGCACCACCACCAGCAGCGCCGCCGCGACCGGCCACGGCAGTCCCGGAATCGCCATCACGGCGACGAGCCCGGCCCGCAGCACGTCGGCCACCACGAGCACCGTGCGGCGCGGGAACCGGTCGGCCAGGCCGCCGAGCGCGCCGCCGAGCAGATCGGGCAGGTAGGTCAGCGCGTAGGTGAGCGCCGCCCAGCCCGCGGATTCGGTACGGTCGAACACGAGGACCGTGAGCGCGACACGAGCCAGTTGATCACCGGCGACCGACAGCACGTGCGCGAGCCACAGGGCCCGGAATTCGGTCACGCCGAACACGTTTCGGAATGACGGGGCCTCGGCGCTCATATGATCAGAGTGTCCCGGTTCGGCCACGCGGAGCAACCCCCGCGCCCACCGGTGGGTCGTAGGGACACCCGGGCGAGCGCCGTGAAAAACTTGGCGATCGCCGTCCGTGAACGTCGCACTGAGGGGTTTTTCGTTGACCGAGGAGAGCCGGCAGATCGCCGGTCGCTACCAGCTCGTCGAGCTCATCGGCAGCGGCGCCATGGGCATGGTCTGGCGCGGTGAGGACAAGATCCTCGGCCGCGTCGTCGCGGTGAAAGAACTCCTCATGCCGATGAACCAGGGCGAGGAGAAAGTCGCTGAGGCGAAGAGCCGCGCCATGCGCGAGGCCCGGATCGCCGCGCGCCTGCAGCACCCCAACGCCATCTCCGTGTTCAACGTGGTCGAGTACGAGGACCGACCGTGGCTGATCATGGAGTACCTGCCTTCGCGCAGCCTCTCGGCGAAGCTGCACGACGACGGCCCGCTGAGCGTCGACGAGGTCATCCCCATCGCCGTGCAGCTGGCCGGAGTGCTGGCCGCCGCGCACCGCGCCGGCATCGTGCACCGCGACGTGAAACCGGGCAACGTCCTGCTCGGCGAAGACGGCACCGTCAAGGTCACCGACTTCGGCATCTCCCGCGCGGTCGGCGACGTCACGCTGACGGCGACGGGCGAAATCTCCGGTACGCCCGCGTTCCTGGCACCCGAAGTCGCGCGCGGCGAGGAAGCCATGTTCGCCTCCGACGTCTTCGCCCTCGGCGCCACGCTCTACATGGCGGTGGAGGGCGCGCCGCCGTTCGGCACGGCGGACAACGCGATCGCCCTGCTGTACCGCGTGTCCAGCGGTTCGATCAACCCGCCGAAGCAGGCGGGGAAGCTGGAGCCGCTGCTGCTCAAGCTGCTGGAGCTCAAGCCCGAGGACCGGCCGTCGATGGCCGAGGTGCTCACCGAGCTGCGCGAGCTCGACGGCGGCGTCACGCCCGTCGCGGCGGTGCCGATCCCGCTGACGGTCCCGGCGCCGCTCCCGGCCGCTCCGGCTCCGGCCGTCGCTCCGACGACTCCCGCCCCGCCGCCCGTCGACCGAAGACGGCGCTCGATGGTCCTCGCCGGCCTCGGCGCCGTGCTCGTGGTGGTCGTCGTCGTGGTGATCGTGCTGGTGAACCGCAACAACGGCACGACCCCGACCGCCGGTGGCGCGTCTCCGGTGGTCAACTCGTCGTCCGCGAACTCCCCGGCGCCGACCACGAACCCGCCGACGACGCCGGCGACACCGCCGCCTTCGAGCACCCCGTCGGCACCCAGCAGCCCGCCGTCTTCACCGACGACGTCGAGCAGTTCGGTCAACTCGCCGCAGTCCATGGAGGCCGCGCTGACGAACTACTTCTCGCTCATCCCCGGCGACCTGCAACAGGGCTTCGGCCTGCTCACGGACAACTTCAAAGCCGCCAAGCACCAGACCTTCGCCACCTACCAGAACTTCTGGGACGACTACAGATCAGCGCGCGCGAGCAACGTGAAGTCGATCGGCCCGGACATGCTCAGCGCCGACATCACCTACGTGTCCGCCGGCGGGGCCAGCCAGACCAACCACCACACGTACCACATGGTCAACGACAACGGAGTCTGGAAGATCGACTCCGAGAGCTGATCGCTCACTCCAGCAGCAGTTCGATGGCCCCGGCAGCGTCGGCGACGACGTGGTCCGGGGCCTTTTCGTCCCCGCTCCACACGCGCCCGCGATCGACCCACACCGTGTGCAGCCCGGCGGCCCGGCCGCCGGCGACGTCGGTCTCCTCGCCGTCGCCGACCATCCAGCCGTCGCGCAACGGCGCCTCGCAGCGTTCCGCCGCGATCTCGAACAGCCGCCGGTCCGGCTTGGCGACGCCTTCGTGCTCCGAGATCGCCCACCCGTCCACGAGCCCCGCGACGCCCGTGCACAGCAGGGTGGCGAGCTGCTGCTCGGCGTTGCCGTTGGTCACCACGCCGATCCGCCAGCCCGCGGCCCGCAACCGCGGCAGGCCGGCCAGCACGCCCGGCGCGGCGGGGATCAGCGCCGGGTGCCGCTGCCGGTACGACTCGAGCAGCTCCGCGCCGGTGTCCCGCAGGGCGAACCGGTCGCGCACGGCTTTGAAGAAGACGTCGCGCGGCGCGAGCCCGTCCTGGTCGGCGGACGCGAGCCAGGCGGCGTCGTCGGGCGTCAGGCGGTGTTCGGCGCAGAACTCCCAGATCCAGCGCCGGAACCCCTCCGCCCGGTCGACGAGGGTGTTGTCGAGGTCGAACAGCACAAGCCGCACCGAACGACCCTAAGCAGACACCGCGCGCACCCGCACGCTGATCAAGCCCGAACGACCCGAGCGGCGCAGGCCGACCGTCGGGTCAGTGCGCGAGCAGCTCCAGGGAGACCTCCCACAGCAGCGTCGCCGCTTCGGGGTCGAGCGCGTGGGCCGCGACGCCGTCGCGCGACGGTGGGACGTGGGGCTCGGCTTCGTTGTTGTCCTCGAAGTAGCGGCCGCCGACGCCGGCCAGCAGGGGAGACGCGGCGAGCAGCACCGAGGTCGAGGCGCCCTGCTCGGTGGTCTTCCACGGGTACGTCTTGGCGATCGTGGCGAACTCGGCGTCATCGGCCTGGTGGCGCTGCAGGTTGGTGCGGATGCCGCCGGGCATGAGGGCGTTGGCGGTGATGCCGTCGGCGGCCCAGCGCCGCGTGGCCTCGACGGCGAAGAGCACGTTCGCGGACTTCGACTGGCCGTAGGCGGACCACGGGTCGTACTCGCGGCGCTCGAAGTGGATGTCGTCGAAGACGACGCCCGAGCGCAGGTGGGCGCTGGAGCTCACGGCCACGATCCGCGCGTCGCCGGCTTGCGCGAGGGCGTCGTGCAAGCCGAGCGCGAGGCCGAAGTGGCCGAGGTGGTTGGTGGCGAACTGGTGCTCCCAGCCTTCCGGCGTGCGGTTGAGCGGTTCGGCCATCACGCCCGCGTTGTTCACGAGGATGTGGAGCGGGCCCTGCCAGTCGCTCGTGAGCTTGGCGACGGAGTCGCGGTCGGCCAGTTCGAGGTGCTTGACGTCGACCGCCGCGTTGCCCGTGGCCGCCGTGATCGCCGCGGCGGTGCGATGCCCGGCCTCGGTGTTGCGGACGGCCAGCGTGACCTCGGCCCCGGCCTGCGCGAGCGCGCGGGCCGTCTCGACGCCGATGCCGGACGCGGCCCCGGTCACGATCGCGCGGCGGCCGGTGAGGTCCACGCCCGCGCTGACGTCGGCGGCGGTGGATTCCCTGGTGAACGGGGTGGTGATGCGCATGGCTTTCCTGTTCTGCACTCGATACGGAGGAACCTCCGGTTGAGTTCGACATTAACCGGAGGGTCCTCCGCTCGCAAGTATGCTTGAGTTGACGAGACGGAAGGGGTGAGAGGTGACCAAGCCATTGCGCGCGGACGCGCGGCGCAACCGCGACCTCCTGCTCGCGTCCGCGGTGCGGTTGTTCTCCGAGAAAGGCCTCGATGCCACGCTCGACGCGATCGCCAAGGACGCGGGCGTCGGCATCGGCACGCTGTACCGCCACTTCCCGACGCGCGAGGCCCTGATCGAGGCCGCGTACCGCAACGAGCTGGACCAGCTCTGCGACGCCGGCCCGGCGCTGCTGCGGGAGCTGCCGGCCGATCAGGCGTTGCGCACGTGGATGGACCGCTTCGTGGACTACATGACCACGAAGATCGGCATGTCCGACGCCTTGCGCGCCGTGATCGCCTCCGGTGGCGACCCGTACGCCCACAGCCGCGACCGCCTGAACTCCACCATCGAGCAGCTGGTCTCCCCGCTGATCGCCGCCGGCACCCTCCGCGGCGACGTCCTCGTGGACGACGTCCTCATCGGACTCAGCGGCATCGCACTGGCGGCCGGCGAGCCTTCGCAACGCGAGCAGGCGGGGCGGCTGCTCGACCTGCTGGTGGACGGCCTCCGCTTCCGCGGCTGAACCTCCGCCCTTGACCTTGACATCGTGACAAGGTCTTCACTGGGTTGCAGGAGGTGGTCCCGATCAACACGCCACACAAGAACCCCGACCTGCTCCAAGCGCTGGGCGCCGGCAACTCGTCGGTGCGGCTGCGGGCGGCGCTGGCGGCCGGCACGGACGCCGACCCCGGGCTGCTCGAAACGCTCGTGGCGCGGTGCGCGGTGGAGCCGGACTTCTTCGTGCGCGACATGCTGACGTGGGCGTTGACCCGGCTGCCGGAGGAGCTCACCGTGCCCAGGCTCGTCGTGGAGCTGCGCTCCGAGGGCGCCCAGGCGCGGAGCCAGGCGTTGCACACGTTGTCCAAGATCGGCGACGGGAGTGTCTGGCCCGAGATCACGCGCTCGTTGCTGCGGGACGCGGACGACGAGGTCGCGCGCAGCGCGTGGCGGGCGGCCGTCGTGCTCGTGCCCGAGGTGGGAAAGCCCGCATTGGCCGAGGAACTGGCGGCGCAGCTCGGACGTGGGGACCGGAGCCTGAAGCTGAGCCTGAGCCGGGCGCTGGTCGCGCTCGGGGACGGGATCGAGCCGGTGCTGGGGAAGGCGCTGGCGAGTGCCGACCCGGTGGTGCGGGCCCACGCCCGCGCGACGGAACGGCTGCTGCGCGACCCGGAGGCGGCGTTCGACCCGGCCGTCGACGAGGCGAAGCGGATGGCTGCGCTCGGACCGGAACGCGCGGCGGAGGTGGCCGGTGCTGATCGGTGAGGTGGCGCGCCGCTCGGGGGTGAGTGCCCGGATGCTCCGGCACTACGACACCCTCGGGCTGGTGCGTCCCACCGGCCGCACCGTCGGCGGCTACCGCGAGTACTCCGCCGAGGACATCCGGCGGATCTTCCACGTGGAAAGCCTGCGGTCGCTGGGGTTGTCGCTGCGCGAGATCGGCCGCGCGCTGGAGGATCCGGCGTTCGCACCGTCCACATTGGTCGGTGAGCTGATCCGGCGGACCGAAGACCGGCTGAAGCGCGAGCAGGAGCTGCTGGAGCGGCTGCGGCGGGTCGACGCGTCGGCGCCGCCCGGTTGGCAGGACGTCCTGCGCCTGGTCGAGCTGTTGCACGGGCTCGACTCGCCGGATGCCGCGCGCCGGCAGCAGGCCGCGCTGGCTCCGGCGGAAGAGGTGCCGGCGGAGCTGCTGGCGGAGGCCGTGCTCGCCGAACCCGACCAGAACGTCGCGGGCGCGTTGCGGTGGGCACTCGCGCGGGCGGGTGGCGACGCGCTGGCGAGCCTGGCGGCGGGCGTGCGTTCCGCCGACGTCGAAGTCCGGCGGCGCGCGGTCCGGGCGATTGCTTCGCTGCCGGGGGAGGACGCGTCGGCGGTGCTTCGTGAGGCGCTCGGGGACTCGGACCCGACCGTGCGGACGCGGGCCGCTTTGGCGTTGGGCGGCCGTGGTTTTCCCGAGGCCGTGCCGACGCTCGTCGCCATGGTCGTGGACGGTCCCAACGACGTCGAAGCGGCCGAGGTCCTGGGCGAGCTGTCGCTGGAGGCCTCGTGTGCCGGCCCGATCAAGGCCGCCCTGGCCGACGAGCTCGCCGCCCACACGCCGGATTCGGCCGTGCGGATCCGGCTGACGCAGGCACTTGCCGAACTGCCGGCGGCCGAAGATCTCCTTCAGCAGCTGACCCGGGACGGCGACCCGGCCGTCGCCCTCGTCGCCTCGGCTCTCGCGCGAATGCGGCGAGCCGGCAGCTGATCTCCGTCCGGGCCGGCGATGCCCACCTGGTGCGGTGATCCTGACCGCTCGAAGGTTGATCAAGGACCGCTGCGGGCGCGGCTGCGCGCGACCCGGTTCGCGCCGGACCCGGACAACGAGGACGAGAAGTACGGGCTCTCCACCGCGTACCTGCGGGGCCTGGTCGAGCAGTGGGCGGAGTTCGACCTACGGCGCCCTGGTCGCCGCCCAGATCACCCACCGGAACCCGGACGCGGTGGCCGGCCTGCACCTCGGCGTGCCCGCGCCGTTGCCCGCTTTCCAGGGCGACCGCTACTGGGACATCACCGGTGGCGCGCCGGTACCCGAGGACGCCTCACCCGAGCTGCGGCACGACCTGAGCATGTTCGTCGAGACACTCGCGTCACACGGGGCCGTGCACACCCTGCGACGCGCAGACCCTCACCCACGGGCTCAACGACTCGCCGGCCGGCATGCTCGCCTGAATCCTCAAGCGGTGGAAGAGCTGGAGTGACCAGTCCCAGGTGTTCGAGGACGTCTTCCCGGCCGACCACATCCTCACCAACGCGACGATCTACTGGGTCACCCAGAGCATCGGCTCCTCGATCCGCGCATACCAGAACGTCCACCTCTACCCCGAGCCCGAAGCGGACTGGACCACCCCGGGGGTCATCGTGCCGACCAGCTTCACCTTCCACCTCGGCGACCACGCCTCTCCGGGCATCGACACCGCGGAACAGTACGAAGCCGCGATCCGGCACGGCACCACCGAGATCTACGCCGACCTGCGTGAGGCCAACGTCCACCGGCGGGGCGGTCACTTCGGCCCGTGGGACAACCCCGGGGCCTGGACCCACGACCTTCGCCGAACATTCCGCCCACTTCGCTGAGCGGAGTGGCATCGCGGCCCGGCCCGCGACGACGACCGTGGACAGCGCGGGGACAGCCTCCGATGGCGCATGCTGGTCCGTTCGGGTGTCAAGGGGGCCGATTTTGTCGGTGCTCGATGCGAACATGTGTTCGTGTCGACCGAAGGCCCCATCCTCCACGCCGACCTCGACGCGTTCTACGCGTCGGTCGAGCAGCGCGACGACCCGCGTCTGCGCGGCCGGCCCGTGATCGTCGGGGGCGGGGTGGTGCTGGCGGCGAGTTACGAGGCGAAGCGGCTGGGCGTGCGCACGGCCATGGGCGGTGCGCAGGCCCTGCGGTTGTGCCCGCACGCCGTGGTGGTGCCGCCGCGGATGGCGGCGTACAGCGCGGCGAGCAAGGCCGTGTTCGAGGTCTTCCGTGACACGACGCCGGTCGTGGAGGGGCTGTCGATCGACGAGGCGTTCCTCGACGTCGGCGGGCTGCGGCGCATCGCGGGCAGCCCGTCGGAGATCGCGCGGCGGCTGCGCGCGGAGGTGCTGGCGCGTGTCGGGCTGCCGATCACGGTGGGGGTGGCACGCACGAAGTTCCTCGCGAAGGTGGCCAGCGCGGTGGCGAAGCCGGACGGGTTGCTGGTCGTGCCGCCCGAGGGGGAGCTGGAGTTCCTGCACCCCTTGCCGGTGGAGCGGCTGTGGGGCGTGGGGAAGGTGACGTCGGAAAAGCTGCGCTCCCGCGGGATCCGCACCGTGCGGCAGGTGGCGGAGCTGCCGGAGGTGGACCTGGTGTCGATGCTCGGGCGGGGTGCCGGCCATCACCTCCACGCGCTGTCGCACGGTCTGGACCCACGTCCGGTGCAGGCCGGGCGGCGTCGGCGGTCCATGGGGTCGCAGCGGGCTCTGGGGCGGCGTCGGCGGTCGATGGCGGAGCTGGACGAGCTGCTGGTGTCCATTGTGGACCGGCTGGCGCGGCGGCTGCGGTCGGCGTCTCGGCTCACCCGGACGGTGGTGCTGCGCATGCGGTTCGCCGACTTCACCCGGGCCACGCGGTCGCGGACGCTGGTCGAGGCCACCGACCACACCGAGACGTTGCTGGCCGCGGCGCGGAAGTTGTTGGTGGAGGCCCAATCGCTGGTCTACGACCGCGGGCTCACCCTGCTGGGGATCTCGTTCTCGAACCTCACGCCGCACGGGTCGGTGCAGCTGGTGCTGCCGTTCGAGATCGAGGACGGGGTGGCCGTCGACACGGCCGTCGACGGGATCCGCGACCGGTTCGGGAGCGCCGCGATCACGCGCGGGTCGCTGCTGGGGCACGACCCCGGGATCTCGGTGCCGCTGCTGCCTGACTGATCTCCACCGGCCGCCGGGTGAATCGGGTGAATAACTCACTGTGGATCAGCGCCGAGTGCTCTGAATGGCCCTGTAACGAACGAAGGGCTTCGGGCGACGGAGGGGCAGCTACGTTTTCCCGAGTCTTCCCGAAAATGCCAGAGCGGTACCCCTCGGACGAAATAGTGAGAAAGCATGGACAAGCAAAGACGCCGGCGTGGTATCACCATTCTCTCAGTGGTGGCGGCCTCCGCCGCGACGCTGTTCGTGGCGCCCGGCGCGGCGCTCGCGGCTCCGCCCAGCAGCGCGATCGACGTGAGCCCGACGAGCCTGCAGCGCGGTGAGACCTTCACGGTCACCGAGACGCTGTACAACACGCAGGACTTCGTCGTCACCGGCGCCAAGGCCGCGCTGTACGGCAAGGAGACGCCGATCACCGACGTCGCCGACGTGGTGTCCTGCAACGTCGCGTGCGGTGTGCTCGGCAGCAGCCTCCGCGCGACCGTCGGCGACCTCGCGCCGAGCCAGAGCGCCACGGTCACCTTCACCCTCAAGGTGAAGGACACCGCCCCGACCGGCTCGGTCACCCTGCAGGACCAGTTCGTCGGCGACAACTTCGCGTTCGAGACCCTCGACGGCCCGGCCATCAGCATCACCCCGGCCACCGACTCCGCCGACGTCGCCGTGTCGCTGACCGCCGCGCCCACGGGCGTGCTCAGCTCGGAGATCACGTACACGATCACCGCGAAGAACAGCGGCCCGGCCACCGCCACCGGCGTGAAGCTCCAGGCGACGCTGCCCAGCGGCCTGCAGTACTCGAAGTCCTCCAGCTGCACGGCTTCCGGCCGTACGGTCGCCTGCAACGTCGCGTCCCTGCCCTCGGGCTCCTCGGCCAAGGCGAGCTTCACGGCCCGCGCCGGCCTCCTGACCCTCGGCACGCTCACCACGACGGCCCAGCGCCAGGCGAGCTCCCCGACGGACCCCAACGCGGCCAACGACAAGGCGTCGCGCTCCTGCCACGCCGTCACCAGCCTGCTCATCAGCTGCTGACCCGCCCCCGCGAACCGGCCCGGCACCCCTTCCCATGGGTGCCGGGCCGCTTCACGTTACGCGGGTTAATGCACCGGTGGACTTTTTTCCGCACTCACCCGATCGGGTCGACAAGACATTTTCCACGCGGTCTGTCCACCCTGCCGGGATAACAATTCATCCGCGGCGCTCTTTCGCTCGTCGCATTCGTCCGAATGGGTTTCTTCGGGGAATCAGGCGCGGTCGTGGAGAGTGACCTGGTAGCCGTCGGGGTCGGCGAAGGTGAAGGTCCGGCCGAAGGGGCCGTCGATCGGCGCGGAGACGATCGGGTGACCGTCGGCGACGAGAGCGTCGTGAATGGCCTGGACGTCCGTGGCGTGGAGCCAGATGGCGGCGCCGATGCCGGGCTGGGCGACGGATGCGAGATCGGTGCCGGGAACGACGTCGCGGAGTGCGAACGCGATCGGCTTCGTCTCGAAGACGACGGCGTGCGGAGGTCCGGCCGGCGAGCGGACGAGGCCGAGGTACTGCTCGTAGAACGCCTGCGAAGCGCCGAGGTTGCGCGCTTGGAGCGAGATGAAGTCGGGGCCGGTGGCGGGCATGATGACGCTCCTTCTTTCGTGTCAGTCTTCTGACACGCGCCAACCTATGTCAGAATGCTGACATGAGTCAAGACGGCGTCGATCTGGACAAGTCCCTGGGCTACCTGCTGAAGGAGGCGTCGAGCGCCCTGCGCGCAGCCATGGAAGAGGTGCTGCGGCCGCTCGGGATGACGGTGACGCACTACTCCTGCCTCGAGCTGCTGGCTCAACGACCGGGCTTGTCGAACTCGGAGCTCGCGCGGGGCGCGTTCGTGACCCGGCAGTCGATGAACGTGCTGCTTCAGGCCCTGGAACGAGAGGGCCACGTGACCAGGCCGGCGGAGGCGCCCGTCGGGAAGGTTCTTCCTGCGCGGCTCACGCCTCGCGGCCGGCGGAAACTCGAGAAGGCGACCGTGGCGGTCCGGTCCGTCGAGGTCAGAATGCTGGCCGGTCTGACCGAGACCGAGCAGTCAGGCGCGTTCCGGATCCTGCAGAGCATGATCCATTCCCTGCGCGGCGGCAGCTGAACTTCGAGCGGTCACACAGAACGACGTGGTGCCGCGGCTGAACCTCTGCCGCGGCACCACGCGCCGTCAGAAGCCCATCCGGCAGCCCGACAGCACGATCTCCTGGCCGAGCAGCGTCACGACCCGCACGGCGTACTGCGCGAGCTGGCCGTTCGGCCCGGTGACCGTCTCGTTGAGGTGCACGGTCGCCACCCCGGGGATGCCGATGGTGACCGGGCCGGTGCCGATCGGCCGGCCGTTCAGCGTGCCCACGCGGGAAGACCCGTGCAGGCCGGTCTCGTCGGCGACGCAGGACGTCTGGATGTCCTTCAGTGAGATCACGCCACCCAGCAGCGAAGCGCCGGAGACGAGGGCGCCCGCGTTCGTGCGGCCGGAAGCCGCGTCGAGGGTGCAGTCGGCGTGGAGGGCCTGAACGGAGGCCAGCCCGAGCACGTTCAGCGAAGCCGTGGTGTGGTCGCTGTTCGGAGGGCAGCCGGCGAGCGGCGTCTTGCTGACGTTGATCAGGCCGCTCGCGCTGAGCGACCACGCCTCGGCCCGGACGTATGACACGATCTTGACCACGGCGGTGGCCGCGCCACCGTCGTCGTCGGTCACGGTGACCAGCACGTTGTGCGCGCCGACGCCGGTGAAGGCGTGCGAAGCGGTGCAGGTGCCCGAACCCGGCGTCTCGGCAACGGCGCCCGTGGCCACCGGCGAACCGTCGCCGAAGTCGACCGTGCAGGTGTGCGTGTCGTGCGTGCCGACGTCGGTGAACCCAGCGGTGACGCCGACGGACGCACCACGCAGCACGAGCTGCCCGTCGGGCGGCGACGAGATGCTCACGTGCGGCGCGACGTTCGTCAGCGTCAGCGTGGTCGTCTTCAGCACGGCCGGGTGGAGGCTATCGTCGGCCGAGAGCGTCAGCGTCCACACCCCGTCGTCGTCACAGGTCACCGTGGTGGACAACGCGGCGGGATCCCCGAAGACACAGGAAGTTCCACCGTCCACACCGGACTGCGGAGTCGCGTTCCAGTGCGTGGCCAGCGACGGGCCGTCCGGATCGGACACCGAACCGGCCAGCGCAACCGCCGTGCCCTCCTGGCCCGCGTACGGGCCACCGGCCACGACCACCGGCGGATCGTTCACGATGATCCGCACGATCGCCGTCGCCGCGCCACCGTCGTCATCGGTCACGCGCACCAGCACGTTGTACGTGCCCGAAACCGTGTACGCGTGCGAAGCCGTGCAGGTGCCCGAGCCCGGGGTCTCCGAGACCGAACCCGTCACGAGCGGTGAACCGTCCGCGTAGTCGACGGTGCACGTGTGCGTGTCGTTCTTGCCGACGTCGGTGAACGGCGCGGTCACCGCCACCGCGGCCCCGTGGTCGAACACCGCGTCGGTGGCCGGCGACGAGATGCTCACGTGCGGCGCGACGTTCGTCAGCGTCAGCGTCGTCGTGCGCGCCACCGGCGGGTTGATGCGGTCGTCGGCGGTCAGGGTGAGGGTCCAGGTGCCGTCGTCATCGCAGGTCACGGTCGTGTTCAGCGCTGCCGCGTCGCCGAACGAGCACGTCGCACCCGCGTCGACACCCGCGCCCGGCGCGATGCTCCAGTGCCGCGAACCGGCCGGGCCGTCGGGATCGGTGACCGTGCCGGCCAGCGACACCGCGGTGCCCTCCTGACCCGCGTACGGGCCACCGGCCGCCACCACCGGCGGCGCGTTCACGATCACGTGCGTGCAGTCGGCCACGGTGCCCGGGCCGCCGCCGTCGGTGCCGTGCGCGGTCACGCACAGCTCGTGGCGCCCCGGCGCGAGGTTGCCCGTGGCCACGGAATAGGTGACGGAGGCCGGACCCGTGCGGGGCAGCCCGGGGTTCACGTTCGTCACGGGGGTCGCGCCGCCGCCGTCGACCGACAGCGTCAGCGCGCTGAGCTGCGAGTCGATCACGCCTGGGAGCACGTTGGGCAGGTTGGCGGGGTCGGGCACGGCGGTGCAGGTGCCGCCGGTGAGGTCGGCGATGGCCTGCAGGCTCGCCGGGTACGAGGTCCCGGCGCAGCTCGCCCCGGCGCCGACGGCGAACGTGTAGTACGTGACGCTCGCGGGCACGGAGCTCAGCGGCGGCCGCACGTCACCGCCCGCGATGCCGTCGGAGAGGAAGACCACGATCTTGCGGTTCTCGGTCTGCGCGTTCGTCACGGTCGTCGCGGCGTTGATCCCGGCGACGTAGTCCGTGCCGCTCGGGAAGCTCTTCGCGGTGAACTTGCCGACTCCGCCGATGACGGCCGAATCGAGCACCTCGTTGATGTCGCGGGTGCCGTTGCCGTTGTCGTCGGCGGTCGGGGTGGTCAGGGGCTGGTCGCCGGCCGCGGGACGCACGTCGGCGGCGGCGCCACCGGTGCCGAACACAGCCGCGCCGACGCTGCCGATCACGGTGTTCGGGGCCGCCGCGTCGTTGTTGAGCGCCTTGGCCGCCGCGATCTCGCAGCCCAGCACGGTGGTGTTCGCGCAGCCGGAGCCGGTGCTGCCGGACACGTCGAGCACGTAGGTGAGCCCGGTGTCCTTCACCGCCGCGCCGGTGCCCACCGACGCGGTGCCGGTGACGGTCGCGGGTCCCTGGGGGATCACGGTGTTCTCGGCCGGCCCGGTCACGGTGACCGCGATGCTCGTCCCGCCCGGCAGGTTCCCGGTCACGGCCGCGGCCGGTAGCGCACTCATGGCAAGAGCCGTCACGGCCAGCGTTGCGGCGCCGGCCCACATTCTCGGTCTCAAGGCTTCACTTCCCTTTCGTCGATCGGGATCAACGGTGGGAAAGTCGCCGCCGGACCTGCGGAGTTACTCGGCCGATGCGGTGAGTGACGCAGGGTGGCCGTCACCGGTTCCGGCCGAAACCAGTTCCCGGAGCCGGTCGAGGTCTTTTCGAGCGGACGGTTTTCCGGGCCGGTCGCGCGCCGAACGCAGATCCGCCAGGTACGAAAGACCGGAAACCACGACCTCCAATGGCGGACCGCTCGCGGTGAGCTCCGAAATCCGTTCCGGCGGCGCCGTTTTCGCGGGTTCGACGAGGAACGGCAAAACGAGCTTGTGGTGGTGATAGGTGTACGCGGCACCGTGGGCGCGGCACACCGCGAGGAACAGTTCCGCGTTCCGGCTCAGCTGCGGGTCCGGCGAAGTCTCGGCTTCCCGGAGGAATCGCGTGAGCAGTGATTCCTCGTCGCGGATCGCCCGCAGCCGCACCTGGTCCTCGGGGGTCACGTACGGGTTCTTCTCCACCACCACGTTCTGGTAGAAGGGATCCCGTGTGGTCACCAGTCCCAGCAGGACGTCGAGCTCGTTGATCGCGGAGAAGTCACCGGCGTTCGCGCCGCGGTATTCGGCGTTGCCCACGCGGTACGTTTTGAAATACGGCCGCACGTTGAAGAAGAACCGCTCCACGTCCAGCGTCTTCGAGAGCGTCCGGTTGAACTGCAGCACGTCTTCCAGCGCCGCCCGCGCCGTCTCCAGCAAATACGCCGAAAGCGGGCTCGACACCCCGATCGGAACGACGCGGCGAACGGCCTCGGCCGCGCGTTGGTAAGCGAAGACGGCCAGCCCGTTGTTGGTCAGGAAAACAGCCTCGTCCTCGAGTGAAGTGAAGGTCTGGAACTGTCCGCCACTGGCCGGGTTGTACATCGCCTGGTGCGCGAAAACGAATCGCGGCGCCACACCCAGCGAGGACCCGAGCAACGATGCCAGCGCCCAGGCGGACGACAGCTGCCCGGCACCCGGCGCAACCGATTCGTGCCTCCGGCAGGCAGCGAGGTGGTAGCCCACCATCCCGAGAAGCTGGTACTTCTCCCGCTCTACCACGGGTAGCGCGCCCTCGTCGAGGATGCGGCCGATCAGGTGGTGGCCTTCGGCGACGATGGCGCGCTTGAGCTCGTCCAGCTCGGGACGGCCGTCGAGGACCTCGCGCCGCTCGGCGAAGTACGCCTCTTCCAGCGGGGTGTTGTACTCGACGAACTCGTTCCTGATCCACCGGTCGAACCGGGCCACGGAAGTCGTCACCGCGCCGAGGATATCCGCGGTGCTACAGCCGGTCGAGCCCGCCGAGCATGCGGCCGAGCACCTGTGTGCGGGCTTGGGCGTCGTACGCGCCGACCGGCGGGTGGGCGTAGAGCAGCTCTTCGCCGACCAGTTCCTCGACGAGCTCGCGCGCGGTGCCGATCGAGAGGTTGAGGTACGCCGACAGCTCGGCGACCGACACCGTGGACACGCACAGCTCGCACGCGCTGCCGTAGGGCTCCCGCAGCAAGCGGCTCAGCCGGCGGCCCAGCTCGGTGGTCGAGACCAGTGTCTCCAGCGCGAGCTCCTGGCTGACGGGCGCGGGTGTGCTGGTGCGCGCGTACGGCCGCACGAGCGGCAGGTCGCCGGGTTCGGCGGGATCGGACACGCGGTGCCGGCCCGGTGTCCCGTCCGGCTCGGTCATGCCGCCACCTCCTCACGCTCTGGTGGCAGTACAGCACCGTGATCACCGTCGTGCCAACTCCGCGCGGCAAATTCTGTCCGAAGTGGACCTGAAGCGGACCTGAAGACGACGGCGGCCGGGGGGGGGGGGGGGCCCCCCCCCCCCCCCCCCGGCCGTCCGGGTGGAGGTGATCAGGCCGCTTCGGCCTTGGCGCGCGCCTTGTGGCGCCCGCGCAGGTCGAGCTCGATCTGCTCGAGCGTGCGGCCCTTGGTCTCGGGGACCAGCCACTTGGTGAGGCCGAACAGCACGACGTTGATCCCCGCGAACAGGAACATCGAACCGCCGAGCCCCAGCGCCCCGGGATCGGAGATGATCGGGAAGATCGCGCTGATGATGCCGGTGGCGGCCCACAGCACCACACTGCTGATGCCCATGCCCGCCGCGCGGACCTTGAGCGGGAACACCTCGGCCATCATGACCCACACGACCGCGCCCCAGCCGAGCTCGTAGCCCACCAGGTAGAGCACCATCGCGACGAGCATCAGGATGCCCTTGGTGGTCACGTCGTCCACCTCGATCACGATGAACCCGGCCGCGACGAGCGTGATGACCATGAGCACGTTGCCGATCAGCAGCAGCGGCTTGCGGCCCCAGCGGTCGACGACGAACACCACCCACGCGGTGAACAGGAACTTCGTGACACCCAGCAGCACACCGGACAGCAGCGCCGCCTGGGTGGCGAAGCCGAGGCCGATCAGCATGGTCGGGAAGTACGCGTTGACCGCGTTGACACCGCTGAACTGCTGGCCGACGGCGAGCAGCAGAGCCACGATCAGCATCGGGCGCACCATCGGCGCCCACAGGTCGCGGAAGCGCGTCTTGGCCGATTCGGTGTCGAGGCGGATGACCTCGCGGATGGTGCTGATCTCCTCGTCGACGTTCACCGAGGTGCCGTGCGAGCTCTTGAGCACCGAGCGCGCCTGCTCCTCCTGGCCGTTGGCGACCAGCCACCGCGGCGTCTCGGGCAGGAAGATCAGGCCCACGAGCAGGATCACGGCCGGCACGACGGCGCCGGCGAACATCAGCCGCCAGTTGCCGGACGGGCCGAGGCCGTAGCTCACGAGGAACGCGATCAGGATGCCGAGCACGATGAAGATCTGGTTGAGCGCACCCATGGCACCGCGCTGGCGGGCCGGGGCCAGCTCGGACAGATAGGTCGGCACCGTGGACGAGGACAGTCCGATGCCGACGCCGATCACGAGCCGCGAGATGATCAGCAGCGCGAAGCTCGGCGACGCGCTCGCCGCGATCGTGCCGATGATGACGATGACCGCGGCCACCATGATCGTGCGACGCCGGCCCACCTTCTCGTTCATCCGCGAGGAGAAGATGGCACCGATGATCGCGCCGACCGACAGGCTGGCGGTGATCACGCCCTTGTCCCACCCGGTCAGGTTCCAGGTCTTGCCGATGAACGGCAGCACACCCGAAATGACACCGAGGTCGTAACCGAACAGGATGCCGCCGAGGGCACCGAAGAAGTACAACGTGGTCCTGTTGATGGGCCGCCGCGCCGCGGCTGTCTGTGTCATAACCGAGCCGTCTCTTTCCGGTGCTGGCCGGCCGGTGCGGTTCGCCGGTGGGGACCAGCGCCGTCGGCCGAACATGGTGGGTCTCGAATAGCCGGTTTTTCCCTGGCAGGGCGCCGGACGCGTTCCGGCGAACTTCGCCGTACACCGTCACACGCGGCCCATCCGTGGGCAATACACCGGCTGATAACTATTCAGTCACGTGACTGGCATTCACATATGTGGACAAGGTAAGTGCGAAAGTGCGCAGGTCAGGCGCAGTGGTACAGACAATCCGGATTTCCGGGGTTGTCTCGGAACCGCGCGCATACGCCGTTCGTCGTACGGTGTCGTCTGGTCACCTGGGGAAGACGAGGTACGCATGGGTGCGGGGTTCGAAGTCGTTCCGGCGACGGTGAGCGAGGCGGCGGGGCACGCCCACCGCGCGGCCGCGACCGTGCGTCCGGTGGACCTGGCCGGCCCGCTCAGCGGGATCGCGACCGGAATGCCGGGCGGCACGAGCGTGACCGCGGCGGCGCAGCTGAGCGATGTCTGGCACGAGGCCGTGCCGCAGTGGGCGACCGACACGGACGCGTACGGCGAGCAGCTCGACGACGCCGCGCGCGGCTACCGCGGCACCGAGCAGCAGGCCGCGGACGACGTGAACGGGGCGGGCCGGTGATCACCTGGGGCGATGTGCGGAGCTGGAACGCCGGGGCGATCGGCACGGTGGCCGATCTGCTGAACCAACGCTGCGAGCAGCTCCTGGCCGCCGACGGCGACGTCGAAGGCATGTCTCGCCTCGACGGCTGGACCGGTGACGCCGCGACAGCCGCGCGGGCTCGGGGCACCGCGTTGACCACGAGGCTCGAACAGCTCGTGGCCGAGGCTTCGGCCGTTCGACGTGGGGCACACGAGACGCAGCTGGCCGTGGAACGGATCACCGCCGACGTCCGCGACACCGACGATTTGGCTTCGCACAACGGGTTCGCGATCGACGACGGCGGCTGGGTCACCACCGTGCCGGGTCCGGGAGCGGCACCCGACGAGCGGATCCGGGTCGAGCTCACCGACCGGGTCGAGCTCACCGACCGGATCGAGCAGATCCTGCGCCAGGCCACCGACGTCGACGCCGATTTCGCCGGCATCCTCACGCGTGCCGCGCGCGGCGAGATCACCGACCAGGGCGCCACAACGCTCGCGCAGGCGGCCGACGCCGGCACCGCCCAGAGCGGCCTGTCGACCATCGGCCCGCCGCAGGGTGGCACGCCCGGCGACAACCGCGCGTGGTGGGACAGCCTGTCGGCCACGGCGCAGGGCACGATCCTGCGCGACAACCCAGACCTCGTGCGCAACCTCGACGGCGTCCCGGTGAAGGACCGCGACGCCGCCAACCGCGTTGTCCTGCAACGGGAAATGACCCGGCTGCGGAACGATCCGAGTGACGACGCCAAGGCGAAGCTGCGCGGGCTCACCGATATCGACAACCGCCTGAACGCCACCGGCCCCGGCAAACCGCAGGCGTACCTGGTCCAGCTCGACACCAGCGGCGACGGCAAAGCCGTGGTCGCCGCGGGAAATCCCGACACCGCAACGGATGTCGCGACGTACGTGCCCGGCACCGGCAGTGAGCTCTCGAAGATCGGCGGCGACCTCGGGCGCTCGGACAAGATGTGGCAGTCGGCGACGATGGCGGGCTCGCCCTCGCCGTCCGTGATCACCTGGGTCGGCTACGACGCGCCGGACGAACTGTGGGACGCGGCCGGCGAAAGCTATGCCGACCACGGAAAAGCCGACCTCTCGAAGTTCGAGGAAGGCGTGCGCGCGTCGCACGACGGCGCGCCTTCGCACAACACCGTGCTCGGCCACAGCTACGGCACCACCGTGGTCGGCCACGCCGCGCGCGACGGTGGCCTCGACGCCGACGAGCTCGTGTTCGTCGCGAGCCCGGGCGTCGGCGTCGACCACGCCAACCAGCTGCACCTCGACGGCGTGCCGCAGGACCAGGTGGCGCAGCACGTGCACTCCACCGTCGCCGAGCACGACATGATCAAGATCACCAACGTCGGCGTCGCCGGCCACGACCCGCTGGGCCCGAGTCCGACGGGCTCGGACTTCGGCGGCCAGGTCTTCGACTCCGCACCCGGCACCAAGGGCCCGTGGTACGAGGGCGGGCTTTCCGGTGCGGCGCACAGCCAGTACTGGGAGGACAACAACCCCTCGCTGCGCAGCTTCGGCCGCATCATCGCGGGGAAGCCGGGGTGAGCGCCCGTCGCGTCCTCGTCGCGCTGACTGTCCTGCTGACCTGCGTCGCCTGCTCCCCCGGAGGTGGGGCCATGGAAACCACGATGACCGAGAAACAAGCCCACGACCGGGTCGAGGACTACGTGCGCGCCGCGTTCGAGGCGTTGCCGGGCAAGCCGTCGCGCACGTTGTTCTCGCAGAACCGCTCCGAGTGCACCGACCCGACCGACGACGGCCCGCGCGGACGGTTCGAGATCTCGGTGACCTACGAGATCACCGGCGTGCAGGTGGCGGCGTTCGGCGAGCACTTCGACGCCGTGGTCACCTGGTGGCGGGCGCACGGCTTCACCGTCGTCACCGATCGGCGGCCGGCCGACCAGTACGTGTTCGCGCGCAACGCTTCCGACAGCTTCGACATGTCGATCCAGGCCAACGAGCTCGGCAAGCTGTACCTGGGGGCGACCTCGCCGTGCGTGTGGCCGAACGGGGTGCCGGAAGCCGCGGGGGAGCCTCCGGAAACCGTCGTTGCCGCGGCGCCTGAGCCTGAGCCGAAACCGCAGCCGCGTCCTCGGCGTGCGGCGGTGGACGACGAGGACTTCGGCGAGACGAACTGGTCGGACGGCGGCACGGCCTTCTGACTCAGGCGGACCGCACGGCCGAATAACCACCGTCGACGCTGAGCGTGGTGCCGTGGATGTTCAGCGCGTCGTCGCTCGCCAGGAACAGCACGGCGTTCGCGATCTCCTCCGGCCGGCTCGCGCGGCGCGAGGGGACGGTCGCCAGCATCGGCCGCAGGTGCTCGAGCGCTTCGTCCGCACCCGCGATGCGCTCGGTGAGCGTGGGCCCGGGCGCGACGGTGTTCACGCGCACGCCCGACGGTCCGTACTCGGCGGCCCACGACTTGGTCAGCGAGTGCACGGCGGCCTTCGTGGTGCTGTAGAGGGCGGAGCCGGCCATGCCGTCGAGGCCGTTGATGGAGCCGAGGTTCACGATCGCGCCGCTGCCGCGCGCGGTCATGCCCGGTGCGAGCAGGCCGGTGAGCAGCATGGGCGCCTTGATGTTCACGGCGAGCCCGGCGTCGATGAGCTCTTCGGCCAGATCGACGGTGGGCGACGGCCAGATCAGCAGGGCGGCGTTGTTGACGAGGATGTCGAGCGCCCCGCCGGCTGCCCCTTCGGCGGCTTCGGCGAGCTCGCGCACGGCGGCGCCGGTGGTGAGGTCGGCACGCAGGAACGTGGCGCGGCCGCCTTCTTCGGCGATGCCGGCGGTCACCTTCTCGCCGCGTTCGGCATCGCGCCCGCTCACCAGCACGTGAGCGCCCTCGGCGGCGAACGCGCGCGCGATGGCGACGCCGATCCCGCCCGTCGAGCCGGTGACGAGTGCGGTGCGGCCTTCGAAACGTGAGTTCACGGTGGGTCTTCCTTTCCCGGGATGGACTGGCGGGTTCAACCGTGCCCGCGCTAAATTGGACCGGCAAGTCCAGAAAGGTGTACCCGTGACCCAGACACTCACCGCCAAGGGCGCCGCCACCCGGCAGCGCATCGTCGAGGGCGCTGCCGAGGAGATCCGCGAACGCGGTGTGTTCGACACCACGCTCGACGACGTCCGGGCGCGGACCGGCACCAGCAAAAGCCAGCTGTTCCACTACTTCCCGGACGGCAAGGAGCAGCTGTTGCTGGCCGTCGCCGAGTTCGAGGCCGAGTGCGTGCTGGGTTCGCAGCAGCCCTACCTCGGCGCGCTGCACACGTGGGAGGCGTGGCAGTCGTGGCGCGACACCGTGGTGGCGCACTACACCGAGCAGGGGCAGTTCTGCCCGCTCAACGTCGTGATGTCGCAGGTGGGCCGCAGCACCCCGGGTGCGCAGGCGGTGTCGACGCGGCTGGTGGAGCGCTGGCTCGCCGAGCTCGCCGCGGGCATCCGCCACCTGCAGGCGGCCGGCGAGGTCGGGGCGTCGGTCGACCCCTCGCGGGCGGCGTCGGCGCTGCTGGCCGGACTGCAGGGTGGCGTGGTGATGCTGCTGTCCACGGGGTCCTCGGCGCACCTGGAGGCCGCGCTGGACATGGCGATCGAGAGCCTGCGGCGGAGCTAGTTTCGGATCGGGATACCGCGAAACGTGCGCGGTATCCTGGGGTTGTGGAAACAGTCGCGGATCCCGAGGTCGTCCGGGCGTTGCGCGCGCTGGCCAACCCCGTGCGGCTGCAGCTGC
The DNA here is from genome assembly GCF_040678995.1 of Amycolatopsis sp. NPDC049253. NCBI lineage: Bacteria > Bacillati > Actinomycetota > Actinomycetes > Pseudonocardiales > Pseudonocardiaceae > Amycolatopsis > Amycolatopsis sp. NPDC049253. Next base: position 124,177 of record NZ_JBFAQX010000016.1, on the reverse strand, counting down.
TCGCCTGGCTGCGCGAGCCCGCGCGGCACTTCCCGCTCGACGGCGGCGTGCTCGACGTCGGTGTGTGCGTGAGCCACATCCAGGCGAAGGCGGGCCTGGCGCAGTCGACGGTGTCGGCGTACCTCGCGGAGCTGGAGCGCGCGGGCCTGGTGCGGTCCACGCGGGTGGGGAAGTGGACGCACTACCGGCGCGACGAGGAGCGGATCGCCTCGCTGGTTTCCGTGCTGGGGCGGACGTTGTAGGTCTCGTGTGGGTTCGGCCGGCGCTTCCTGGTTGCGCTTCATATCGTAATTCTGCGATACTTCGATGTGTGACTCGACGAGATGCCGTGGACGGGCTGGGGAAGTTCGGGATCTGGACGTTCGACTTCGAACACCAGCCCGCTGGTTTGATGCGAGATTCAGTGCAGGAGCTGGAAGAACAGGGCTGGCGCGCGATCTGGGTCCCGGAGCTGCTGGGCCGCGAAGCCCTGACGCACGCGGGTTTCCTGCTCGCCGCGACTTCGCGGATGCACGTCGTCAACGGCATCGCGCAGATCTGGTCCCGCCAGGCGCGGTGGACCCAAGGCGCCGCCCACCTGCTCGCCGACGCCTATCCCGGCCGCCACGTCCTCGGCCTCGGCTACGGCGGCGCTTCCCGGCCGGACGTCAAGCCGCTGGCCGCCATGGCCGCGTACCTCGACGAGATGGACGCCGTGGAAAGCCCGAACCCCGCTCCAGCGTCGCCGATCCGCCGCATCCTGGCCGCTTACGGACCCAAGATGCTGGAACTGGCCCGCGACCGCGCTTCCGGCGCCCACGCCTACCACGTCACCGTCGACCACACCGCGCAAGCACGCGAGATCCTCGGCCCCGAAGCCTTCCTGGGCGTCGAGCACGCCGTCCTCTTCGAACGCGATCCCTCGACGGCCCGCGCCACCGCGCGGGACCACCTCGCGCGCTACCTGACGTCGAAGTACAACGTCGCCAAGTTCCGCCGCCTCGGCTACTCCGAAGCCGAAATCTCCCACGGCGGCTCCGACCGCCTCATCGACGCGCTCGTCTTCTGGGGCGACGTCGACACCGTCGCGGACAAGCTCCGCGGCCACCTCGACGCCGGTGCCGACCACGTCGGCATCCAGGTCATCGGCGCCCCACCGGGCACCTCGGCGATGCCACACTGGCGCCGCCTCGGCGAGGTGCTGTTGCCGGAGAACTGAGCCCAGAAACGCCGACGGGCCGGCTCGCCGCGGTCGCGCGAGCGGGGTGCTTGCCTCACTTGGCTACGGCGTTGCTCACTTCGCCTCGACGGTAAGGGCAAGGGACCGATCGCCGTCCGGGTGCGGCGCGGTCCGGCCTCGCCCCGCGGCCGAGGGTGCTGACTGCACCGGTGCAGCCTCGGCCATGCCTCTGCCTCTGCCTCGGCGAGGTGCTGCTGCCGGACAACTGGGCTCGAAACGTCAGCGGGCCGGCTCGTCGCCGTTGCACATGTCGCGGTGAGCTGCGCTCGGCGGGCGGCCGGCGCGAATCGGTGGGCAGCCCCCTTTGGCGCGCCCGGCACCTGCTGTGGGAGGACTCCCCCGCAGGGGCCGATGGGCCACCTCATCGCCGTTGCGGGCGCCGTGTCGAGCGGCCTCGTCCCGCGGGTCACTCCGCCGCCACCTCGGTCGCGGCACTGGCGTCCACGCCGAAACGGCCCCGGAGAGGCCGACGGGCCGGCTCATCGACCGAAGTCGGTGAGCCGGCCCTGCGCGACCCGGTTACCCGGGGTCTGAGACGAGGTTCAGGCGTTCTTGATCGCCGAGACCTCGAACTCGAGGGTGACCTTGTCGGACACCAGCACGCCGCCGGTCTCGAGCGCGGCGTTCCAGGTGATGCCGTAGTCCTTGCGGGAGATGGTGGTGGAGCCCTCGAAGCCGACACGGTCGTTGCCGAACGGGTCCTTCGCCGAGCCCTCGAACTCGAAGGGGATGGTGATGGACTTGGCAACGCCCTTGATGGTGAGGTCGCCGGTCACGTCAAAGCTGGTGTCGCCGGTCTGGGTGATGCCGGTGGACACGAAGGTGATCTGCGGGTACTCGTCCATCGAGAGGAAGTCGTTGCCGCGGATGTGCCCGTCGCGGTCGGCGTTGCGGGTGTCGATGCTGTGCGCCTGGATGGTGACCTTGGCGGTCGAGTTCGCCGGGTTCTCACCGTCGACGGTGAAGGCGCCGTCGAACTCGTTGAACGCGCCGCGGACCTTCGTCACCATCGCGTGGCGGGCGACGAAGCCGATGCGGCTGTGGGCGGCGTCGATCGTGTACTCGCCGGTCAGCTGGGGGTAAGTGGTGGTCGCGCTGGTCATGGGATCTCTTCCTTCGGGTTCGCTCCCCCAACCACTTGGTTGAGGGCTCAACAAGACTCTAGCCCACATAACCTGATTGCGCGAGCAAGTATTCCGGTAGACTGCCCATATGGTGGACAGAGTGCCGTTGAGCAGGGAAGAAGAGGCCGTGTGGCGGCCCTTGACGCGGATCATCACCGTGTTGCCGCGCGTGCTGGAAGACCACTTCGTGAACGAGACCGGCATCTCGATGACGGACTACACCGTGCTCGTGTCCCTGTCGGAGGCCGAGGAGGGGTGGCTGCGGCTGTCCGACCTGGCCAAGGCCACGGCGCTCTCGCTCAGCCGCATCAGCCGCGTCGTCGACAGCCTGGTCAAGCGCGGCCTGGTGGAGAAGGTCAAGTGCGAGAGCGACGGCCGCGCGGCCAACGCGTCGCTCACCGAATCGGGCCGTTCGAAGCTCGCGGGGGCCTACCCGGGGCACCTCGCGCGCGTACGGTCACACCTGTTCGACCACCTGACCCCCGAAGAGATCCGCGGCGCGGGCCCGATCCTCGCGCGGGTGGCCGCGGCGCTGGAGCCGGACGGCGCCCAGCCGTGTCCCGAGTGACCTGCAACCCTTCGACGAAAGTGGTGACATGACCGCCGACAAGGGCGAGTTCAAGCGCGACCAGAACTACCTCGCCGACCGCATCACCGCCGACGGCCGCGACGGCTGGCCGGTGGAGCCCGGCCGCTACCGCCTGGTGATCGCCCGCGCCTGCCCGTGGGCCAACCGCGCGTCGATCGTGCGCCGGCTGCTGGGCCTCGAGGACGTGCTGTCCATGGGCATCTGCGGGCCGACGCACGACCAGCGCAGCTGGACGTTCGACCTCGACCCCGGCGGGCGTGACCCGGTGCTGGGCATCGAGCGCCTGCAGGAGGCCTTCTTCAAGCGCGACCCGCAGTACCCGCGCGGCATCACGGTGCCGGCGATCGTCGACGTGCCCACCGGCCAGGTCGTGACCAACGACTTCAAGCAGATGACGCTCGACCTGTCGCTGGAATGGCGCGCCTACCACCGCGAAGGCGCACCCGACCTGTACCCGGAACCCCTGCGTGACGAGATCGACGACGTCGCCGACAAGGTGTTCCACGACGTGAACAACGGCGTCTACAAGGCCGGTTTCGCCGGCTCGCAGGAGGCGTACGAGAAGGCGTACAACGCGCTCTTCGCCCGGCTCGACTGGCTGTCCGAGCGCCTCGCGACCCAGCGCTACCTCGTCGGCGACACCATCACCGAGGCCGACGTGCGCCTGTTTACCACGCTCGTCCGCTTCGACGCGGTGTACCACGGCCACTTCAAGTGCAACCGCGAGAAGCTCACCGAGATGCCGGTGCTCTGGGCATACACGCGCGACCTGTTCCAGACTCCCGGCTTCGGCGACACGATCGACTTCGACCAGGTCAAGGAGCACTACTACGTGGTGCACCGCTCCATCAACCCGACCGGCATCATCCCCGCCGGACCCGACCTGTCGGGCTGGCTGACGCCGCACGGCCGCGAGGAGCTGGGCGGCCGGCCGTTCGGCGACGGAACCCCGCCGGGACCGCCGATCGAAAGCGAGAAGGTGCCTTCGCCGGCGGCGTGACGCGTTCGCCACTGCTGGGCCCACGAGGGCAGCACCCTTACCCGAGGTCCCCCGGACCTGCGCTGATGCCGCCGGTCCGGGGGACGCCCGCGGGTAGCGTCGCGCTCATGACGAGGGTGGTGTTCCTGCTCGCACCTCAGGCGTACCTGCTGGACATCGCGGGCGCGGCCGACGTGTTCCTCGCCGCGCGCTCGCTGGGCCTGCCCTACGAGCTGGCCTACTTCGCCGAGGAAGCCGACGTGCCCACCGCCGAGGGACTGCCGGTGCGCGCCTCGACCCACGCTCCCGTTCTCGGCCGCGACGACATCCTCGTGGTCCCGGGCGGCGCCGGCTTCACCCCGGGCGTCGCGCCCGCCATGCCGCGCGGGCTCGACCTGCTGCGACTCCACCACTCGGCGGGTGGCCTCGTCGCGAGCGTCTGCGCGGGCACCGTCGCCCTGGCCGAGGCGGGCCTGCTCGACGGCCGCCGCTGCACCACCCACCACGACCTCCAGGACGACCTCGCCCTGCGCTACCCGGCCACCACCGTGGTCCGCGACGTGCTCTACGTCGTCGACGGCCGCGTCGCCTCGTCCGCCGGCATGGCCAGCGGCATCGACCTGGCGCTGCACCTCGTCGCCACCGCCCACGGCCCCGGCGTCGCGGGCCGCATCGCGCGTTCGCTCGTCTTCTACGCGCGCCGCAACGGCCAGCAGCCCGTCACCGGCCTCCTCCGTCACCGCAACCACCTGTCCGATCTGGTGCACCGCGTGCAGGACCTGATCGAAACGCGCTACGCGGAACCCCTGCGGCTTTCGTCCCTGGCGCGGGAACTGGGCTGCAGCGAACGGACGGTCACGCGGCATTTCCTCGACGCCGTGGGCATGACTCCGTTGCGCTATCAGCAAACGCTGCGGCTGGAACACGCCGAGCACCTGCTGGCCGACGGATCGAGCATCGAGGCGGCGGCCCGTAGCGCGGGCTTCGCGGATTCGCGGTCACTGCGGTCGCTGCGGAAGTCGAAAGAACTGCAGCACCAGTAGGTCTCGTCCCCGGTGGATCGAGGGGAGTGCCGGCGCTCGGTCAGCGCCGGCTCACCCACCCGAGAGTTCGTTACACCGCAACCCGTCCGCCGTCCACCGGCAGCACCGCGCCGTGGATGAAGCTCGCGCCACCGGTCACCAGGAACACGATCGCCGCCGCGATCTCGTCCGGGCCGGCGGGACGGCCGGCGGGGGCGAGCGACGCCAGCTGGTCCAGGCTTTCGCCCATCACGGCCGTGCCTTCGGTGCGCGTCGGGCCGGGGCTGACGGCGTTCACGCGCACGCCGCGCGGGCCGAATTCCGCGGACCACGACTTCGTCAGCAGCTCGAGCGCCGCCTTGCTGGAGCCGTAGAGGCCCATGCCCGCGGCGCCGAACTCGGCGACCATGGTCGACACGTTCACGATCGACCCCGCACCGCGCGTGGCCATCGCCGGCGCGAGGGCCGCGACAAGGAAGTACGGCGCTTTCACGTTCAGCGAGTACACCGCGTCGAAGTCCTGCTCCGACGTGTCCTCGGTGGGGCCGAAGGGAAACACGCCGGCGCTGTTCACCAGCACGTCCACGCGTCCCGTCACCGCGAGGGCGCGCGAAGCGAGGTCTTGCGCCGAAGCCGCGTCGGCCAGGTCGGAGGCCAGGAACGCGGCCTGCCCGCCCTCGGCGACGATCTCCTTCACCACCTGCTCACCACGGCCGGCGTCGCGACCGCTCACCAGCACGTGGGCGCCCAGCTTCGCCAGCGCCACCGCCGTCGCGCGCCCGATGCCGCTCGTCGCGCCCGTGATCAGAGCCGTGGTTCCCGACAGTTCTGCCGTCATTTCAGTCACTTCTCCCGAGTCCGGCCGCGCCGTGGTGCGCAGCCGCCTCGTTCAAGCGAAACGGGCCGACCAGCCTTCCGACCTGGCGATTCGCCTCGCTTATGACCCCTATAAGACGTCCAGTGCCGCCACCAGATACCCGAGGTCACGCCGATGCGACGACGCCGGCCACACCGCCCACGTCCGTCTCACGAGCGGGGATCCCAGCAGCGGACACCACGCCAGGTGCTCGGGCACGGGCTGCGTCCAGTTCGGCGGCGCGAGCGTGAACGCGCCACCCGCGCTCACGGCGGCGAACTTGAGCTCGGAGATCAGCGAGTGCCCGGCCGTCGGATCGGGGCCGATGTCGAGCCCGTGCGACCGGAAGATCGCGGTCACCTCGTCGTACCACGCCGGGCTGCCCTCCCGCGCGAACCCGATCCACTCCAGCCCGACCAGCGCGTCGAGCCGGATCCCGTCGGACCCGCCCAGCTTGTCGGCCTGCTCCTTCGACAGCAGCACACCCAGCTTCTCCTCCAGCACCGGCATCGCGTCGAGCTCCGGCCCCACCGGCCGCTCGCGCACGAGGCCCAGCTCGAGCTCGCCCTTCTGCAACAGCTCGAACTGCCCGGTCGTCGACGCGTGCACCACCTGCACCCTCGTGCCCGGAAGCGCCCCGGCCAGATCCGCCAGCGCCCGCGATATCAAATCCGGCGGCAACTCCAACGGAATCCCGACACGCAACAAACTCCCCGACGCATGCCGCGTCACCGCCGCCACCGCCTGGTCATGCCGCGCCAGCACCGCGCGCGCCTCACCCGCCAACGTCACCCCCGCCTCGGTGGGCTGCACCCCAGCGTTGCTCCGGACCAGCAACTGCACCCCCAACTGCCGCTCCAGCGCCTGCACCGTCTGCGACACCGCCGGCTGGCTCACGTGCAACCGCCGCGCCGCCGCCGACAGCCCACCCTCCTCGACGACGGCGACGAACGCCCGCATCTCCCGAATCTCCATGGTGGCCATCGCACCATGGCCGTCTATGGGGGTTGGCCGGAGAGTCTTGGCGCCCGGGGCCCGTTTGGGGGCGCTTGATGGCTTAGCTCTCCTCGGCCCCCTGGCGACCATCTGCCCAACGGTCACCTCCCCACCGCCACGCAACCCGACCACCCACCGGACGCACCGGGACGGCGGCCACCCATCTGCCCATTGGCCACCGATCGGCAGACGCGACTCTCAACCCGACCACCCTCCGGACGCACCGATCCAACGGCCAGCCATCTGCCCAATGGTCACCGATCGGCAGACACGACTCTCAACCCAACCCCCCAACAAAGCCGTCGGTTTCTCCGGCTAACCTTCCCCCGGCCGGCCCCCGTAGAACCATTGAGCGCAGCGGGGGCTAGCCATCTGCATCTTCTTTGATCTTTAATCTTTAAAAGATCAAAAGACAAAAACATGACCCAGGAATGACTCCCCGAAGTTTCAATTGTCACGACGGCTCGGGGTAGCTTGTCAAGGCGGGAAAGAGTACCTTGACAAGCTACCCCGAGCCGTGTGGGTTCACCTTCGTCGGGGGCCGGCCGGGGAAGGGTCGGGGGGGTGTGGTTGAGGAGATCTTGAGTTGGGTGCACCCGCCGTCTGTTGGGGAGATGGGTTTGGCCGGCGGACGGTGGGTGGCTGGTCGTGCGTGGGGGCTTATTGCATATCGGGGGGTGACCGGTGTGCCTGGGGTATTACTCGAGAACCGAGAAGGTCATTGCCGCCAGTTCCTCCATGTTCATCGGTGCCGCATCATTGTCCACTGTGATCAGTTGGCCCAGTCGTACGGCATCGGGTGAGCTGTGGTCTAATCCGCCGCTCAGTTCGTGTGCCGTCTTCAGTAGATGTGCTGCGTCCTTTGCTCGGTTGGTGCGAAGAGCGTGATCCGCGATGCCCGCAACCACTTGCGACAAATACATCGCGTCGCCCGTTGTGGTGGTCAGGTCGAAAGCGGTTCGGCGCTGGGTTGCTGCTGCGGGGAGGTTGCCGTTGTCTGCGGCCACGAATGCGCGGGACTGGGCCATCATTGCTCGGAACACGGGATGTAGCGGGAGGTGCTGAACCAGGGCCTCGGCCTGATCGAAGAATCGCATCGCGGCAGCGGAGTCGCCGCGCCAGCGGGCCAGGTCGCCCTTGGCGTGGGCGAGGCCGGCGAGGGCATCGGGGGAGACCGCGGCGGCGGCGTCGCGGTCGGCGGACGCGAGGGCGGCTGCGGCGGAGGCAGGGTCGCCCATCAGCCAGAGGAGGTGGGCTTGGCGGCCCCAGATGTGGAGGACGTCGTCGAGTGTGCCGATTTCCGTGAGGACGTCGATGGCTTCGGCGTAGTGGTCGACGGCTCGGTGGAGTTCGCCGTTGCGGGCGATGATTTCGGCGAGGCTGCTCAGGGCGAGGGAGCGGCCCCAGCGTTCGCCGGTGAGGCGGAACAGACGCACGGATTCTTCGAGGTCGGTTTGGGTGGAGGCGCGGCCGTGGCTGGTGTTGAACTGCAGGCGGGCGCGAGTGAGGCGGGCGTGGGCGCGGAGCCAGGGATCCTCGTCGGCCAGGAGGGTGTCCAAAGTGTCCAGACGTGGGGGTGCGTCGGTGGGGGTGCTGGACAACAGCTGTTCGAGCGGGACCATGAAGCGGAGTGCGGGGTGGGCGCGGGGGCCGCCTTCCGTCAGTTCCAAGGCGGTGTGGATCCTGGACTCGGCGGAATGGTCGTCGGCCAAACCGGCCGTGGAGAAGAGGACGCAGAGGGCGTTGGCGGAGGCACGGTCCTCGTTGTCCACCTTGCCGGGGACGGCGAGGGCGGCGACGGTCAGTTCCATGCCTTCGGCGCGGTGGCCGCGGAGGAGCCAGTACCAGCCGGAGGCGACGACGAGGCGGATCGCCGTCGCCGCGTCGCCCGCCGTGATGGCGGAGCGGACGGCGGCCGTGAGGTTGCCGTGGTCGGCGGTGAGGCGGGCGAGCCATTCGAGCTGTTCGGCGCGGCGCAGGTGGGGGTCGGCAGCTTCGGCGAGCTGGGCGAACCAGGTGGCGTGGGCGCGTCGCAGCAAGTCGCGTTCGTCGGCTTCGGTGAGGCGTTCGAGGGCGTAGGCCTTGATGGTTTCGAGCATGGTGTAGCGCGGTTCGGGGGTGTCGGAGACGACGAGGAGCGACTTGTCGACAAGGGCGGTGAGCAGGTCGGGAGCGTCCTCGGTGCCGCAGACCGCGGCGGCGGCTTCGGAGGTGGCGCCGCCGGAGAAGACGGCGAGGCGGCGGAGCAGGGTGCGCTCGGCGTCGGACAGGAGTTCCCAGCTCCAGTCGACGACGGCGCGCAGGGTGCGGTGCCGGGGCAGCGCGGTGCGGCTGCCGGCGGTCAGGAGGCGGAAGCGGTCGTCGAGGCGGGCGGCCAGCTGGGCGACGGTGAGGGAGCGCAGGCGCGCGGCGGCCAGTTCGACGGCCAGGGGCATGCCGTCGAGGGCCCGGCAGATGCGGGTGACGGCATCGACGGTGGAGGCGTCCACCTCGAAGCCCGGGCGCACCGCTGCGGCGCGGTCCGCGAGGAGGCGCACGGAAGCGCAGGTCATGGCTTCGGCGGCGCTCGCGTCCTGCGGTGGCAAGGCCAGCGGTTCCACCGGCCACAGCGCTTCCCCCGTGACGGCGAGCGGTTCGCGGCTCGTGGCGACGATGCGCAGGCGCGGGCATTCGCCGAGGAGACGTTCGGCCAGTTCGGCGGCGGCGTCGACGACGTGTTCGCAGTTGTCCAGCACCAGCAGGGCTTCGCGGCCGCGCAGGGCGCCGACGGCCCGGTCGATCGGCGAGCCGCCGGTGGCCAGGCCGAGCTGCCCCTGTTCTCGCAGACCGAGGGTGGTGAGCACGGTCTGGGTGACGTCGGCGCCGTCGGTGATCGGGGCGAGTTCGACGAGCCAGACGTCACCCGGCGTGCGGTCGAGCAGCGTGCGGGCGGTTTCGGTGGCCAGGCGCGTTTTGCCGGCGCCGCCCGGTCCCGTGAGCGTCGTCAGGCGGTATTCGGCGACGAGCTTGGCGACCTGGGCGACGTCGGCGTCGCGGCCGACGAAGCTCGTGAGGCCGGCGCGCAGGTTGTTGCGCGGCTCCTCGTGACTGTCCACAGGGGAGTCACGCAGGATTGCCGTGTGCAGGGCGGAAAGCTGTGCCGACGGGTCCGTGCCGAGCTCCTCGGCGAGGGCCTTGCGGAGGCGTTCGTAGACGGTCAGCGCATCGGCGGGCCGCCCGGCTGCGCACAGGGCGCGCATGAGGGCTGCGGCGAGGCGTTCGCGCAACGGGTGTTCCGCCAGGAGGGTGGCGAGCTCCGCGGCCAGTTCCTCGCCGCCGCCTGACCGCACCGCTGCCTCGGCGTGGTCCTCCGCCGCGCCCAGCCGCAGCTCGGTGAGCCGCGCGAGCGGGGCGTGGAAATAAGCGCCGTCGGCTTGAACGGGACCCCGCCACAGAGCCAGTGCCTCCCGCAGCTGCGTGACGGCCTCCGCATCGCCCGCGTGCCGCGCCTTCGCGACGAGCTCCTCGAACCGCGTCGCGTCCACGCTCGCCGAAAGCCGGTACCCCGCCGACGTCGACTCCAGCGTCACCCCGGCCTTGCGCAGCCGCGAAACGAGCGCCTGCAACGCGTTGGCCGTCGCCGGCGGGTGCTCGCCCCACACCGCGTCGATCAGCCGGGCCGCCGAAACCTCCCGGCCGGGCTCCAGCGCCAGCGCGCTCAGCAGCGCCCGCAGCCGCGCACCCGCGACCTCGACGAGCGCGCCGTCGTCCGTCCGGACCTCCAGGGGGCCCAGCAAGCTGATCCGCACCGCTCGATTCTGCCCGCTCCGCGCCCGCGCCACCTCGGGGAGATCCCCGGAGTTCGATCGGGTGTTGGGCCTTGCCGCGCAGACTCGCTCGGAATCACTCGGATGGCGGTGATCGGGTGTCGATTCGCGGGTTGTGCAGCTGATTCGGTTGTTGAGAACTCGCCCAACAGTCCCGATTTGTCCGCTCGACGGCAGTCTTGACCAGAGTTGTCCACATCCACCTCGAGTTGTGGATAACTCCGCCCTCCGACTGGGTGGACCACGGGTTTTGCCGGGGGTGGCCTATATGCTGGACAAGGGCACGCTCCCCCGGAGAGGGCGGGGGTCTGCCTGGCGGCGGAGGGGCCCCTGGGCGCAAAGTTCGGCGGCTGGGTGCGGCGCCAGGCTCGTCGAGAATTACGCTCGCGATGTGGGTAACTTACGTTTTGTGAGATTTCGAGGACGAGGATGAGTTACCCGCCGCAGCCGGGTGGGCCGTATCCGCAGCAGCAGCCGTACCCGCAACAGCAGCAGCCCTACCCCCAGCAGCCGTACCCGCAACAGCAGCAGCCCTACCCCCAGCAGCCGTACCCGCAACAGCAGCGGGCCCAACCGGGCTACCCGCCACCCGGCTACCCGCCACCACCACAGAAACCGAAGAAGCGGAACCTCCTCTGGCTCTGGATCACCCTCGGCGTCGTCGTGGTGCTGGCGGCCGGCGTCGCGATCACGGGTTTCGTCGCGCCCGGGTTCTTCCTGAACAAGAACCACCCCGTCGGCGCCGCGAGCACCCTGCTTGAGCCGCAGTTCATGAACGAGCTGCTCGGCAAGCTCAACGCCCACGACCTCGCCGGAGCCGCCGCCTATGTGTGCGAGTCGGCGGACGAGAGTCCGGCCTCGCTGGTGAACGGGCATTTCGCGGACCCGAACGTGGGCAATTACCGCGTCCGGGAGGTCGAGCCGCTGCACGAGATCACGCAGTTCGTGGACGTCAACTCCGACTATCCCGGAAACCCGTTGCCGTACCGCGCCACGTTCGTGCTGCGCAAGGGGCCCGACGGCGGGTTCTGTCTCTTCGGCGTCATCTGACCGGCGGCGACACTCCACGGCAAGCCGCGTCGTTCCCGGAGGTTGGCGCGGTTCGTACCTACAGTGGCCGGGTGACTACGCCAGCGCAGCACAAGCGCGAGCAGGCGACGGCACGCGTCGCCCGGGTGCAGGAATCCATGCGGGCGCGGCTGGGTGCCCTGCCGGAAGCCGGGGACGAGCGGACGCGTGCGCTCGACAGCCTGGTCGACGCGGCGGAGGACCTGCTGCGCACGGAGCACGAGGTGGAGATCGCGACCGAGCAGGTGCGCGCGGCGAAGCTCGAGGCGCGGCGCGCCGGCGCGCAGCGGCTGTCGCTGTACCTGGCGGCGGCGCCCGTCGCGGTGGGGATGGTCGTCGGCGCGCTGATGCTGTTCGGCGGCATCAGCGCGGTGTGGGTCCTGTTCGCGCTGCCGCTGCTCGGCGCCGGGCTGCGGATCGCGCTCGGGTCGCTCGGGCCGACGCCCCTGATGGTCGACCGGCGCCTGCGCGCCGCGTACACGGGGGCGGCCGCGGCGGGGCTCACGGCCGCGGCGCTGCTGGTCCCGGGCGCCGTGCGGACGATCCTGGTGGTGCTCGCCGCGGTCGCGACCGTGGTCACCGTCGTGTTCCTGGTGCAGGAGGTCCGATGACCTACTCCGAGTACTACCCCGACACCGAGTACTACCCCGAAGGCGAGGAGGAAACGGGCAGCGAGTTCGACGCGCTGTCCGACACCGTCGACGGCATGCAGGAAACCGTCGTCGACCTCGAGTCGCGCACCGGGCGCGAGCTGACCGAGCTGCGCGAGACGTTCGAGTCCTTCTCCGATGCCCAAGCCCGCCACGAGTCCCGCCTCGACCTGGCCACGCGCCAGCTCGAACGGCTGCGCCAGCGCCTGCAGCTGCTCGAACGCGCGGTGCGCGTCTCGGAGAAGGTGCCGGTGGTGGACCTCGACGACGTCGGGCCCGCGTTGCGCAAGCTCGCCGCCGACGCCGAACGTCGCCACGCGCTGGCCGCGCAGCTGATGACGGCCAACCAGCGCCGTCCGTACGAAGAGGACATCGCGCGGCTGCCGCAGGCGCGCGAAGCGTTGGCAGAGAGCGAAAACGCGCTCATCAACGTGCTCGCCATCCTCGCCACCACCCAGCCCGGCGACGAGAACCGCGGCAGCGCGCCGGCACGACTGTCCGAAGTGGTCGCCCGTCGCCGCGGTGTCCTCGACCGTCAGCTGCCCGCCGCCCTCAAGGACGCCGAGGCCGCGCAGCAGGTGCTGACCGCCGACGACGTCACGCGCACCCGCGTGCTGCCCCAGATCGAGAAGTCCGAACGCGACTGGGAAGAGCTGCACTCCAAGCTGCGCGAGCGCATCACCGACGCGATCGGCTCCAGCGCGCTGTTGCCCGTGTGGTTCACGCACGCGTTCGGCGTGGCCCCGCCGTCCGGGGCGGCGGGGGACCGGTGGATCCGCGCGGCGACGTCGGCGCTGGCCTACCGCGTGACCCACGGCGTGACCGACCAGGCGCTGCCGCTGGGCGAGCCCCCGGCCGACGACACCGACTGGACCCAGCCGCAGTGGTCCTGGCGCGCCCGGCTCGAGCAGGACATCGAGGACCTCGACATCAGCGGGGACTGACGGCGGCTGCTTACGCCTGCGCGATCCGCACCAGGTTCCCCGCCGGGTCGCGCACGGCGGCGTCGCGCACGCCCCAGAACTGGTCGGTCGGCTCCTGCAGCACCTCGGCCCCGGGCGCGGCGGCGACCTTGGCGAACGTCTCGTCGAGGTTGTCGGTGCGCAGGTTGATCGTGCCGAGCTCACCCTTCGCGAGCAGCTCGGCCACGGTGTCGCCGTCGGCCTTGGAGCGGCCGGCGTGCGGCTGCGACAGCACGATCTCGATGTCGGGCTGGGTTTCGGTGGTGAGGGTGACCCAGCGGAAGCCGTCGTTGGCGACCTCGTTGCGCACCTTGAACCCCAGCGTGTCTCTGTAGAACGCGACGGCCGCGTCGGGATCGTCGACGGTCACGTGCACGGCGGCGATGGAAACAGTCATGCCGTGAGGTTATGCGGGCGCGCCGACGGACGCTTCTCCAAAACTGCTCTGCCGTGGCGCGCCGCCGGTCTTGCGCGGGCGCGACGCCACCATCGTCTGGCACGGCGGCACCGCGGCGACGTGCTCGTGGTCGCGCGCGCGGTAGGCCGAGGGCGTGTCGCCGACGAGCTCGGTGAACCGCGCCGAAAACGACCCCAGGCTCGTACACCCGACGGCGAAGCACGCTTCGGTGACGGTGAGACCGTTGCGCAGCAGGGTCTTGGCGCGTTCGATGCGGCGAGTCATGAGGTAGGAGTATGGGGTCTCGGAGTACGCCTCGCGGAAGCGGCGGCTGAAATGCGCCGTCGACATCAGCGCCGTGCGGGCGAGCGCGGGCACGTCGAGGGGTTCGGCGTACTCGCGGTCCATCCGGTCACGGGCCCGGCGCAGTCTGCGCAGCTCGTCGAGGTCGGCGCTCATGGGCTCCATTCTGCACTGCTCAGCGTGGTTCCTCCGGCGGTTCGTTCGAATCGGGCACGAGTGAGCGCTGCGCCCACGCCACGTCCCGCCACGCTCCGTGTTTCCACCCGATGCGCCGGTACGTGCCCACGGGCTCGAACCCCAGTGCCCGGTGCAGGCCTTCGCTGGGCTCGTTCGGCAGAGTCATCCCCGCGACGGCCGTCCGGAACCCGCGCTCGGCGAGACGGGCGAAGAGTGCTTCGTACAGCGCGCGGCCCCCACCCGTGCGTCGCCGCCCCAGCTCCAGGTACACGCTCACCTCACACGACCAGCGGTAGGCGGCGCGCTCCTTGAACGGCCCGCCGTACGCGTACCCGGCCACGTGCCCGTCGATCTCCAGCACCAGCCACGCGTGCGTCTTCGCGGCGCGCCTGATGCGCTCCGCCATCTCCGCGCCCGTCGGCGGCTCCGTCTCGAAGGTGATCGTCGTGTCGCGCACGTACGGTGCGTAGATCTCCGCGCACGCTTCGGCGTCGCGCTCGTCGGCGTCTCGGATCAGCATGGTTCACTATAGTAGCGGACTTTGGCTGTTATAGTGTCACCTTGTGACGGACCCCCTGTCAGCCTCCCTGGCCGCGACCTTGCGCGACGCCCGCCTCGCCCACGACCTCTCCGCCGGCACTCTGGCCGAACGCTCGGGCGTCTCGCGCGCCATGATCGGCAAGATCGAACGCGGTGAGGCCCAGCCCACGGCCGTGCTGCTCAGCCGGCTCGCGTCCGCGCTGGGCCTGACCCTGTCGGAACTCGTCGCGCGCGCCGAGGCGGGTTCCGACCGTCGCCTGATGCGGGCCGCGGATCAACCGACGTGGACCGACCCGGTCACCGGGTACGTGCGCCGCGCCGTCTCACCACCGGGTTCCACGGAACTCGTCGAGGTCTCCCTGCCGGCCGGGGCGTCGGTGGGTTTTCCGGCGGATTCGTACGCGTTCGCGGACCACCAGATCTGGGTCTTGTCGGGCCACCTCCGCTTCGTCGAGGGCGCCACCGTGCACGAACTCGACGCGGGGGACTGCTTGCAGCTGGGCCGCCCCGCGCCGTGCACCTATGTCAACCCGACCCCCGATGCTTGCCGGTACCTGGTCGTGCTGACGAAACGCTGAGCCCCTCTTTACCGATATGGTCTGCGTTCTGGGGGGACACATGACCAACACACTGACCCGAGGCCGCATCGGCGCGGGCGAAGCCCTGGCCGCCGCCGGCCTGCTTTCCGGCGCCTTCGCGGCGTTCGCGTACTACAACGAAGGCCTCCGCCTTCTCGCGCACGCCTTCGTGCTGTGGATCGTGCTGGTGGTCGCCGTCTCCGCCGGTCGCGGTCCGCGCCGTGCGTACGTCCGCACCGTCGCCGCCCTGCTGCCGGCCGTGGTGGCGTTCTACGTCGGCAAGAAAGTCATGTACGGTCTGAAATACCCGGGCATGCCGTACTCGATCGACACCCAGACCGTGGTGCTGTGGTGCTTCCTGGCCGTCCTCGCCGGAACCCTCGGCCTGGCCTTCCGCTTCGTCGGCGCCCCGACCCGCGCCGGCACCCTCGCGACGGCCGCCGCCGTGGGCCTCCTCCTCGCGGACGCCGCCCGCGAATGGCTCCACCGCGGTTCGGCGGCCCTCGCGGTGGCGACTCTGCTCGCTCTTGGCGTGGTGCTGGGTCTGGGGGTGCGTTCCCTGCGGCAGCTGGGGTTTGTGGCTTTGTGGGTGGTGCCGTTCGCCTTGGCTGCCGCGGTGTTGGTGGCTGTGCCCGACCTTCTCGAGTCGCTGGTCTGACTTCTGCGATCCTCGCGAGCTCTGCCACGCGGATCATCCGAAAACATCAACGGACTGCCGCGTCAAGATTTCCCCAGGGCACTGATCTCGCCGCCGGTACCCCACAAGCATGATCCCGAAGCCCGTCCACAAAAAAACCGGCCGGCACCCCGATGGGCACCGGCCGGTGAAACGAAAAGCTCAGCTGAGCTCCGGGACCACCTTCGACGTGAACAGCTCGACGCCCGACCGGTCGTACGCGGCTTCGAGGAAGTTGGCGATGGTGTAGGTCATGCCGAGACCTTCGAGTTCCTTCAGGCGCTCGACGATCTGCTCCGGGGTCCCCACGAGGGGCCCGTTGTGGTAGCTGGCGACGGTGGACTCCAGGACGTCCGCGGGCAGGTGCGGCTCGTAGTGCGAGCGGACCCACGCCAGGCGGTCCTGCACCTCCTTCTCGGTCTCGCCGATCACGACGTTGTAGTTGGCCGAGCGGACGATCTTGCCGAAGTCCGTGCCGACGTCCTTGCAGTGTGCTTCGAGTACCGACGACTTGTGCTTGAAGCCCTCGACGTCGCCGGCGAAGTTGGTGTACTGGGCGTACTTCGCGGCCGTGCGAAGGGTCTTCTTCTCGCCGCCGCCGGCGATCCAGAGCGGGATTCCGCCGTCCTGAAGGGGAAGCGGGCGGGAGATCGCGCCGTCGACCTGGTAGTGCTTGCCGTTCAGCGTGGCTTTGCCCTCGGTCCACAGCTGGCGCATGATCTGCACGCCCTCGTCGAGCATGGCGAGGCGGTCACCGGCGCTGGGGAAGCCGTAGCCGTACGCGAGCCACTCGTGCTCGTACCAGCCGGCGCCGATGCCCATCTCCACGCGGCCGCCGGAGATCACGTCGATCGTGGCCGCGACCTTCGCGAGGTACGCCGGGTTGCGGTACCCCATGCAGGTGCACATCTGGCCGAGCCGCACGCGCGAAGTCGCGGCGCCGTAAGCCGCCATCAGGCTCCACGCCTCGTGCGTGGCTTCCACGTCGCTCGGGACGGGAACGGTGTGGAAGTGGTCGAAGACCCAAATGGACTCATAGGGGCCCTCGTCGGCGAACCGCGCGAGGCCGAGCATGGTGTCCCAGTGGTCGGCCGGGTCGATACCGACGAGGTCGTGACGCCAGCCCTGGGGAACGAACAATCCGAATCGCATGGCCCCGACCCTAGGCCTGGAGCGCACTCCAGGTGCAGCTGAACCGGTGATAATTCACAGTTTCGGCAGCTTCTGCTCCACACCCAGCAACGCCGAGAACGGATCACCGACGGTCTCGACTCGGTCGAGGACTGTCCGAATCGTCCAGTGATCGGGAGTGAGATCCGGATCGTCGAGCTCCTCCCACCGCAGCGGCACCGAAACCGGCGCGCCCGGCCGGGGGCGGACGCTGTAGGGCGCGACGAGCGTCTTGTTCAGCACGTTCTGCGTGTAGTCCAGCCGCGCCTTGCCCCCGCGGCGGTCCTTGTGCCACGCCCAGCTCACGAGGTCGGGCAGCGTCCGCCCGATCGTCTTCGACACGGTCTCGGCCCACTTGCGCGTTTCCGCATACGTGTAGCGCGGTTCCACGGGCACCCACACCTGGATCCCGCGCTGTCCCGTGACCTTCGGCAGCCCGATCAGCCCGAGGTGCTCCAAAGCCGTGCGGTGCAGGCGGGCCAGCGCGAGCACGTCGTCGAACGAGGTCTCCGGGCCGGGGTCGATGTCGAACAGCGTCCACGTCGGGTGCTCGACGTCCTCGATCCGCGACGTCCACGCGTGCAGCTCGAGCGCGCCGAAGTTCGCCAGCCACGCCAGGTCGGCGACGCCTTCGGGCACGAGGTACTGCTGCACGTCGTCGGGGTCGGCTTCCTCGTAGTGCCAGCGGTGCAGCCACTTCGGCGCGTGGTCGGGCACTTCCTTGTGCCAGAAGCCGGGTTTCTCGATGCCGCCGGGGAACCGGTGCGTGTTGAGCGCGCGGTTCACGAGGTAGGGCAGCATCGTCGGGCCGATGCGCGTGTAGTACCGGATGAGGTCGCGTTTGGTGATGGGGTCTTCGCCGTCGCGGCCGGGGACCAGCACCTTGTCGAGGTTGGTCAGCGCCAGCTTCTGCCCCGCGACGGCCCAGCTGCCGCGCGCGTCCAGCTCGTCGAGGGCGTTCAGCTCCGCGG
The DNA here is from genome assembly GCF_040678995.1 of Amycolatopsis sp. NPDC049253. Classification (NCBI taxonomy): domain Bacteria; kingdom Bacillati; phylum Actinomycetota; class Actinomycetes; order Pseudonocardiales; family Pseudonocardiaceae; genus Amycolatopsis; species Amycolatopsis sp. NPDC049253. The sequence continues at coordinate 106,094 of NZ_JBFAQX010000016.1, read as the reverse complement.
GAGACGCGGGGGTGAACTCGGGCGTGAGCCGCACCTCCGCCTCGGCCGCGGGCAGGTCGCCGCGCCAGAGGGCCGGGGGCGCGGCCTTGATCTCGTCGTTGGTCAGGCCGCTCTTCACCGACTTCGGGTGATCCTCGGCGTCCCAGCCGGCGGTGGCGTGGTCGTCCTGCTTGTGCAGCAGCAGCCACTGCTTCCCGTCGCCGTCGCGGCTGGGGTGGATCAGCACGAAGCGGCCGGCGAGCTTCTCGCCGAACAGGTCGAAGTGCAGGTTGCCGTCGGCGAGCGCCTGCTCCGGGTCGTCGGTGTCGACCGCCTCCCAGGTGCCGCGGTCCCACACGATCACGTCGCCGCCGCCGTACTCGCCGTGCGGGATCACGCCCTCGAAGTCGGCGTACTCGAGCGGGTGGTCCTCCACGTGCACGGCCATGCGCCGCACCTTCGGATCCAGCGTCGGGCCCTTCGGCACGGCCCAGCTGATGAGCACGCCGCCCAGCTCCAGGCGCAGGTCGTAGTGCCGGCGGCGGGCGCGGTGGCGTTGCACGACGAAGCGGTTTCCCGGCGTGGTGGCCGCGTCGCCGCCCGCGGGCTCGGCCGTGCGCTGGAAGTCGCGCATCTCGCGGTACTTCTTGAGCCGCTCCGCCGCAGAGTCCATGGTCCGCCCTCCTCAAGGCAGCGTAGGACACTTTCGGTCAGCGAGCTTGGTCCTCGGGTGGGGTCAGTGCCTCGGACGCCGCCTGGCTCGGCGTCGCGCGGTGGCGGCCGCTGCGGCGCACGTGGCCCTCGTCGCGCAGGCGCTCGATCATGTGCGGGTAGTGCAGCTCGAACGCCGGCCGTTCGGAGCGGATGCGGGGCAGCTCGAGGAAGTTGTGGCGCGGTGGCGGGCACGTCGTCGCCCACTCCAGCGAATTGCCGTAGCCCCACGGATCGTCGGTCTCGACGCGTTCGCCGAAGCGGTAGGTCTTGACCACGTTCCAGATGAACGGCAGCACCGACGCCCCCAGGATGAACGACCCGATCGTGGAGATCGTCTGCATGAGGGTGAACCCGTCGGTGGGCAGGTAGTCGGCGTAGCGGCGGGGCATGCCGGCGTCGCCGAGCCAGTGCTGGATGAGGAACGTGATGTGGAAGCCGATGAACGTCGTCCAGAAATGCCACTTGGCCAGCGGTTCGTCGAGCACGCGGCCGGTGATCTTGGGGAACCAGAAGTAGATGCCGGCGAACGTGGCGAACACGATGGTGCCGAACAGCACGTAGTGGAAGTGTGCGACGACGAAGTAGCTGTCGTGCACGTGGAAATCGAGCGCGGGCGCGGCCAGGATGACGCCGGTGAGCCCGCCGAGCAGGAACGTGACGAGGAACCCGATCGACCACAGCATCGGCGATTCGAACGTCAGCTGTCCCTTCCACATCGTGCCGATCCAGTTGAAGAACTTGATCCCGGTGGGCACGGCGATGAGGAACGTCATGAACGAGAAGAACGGCAGCAGCACGGCGCCGGTCGCGAACATGTGGTGCGCCCAGACGGTGGCGCTCAGGCCGGTGATGGCGATCGTCGCGAACACCATCGTCCGGTAGCCGAAGAGCGGTTTCCGGCTGAAGACGGGGATGATCTCCGTGACGATGCCGAAGTACGGCAGCGCGACGATGTAGACCTCCGGGTGCCCGAAGAACCAGAACAGGTGCTGCCACAGGATGGCGCCGCCGTTGGCCGGGTCGAAGACGTGCGCGCCGATGTGTCTGTCGGCGAGCAGCCCGAACAGCGCGGCCGTGAGGATCGGGAACGCGAGCAGGATCAGCACGCCGGTGAGCAGGATGTTCCAGGTGAAGATGGGCATCCGCCACATCGTCATGCCGGGGCAGCGCAACGTGACGATCGTCGTCACCATGTTCACCGCGCCCAGAATCGTGCCGAGCCCCGAGACGATCAGCCCGGTGATCCACAGGTCACCGCCGATGCCCGGCGAGTGGATGGCGTCGGACAGCGGTGTGTACGCGGTCCAGCCGAAGTCGGGTGGGCCGCCGGGCGTGAGATAGCTGCTGATCACGATCAGGCCGCCGAACAGGTACAGCCAGTAGGAGAACGCGTTCAGCCGCGGGAACGCCACGTCGGGCGACCCGATCTGCAGCGGCACGATGAAGTTGGCGAAACCGAAGAGGTTCGGGGTCGCGTAGAGCAGCAGCATGATCGTGCCGTGCATGGTGAACAGCTGGTTGTACTGCTCCGGTGACAGGAACTGCATGCCGGGCTGGGCGAGCTCCGTGCGCATCAGCAGCGCGGTGAGGCCGCCGATGAGGAAGAACGCGAACGACGTCGAGAGGTAGAGGACACCGATCGTCTTGTGGTCCGTCGTGCGGGCGATCTTCAGGATCTGCCCGCCCTTCGGCCCCCGCCACGCCGGCCGCAGCGGAACCGGAACGGGCCTGGTCACGGTGTCGGCCATCGATCCTCCCCTCAGGGCGTACCCATTGTGGGCGCGGTCAGGAGGATGGGGCGGGGCCGGTTTTTCAACGCGCTTTCGGTGCGCGGTGCGCTACCTCTGCAGCGGCCTGTCGTCGTCCGCAACGCAGGCCTGCACGCGGGTGCGGACGGAGTCGTCGGCGGCGACGCAGGCTTCGGCCTCCGTGGTGGCGGTGGCCTGCTGGAGGAGGCTGTAGAGCTGCTCGCGCTGCTCGACGCTCAGGGCGCAGAGCACCTCGTCTTCCACGGCGGCCATCGCGAATTCGGCCTTGGCGAGCTTCTTCGCGCCGACGTCGGTGAGCTCCACCACGTGCCGGCGGCGGTCTTCGGGGGAGCGGCGGCGTTCGATGAGGTTGTCGGCCTCGAGGTCGTTGAGCAGGCCTACGAGGTTGGTGCTGTCGATGCCGAGCGTGGCGGCCAGGGCCTGCTGGGTGCTGCTGCCGTGGTCGCGCAGCACGGTGAGCGTGAGCAGGTGGCGGGGGCGCAGGTTCATGGGCGTCAGCACCGATTCCGCCCGCGTGCGCACGCGGCGCGAGAGGTGGTCGAGCAGGGCGCCGCACCGGTGGGGCGGCTGGTTGACGACCGGGAGCGAGGCCATGCGTCCAGTATACGAGAACTCACGAGTCGTCCGTGTGCTATAAATGGTTTGCCCTACACAAACGATCTATGGACGGCGAACGAGATGCCTCATCTTCTCCACATCGACTCCAGCATCAACGGCGACCGCTCGGTCAGCCGAGCGCTCAGCGCCCGCGCTGCCGCCGCGTGGCGGGCCGCCCACCCCGACGGCACCGTCACCTACCGCGACCTGGGCGCCAACCCGATCCCGCACCTCGACGCCGCGTCCGGTCTGGCCCGCGTCGTGCCTGCCGAGCAGCGCACGCCGGAGCAGAACGAGTCGTGGAAGCTCACCGAGGAGCTCGTCGGCGAGGTCATCGAGGCGTCCACGGTGCTGCTCGGCCTGCCCCTGTACAACTACGGCGCCCCGAGCGTCGTGAAGGCCTGGGTCGACCACCTGATCGCGCCCGGCCTCGCCTTCGACCCGGCCACGGGCACCGGCCTGCTCGACGGCCGCGAGTTCCTCGTCCTCGCCTCCCGCGGCGGTGGCTACGGCGAAGGCACCCCGCGCTTCGGCTGGGACCACGCCGAGTCCTGGCTCCCGCACGGCCTGGCGATCACCGGCATCGAGCCGCGGTTCATCGCCGCGGAGCTGACCCTCGCGGACACCAACCCGGCGATGGCCGACCTGCGCGGCCTGGCGGCCGAGAGCATGACGGCGGCCGAGCGCGAGATCGACGAGCTCTGGACCCCGGTCAACGCGTAGCCCGCCGGGCTTTCCGGCTGGACGACTCGCCACGGTCCCGAGGGGGAGGCCGTGGCGAGTTTTCTCTTCGGCCGGGAGTCCATAGTGGACCCGGGGGTGAAGTCGATCACCCGCACCGCGAGGGATCATGGCGGCGGGCGTAACTTGAGGCCATGTCGCTTGGCGCCGGGTTGCCGGACTCCGGGTCGTCGCCGCTTGATGCCGCCTTCGCCCGGCTTCTCGTGGACAGCTACCGCCGCGTGGTCGGCACACCCCTGATCGGCGCCACGCTGGACGCCGCCCGCCACCTCTACGCGGAGGCCCCCTTCGGCCTCCTGGCCCACGACACCGCCGACGACCCCCGCTTCACCTATGCCAACCTTGTCGCCCAGCACGCGTTCGAACGCGACTGGACCGAGCTCCGCGGCATGCCCTCACGCCTCTCCGCCGAACCGGCCCGCCAAGAAGACCGCGACGCCCTCGTCCACGCCGTCGCCACCCACGGCTTCGTGAGCGGCTACCGCGGCCGGCGCATCGCCAAATCGGGCCGCCGCTTCTGGATCGAAGACGTGACAATGTGGAACCTCATCGACGACACCGGCGTGAAGCACGGACAGGCCGCCATGTTCGCGCGCATCACGGCCGCCTGACCCCCGCTTGTCAGCCCGTCCTGGAGGCTCGCTCGCGGCCACTTTTTCCATGCTGTTCGCCCGGAATTCACCACCGGAGCGCGGTCGTGCGCGCCTGCGGGTTGGCGCGCGGGAACGCCTCCGCACCGCCGAACGGCGCGCGGGAGCGCTCCGGGCCCGTCGGTTGGCGCCTGACGGCGCCGCCGCCGCGGCGCTGGGCTTGCGCGTCGAATCGCTTTGGCACCGCCGAACGGCGCGCGGGAGCGCTCCAGCCCCGTCGGATGGTGCCTGACCGCGGCCCCCGCGGCGCTGGGTCGGCGTGCGGGAACGCTGCCGCCCGTCGGCTTGGCGCAGGCGCGGGTGCACGAGCGCGTTGCCACTCTGTCGAGTGGGCGCGCGGGAGTGCGGCCCTGCTAGATGATGTCGCTGTGGCGGATGCGGTACACCTGCAGCCGCAGGTCGTAGTACTTCGTCGTTTCGCCGACCCACTGCATGCCGAGGCGCTTGGCGGTCGCGATGGCGCGCGTGTTGGAGGGCCGCGCCACGGCGAAGAGCTCCTCGGTGTCCTGCGTGAACGCCCACTCGATCAGCGACCGCGCCGATTCCGTCGCGTAGCCCTGGCCCCAGGCGTCCGGGTGCAGCTGCCAGCTCAGCTCCAGATCCTCCTGGAACGGCGGCAGCAGCCGGATCCCGAGCCCGCCCACGACGGCGCCGTCCGACGTGCGCTCCACGGCCCAGCGCCCGCGCGGCGGGGCCAGGTTCGGCTGGGCTTCCTGCCACGCTTGCAGCACCGAGCGCATCGCGGCGACGTCGGTGACGCGGTCCATCGCGGGCGTCAGCCAGTGGGTGACCTCGTCCGTGCCGTAGATGCGGAACGCGGCTTCGGCGTCGTCGATCGACCAGTCCCGGATCACGAGGCGGTCGGTGGCCAGAGGCATGTCCATGGCTGAACGGTACGCCGAAACGCCCCTCCACCGGCGGGTGATCCGTGGCACCCGCCGTGACTCGCGGGATTTCGTCCTAGTGGCCTCCTGACTCCATCGTCATAGCTTCCTCACAACCTCCTGCCACTCTCACGGCGTGCGTTCATCCATTTCCCTTCTCGTCGCCGGCGCCGCGTTCGTCCTGCTCAGCGCCTGCTCCGGCTCGCCCGCCACCCCGCAGGTCGCCACGCTGGACACCGGCAGCGCCTCCGCAGGTGCCCCCGCCTCGTCGGCCACCACGGCCGACTCCGACGCCGGACGCCCGCAGCTGCGTCTCGACAGCTCGCCCGAGGAGAAACAGTCCTACTGGGACGCCTACGACTCCTGCCTCCGCACCAACGGCCACGCCGTCCTCGATGGACGGCACTCCGGCCCGGTCGGCGGCCCGGGCAGCCCGCCCGCCCTCGACATGAACGACGACAGCCCCCAGTCGAAGAAAGCCGAGGCGGCCTGCAAGGGAAAGCTGCCACTGCAGCCGCCCGAGCTTTCCCCGCGGACCAACCCGAAGTTCAACGACCAGTTCCACGCCATGGTCAAGTGCATGACCGACAAGGGCGCCCACGTGCACGTGGCCCCCGACACCAGCGTCGACGCCGACGGCCTCACCTGGCAGATCGACGACGGGTCGTCCGACACCTACGACAGCCTCGACAAGCTCGCCGACCAGTGCCAGCTGCAGGCGTTCGCGAAGTAGGTCGCGTACGGTGACCCTCGTGGAAATCTGGGTCAACCCGCGTTGCTCGAAGTGCCGCTCGGCCGTGTCGCTCCTCGACGAGGCCGGCGCCACCTACACCGTGCGCCGGTACCTCGAGGACCCGCCGACCCCGGCCGAGCTCGAGGCCGTGCTGGACCGGCTCGGGCTCGACCCGTGGGACATCACGCGCACCGGCGAGAAGGTCGCCACCGAGCTCGGCCTGAAGTCATGGCCGCGCACGCCCGCCGACCGCGCCCGCTGGATCGAAGCACTGGCGGCGAACCCCGTGCTCATCCAGCGCCCGATCGTCACGGCCGACGACGGCACCACAGTCGTCGCTCGTGACGAGGAGACGGTCCGGTCCGTCCTGGGCTGACGCCTCGCCTCGCGTAGGTGGTCTGCTTGTTCCATTCGCCTCCTGGTGTGGTCGTGCTGCTGTTCTCTCGGTGCTGCTGTCTCAGATCTGTCGCGCCGGTGCCGTCGTGTGCCGTGTTCTCTGGTGCTTGTGAAGGTCTGTTCGTTGAGTTCGCCGCGTCGAAGGTGTCTCAAAAGTATCATAAAGCGTCTCAATAATGCTAGCTCTTGAGATGGCGGTACACGGTCGCCCGGGAAACGCCCAGCTCACTGGCGATCTTGGCGGCCGAGAACCCCTGGTCGTGCAGCTTGCGGCACATCACGAGCAGGTTGCCGGTCATCACGGTCGGCCGGCCGCGCCCGGTGTGGGCGCCGGGTTCGTCGAACAGGCGGTGGACGCCGTCGAGTACGGCCGCGCGCAATTGCTCGACCGGGCGGTCGGCGTAGAGGACCACTGGGTCGCTCAGCATGGCGATGGCTTGCGAGGCGCGGATGTCCAGGTTGAGGTCGGCGTCCGGGCCGGCCACGATCCGGTTCGCGCGCAGCATGCTGTCGCGGAAGCGGTCGAACACCGACTGGGACGCGGTCAGCCCCAGGTCACGCAGGTTGAGCCGCAGCAGATCGCGGTGCCGTAGCCAGACGTCGAGCAGGCCTTCGAAGATCGCCTCGCGGGCCGCTTGCCGATCCGCGCCCAGGGCCTCCGCCTCGTTGACGGTGGCTTCCAGGTCGACGAGCATGGGCTCGGCCATCGCGGCCATGATCTCGGCCTTGCCCGGGAAGTGGTAGAGGACCGCGGTCTTGGTGACGCCGACCCGTTCGGCGATCTCCCGCACGGAGGTCGCGTGGTAGCCGTTCGAGGCGAACAGGTCCATGGCGACCTGCAGGATGCGCGCGCGGGTGTCGGGCGGCACGACTTCGTTCATGCGGTCGAATCTACCTCCTTGCCTGACCGGTGGACAGGCGTGTACCGTCGATCCTGACCGGCGGTCAGGGGGCCGCGGTGAGAGGGGATGACGGATCATGACCACCAAGACAGTGCTGATCTCCGGTGCGGGCGTCGCGGGGCCCACGCTCGCCTACTGGCTGGCGCGCGCGGGCTACCGGCCGACCGTGGTGGAGCGCGCAGCGGGACTGCGATCGAGCGGCAGCCCGGTGGACGTCCGCGGGCCGGCCGTCGAGGTCACGCGGAAGATGGGGCTCACCGAGCAGCTGCGGGAAGCGGCCACCTCGGTCAGGGGCATGAGGTTCGTGAACGACCGGGGGAAAAGTGTCGGTCGGGTGGCGATGGGCGACGGCGGTGGCACCGACGTCGAGCTGACGCGCACCGACCTCGCGCGCATCCTGTACGAGGCGAGCGCCGGCGACGCGGAATACGTGTTCCACGACTCCGTGGCCGGGCTCGCGCAGGACGAGGGCGGGGTCGACGTCACCTTCGAGCACGGCTCGCCGCGGCGGTTCGACCTGGTGGTGGGCACCGACGGCCTGCACTCCGGTGTGCGCAGGCTGGCCTTCGGCCCGGAGGTGACGTTCGTGGAGCACATGGGTGTGTACGTGGCAACCATGCCGCTCGCCGCGCCGGTGCCCGACCGGAGCGAGATCGTCATGTACAACTCGCCGGGCCGTGCGGTGGCGGTGCATCCGTCGCGGGAGCGCGGCATCGTGGCGTTCATGTTCCGCCACGCGGCGGTGCCGGGCTTCGACTACCGCGACACGGAGCTGCACAAGCGGTTGCTGGAGACCGCGTACGCCGGGGCGGGGTGGCGGGTGTCGGAACTGCTCGACCAGGTGCGTGCTGCCGGCGACCTGTACCTCGATTCCGTTTCGCGGGTGCGGTTGCCGAGCTGGGCCGCGGGTCGGGTCGTGCTTGCGGGCGACGCGGCGTCGTGTGTCTCGTTGTTCGGCGACGGGTCCACGCTGGCGATGTCCGGCGCGTACACACTGGCCACCGAGCTGGGCGCGACGCCGGAGGATCCGGCGGCGGCGTTCCGGCGTTATGAGGCGACGCACCGGAAGCTGGTGAATCCGAGGCAGCGCAACGTTCCTGTGGCGGCCGCGATGCTCATTCCCGCCACCCGGGCGGGAATGGCGGTGCGCAACTTCGGGACGCGGTTGGCGCCGTTGGTCAACGCCGCGCAGAAGCTGGCCCTGGCGAAGAGCGCGTGACTGGGCGGGCCATGGTGGGAGAGGGGGTGATCGGAATTCGGTGGACAGCGGGTGAGCCGGTGGTTTGGATCTGAGCCATCGACCCGGGGAGGCCTGTTGACCGCAGGGGACATGTCGTCCGATGAAGTGACGATCACGGTGGAAATGGTGCGGCGGCTGGTCGCCGGGCAATTTCCGGAGTGGGCCGAGCTTCCGGTCGTGCCGGTGCCGTCGCCGGGGGTGGACAACGCCACCTATCGGCTGGGCGACACGATGTCCGTGCGGCTGCCGCGGTTCGCGCGGTGGGAAGGACAGGTCGCGCGGGAGCAGCGCTGGCTGCCGCGCCTCGGGCCGCGCCTGCCGTTGACGGTTCCGGTGCCGTTGGCGCAGGGGGAGGCGACTGCGGAGTATCCGTTCCCGTGGTCGGTCTACCGGTGGCTCGACGGGCGGCGTCCCGACCCGGGGCAGCTCGCGGACCTCGGCGCGGCGGCTGCGGACCTCGCCGAGTTCTTCCTTGCGCTGCAGACGATCGACACCGCCGGCGGTCCGCCGCCCGAGTGGAGCAACGGCTTCCGCGGGGTCGGCATGGGCGACGAGCGAGACTCGGCCGTGGTGGAGTCGCGGGTGCGCCCGTGGCTTGCCGCGCTGGAGGGTCGCATCGACACGGCCGCCGCCACGGCACTGTTCGACGCGGCGCTGACGGCGCCCGCGTGGGACCGTCCGCCGGTGTGGGTGCACGGCGACCCCGCGCCCGGCAACCTCCTCGCCCGCGACGGCCGCCTCACCGCGGTCATCGACTTCGGCACCCTCGCGATCGGCGACCCGGCCGTCGACCTGATCGCGGCGTGGACCCTGCTCGACGGCCCGTCCCGCGCGGTCTTCCGCACCAAGCTCGCCGTGGACGACGCGACGTGGGCCCGCGGCCGAGCCTGGGCCCTGACGGCGCTGCTGCCTGACCCGAGCCGCTCCGCTACCGCCGCCGCCACCGCGCGGCTGGATGAACTGCTCGCCGACCTGGGGTAGCGGCCCCCGCCCACGGCCGGTGAGGTGCGCGGGTGGGCATCGCTTGGCTACCAGGAGGAACTTGGCTGCTCGGGGTCCCGCAGGCCTCGCATTCACTGGGCTGACGCGCGCCGCAGCACGGCCTTGTTCGGGATTTGGCGGTTCGGCCGCGTCACGGGCGCAATTGGTTGCCTGCTGGCGCGGCGGCCCAGGCCGCAGGTGGCGGGGCTGCGCATCCGCTGGGCGGGCTTGAGCTGCACCCGTGCTCGGGCTCGGCTGGTTCGGCTGAGTCGGCTGGCAGCCGGTGACTGGCCGATGGGCAGCCGGGATACGCAGGTGGCCAGGCGGCGCATCCGCTGATCTGGCTTGCGGCGCTGTGTGGCCTTGCCCGTGCGGTGGCGGATGGGCTCTCGGCCTGCCCAGGTGGGGCCGGCCGAGAGCCGCCGCTGCAGCGAGGGAGGAGTTAGCTGACTTTTTCGCGCGAGAAGGGGTCGGGGGGCCAGTCCGGGGGCCACTCGGGTGGCCAGGCCGGTTCGGCGTCGGGTGTGGGGGATGGGTCGGAGGTGGTCGGAGGAAGCGAGGGGAGGGTTCGGCTGGCGGCGTTGCTGTGGGAGGGGCGGGAGGTTTCGCTGGGGGAGAGGCTGGCGCCGTTGCTGTGGGACGGGCGGGAGGTTTCGCTAGGGGAGAGGCCGGAGCCGTTGCTGTGGGACAGGCGGGAGGCTTCGCTGGGGGAGGGGACGGTGGGGCTCGAGCTGCTGTGCTGAGTGGGGAGGTTGCGGGGGAAGGGGGACGGGAGTCGGCGAGTGTTGTCGCCGGAACCGAGGTCGGTTCTCGCGGTCAGGCCGGTGTCCGCGGTCAAGCCGGTAGCCGTGGGCACTCCGGCGCTCGCAGCAACACCCGCTCCGGAGCCGACTCCCGCTCCGGAGCCGACTCCCGCGCCGGAGCCGACTCCCGCGCCGGAGCCGACTCCCGCGCCGGAACCGACACCCGCGCCCGAACCGACGCGGACACCCGAACCCACGCCGACGCCGATTGTGGTGAGGTCGGGGGTTGCGGGGATGTCGGTGCCGCGGCGGGTGGGGCTTTGCCAGCGGCCGGAACCGTCGCGCCAGGCTTGGGGGAGGGTCCAGAGGGCGATGCAGGCGTCGAGGCAGCGGAGGGGGAGGTAGAGCGGCGCCATGAGCAGGTAGCGGGCGCGGCGTTCCGTGAGGACGACGGCGAGGGTGAGGAGGAGGTCCGGCACGAGGATGCCGAAGGCGATGGTCGGGAGGTTGACGTAGTGGCCGATGGCCAGGGTCACGTCGCCGGCGACGGGGACGGACAGGAAGCCGGGGATGAGGGCCAGCAGGAGCAGCACGACCATCAGCGGCAGCAAGGCCATGAAGAGGCTGGCGAGAACGAGTTCCAGCACGTACAGCCCCAGCATGAAGCTGAACAGGTCGGCGTGCGGGCGGAAGCGGCGGACGCTTTGCCAGAAGCCGAGTGCCCAGCGGCGTGTCTGGCGGACGTAGTCGCGGAAGGCGTCCGGGTCCTGGGTGACGGCGATGGCCTTCAACGAGAACCCCACTTTGCCGAGGCGTTTGCGGTAGACCTCGAACGTCATGTTGAAGTCCTCGATCACCAGGCCCGGTGGGTTGATGTCGATGAGCGGCAACGCTTCCGCGCGGTACAGGCTGGCGAAGCCGGGGACGATGAGGGTCGCGTTGGTGCGGCGCCAGGTTTGGCCGAACTTGAGAAGGCGTTGCAGCAGCGCGTAAATGCGTGCGCGGTGCGCGGTGAACAGGAACGCCAGGAAGCCGCGGCGGGAGGCGGACCAGTCGGTGGCGGCGCAGCCGGCGACGGCGACCACGTCGGGGTCGTCGAACTGCGGGAGGGCGGCGTCGAAGTAGCCCGGAGCGAGGCGGGTGTCGGCGTCGAGCAGCAGCACGGCGTCGTAGCGGGTGGCGAGGGAGAAGTGGCGCACGCCTTCCTCCAGTGCGCCTGCCTTGCCGACGTTGCTGGGCGTCTCGGTGACGTTCACGCCGCACGCGAGGGCGAGCTCGACGGTGCGGTCGGTGGAACCGTCGGACACGACGTGGACGTTCGACGCCGGCACGAGGTGGGTGATGGCGGCCAGCGACTCGCCGATCACCACCTCCTCGTTGTGCGCGGCCATGAGCACGGCGACGCGCGAACGGTGCACGCGGGCGGGCCGCGCGCGGGGCGCCGGTGACGGCCGCGGCGGCTGTGGCGGCCGCACGCGGTTTTCGAGTGCGCGCGCCAGACCGGCGGTGCCCCACAGGGTGAAGTTCACCCCGAAGACGAAAATGGCCAGCAGCCACAGGGGGATCATCGTGCCTCCGCCGGAGTCCAGTAGGTGTCGAGCTTGGACCAGACGAGGTCGTCCTCCGTGCCGAAGAGCCAGAGGTACACCCCGCCGATGCCGAATTGCCGGGCGTGGGTGAACTTGATCGACGCGCTATAGGCGTTTTCGAACCACACGTCGTGGCGCTCGCCGGCGGCGTCGATGTAGGAAAAGTGGGGCGATTCGCTGAACCCGTCCCACTCGACGGGCACGCCGAACTCCCGCGACCGCCCGTAGGCCTGCACCCACGTGACCGGCACGGCGTTGTGGCCCACCCAGTCGTAGCCGTACATGGGCACGCCCAGCACGATCTTCGAGCGCGGGATCTGCGACGTCGCATACGTCAGCACGTCGCGGACCCAGCCCTCGGGCGCGATCGGGCCCGGCGCGGACGTCTGCCAGTGGTAGTCGTACGCCATCAGCCGCACCTGGTCGACCGCGCGGCCCAGTGCGGCGTAGTCCTGCGCTCGGTTGCGCTCGTCGTACCCGGCGTCGGTCGTCTTCGCGAACACGTCCACCGACAGGCGTTTCCCGTTGGCGTGCAAAGCATCCGCCAGCCGGGTGACGAACGCCGTGAACGCGGCGCGGTCGGTCGAGCGCAGCTCCTCGTAGTCGATGTCCACACCCGAGAAGTCCTCCTGCACGACCAGCGCCACGATGTCCGAGACGTGCCGCGCGGTCGCCGCCGGATCGTGGAGGATGGTCTGCACGATCTGCGGGTGCCAGCGCCCCTCGGTGACGTTCGCGATCGTCGGCGTGATCTCCACTCCCGTGGCCCGCAGCCGGGCGAGATCGTCCGTGCGCTGCGACTGCGCCACGAGCCGGCCCTGCGCGTCGAGGCCGTAGAGCCACGGCGACGCCTCCGTGACCTGCGACTCGTGCTCCTGGACGGTCGAGGTTCCCCCGGCCAGGTTCCAGTAGGGGAGCGACGCGATCGTGTGCGGTTGCACGGCCGCGCGCGCTCCTCCGTCTCGCAACAACGTCAGGACCAGGAGCTCACAGACGAGAAGCACGGCGACCCGGCCGCGGTGACGCGACCGGGACCTCCGGTGCGTCCTCAACTCGCGACGGCGGCCCGCAGCTGCGTCCGCCGGTCGTCGATGACCGCGGCGATGGTCTCCCGCAGGCTGTGCGCCGCGCGGAACCCGACCTGCTGCGCCGCCCGCGCGCAGTTCGGCACCCTCCGCTGCATGTCTTCGTACCCCGCGCCGTACGCCTCCTGGTAGGGCACCTTCACGATGGAGCTTTCGGACGCGGTGGCCGCGATCACCAGTTCCGCCAGCTCCTCGATGGTCACCTGCTCGGGGCTGCCGAGGTTGTAGACGGTGCCGTGCGCCGATTCGTCGTCGAGCAGCGCCACGAGCGCGGGCACCACGTCGAGCACGTGGCAGAAGCACCGCGTTTGCCGGCCCGTGCCGAACACCGTCAGCGGCTGCCCGTTCAGCGCCTGGTCCACGAACCGCGGCACCACCATCCCGTAGCGGCCGCGCTGGCGCGGGCCGACGGTGTTGAACAGCCGCACCAGCACCGTCCGCACGCCGAGCTCGCTGCCGTAGAGGTGGGTGAACGTCTCGTCGAGCGCCTTCGCCTCGGCGTAGGACCAGCGGTTCTTCAACGGCGACCCCACCACGCGGTCGTCTTCCTCCTTCAGCCCGATCGAGGTGTTCTTGCCGTACACCTCGCTGGTCGAGGTCACGAGGATGCGCGCGTCGTGGCGCAGCGCCGCGTCGAGCACGACCTCGGTGCCCAGCAGGTTGGTGCGCAGGCTGTCGAGCGTCTTCTGCATGATCGTGAACACGCCGACGGCCGCAGCCAGGTGGTAGATCTGCTCGACCCCCTCCATGCACGACTCGACGGCGGCCGGATCACACACGGAACCGCGCACGATCCGCAGCCGCGGGTCGCCGGCGACGGCCGCGAGGTTCTGCTCGGTGCCGGTGCTGAAGTCGTCCAGCACCACCACTTCGCGGTCCTCGCCGAGCAGCCGCTCGGTCAGGTGGGAACCGATGAACCCGGCCCCGCCGGTCACCAAGCACCGCATCAGTACGCCCTTTCGGTAGACGAGAGATTCAGACCAGTTCGCGGTGGGTGGCCGCGTCGAACGTGTAGGTGGCGTCGAGCACCAAGGGGCAGTGCTCGATCCAGTCGTAGGACAGTCCGGGGTGGATGGTGTGGATCAGCACGAGGTCGAAGTCCGTGCCGTGCGGGTCGGGGTTGCTCTGGAACGAGCGCCCGCCCAGCTTCAGCTCCGGCACGAGCGGGTCGTGGTACTCGACCTTCGCCCCGCCGGCCGCCAGCCGCTCGATGATCTCCAGCGCGGACGACTCGCGCAGGTCGCGCACACCCGGCTTGTACGTCACGCCCACCACCACGATCCGCGCGCCCGCGACCCCGCGGCCGGCGGCGGAGAGCGTGGCCGTGACGCGGTCGGCGACCTGGCCGGGCCGGTGCGCGATCGAGGTCATGGCCTGGCTGATCAACGGCGCGTTGCCGTGGGCCTCGCGCAGCTGCCACAGCAGGTAGTGCGGGTCGCACGGGATGCAGTGCCCGCCGACGCCGGGACCGGGGTAGAAACTCATGAACCCGTACGGTTTCGTGGCGGCCGCGCGCGTCACCTCGATCGGGTCGAGCTCCAGCGTCGAGCAGATGCCGGCGAACTCGTTGGCCAGTGCGATGTTCACCGCGCGGAACGAGTTCTCATACAGCTTCGTCAGCTCCGCCGCTTCGGCCGAGGAGACTTCGTGCACGAGCGGCGTCAGCTTCTCCAGCACGCGCCGGGCGTGGTCGGTGCACGCCGGCGTGCAGCCGCCGACGACGCGGGGCGTGCTCTGCTGCGTGTGCTCGGCGACGCCGGGGTCGATGCGCTCGGGGCTGAAGGCCACGAACACGTCCTCGCCGATCACGAGACCGCGGCCGCGCAACGGTTCGACGAGCATCTCGCGCGTCGTTCCCACGTAACTGGTGGAGGTGAGGATGAGCGTCTGCCCGGGGCGGGCGTACTCGACCACCGATCGGCACGCCGCTCGCAGCGGGCCCAGATCCGGTGTCAGGTAGCGGTCCAGCGGGGTCGGGACGCAGATGATCACCGCGTCGGCCTCGGCGAGCCGCGCGGGGTCGCCCGTGAGGTCGAACCGGCCGTCCCGGCGGGCCAGGGCGAGGCGCGCGAGGTCGGCCTCGACGAGGTCGGGCTCACCGGCCAGGATCGACTCGCGCCGGTCGGCGCTGGTGTCGAGACCCAGCACTCGCGCACCGTCGGCGTGCAGGCCCAGCGCGGTCGGCAGACCCACGTAGCCCATGCCGACGATGGCGACGGAGATGAGGCCCTCGGTCTCACTGAGGGGGGATTCGGCCATGAGTGTCAAGGGATTTCCCCTTTCCATTTCGGCGCCTCGCCGTGGGGCTCGATGCCGGCAGCTCGGGCGATCTTGACGACTTCCAGTCCACTGTGGACTTTCAGCTTGCGGAACAGGTTGCGGGTGTGCGTGCGCACGGTGTTGCGGGAAAGCTGGAGCCGAGCCGCGATCTGGTCGCTGCGGTCGCCGTCGACCATCGCCACCAGCACTTCGCGTTCACGCTCGCTCAGCACGTCGAGAGGGCTCGAAGCCCGCCGGTGCGGGGTGGCGCCGTCGCGGCGCAGCCGGTCGAACAGCACGGCCAGCAGCTCCGGCGGGTACCACGCGTGCCCGGCGCGAGCGCCGCGCACGCGGTCCAGCAGGTCTTCGAGCGAACTTTCCTTGGGGATCCAGGTGTCGATCCCCGCGTGGGCAGCGCACACCGCGAGGTCTCGGTCCCGGCTCGCGGTGAGGGCGACGAAGCGGGCCCTGGGCGCCGCTTCGCGCCAGATGCGGATCCGCTCACGCACGTCGGTGAGCGACTCCAGCTCCACGGTCACCACGTCCGGCTGCTGCGTGATGAGCGCGGAGCGCAGCGTGGGATCGGAGGTGGCGCGCGTGCCGACCACCCTGATCCACGGCACTGCGGCGAGGCTCGACGTCAGCACGTCGGCCACCATGCGGTGGTCCTCGATCAGGAACAGGCGGGTGATGTCCACGCCGCACAGCAAACAGGCCCCGAAACCGGTTGTCCTCAGTCAGCTGTGCGAAAGACGGCTCATACAGATGACGGAGATCCGGCATCTGCGGTAGGCGGGCTCGTCCCTTATGGGGATCCGGGTGCCGGGCGCGGACCATACGGTCAGCTGAGGTATCCCCGATCATTTTGGTGGCCACCCATGGAAAGAAGAACGCGGAAACACCGCAAGGCCCGCAAGGGATTCGATTTCCGGCGGGCACGCACGCGGCTCGCGGTTTGCGCGGCCGCGCTGCTGTGCGTGCTGCCCGCGTTGGTAGTGGGCGGTTCCACAGCGGGTGCGTCGCTGGCGCGGCCGCTGGGCGTCGTTCTCACCTTCGACGACGGCAACGCGGATCAGATGAGCGCGCTGCCGATCCTGCAGAAGTACAACATGAAGGGCACGTTCTACATCATCAGCGGTTCGGTCGGGGCGCCCAACTACCTGACGCAGGCGAACCTGCAGACGATCAAGGGCGCCGGGCACGAAATCGGCGGGCACACCGTGTCGCACCCCGACCTGACGACGGTGCCCGCGGACGAGGCCAAGCGCCAGATCTGCAACGACCGCGCCGCGCTGGCCGGCATGGGCTTCTCCGTAACGAGCTTCGCCTATCCGTACGCGTCGGTGAACACGGCCGTGGCGAACACCGCCAGGACGTGCGGCTACAACAGCGCTCGCGGTCTCGGTGACCTGGCGTCGGCGCACGGTTGTGCCGGCTGTCCCGCCGCCGAGACGACCAGACCAGCCGATCCCTACCAGCTGCGGGCCCTCGACCAGGACGACAACACCTGGACCCTGGCCCAGATGCAGAGCGTGGTCACCGCGGCCGAGCGCAACGGCGGCCTGCTCACCTTCACCTTCCACCACATCTGCGACGGCACCGGGTGCGACGAGCTGTCGATCTCCACCACGCGGCTCGACCAGTTCCTCTCGTGGCTGAACGCACGCAAGAGCGTGGGCACGACCGTGAAGACGATGAACCAGGCCATCGGCGGCACGGTGAAGCCGATCGTCACGGCGCCGGCGTCGACGAACACCACGCTCGCGAACACGTCGCTGGAGAGCTCGACCAGCGGCACCGGTTTCCCCGACTGCTTCATGCCGGGTGGTTACGGCGCCAACACGCCGACGTGGACGAGAACCACGGACAAGCACACGGGCACGTACGCGCAGAGACTCGACGTCAGCAACTACACCGACGGTGACGCGAAGCTGCTGCCGACCTTCGACCTCGGCGCCTGTACACCGAAGGTGACCGCGGGTGGTACCTACACCCTCGGCGTCTGGTACAAGTCCACAGCGATCACGCAGTTCTCGCTGTATTACCGCAACACGCAGGGTTTCTGGACCTACTGGACGTCCGGACCATGGCTCGCGGCGGCGCCGAACTGGACGCAGGCCACGTTCACCACTCCGGCGGCGCCCGCGGGTGCGGTCGGGATGAGCTTCGGCCTCGCGCTCATCGCCAACGGATCGGTGACGACGGACGACTACTCGTTCGCCACGGGTTCCGGTGCGGCAGCGGCGGCCGCCATCAAGGCGTCCACCACGAGTCCGCAGCGGTTCAGCGTGACCAGCCGCAACTCGCTGAAGGCCGGCACGTTCGGCCGCAACGCGAAGCCGCTGGTCCCGTCGCAGCCGGGTCAGGTCATCGCTCCCGTGGAGCCCGGTGACTGACGCCCGTTCGCCGTCGGTGCCCGGCGCTCGCCGCCGGGCACCGACCCGGATCAGACACGCGGTGTGGGGTCTGGCGGCCGTACTGACCACCGCGTCCTGCACCGGCGCGCCCGTCCACTCCCCTGGGGCGGGCGCGCCGGCGGACCCGCCCTCGGCCGCCCCGGTCGTCCCGCCTTCAGCTCCCTCGTCCTACCCCTGGCACACGAGCATCGTGGCGACCACGTTCTGGGTCGGCGAGATCTTCGACCCGAGCGCCGAGGACGGCAGCCAGGTCGAGTCCGCCTACGACGACCGGTGGTTCGACCACTACGGCGGCTGCGACGGCGTGGTCACCGCCGGAAAGTGCGACACCGAACCGCGCACGGTGGCCAACGGGTTCTTTCCCACGCGCATGACGCCGCGGGAGAACCCGTTCTACCTCGACCTCCCTTTCGACGATGTGGGAGACGAGGTGGCAAATCGCCAACGCGCCGCCGTGGTTCCGTGGGCATCTGACGAACGCTATTCCGCACGGGTTTCCGATCGGGGCTTCAGCCTCTTGAAAAATCGCTGGGTACGCATCCGCCACGCGGGCAAGGTCTGTTACGGACAGATCCAGGACGCGGGCCCAGGCCGCTACGACGACGCGAAGTACGTGTTCGGCACGGACGACGCCCGGCCGGCGAATGATCGGTTCAACGGTGCCGGGATGGACGTCTCACCTGCGCTGAACGGATGCCTCGGATTCACCGAGCTCAACGGGGAGAACGATCGGGTCGACTGGCAGTTCGTCGACGACTCCGCGGTGCCGCCGGGACCGTGGAAGATCATCGTCACCACAAGGGGTGTCACGCACGAGAGCTGATTCCCGCCTATTCGCCGATGCCTGGGTTATGCGGAAGTAACGTCCCCAAGATCGCGGACGACTCCCTTCGGTCGGGGAAAGGTAAAGGCGAGGGAAAAAGCCATGGAAACCGTGCCGGAACGCCGGGCGGCCACCGGGCGCCGCAGCGAGGATCGGACCGTTCAAGCTCTGTGGGGAGTGTTGCACGATCTCGGCCACGAGATCACGACGTTGGCCTACCTGGTCGAGTCGGAGCTCGAAGACGTGGCCGGCGTGGAGCTGATCGGTGAGCAGGTTTCGCGGTTGCGCACACTGGTCTCCCACGCGCTGGCAGCCGAGACGCACGAGGAAATCGTGCCGCTGCGGCCGTTGCTGGCGCAGCTGGTGAAGCTGGCCGATCGGGTCAGTGAGCCTTCGGTGGTGCTCGCGGACGGAGCGGCCGCCGCCGTCCGCGCGGACGGCACGGTGCTGTGGCGGATCCTCGCCAACGTGCTGGGCAACGCGGTGCGTGCCGCGGGGCCCGACGGTCACGTACGTGTCGAGCTCACCGCGAACTCGCCCGTCACCGTGTCGATCACGGACGACGGGCCCGGGTTCGGGCGTATCCCACCGGGTACGGCGTCGCTCGGCCTGGTCACGGTCGCGCACCTCGCCGAGGAGTCGGGTGCGCAGGCCCTGGTCGGTCCGGGTGAACCGGAGGGCACGTGCGTGCGGATCGTCTTCCCCAGCCGCCTGAGTGAAGGGGAGCACGAATGACGAGCATCGTCCTGGGTGACGACCACAAGGTTTTTCTCGAAGCACTGGCCGGGCTGCTGGAGCGGCACGGGATGCGGGTGGTGGGCACCGCCCGCACGCTCGCGGAAGTGGTGGACACGGTGCGCGAAACGCGCCCGGACGTCTGCCTGCTCGACCGCAACTTCGGCGCCGGCCCCGTGGAGGACGGCGTCGCGGCGACGCTCGCCGCGAGCCCGGGCACCAAGGTCGTCATGCTCACGGCGAGCCCCGGCAACGGCGCGGTCGCCGACGCCCTGCGCTCCGGCGCGGCCGGCTACGTGCACAAGACGTGCGGTGTGGAGCACCTGATCAACGCCATCGACCGCGTGATCGCCGGCGAAACCCTCGTGGACGTCCCCGTGCGCACCTCGGTGCCCGCGGCGGACCGCTCGCGGGAGATCGACCTGCGCGAACGCTTCCTCACCAGCCGCGAACGCCAGTGCCTCGCGATGCTCATCGACGGCGACACGACGGAGACGATGGCGCGCCGCCTGGGCGTGTCCACGGCGACGGTGCGCAGCCACGTGCAGGGGGTGCTGGTGAAGCTCGGGGTCCACTCGCGGCTGGAGGCGGCCGCGCTGGCGGTGCGGCACGCGCTGGTGCCGGCGGCGTCGGCGACTTCGGGGTTCGAGGCGAGGCTCGGTTAAGTCCATCGCCGCCACGCCGGCGCGAGTCCGGCAGGTGCTGCGGATGGTTGCGGGGTGCTGCAGGTGCGTCGCGGTCTCAAGGACTGCGACGCACCTGCGCGTTCGCGGCATCACCGCCGTGAACCCTCGAACGCGCAGACCAGGGGTCGAACGCCGCCAACGCCGCGCTGGCCCCTCCTCGCGTCGCCCCTTCGGCTGGATCGTGCCCGCGTTGCCGGCGAGAGTAAACATCATATCTATGACCGGCTCGCCCTCAGGTGCACGCCTCGATTGATCTGGTTAATCAGGCTTCATGGGGGTGTTTTAGCCAGTGTTGCCCTGTTTTGAGCCTAGTCCTGCTGGAAAGATCAGATTTTTCTAGGCTTCCTGGCGCGCTGGTGCCATATGCGGTCCCGCATAGACCTGATCTATTCGGGAGTCCGCGATGAACGAGAAGTACCGCTCCGGCTACGAGCTGGTCGCCGAGCGACTTCTCGGCTACATCGCCGAGCACGATCTGCGGGCGGGCGACCGGTTGCCGACGGAGGCGGGGCTGGCCGAAATCCTCGGCGCCAGCCGCAACGTCACGCGCCAAGCCGGTGGCCGGACTGGTGGCGTTCTTCAGCTTCGTGGGCAACTGGAACAACTTCTCCCTGCCCTACCTGGTGCTGCCGAGCAGCGACCAGTTCCCGCTGCAAGTCGGGCTGAACCAGCTCCTGTCGTCGACGCCGTCGTTCAACCCGGTCGCCGGGGCCGGCCTCGACATCACGAGCCCCGAGCTGGTGTTTGCGATCGTGGTCGCGATCCTGCCGGTGCTGGTGGTGTTTCTGTTCTCGCAGAAGGCGCTGGTGTCGGGCATGCTGGCCGGCGCCACCAAGGAGTGAGGTTCAGCCGCTTGACGGGTGCCCGGCCGGCCGTGAAGCCCGGGGGCCACTCGCGGCCCGGCTGGGTCCTTTGCAGATCTAGCCGGGCAGCTGGCTCCGGAGCCGATCGAGCCACCGGTCGACGGTGAGCTCGTACCGCCCGGGGTCGTTCAGCGGGGCGGCGTCGGCGACCGCGGCGTTCACGTGGTCGCGCACCGTGCCCGCCCACTCGGGCAGCACCCACACGGTCTGGAAGTAGTCGGCGCGCATCCGCACGACGGCGACCTCCTGGTACCCGGCGGTGACCTCGCGGTTGCGCACGCCGTAGCGGGACTCGGAGATCTGCGGCGCGCCCGACGTGATGATCAGGACGGTCGGGCGGGCCTTCAGGATGACCTCGGTCGGATCGGTGCCGCGGGAGATCTGCGCGTCGTTGAGACCGATGTAGTCGATGGCCTGCCAGTCGCTGTAGTAGGGGATGGCGCCGGCGTCGCCCACGGCCAGCGTGCGCGCCTCGGCCGGCACGTCGGCCGCGCCGAGGCCCTTGCCGATCGCGACGTGCGCGCGCTGCAGGTCGGGACCGTAGTTCGCAATCGTGCCCAGGTCGGGCGCCGTCGCGCCGGCCACGGCCGACCAGCCGATGGCGACGGCTCCGGCCAGCGCCGTCAGCCACCGCCCGCCCAGCGCGGCCGCGCCCAGGCCCGCGCCGAGGCAGAGCACCGGCACGCCGTGGTCGGCGAAGCGGTCGAGGTAGTCCATCGTCGGCCCGGACACCGCGTAGGTCACGTAGGTCAGCACGACGGTGGCCACCAGCAGCCCGCCCGCCGCGCGGGTGGCGCGGCGGAGCAGGAGTGACAGCGTCAGCACGAGCAGGGGCAGCAGGAGCCAGAACGTGTGCTCCGTCCACATCCGGCCGGACGCGAGGTCGCCGAACTTGACGTAGAACGTGTTGGGCAGCAGCTGCCCGTAGTACTGCCAGCGCCACACGAAATACCCGGCGCCGACCACGGCCGCTCCTGCCGTCCACCACCACGTCGCCCGGCTGCGCCGCGTCGTCCACAGCCAGACGGCCACGGTCGGCAGCGCGGCCAGCACGCCGTCGGGGCGCAGAGTGCCGAGCACCAGCAAGAGCAAAGGCGGTTCCCAGGGGTGCACGCGCTCGCCGTCGAGCACGCGCAGCCCCAGCACCACCCCGCGCAGGAGCACGGCCGCGAACACGGCCGTCTCGAGGCCGCTCGTGATGTGGAAGTACGTCGGCAGGAAGACCACGTACGCGCCGCCTGCCACCAGAGCGCCGGCGAGTCCGCCCCGGCGGTGGCCGGTCGTCACCAGCATCAGCAGCGTGAGCACGCCGAAGACCAGTGAGGTCACCTTCGTGAACAGCGGCAGTGCGAGTCCCAGCCACGAGCCGAGCCCCGACCACAGCACCCAGGAGAAGTCGGTGAAGCCCTCCACGCGCGGGCCGGTCACGTTCCACACCGGGCCGTGACCGGCGGCGAGGTTGGCGGCGTAGCGGAAGCTGATGAACGCGTCGTCGATGGTGAAGAACCAAGCCGACCAGGCGCCGGCGAGGAACAGCACGAGCAGGCCGAGGCCGGTGAAGACGAGCGCGCGGCGGCGCGGCCGGGCGGCTTCGACGCGCCCGGCTGCTGCGGACGTGGACGTGATGGTCATGACGAACCCCGTGGTTGGACGAACCTGTGACCTCGACGGAGCGGCAACTTTAGCCGAGTTGCCCGGATGCTCCCACGATTGGCCCATGTGTCGGGCTCGTCTTACGTGTCTGAATCCGTCGCCGGTCCCCGTCGTCGGCGGGCGGCTTCGATATTCCAGTTCTTACGATGATCTTTCACGCACTGCGCACAACTTGATTGCGCACAATTTAGTTGTAGTGTTCAGATCAAGCGAAGCCCGAACTTCCGAGGAGCAAGAGATGCGCACACGTACTCGCCTGGCCCGGATCGCCGCCGCGACCGCCGCGTTGGCTGCCGCCGCCGTGTTCGTGGCGGTGCCGTCGTCGGCCGCGCCGCAGCAGGCCGACCACCACGCGCCGGCGAAGGCGAAGCCGACGATCGTGCTCGTGCACGGCGCGTTCGCCGACACGTCGAGCTGGAACGGCGAGGTCACGCGGCTCGAGCAGCGCGGCTACCAGGTGATCGCCGCCGCCAACCCGCTGCGCGGGGTCGCGTCCGACGCGGCCTCCATCAAGGCACTGGTCGACAGCGTCGACGGACCGGTCGTGCTGGTCGGGCACTCCTACGGCGGCTCCGTGATCACCAGCGCCGCGCTGAACGACCCCAAGGTGCAGGCGCTCGTCTACATCGCGGGCTTCATCCCGGACCAGGGCGAGTCCGCGCTCGGCCTGACGAACAAGTTCCCGGGCAGCACGCTCGGCGACACGCTGCAGCAGGTCACCCTTCCCGGCGGTGAGACCGACCTCTACGTGAAGCAGGACCTCTTCCCGAAGCAGTTCGCGGCCGACGTCCCGCCGGTGCAGGCCCGGCAGATGGCCGCCGGCCAGCGTCCGGTCGCCGCGTCCGCGCTGAGCGAGCCGTCGGGTGCGCCCGCGTGGACCAACATCCCGGTGTGGGACCTGATCCCGACCGGTGACAAGAACATCCCGCCGGCCGCGCAGAAGTGGATGGCCGAGCGCGCCCACGCCCACACCGTCCTCGTGCCGGGTGCCTCGCACGCCGTGCTGGTCTCGCGCCCCGACAAGGTCACGGACATCATCGTGAGCGCCGCGAACGCGACCACCAAGTAAGCCCGGTCCGAAACACAGCCCCGGCCACCTCGGCCGGGGCTGTTTTCACTGTTCGATCAGCCGCTCGACCAGCGCGGTGTACTGCGCCACGACCATGTCGCGCGTCAGGCGGCCGGACGGGGCGAACCACTCGCGCACGCCGTTGAGCATGTCGAGCACGGCCATCGTGGTCACGGCGACGTCGTCGATCCGGAACTCGCCGGCGGCGACGCCCTCGGTCAGGACATCGCGGAACGCGTCGTGGTACGCGGTCTGCAGCTTGATCCCCTCGGCCTGCTGGGCGGGGTCGAGCGCGTAGCGGATGGGGTTGCCGACCAGCAGTTCCGGACGCCGGTCGTCGCTCAGTTCGAGGTGCAGCCGCACGACCCGCCGCACGCGTTCGCGGGGCGACAGGGACTCGTCGCGCAGCACGGGTACGGTCGCAGCCACGAAGTCGGTCATGAACCGCGACACGATCGCGTGCAGCACTTCCTGCTTGTTCGTGAAGTGGTGATACATCGTCGAGGACGAGATGCCCACGGCGTCGGCCAGGTCGCGGATCGACGTGGCGCTGTAGCCGCGCTCGTGAAACAGCTCACTCGCGCGTTCGAGGATCAGGGCCCGGAGATCGGATCCCTCGTCGAGTGACTTCTTCCTGGCCACGGCCCTCCGTCCGGTGAAGAGATGGGGTACGAACGTGCGCCGATCGTACGATCGACAAGTTGACGGGGCGAACGCAACCTGGCTAACCTTGGTGTCGATCAAACGATCGACACGGACAGGGATCTCATGACCGAACCCGACTGGTCGACCCTGCCGCGGCCGGGCAGCCGCGTGGTGGTCACCGGCGCCGCCGGCGGTCTCGGCCGGGCGCTCGTCGCCGCGTTGACGCAGGTCGGCGCCCGCGTGGTCGGGATAGACCGCGTTGCGGCCGAGCCTGAGCACCTCGTCGCCGAACTCACCGACGAAACCGCCGCCGCCCGGGCCGTCGCCGACGCCGTCGAACGGCTCGGTGGGCTCGACGCCGTGATCGGCGCAGCCGGGATCGTCGACACCGTCCACCGCGCGAGCACCTTCCCGCTCGACGCGTTCCGGTCCGATGTGGACGCCAACCTCGTCGCCCAGTTCGTCCTCGCCCGCGCGGCCTACCCGGCGTTGAAGGACTCCGCCGGCTCGATCGTGTTCCTCTCCTCCGTCGCGGCCGAAGACGGCTTGCCCGGACAGGCGGCGTACGCGGCGGCGAAGGCCGGTGTGCTCGGCTTGACGCGCTCGCTCGCCGCGGAGTGGGGCGGCGACGGCGTGCGGGTGAACGCCGTCGAGCCCGGTCTCTTCGCGACGCCCAAGGTGCTCGCGATGCCCGAATCGGCCCGCGAGCGCCTGCTCGCCGGCGTGCCGATGGGTCGCGTGGCGTCGCTGGGCGAGGTCGTCGGCTCGGTCCTCTACCTGTTGTCCCCGGCCGCGGGTTACACCACGGGCCAGGCGCTGCGCCTCGACGGCGGCTCCGGGCTCACCCGCGGTGGTTTCTACCGCTGAGCACCCAGGAGATCCCCGTGCCCGCCAGAACCCTGCCCGCCATGCTGCTCGACGTCGCCGAAAGACACGGCCCGGGCGAAGCTCTCGTCGACGGCGAGACCCGCATCTCCCACGCCGACATGGTGCGCCGGTCCGCCGTGGTCGCCACGCGGCTGGGCGAGCTCGGCGTGGAGCCCGGCGATCGTGTGGCGATCCTGCTGCCCAATGGCTGGCAGTACGCCGTGAGCTACTTCGGCGTGCAGCTCGCCGGCGCCATCGGCGTGCTCGTGAACACGCGCTTCGCCCAGCCGGAGATCGAGCACGTGCTCACCGATTCCGGCGCGAAGCTCGTGATCACCGACCGCGACCTGCCGGGTGCCGTCGACGCCGCCGCGCTCACGACCGACACCGGCGAAACCGCCGACCCCGCCGCGCAGCCGGGTCAGCGAAGTGCGCCCGGCGACGTCGCGCACCTGCTCTACACCTCCGGCACCACCGGCCGCCCCAAGGGCGCGATGCAGACGCACGCCAACCTGATGTTCAACGCCGGCACCGTCCGCGAACGCCTCGGCGCCGCCCCGGGCGAACGCACGCTCGTGGCCGCGCCGATGTTCCACGCCACCGCGATCGTGTCGCAGTTCATCGGCTTCCTGGCCAACGGCGCGTGCTGCGTCTTCACACCAGCGTTCAAGGCGGAGACCACGGTGGCGCTCATGGCGTCGGAGCGCATCACGTTCTTCGCGGGCGTCGCGGCGATGCTGCGGCTGATCCTGCTGAAGGCCGAGGACGCGGGCGCGGACCTGTCGTCGCTGCGGCTGTTCGTGATGGGCGGCTCGCCGGTGCCGGAGCCGTTCCCCGCGCAGGTGAAGGAGCAGCTGCCGGATCTGGTGCTGGGCAACGTCTGGGGCCTCACGGAAGGCACGTCGATCGTCACCTTCACCGCCGGCGCGGAGTACCTGAGCCACGCGTGGAGCGTCGGCCCGGTCGTCGACGGCGTGGAGGTCGCGATCGCCCTGCCCGGCGAGCCGCCGCGCGACCTGCGTGACACCGTCGGCGAGCTGTGCGTGCGCGGACCCGTGGTGGCCGCGGGCTACTGGGGCAACCCGGAGGCCACCGCGTCGACCTTCGTGGACGGTTGGCTGCACACCGGTGACGTCGGCTCGATCGACGGCGAGGGCTTCGTCCGCGTGCTCGACCGGCTCAAGGACATGATCATCCGCGGCGGCGAGAACATCTACAGCCTCGAGGTGGAGAGCGCGCTCGCGCAGCACCCCGACGTGGCGGAAGTCGCCGTGGTGGGCGTGCCCGACCCGATCTTCGACGAGCGCGTGCGCGCGGTGGTCGTGCCGCGGCCCGGGCGGACGCCGAGCGAGGAAAGCCTGCGCGAGCACGCGGTGAAGCTGCTGGCCGACTTCAAGGTGCCCGTGGAGTGGCGGTTCGTGACGGAGTTGCCGCGCAACCCGTCGGGCAAGGTCCTCAAACGGGAGCTCTCGGATGACGGCTGAGCACGTCGACGTCGTCGTGATCGGCGCGGGCTTCAGCGGCCTGGGCATCGCGGCGCGGCTGGACAAGGCCGGCTTCCGCTCGTTCCGCGTCCTCGAAGCGGCCGACGACCTCGGCGGCACCTGGCGCGACAACACCTATCCCGGGTGCGGCTGCGACATCCCCTCGCCGCTGTACTCGTACTCGTTCGCGCAGAAACCCGACTGGAGCCGGATGTTCGCCGGTCAGCCGGAGATCCTGCAGTACCTGCACGACGTCGCGCGCCGGCGCGGGCTGCTCGACCGGCTGCGCTTCGGGCAACGCGTCACGCGCGCGGCGTGGGACGAGGGCGCCGGGCGCTGGGACGTGGCCACAGCGACGGGGGAGACCTACCGCGCGCGGTTCGTCGTGTCGGCCGTCGGTCCGCTGCACCACCCGTCGTATCCGGAACTGCCCGGCGTGGAGTCGTTCCACGGCGAGGTGTTCCACTCCGCGCGGTGGCGCCACGACGTGGACCTGACCGGCAAACGCGTGGCCGTGATCGGCACGGGGGCGAGCGCGATCCAGTTCGTGCCGGCGATCGTCGACCGGGTCGCCGCGCTCACGGTGTTCCAGCGGACGCCGCCGTGGATCGTGCCGAAGGCCGACCGCGCGTTCGACGCCCGGCACAAGTTCTGGGCGCGCTGGTTCCCCCCGTTCCGGTGGTACGTGCGCGACCGGCTGTACTGGGTCCACGAGCGCCGCGCGGTCGGGTTCGTCGCCGACCCGGCCGCGATGGAACAGACGGCCGGCCTCGCGAAACGCCTGCTGCGCGACCAGGTGCCCGACGAGGAACTGCGCGCGCGGCTCACACCCGACTACACCGTCGGCTGCAAACGCCTGCTCATCTCCAGCGCGTGGTACCCGGCGCTGACGAAGCCGCACGTCGACGTCCGCTCCGGTGGGGTCTCGTCGGTTCGTCCCGACGCCGTCGTGGCCGCCGACGGGGTGGCGGTACCGGCCGACGTAATCATTTACGGCACTGGTTTCGACCCTCAGCACACCATCCGGTTCGAGGTCGAAGGTCGCGACGGCCGCACGCTCGCCGACGCGTGGAGCAAGGGCAACGAGGCCTACCTGGGCACGACCGTCGCCGGGTTCCCCAACCTGTTCCTCATGATCGGCCCGAACACCGGTCTGGGCCACAACTCCCAGGTGTTCATGATCGAGGCGCAAGCGTCCTATGTGGTCGCCGCGCTGCGCCGCCTCCGGCGCGCCAAGGCGTTCGAGGTGCGGGCCGAGGTGCAGAACGCGTTCAACGACTGGCTCGACTCGCGGATGGCCGCCACCGTCTGGCAGACCGGCGGCTGCCGCAGCTGGTACCTGGACCCGAAGTCCGGCCGCAACACCGTGCTGTGGCCGGCGGGCACCGTGGAGTTCTGGCGGCGAACCAGGCACTTCCGCGCTTCGGACTACGCGGTGACCTGAGCGTTGGGCCGAACGGACCAATTCGAAACGGCGGTGGAACCTCCGCCGGGCCCTTCACGTAGGTAGCGGGTGATCCGTTCCCTGCTGGAGGTGTGTGTGCGTAAACCTTTGACCGTGCTGGGGGTCGTGGCGCTCGTCGCGACAGGGGCAGGGGTCGCGGCGGCAGCGCCGCAAGTGACGCGACAGCAAGCAGAACAACCACATGACAGAACGGCGTTGCTCATCACCGGCGACGTCGTCACGGTCCACGACCTCGGCGATGGTCGCGAAGGCTACGACGTGGTCCCGGCCGCCGCCAAGGGGCCCGCGAGGTCGTTGGTGCATCTGGAACTCGGCGGGCGCAACTACGAAATCCCGGCGACTGCGGTGCCCTACTTGGGCAAGGGCCTGGACCTCGGCCTGTTCGACGTCGACACAGCCGCGACCGATCACGTGACCACGGCGACGCGCATCTTCGACCGCGCGGCCGCGCAGAACTTCGGGGCACAACTGGCGAAGCAGTACGCGACCGACCGTGCGCTCGGCAGCTTCGGCGGCCGCGGCCTGTTCGCCGGCGGTGGGACCTACGGCACTTCGGCGCCGGCGAGGAAACAGCCGCGCACGGTGCTGAACACCCTGACGCTCGCGGCGAACGAGGCGGACGGCACGCCGTCTGACACCGGGGTCGCGTTCCTCACGAACACCGACGACTCGACCTTGCTCGACAGCAACGAGTCGGTCAACTACTTCTACGCCGGCACCGCCAAGTACAGCGTGCCGGCGGGGAACTACAGCGCCATCAGCGTCTTCTTCACCACCGCGGCCGACGGCACGGTCACCGGGGTGCGTGAGGTGGTGGACCCCGAGTTCGTGGTGAAGGGCGACAAGACCGTGCGCATGGACGCCGCGAAGGCGTCGAGCAAAGTCACCTGGGTCACGCCGCGCCCGGCGCTGCTCGACGACAACGGCTTCCTCGTCCGCCGCGCCGCGACGACCGGCCCCGCCTTCAGCCTCGACTACGACGCCGGGCCCGGTGTGCCCATGTGGATCTCGCCGGTGGCGAAGCCCGTGCAGACCGGCGCGCTGCAGACCTACCCGTACGCGCGGCTCGTGTCGCCGCCCAGCTCCGGCACGCCGTACGAGTACTGGCTGCAGAAGGCGAGCATCGGCTCCATCCCGAAGCAGAGCTACACCGTGACCAGCGCCGACCTCGCCACGCTCGACACCTCCCACTACGCCGAACAGGAGTCGATCGGCCGCCTGCAGCGCAGCGGCCTGTTCGCCTTCGAGGACGGCGGTGGCCGGCCCGGAGTGCCGATCGACCTGCCGCGGCACCAGATCGACTACGTTTCCGCCGCTCCCGACCTGCTGTGGTTCGGCGGCACGGCCAAGTTCGTCAGCCAGGCCGGCAGCTGGGTCGGCGGCCAGCTCGTGACCGGCGAGGTCTACCGCGGCGGCCAGACCGCGACGGAGAGCTATGGCAAGTTCCCGCTGCACACCGCGGAGGCGGTCGCGGTCGGGACGCCGATCAAGGGCTCCACCCACGTGGCTCCGGGTGCGGTGCGCGCGGGCGACGACGTCTCGATCGCCCTCATCCCGTTGTCCGACAACCAGCCCGGTCATGCGGGCGGACTGCGCGGTGGCCCGAACGACACCGTGTCCGGTCACTACACGCTGACGCAGGACGGCACGATCGTGGCGCAGGGCGTGCCGGGTGACCAGGTCCAGTTCACGCAGGCCGTGAGCCCCGAGCCGGCGACGCTGGGGCTGACCGTGGACGCCGCGCGCAGCGGGCCGATGTTCTCCTTGTCGACCGCGACCCGCACCGAGTGGACGTGGCGCTCGCAGCACGTCGAGGGCGCTGCCCTGCCGGCACCGCTGCAGTGCTCGGTGGCGCGCGGAGCCGATCCCGGCGCGGTGTGCCAGGCGGAACCCCTGCTCATGCCGGGCTACGACGTCGTCGGCCTCGGCCTCGACGGCTCCACGGCTTCCGGTCCGCAGTCGCTCGACGTCAGCTTCGCTCACGTGCAGACGTCCGCGGGGAGCGCGGTCTCCGCGGCGACGGTGCAGTTCTCCACCGACGGCGGGGCGACGTGGCAGGACGCCACCGTCACCCCGGGCGCGGACGGCGCGTTCCACGCGGCCTACTCCGTGGTCCCCGGCGATTTCCGGGGAACGGTCGTGGCCCTGCGGGTCACCGCCGCCGACGCCGGGGGCAGCACCGTCGCCGAGACGATCACCGACGCCTACCGCGTGAACTTCTGAGGGGAGTGCCCACTGTGTTCAGCAAGGTCTTCACCGCCGCGGTGATCGTGGGGGCGGCGCTCACCGCCGTCACGGGCACGGCAGGTGCCGCGACCGCTCCCCGAGCGGCTTGCGGCGCCGTCGGGCCGACGATGGCGCGCTGCCTGACGAGCTACGCCACGGCCGATGCCCCGGACGGCTGGGGTGCGACCGACCTCGCGGCCGCCTACCGCCTGCCCGCCGAACCGGGGCCGGGTGACCTCGTGGCGATCTCCATCGCCTACGACTCGCCGACCCTGGAGCAGGACCTCGCCACCTACCGCGCGCAGTACGGGCTGCCACCGTGCACTTCGGACACCGGCTGCTTCCGCAGGGTGAACCAGCGCGGCGATGCGGCTCCGCTGCCCGGGCCGAACTTCGGCTGGAACCTGGAGTCCACACTGGACGTGTCGATGGTTTCGGCGGCGTGCCCGTCGTGCCGGATCCTCGTGGTGGAAGGCGACAGTCCGCTGTTCCCGGATCTGGCCGCCACGGAGGACACCGCCGTGCGGCTGGGTGCGAAGATCGTGACCAACAGCTACGGGGGGCGGGAGAATGGGTACTCGCTCTCCTACGCGAGCAGCTACCAGCACCCCGGCGTGACCACCGTCGTGTCCTCGGGTGACGACGGGTTCACCGCCGCCAGCTATCCGGCGGTGCTGCCGGACGCCGTGGCCGTCGGTGGCACGATGCTGAGCCGCGACTCGTCCGACCGCGCCTTCGCGGAGTCGGCGTGGCTCTCCGGAGGCAGCGGCTGTTCGGCGTACGTCGCGAAACCGGCGTGGCAGCGGGATCCGCACTGTCGCAACCGGACGGTCGCCGACGTTTCGGCGGTCGCCGAGCAGCTGTCGATCTATTTCACCGACGCGGGTGGCTGGGCGACGGCGAACGGCACGAGCGCCTCGGCACCGTTCGTCGCCGGTCTGATCGCGCGGGCCGGGCACGCGGGTACCACGACGGCCGCCACCCTGTACGCCGGTGAGGGGCACTTCTTCGACGTCACCGACGGCTCCAACGACCGGGTCTCGGGCGGCGCCAAGTGCGGCGGTGACTATCTGTGTGTCGCCGCGTCCGGGTACGACGCGCCCACGGGCGTCGGCACCCCGGACGGGCTCGCCGGCCTGTAGCGCGAAAAAAGATTTGCCCAGCGGACGCCGGGGTCGCTAGTGTCCGCTCGACTGCGATTCGGCTTGAGGAGGTGGTACCCGTGTTCAGTGGATCGATGTGGGTGCTCCCCCTCAGTTTCGTGGTCGGGCGGTAGGTGTCGCCGGGAGCGCCATGAGCACTTCCGAAAGGCGGCATGCCATGTACTTCACTTCCGAAACCTCGGCCGACGGTCTCGTCGAACGCGAATTCACCGTCGGCGAGGTCCCCGGCGTCCTCTGGACCCCCTCGGCGGGTCCCGGCCCGCTCGTGCTCCTCGGGCACGGCGGTGGCAACCACAAGAAGCACCCGGCCATGACCGGCCGGGGCGGGCTGCTCGTCGCGGCCGGGTTCTCCGTGGCCGTGCTCGACGCACCGGCCCACGGCGACCGGCCCCGCTCGGCGGACGACGACCGCGAGATCGCCCTCATGCAGCAGGCGATGGCGACGGGCGAGCCCGTGGGCCCGATCGTCGAGCGCTACAACGGCGACCTCGCCGCGCGTGCCGTGCCCGAATGGCAGGCGGCGCTCGACGCGTTGCAGGACGAGGTGCCCGGCCCCGTCGGTTACTGGGGCATCAACATGGGCACGGCGATCGGCGTTCCGCTGATCGCGGTCGAACCCCGTATCAAGGCCGCGGCGCTCGGCCAGTTCTGGCCGTCGACGCTGGTCGACCTGGCGAAGCGGATCACCATCCCGATCGAGTTCGCCGTGCAGTGGGACGACGAGCACATCCCGCGGGAAGACGCGCTCGCGCTGTTCGACGCCTTCGCCTCACCGGAGAAGACGTTGCACGCCAACGCGGGCAAGCACAAGCAGCTCCCGCGGTTCGAGGCGGCCAGCGCTGTCCGCTTCTTCAGCCGGCACCTCGGCACGCCGTGACCAGCCACGCGCGGGAGCCGAGCCACACCCCGTCGGAACTCCGGTGGGCGGCCATGACCTCGCGCAGCCGGTCGAGTGCGCGCTCGGTCCCGGCGTCGTCGAGCTGAGCCAGCGCGTCACCGACCAGGCGCAACGGCCGCACCGCGTCGACGGCGGCAGCGGGGTCCGGGCCGTACCACAGCGGTTCGGCGAGGTCAGTGAAGCGCAGGTCGGTGAACCCCGCCGTGGTCAGCACGTCGCTGACCACGGCGGGGTCGCCGAGCGAGAACGGGCTCTCGTCCGGCGCCGCCGGATTTCCGACGGCCCGGCTGATTTCGGACAGCCACTCCTGCCGGTCGCCGCGCTGCCACACGAGCTGCACCAGCCGCGCGCCCGGCCGCAGCGCGCGTCCGAGATGGGTGAACGCGGCCACCGGATCGGCGAAGAACATCGTGCCGAAGCGGCTGAACGCCAGGGTGAACCTGGCGGGCGGAAAATCGTGCACCTGCGCGTCGGCCTGCTCGAACCGCACATTGGCGACGTCCGCGGCGAGCCGGCGCGCCACCTCCAGCCGGGCCGCGGAGACGTCGATGC
Organism: Amycolatopsis sp. NPDC049253; assembly: GCF_040678995.1. Classification (NCBI taxonomy): domain Bacteria; kingdom Bacillati; phylum Actinomycetota; class Actinomycetes; order Pseudonocardiales; family Pseudonocardiaceae; genus Amycolatopsis; species Amycolatopsis sp. NPDC049253. The sequence goes on along the minus strand of NZ_JBFAQX010000016.1, from coordinate 73,286 downwards.
CCAGGGCGCTTCCGCGGATCGCCAGCCGGGCGGCTTCGCACGTCGTGGTGCCGGCGCCGCAGCCGATGTCGAGCACGGTGTCGTCCGGCCCCACGGCGACGGCCTCACGCAGCCAAGGCTGATAGCGGCGCATCTCGGCGTCGTAGTCGAAAGCGGGCGCGGGCATGGCGCCCATCTTGCCCGTCATCGAGATGCGGCAGGGGAAAGGCGCAGGTAGATTGCGGTTCGTGATCTTGCGGGAAGTCGCTCATGCGTGAGGACGAGGTCCTCGCCCAGCTCACCACGCCCCTGGCCGCGCCGGCTTTTCCGCGCGGGCCCTACCGGTTCACCGACCGCGAATACCTGAACATCACCTACCGGACAGACCCGGCGGCGTTGCGGGCGCTCGTGCCGGAACCGCTGGTCGTCGACGAGCCGCTGGTGCGGTTCGAGGTGATGCGCATGCCCGACGTGACCGGCCTCGGCGACTACACGGAGTCCGGCCAGGTCGCGATGGTGCGCCACGGCGACGAGGCCGGCGAGTTCACCCTCGGCATGTACGTGGACAGCCTGCCCGCGATCGCGAGCGGTCGCGAGGTCGCCGCGTATCCGAAGAAGCTCGGCAAACCCCGGCTGTACACGGATTCCGACACCCTCGTCGGCTCGCTCGACTACGGCTCGATCCAGGTTGCGCTCGCCACGATGGGGTACAAGCACCGCACCCTCGACGAAGCTCAGGCGCGTGCGGAGCTGACGGCGCCGACGTTCATGCTCAAGATCGTGCCCGGCTACGACGGCCGGCCGCGCATCTGCGAGCTGGCGCGCAGCCGGATCAGCGACGTGACGATCAAGGGCGCCTGGACCGGGCCCGCACGGCTGCACCTCGTGGCCCACGCGCTGGCGCCGCTGGCCGACCTGCCGGTGCTGGAGATCGTGTCGGCCAGCCACCTCCTGACCGACCTCACGCTCGGCCGGCTCGCGGTCGTGCACGACTACCTGGCTTGAGGGGAAACCATGAAGGCGACCATCGTCGGCGGCGGGGTCATCGGCGTGTCGTGGGCCGGGCTGATGGCCTCGCGCGGCCTGGCCGTGACGGTCAGCGACCCGGCGCCGGGCATCGAGGACACCGTGCGCGCCGGGCTCGAAGAGCTGAAACCGGCGTTGCGGGAGCTCGGGTTGCCCGATCGCGACTGGGCGGTGAGCTTCGAGCCGGACCTGGCCACGGCCGTCGCCGAGGCCGACGTGGTGCAGGAGAACGGCCCTGAACGACTCGACCTCAAGCACCGGATCTTCAGCACCATCGAAGCCCACGCACCGGCCCACGCGTTGCTGCTCACGTCCACGTCGGGCATTCCCGCCACGGACATCGCCACGGCCTTGGCACAGCCGGAACGGCTCGTGGTGGGGCACCCGTTCAACCCGCCGCACCTGATCCCGCTGGTGGAGGTCGTGCCGGGGGAGCAGACGTCGGCGGAGAACGTGGCGCGGGCCGTCGAGTTCTACGAAAGCCTGGGCAAGAAGCCGATCGTGCTGGCGAAGGAGGTGCCCGGGTTCGTCGCGAACCGGTTGCAGGCCGCGATCTTCCGCGAGTGCGTGCACCTCGTCGCCGAGGGCGTGGTCACCGAGCAGCAGCTCGACGAGGTGGTCACGTCCTCGCTCGGGCAGCGGTGGGCGGTGAGCGGGCCGTTCCTGAGCTTCCACCTCGGCGGCGGGGCCGGCGGGCTGCCGCACTTCCTCGAACACCTGGGCCCGGGCCTGCGGAAACGCTGGGGTCAGCTGGGTACGCCGGACCTCGACGAACCGACTGTCGCGTTGCTGAGCGCCCAGTCGCGGGACTTCGGCGGCACGATCGACGAGCTGGCCAAGGCTCGGGACGAGAAGCAGATCGCCGTGATGAGGGCGCTGGGGACCACGCCGGGACAGGAGCAGCGATGACCGTCACTGACCGGATCCGCGAAGCCCTCGCCAACCCCATCCGTTCCGAGGCCGACGACCGGTTCGACATCCACGCCGCGCTGGCCGAGGTGCTCGCCGACGCCGATCTGTCCGAAAAGGACTGCGGTGGCAGCGTCGAGTTCTTCGGCGCGGACCCGATCGTGCCGAGCGCGGTACGGCTGGGCGCGGCGCCGGCGATCGGGCTCGTCGCGAAGTCCGTGGCACTGGCGGCGTTGTGGCGCCACCGCGGTGGGCCGGGGCAGGACATCAGCATGGACGTGCGCACGGCGCCGCACCGGCTGTGCCCGTTCTACGACAAGAAATGGGAGCTGATCAACGGGCTGCCGCCGACCAACACGGCCGACCCGGGCAGCCCGTTCACGCTCAAGTTCTACCGCGCCGGCGACGGCCGCTGGGTGATGCCGCTCAACATCTACCCCAAGCTGAAGTCCGCTGCGCTCAAGCTCCTGCGCACCTACGACGACGAGCCCGCCGTGGCCAACGCCGTCGCCCGCTGGAGCGCCCTCGACCTGGAGGAGGCCGGCGCCGACGCGGGGCTCGTGATGCCGATGGTGCGCAGCACGGAGGAGTTCCTCGAGACGCGCCAGTACCGCGACGTGCTGGCCGGCCTGCCGTTGATCGAGATCGAGAAGATCGGCGACTCCGATCCCGAACCGCTGCCCGAGGGCGCTCGCCAGCCGCTCGACGGCGTTCGTGCGCTCGGGATGGGGCACGTGATCGCCGGCGCCGCCATCGGCCGTGCGCTGGCACAGCACGGCGCCGACGCGCTCAACCTGTGGCGCCCCACCGAGTGGGAAAACCCGGTGACGTACTCGACGGCGAACGTCGGCGTCCGATCGGCCACAGTGGACTACCTGCGCGACAGGACGGCGCTGGCGAAGGTGCACGAGCTGCTGCGGGGCGCGGATGTGTTCTACGCCAACCGCCGGCCGGGTCTGGTCGCCGGGCTCGGGTTGTCCGCCCAGCGCGCCGCGGAGCTGCGGCCCGGGATCATCCACACGACGGTGTCACTGCACGGCGAGCGCGGGCCGTGGGCGCAGCGCGTGGGTTTCGACCAGACGGCGGGATGTGTCGCCGGGATGATGACGCTGGAGGGCTCGCCGGATCAGCCCGTGCTGCCGCACATCGGCGTGGTCAACGACTACCTGGTGCCGTGGCTTGCCACCACCGGGATCTGCGCGGCGTTGATGCGCCGGGCGACCGAAGGCGGCAGCTACCGCGTGCACATCTCGCTGACGCGCATCGCGTTGTGGATCATCAGCCTGGGCGTGTTCGACAAGGAGTACGCGCGCACGGTCGCGGGCACCGGCGAGCTGCACGCGTACGTCGACCCGGAGACGTTCACGGCCGAGACGCCGCTGGGGCTCTACCAGGGCGTGACCGACCAGGTGCGGATGTCGGAGACGCCGGGTCGGTTCTCGACGATCCTGGTGCCGCTCGGGTCCGGGCGCGCCGAGTGGCTGCCGCGGTTAGGGTCGTGATCATGATCCCGGACCTCGTTTCCCGCCTGCGCAAGTCGTTCGCTTCCGGCCGCACCAAGCCGCTGTCGTGGCGGCGCGAGCAGCTCGGCGCGTTGAAGCGGATGCTGCTGGAGCAGGAGGACGACTTCCTCGCCGCCCTGCACACCGACCTCGCGAAGAATGCCACCGAGGCCCGGCGCACGGAGCTGATGTTCATCGTCAACGAGGTCGACGACACCCTTGAGCACCTCGACGAGTGGCTCGCGCCGCAGCCCGCCGGGCTGCCGGAGCGCCTGCTGCCGGCCGAGGGCCGCGTCGTGCGGGAGCCGCTGGGTGTCGCGCTGATCATCGGGCCGTGGAACTACCCGCTGCACCTCGCGCTGGCACCGCTGGTCGGGGTGCTGGCCGCGGGCAATGCCGCCGTCGTGAAGCCGAGTGAGCTTTCGCCGACGGTGTCGGCCGCCATCGCGCGCCACGTGCCGGCGTACCTCGACCCCGAGGCCGTGGCCGTGGTGGAGGGCGCGATCCCGGAGACGACGGAGCTGCTGGAGCAGCACTTCGACCACATCTTCTACACGGGCAACGGCGTCGTCGGGCGGATCGTGATGACGGCCGCGGCGAAGCACCTCACACCCGTGGCGCTGGAGCTGGGCGGCAAGAGCCCGGTGATCGTGGACACCGACGTCGACCTGAAGGTGGTCGCGCAGCGGATCGTGGACACGAAGTTCATGAACGCCGGCCAGACCTGCGTCGCGCCCGACTACGTGCTCGCGATCGGCGACACGGCGGCGCGCCTCGAACCCCTGCTGACCGAGGCGCTGCGGGCGAAGTTCGGCGACGACCCGGCCGCGAGCCCCGCCTACGGGCGGATCGTGAACACCCGGCACTTCGACCGCCTGGCGAAGCTGCTCGCCGGCGGGCGCGTGGTCACGGGCGGCCAGACCGACCGCGACGCCAAGTTCATCGCGCCGACCGTGCTCGCCGAGGTCGCGCCGGACGCGCCCGTGATGGGCGAGGAGATCTTCGGGCCGATCCTGCCGGTGCTGGCGGTCCCGGCTCTGGATGACGCCATCACTTTCATCACGGGCCGCGACAAACCGTTGGCGCTGTACGCGTTCACCGGGTCCGAAGAGGTCAAACAGCGCATCCTCACCGAAACCTCCTCGGGCGCGGTGACGTTCGGCATGCCGGTGCTGCACCTCGTCGCGCCGGAACTCCCGTTCGGCGGCGTCGGCGAGAGCGGCATGGGGCGCTACCACGGGAAGTACTCCATCGACACGTTCAGCAACCTCAAGGCGGTGCTCGACAAGCCGCTGTTCTGAGGACTCGGTGGAATCCTCCGAGGGCGGCTACGATCCTGGATCATGAGCCACCCAGGGGGTCAGCAACCGCAGGGTTATCCGCAAGGTCAGCAGGGGTACCCGGCGGGGTATCCGCAGCAGCAGGGGTACCCGGCGCCGGGTCAGCCGCAGCCGGGTTACCCGCAGCAGCAGGTGCCGCCGGGTTCTCCGCAGCCGCAAGGGCAACCTGGCTATCCGCACCAGGGTCAGCCGGGGCAGCCCGGCTACCCGCAGCCCCTCCCGCAGCAGTGGGGCGCGCCGCAGCAGCAGTTCTCCCCGCAGCCGCAGGGTTTCCCCCAGCAGCCGGGCCCGGCGGCCGGCCCGCTGACCCAGCCCGGCCTCGGCGCGATCCCGGCCGGGCTGGGCGTGGTGCTGGAGCTCGTCGCCCTCTTCGGCGTCTCGTGGATCACGTTCACCAACGGCACCCAGTCGGTGACGATGTCCTTCCTCGACCTCGTCAAGGCCGCCAGCGACAACGCCGCCGCGTCCGGCTTCGCGGCGACCTACGTACAGTTCCTCGCCTTCATCATCACCGCCGCCACCGCCTTGTCGGTGCTGCCGTGGACACTCGGGGCACTCCGGGCGAAGCGTTCGGCGTTCCTGCTGAGCGGCATCCGCAGCCGTGAACTCACGCGTGCCGACTTCTGGTGGTACCGCACGGTCTTCAGCGGCCGAGCGGCCGTCATGCTGATCTTCCACGCCGCCGGCATCGCCACCCTCTACTGGGGCAACTTCTCCTCCCTGGGCCTCGGGCCGATCCTCCTCCTCGTCGGGGCCCTCCTGGTCGTCGCGGGCGCGGTCATGGGCCCACGCCAGGGCCCGGCCATGCCCTGACCTTCCACAGAGGACTAGGCGGCCGCTTCGAAGAACAAGGCGACCGTGAGAGCGCCCGGGTCCGTGACCCCGCGGGCGTTCTCGCCGACGTAGCTGGCGCGGCCGCGCTTGGCCAGGAGCTGGGAGGTCGACGCGGCGCCCGCGTGGGCGGCATCGGCGGCGCGGCGCAGGGCGGCAGGCAGGGACTCGGCGCGTTTCGCGGCGTCGGACAGGGCCGAAGCGGCCGGGGCCATCGCGTCGACCATGGTCTTGTGGCCGACTTCGGCCTTGCCGAGGCGTTGGACGACGGCGAGGCCGCCGCCGGCCGCGGCGGCCAGCGAAGCCGTGGTCAGCGACGAGGACCGCGAGAACTCGCGGAACCACATGCCGAACAGCGGGCCGCTCGTGCCGCCCGTGTCGAGGAAGCCGTCGGAGACCGCGGTGAAGACGGCGTCCGGGGCGGTCGACGTGACGGAGCCCAGGTTGGCCGAAGCGCGGCGCAGGGCGGCGCGCAGGTTAGTGCCGAAGTCGCCGTCGCCGGCGCGGCGGTCGAGGTCGGTGAGCTCGGCCGAGCGGTCGGCGACGGTGGCGACGAAGTTCTCGATCCAGGTGCGGGCGTCGATCACGGTGGTTCTCCTCACCAGGTCAGAGCGGGCGTGCGGACGGGGGCATCCCAGAGCTCGAGCAGATCCGGGGCGGCGCGCAACAGTGTGATGGAGCAGCCGCGCATGTCGAGCGCCGTCACGTAGGAGCCGACCAGGGCGCGGGCGACTTCCACGCCGATCCCGCGCAGGTGGGCCACCAGGTCGCGGTGCGCGGCCGCCAGTTCGAGGCCGTGGGTGGCGCCGAGACCGTTGACGATCGCGATCACCTCGTCGCCGGCCGTCAGGTCGAGCGCGGCGGCGATCGGCGCGGCCAGCGACGCCACCAGCTCACGCACGGGCGCGAACGGGCGCCGCTCGATGCCGTGCTCGCCGTGGATGCCGACGCCGAACTCCACCTCGTCGTCGGCCAGCTCGAACGACGGCCGCGACTCGCCCGGGTGCGTGCACGCGGCGAGCGCCACCGCGAGGGTCCGCGCCGAGCCGGCGACCCGCGTCGCCAGCGCCACCAGCTCGTCGAGCGAAGCCCCACGCTCGGCCGCCGCCCCGCAGATCTTCTCGACGGCCACGACGGCCGCCGTCCCACGCCGACCCGGGCCTTCGGTGCCCTCGGTGGCCAGGTCGTCGTCCACCAGCACGGTCCGCACGTCGAGGCCGTCCTCGGCGGCCAGCTCGGCCGCGATGCCGAAGTTGAGCACGTCACCGGTGTAGTTCTTCACGATCAGCAGCACCCCGCGCCCGCGGTCGGCCGCCCGGATCGCGGCGCGGATCTGGAACGCCGTGGGGCTGGCGAACACCGCGCCCGGCACCGCGGCGTCGAGCATCCCGGCGCCGACGAACCCCGTGTGCAGTGGCTCGTGGCCCGATCCGCCGCCCGAGACCAGCGCGACCTTCGGCTCACCGGGCTCGGCGCGGACCAGGTACGCGGGCTGCGCATGGTGCCTGACCAGCGAAGGATGCCCGGCCGCGAGGCCTCTGAGGGCCTCCGCGACCAGGTCGTCGGGATCGTTCACCAGCTGTCGCACGGCCATTGTGCTCACCCCAGTTGTTCGTCATCGTCGACTTTCATTCGACATTGTCGAATGTGTGACGCACCATACGAGGCGGGCTCGCTGTTGTAAAGTGCAGCGGGTCCCCGGAAGAGGTGTCGCGATGATCCAGGCCGTCGACCGGGCCGTTCGTGTCCTCGCGATCCTGCAGGGCGCGCGCAGTGTGCCGCTCTCCGACCTCGCCGCGCGGCTCGGGCTGGCACCGTCCACAGTGCACGGCATCGTGAAGACGTTGCAGGCCAATGGAATGGTCGTGCAGGAAGCCGGCTCCGCCCGGTATCGCCTCGGCCCGGTGGTGCTGCGGCTCGGCAACGCCTACCTCGGCAGCCTCGAGCTGCGCTCACGAGCGTTCGCCTGGTCGGCCGAGCTGGCGCGGCGCACGGGCTGCGCGGTGCGGGCCGGCGTGCCGCTGCCCGGCGAGGTGATGATCGTGCACCACGAACCGCGCCCCGACGGCTCGCGCCAGATGTCCGAGGTCGGTTTCGTCGTCCCGGCCCACGCGACGGCCCTGGGCAAGGCGGTGCTCGCGTTCACCCCGGACGCCGACCCGGGTGAGCTGCGCAGCATGACCGACGCGACGGTCACCGACAGCGAAACCCTGCGCGCGCAGCTCGACGAGGTCCGCCGCGATGCCGTGGCCGCCGAGGAGGAGGAGGCCGTGCTCGGCGAGTGCGGTCTGGCCGCTCCGATCTTCGACACCGCCGACGCCGTGGCCGGCGCGATCGGCGTGGTGGTGCCGGTGGCCGACTGGCCGGTGGCCGACGCCGTGCGCACTGCCGTGGCGGAAACCGCACGCACGATCTCCCGCGAGCTCGGCGCGAGCCGCTGGCCGGTGCCGGTCGGCCCGGTGAACTGAGTCGTCAGGCCGGCGCCGGCACCAAGGTGGTGTGCTGCCCGTTGAGCCCGTCGTTCATCACGAGCGCGCACGCCACCACGGTGCCCAGCCAGACGGCCGACACGGGGAGGTCCGGCCGGGGGACCACCGGGTAGAGCACGGGGGTGAACGTGTTCCCGCCGTTGCCGACCGTGGACGCGTGGACGTGGTTCAGGTACCGGATCCCAGTGGTGCGGTCGAGCAGCGCCGGGTGCCGGAAGGCCTCGCTCATGTCGAACCCGCGGCGCTTCTTCTCCGGGCGTGTGTCCGCGAACTCCGTCACCTCGGCGATGTGGCCGACCGGGATCGGCGCGGGGTAGTTCACCGCGATCGTGCGATTCACACCGGCACCCTGGCAACGGCCGGCGGTTCCGCTGACGGGAAAAATAACGCTCCACTGTGGACGCATCCTACGTCTGGTTCCACCGCTTCGTCCGGAAATCGAGTTGCGCACGTCACTGCGCCACGTCGAGTTCCGCGGAAGTTCAGCCACTGCTCATCAACTCCTGGGCGAACGGCTCACCGCGACGGACGAGTGTTCCCCCTGGCTCCCACCCCGAAAGGACCTCGATGACCGAGAACACCGACCAGGGCAACGGTTTCACGCGCCGACGCCTCCTGGGTTCCGCGGCCGCCGCGGGCGGTCTCGCCGCCGCCGCGATGGCACTGCCGGCGAACGTCCGCAAGGCGATCGCGTCCCCCGCGCCGAAGAACGGCCGGATCTCCGACCTCAAGCACGTCGTCATGCTGATGCAGGAGAACCGCAGCTTCGACCACTACTACGGCACGCTGTCCGGCGTCCGCGGCTTCGGCGACCCCCACGCCGCGCGCCAGTCGGACGGCAGCTCGGTTTTCTACCAGAAGGACGCGAAGAACCCCAAGGGTTACCTGCTGCCGTACCACCTGGACACGAAGTCGACCGCCGCGCAGGCGATCCCGTCGACGAGCCACGAGTGGGCCGTGCAGCACCAGGCCTGGAACGGCGGCAAGAACGACCAGTGGCTGCCCGCCCACCGCGCCGCCGACGGCGAGACCAACGGCCAGTACACCATGGGGTACTTCACGCGTGAGGACATCCCGTTCCAGTACGCGCTGGCCGACGCGTTCACGATCCTCGACTCCTACCACTGCTCGGTGCTCGGCCCCACGGGCCCGAACCGCCACATGTGGATGGCGGGCACGATCGACGCCGAGGGCGAGTTCGGTGGCCCGTCGCTCACCACCGGCGCGCCCAACGGCCAGTACTCGTTCAAGACCTACCCCGAGCGCCTCACCGAGGCCGGCGTGAGCTGGAAGATCTACCACCAGCCGGGTTCGGTCACCGGGTTCGCCGCGATCCAGCACATCGCCCAGTACTTCAACGCGAAGCCGGGCGACGACCTGTTCGAGAAGGCCATGAACCCGCAGCCGCTCGGCCAGTTCGAGTACGACGCGGCCCACGACCAGCTGCCCACCGTGAGCTGGATCCTGCCGCCGGCGGGCTTCGACGAGCACCCGGCCGGCCTGCCCGCGGCGGGCGCGACCTTCGTCGCCGGCAAGATCGACGCCATCGCGGCCAACCCCGACGTGTGGGCCAAGACGGCGTTCATCCTGTCCTACGACGAGAACGACGGCCTGTTCGACCACGTCGTGCCGCCGACCCCGAAGCCCGGCACCCCGGGTGAGTTCGTGTTCAAGACGTCGGTGACCGGTGTCGACGGCGCCGGCCTGCCCACCGGCCTCGGCTTCCGCGTGCCGTGCATCATCGTGTCGCCGTGGACCGTCGGTGGCTGGGTCTGCTCGGAGCTGTCCGACCACACTTCGCAGCTGCGGCTGCTGGAGCTCGTGACCGGCGTGCGCGAAACCAACATCACCGACTGGCGCCGCCGCACCGTGGGCGACCTCACCTCGGCGTTCCGCTTCCACGACGCCACGAAGCACGCGCCGACGCTGCCCGACACCACGGGCCAGTACAACCTCGCGCAGTACGAGGTCAGCCAGTTCAAGCTGCCGCCCATCCCGACCACGCAGCAGAGCTTCCCCCACCAGGAGCCCGGCCACCGGCCGAAGACCTCCTGACCTCGGCGTTCGTCACCCGTCCGTCCATTCGCGACGGACGGGTGACGGCGCACGCGGCTCTCGGCTGATAACATCGCGGGGAATGTGCAGGACGAGTTTCCAGGGAGCTGACCACCGTGATGGTGGCTGAGGACGACATCTCCGGGTGAATCCGGCGACGACAGCGGTGCGCTCGGTGGTTTTCGACACCGCGGCGACACCGCACTTTGTCGTCTCCTCTTGAAACCCTGCCCAGTCGTTCTCCGGGCGGCTCACGCACGCCCGCTGCATCCTGAGAGTCCTGCCATGTCCAAGACCTCTGTCGTCTGTTCCGGCCTGTCCTTTTCCTGGACCGACGGCACCCCCGTCTTCGAAGACCTGTCCTTCACGCTCGGGCCGGGTCGCACCGGCCTCGTCGCGCCCAACGGCGCCGGCAAGAGCACCCTGCTCAAGCTCATCGCCGGGGAGCTCCACCCGCTCGCCGGTTCGGTGACCGCCGAGGGCGTGCTCGGTTACCTGCCGCAGACGCTGCCGCTGGCCGGTGAGCCGACCGTGGCCGAAGTGCTGGAGATCGCGCCGATCGTGCGCGCGCTCGCGGCCATCGAAGGCGGTGACGCGAGCGAAGAGCACTTCGCGACGGTCGGCAGCGACTGGGACGTCGAGGAGCGCGCCCGCGCGGAGCTCGACCGCCTCGGGCTCGGCGACGTCGCGCTCGACCGCCGGCTCGACACGCTCAGCGGCGGCCAGATCGTGTCGCTCGGTCTCGCCGCGCAGCTGCTGAAACAGCCCGACGTGCTGCTGCTCGACGAGCCCACCAACAACCTCGACCGCGGCTCCCGGCGCCGTCTGCACGCCGTGCTCGGCGACTGGAAGGGCACGCTCGTGCTGGTCAGCCACGACCGGGACCTGCTCGACCGCATGGACCGGATCGCGGAGCTGGACCACGGTTCGCTGCGGATGTTCGGCGGCAGCTTCACCGAGTACGAGGCGGCGAAGCAGGCCGCGCGCGAGGTTGCGGAGAAGAACGTGCGCGCGGCCGAGCAGGAGGTCAAGCGCGAGAAACGCGAGCTTCAGCAGGCCCGCGAACGCGCGGCGCGGCGGGCGTCCACCGGCGCCCGCACCGGCTCCGACATCCCGCGCATCGCGCTCGGCAACATCAAGCGGCGCGCGGAATCGTCGGCCGGCAGGGCCAACGACATGCACTCGCAGCGGCTCGGTGCCGCGAAGGCCCGCCTCGACGAGGCCGACCGGGCCGCCCGCGAGGACGACACGATCGCGCTGGAGCTGCCCGACACCGCTGTGCCGGCCGGGCGCACGGTGTTCCACGGCGAGCGCCTGCGCGTGCGTGAGCTGTTCGCCGGCGAAGGCGCGACGCTGGCGATCCGCGGGCCGGAGCGGATCGCGTTGATCGGCGCCAACGGAGTCGGCAAGTCGACATTGCTGCGGCTGGTCGCGGGCCTCCTCGAAGCCGACAGCGGGCTGCTGACCAAGGCCGAGGGCCGCGTCGCGTACCTCTCGCAGCGCCTCGACCTGCTCGACGACGACCGCACCGTGGCGGAGAACCTGCGCGCGGCCGCGCCGCAGCTGCCCGAGGCCGACTTGATGAACCTGCTCGCGCGCTTCCTCTTCCGCGGGCCGCGGGCGCACCTGCCGGTCGGCGTGCTCTCCGGTGGCGAACGGCTGCGGGCGACGCTGGTGTGCGTGCTGTGCGCGGAGCCGGCGCCGCAGCTGCTCCTGCTCGACGAACCCACGAACAACCTCGACCTCGCGAGCGTGGCGCAGCTCACCGGCGCGCTCAACGCGTACCAGGGCGCGTTCGTGGTCGTGAGCCACGACGACCGCTTCCTCGCCGAGCTGGGCATCGGCCGCTGGCTCAGGCTGGCTGAGGGCAAGCTGACGGAAACGGGGCCGCCGTCGGATTCCTGACAAATGTCATGGGCGGTTGATGCGCCGGCTCACTGCTGCGAGCCGGCGCACTCGCCCAGCATGGGTGGAGCACAAGGGGCGACCTCCACTCAGTCCGGAAAGGACAGTCATGAACGCTGGATCCGCAGCCGTGTCCCACGAAAACCTCAACCACCCGCGCAGCCTCTCGGCCTTCCGCACCACGAGACTGCTCGTCACCGCCTACCTCACGCTCAGCGTGCTCACCGTCGGAGCGGTGGTCCTGCTGCGGAACAACTCCGCGATGGTCACCGAGGCCGTGTGGGTGCGGACGGTGATCGTCGTGGCCAGCGCTCTGCTCACGTTGTCCTTCACCCTCCGGACGAGCAAGGGCTCACGCCGCGCCTACCTGCGGCTGCGGCTGGTCACCGCGATCATGCTGGTGGCGCTGGTCGTCATCGCGGCGCTGCCCGGCGCGTTCCCGGTCTGGCTGCGAGCCGAGCAAGGCGTGTGCGCGCTGCTCCTGCTGGGCGTGGTGCTGATCGTCAACGGGCGGCACGTCCGCTCGTTGTTCGCGCGGGCCTGACCGGGATCCCGGTAGCGTGCCCGACGTGGACGACAACGCCGATCGCTGGGTGCTCGGGCGGCGCCGGTTCGTGCTCGACGCGGGCATGCTCGTGTACCCGGCGGTGACCGTGGCCGGCCTGGTGCCGCGCGGCGGCACCACCGCGGTGGTGGGGTGCGTGCTCGTGGGGTTGTTCAGCTGCTGCTACGTGGTGGCCACGATCGCCGCGGACCGTATGGCCCCGCGGCTGTTCTGGTGGTCACTGGGCGCGCAGGCGGTGCTGTTCCTGGCCGCGTTGCCCTTCGCCCAAGCCGACGCGTTTTTCCTGGCCGCGGTCGTCGTGGCGTTTCTGATGCGGCTGCTGCGCGGCCGGGCGGCGGTGGCGGTGCTCCTGGGGGCCGGGCTGGCGGCGATCGTCGTGCCGCCGGCCGTGCGGCCGTGGCACTCCGGGCCGGCGTGGGCGCAGGCCATCGCGCTCGTGTTCACCGCCCTGATGGTCTACGCCTTCTCCGAGGCGGTCCGTAGCAACCGCGCGCTGGTCGAGGCTCGCGCGGAGGTCGAGCGGCTCGCGGCCGAGGCCGAGCGCACCCGCATCGCCCGCGACCTGCACGATCTGCTCGGCCACTCGCTCACCGCGATCACGGTGAAGAGCAATCTCGCCCGCCGGCTCGGGGCGACGGACGCGGAACGCGCGTTCGAGGAGATCGGGGAGGTCGAACGCCTCTCCCGGCAGGCGCTCGCCGACGTACGCGCGGCCGTGTCGGGCAGCACCGAGGTGACGCTCGCCGGGGAGCTGGCCCGAGGGCGGGAACTGCTGCGCGCCTCGGGTGTCACGGCCGACCTGCCCACCGCGTCGGACGTGGTCGACGGCGCCCACCAGGAGCTGTTCGGCTGGGTCGTGCGGGAAGGGCTGACCAACGTCGCGCGCCACGCTCGCGCCACGAGTTGCACCGTGAGGATTTCGGCTTCGGAGGTGGAAGTGCGCGACGACGGGGTGGGTGCGGTGGCTACTCCGGGCAACGGCCTGGACGGGCTGCGCTCGCGTGTCGCGGAGGCCGGTGGCCGGATGGAGGCCGGGCCGGTGCAGCCGCGGGGGTGGCGGCTGTGCGTGTCGATGCACGCTCCGCGGCCGAAGAACGGAGCGCCGGCATGACGATCCGCCTGCTGCTCGCCGACGACCAGGCCCTCGTGCGCCAGGCGTTGTGCGCCCTGCTGGAGCTGGAGGACGACTTCGCGGTCGTCGCGTCGGTCGGCCGCGGTGACCTGGTCGTGGACGCGGCGCTGGCGGAACAGCCGGACGTCGCGTTGCTGGACATCGAGATGCCGGGCCTCGACGGACTGGCCGCGGCGGCCGTGCTCGCCAAGAAGGCGCCGGGCTGTCGCGTGGTCATCCTGACCACGTTCGGGCGCGCGGGCTACCTGCGGCGCGCGATGGAGGCGGGTGCCGTCGGGTTCGTGGTGAAGGACGCGCCGGCCGAGACGCTGGCCGACGCGATCCGCCGCGTGGTCGCCGGTGAGCGCGTGGTCGATCCGGCGCTGGCCGTCGCGACGCTGGCGGCGGGGGAGTCGCCGCTCACGGCGCGCGAGCGCGACGTGCTGATCGCCGCCCGGTCGGGAGCCTCGGTGGCCGAGATCGCGGCCACGCTGTACCTGTCGGAGGGCACGGTGCGCAACTACCTGTCGGCGGCGATCGCCAAGACGGGGACGCGCAACCGGATGGAAGCGCTGCGGGTCGCCGACGAGCGCGGCTGGCTCTGACCGGCTGTGCCGTCCCCCGCCGTGGGTACCCACGGTGTGGCGAGGTGCCGTCCGGAAAAGAGGGACAACCTGGAACTCGTTCGGGAAACATCCGACGAGAGAGGCAGGAAACCCGATGACCGACAAGAAGATCATTGCCGTGGTGGGGGCGACCGGTTCGCAGGGCGGTGGTCTGGCCCGTGCGATCCTCGACGACCCGCAGGGACCGTTCAGCCTTCGCGCGCTGACCCGTGACGTCGACTCCCCGGCGGCCAAGGAGCTGGCGGCGCGCGGCGCGGAGGTCGTGGCGGCCGATCTCGACGACGAGGCCAGTGTGCTGCGCGCGTTCGATGGCGCTTATGGCGCGTACGTGGTCACGAACTTCTGGGTCCAGCGCACCCCCGAGGAGGAGGCGGCGCGCACGCGGGCGCAGATGGAGCTCGACCAGGCGGAGATCGCCGCGCGTGCCGCGAAGAAGACCGGCCTGAAGCACGTGGTCTGGTCCACCCTGGAGGACACGCGGCCGCACTTCGAGCACCAAGGCCTGGAGCTGCCGACGCTGCTCGAGAAGTACACGGTGCCCCACTTCGATGCCAAAGGCGAGGGCAACCGGTTCTTCACCGAGCAGGGCGTGCCCACGACCTTCCTGGAGACGACGTTCTACTACGAGTCGTTCCTGAAGGGGCAAGGCGTGCACCGCGGCGCCGACGGCAAGCTCGCGCTCACCAACCCGATGGGCGACTCCGTGATGGCACTCGTCGCGTCGGAGGACATCGGCCGCACGGCTTACGGCATCTTCCTCGCGGGCCCGACGTACATCGGCCGCACCGTCGGCCTCGCCGGCGCGCACTACACGGGCGTCCAGCTGGCGGAGCTGTTCACGAAGGTGCTGGGCGAGGAGGTCGTCTACCGGCCGCAGACCCACGACGAGGTCCGCGCCGGTGGTTACCCGGGCGCCGTCGAGATCGGCAACATGTACCAGTTCTACGCCGACGCCGCCGACTCGTTCGTCGAGTCCCGCGACCTCGAGCGCGTGCGCCGCATCAACCCGCGGCTGAAGTCGCTGGAGGAGTGGCTGCGGGAGCACAAGTCGGAGCTCGTGACCGACTGACGCGGGTTCCGGGTCACCGTGCGGCGTCGTCGGGGGATGGCGCACGGTGACCCGATTTCTAGTCCCAGGCGGCGGTTTCCGGGTCGACACCGTGGGCCGCGGCGTTCGCGTTGATCACCTCGCGCAGCCACGGCGCCAGGTCCGGTGAGAACCCGCCGTAGTAGCCCGCGAAACCCTCGTCCTCCGCCAGCAGCCGCCCGAGGCAGACGTGGCGGGCGTGGGGGCAGTCGAAGTACGTGGTCATGGCCGCGCGGTGGCGTTCGGCCAGTGCGTTGGCCTCGGGGGAGCCCGGGGTGACGCCGGTCCGGTGCGCGGTCGCCAGGTCCGCGTTCAGGTTTTCCACCCGGGCGGCGACTTCCTGCCAGTCGGCCGGGCTCAGCGCGGCGGCGCGTTCGGCGTACTGGGTCCACTGAGGACTGTCGCCCCAGCGGGTCTCGGCTTCGCCGACCCATTCCGGGCGCCAGTCGGAGCCGAAGATCTCCACCTGCTGTTCGGGTGTGAGCTG
Source organism: Amycolatopsis sp. NPDC049253 (assembly GCF_040678995.1). Taxonomy (NCBI): domain Bacteria; kingdom Bacillati; phylum Actinomycetota; class Actinomycetes; order Pseudonocardiales; family Pseudonocardiaceae; genus Amycolatopsis; species Amycolatopsis sp. NPDC049253. The sequence continues at coordinate 57,374 of NZ_JBFAQX010000016.1, read as the reverse complement.
GATGCCGGTCTTCGCGGCCGCCAGCATGCGGTCGACGGCCGACACCATCGTCTGCAGGTGGGAGATCCGATCGACGAGCTCGGTGCGCTGGCGTCGCAGGTGCTCGCGGGCGTCGACGGCCGGGTCGTCGAGGAGCCGGCCGATCTCCGCGAGCGGGAAACCCAGCTCGCGGTACACGAGGACCCGGTGCACCCGGGCGATGTCGTCGCCCGAGTACACCCGGTACCCCGCATACGTGCGCTCGCTCGCGCGCACGAGACCGATCGCGTCCCAGTGGTGCAGCGTCTTCACACTGACCCCGACGAGTGCCGCCGCTCGGCCGACGGTGAGGCCTTCGCTCATCGGACCAGTGTGGCTCACCCGCGCGGAACGTCGATCCCGACGGCGCGCAGCTCCTCGCCCTGGGCGCTGTCCGGGTCGATCGGCCGGGCGGCGGTGAACACGATCCGCACCCGTTCGGGGGACTCGATGGTGAGCTCGACGGAGTTCCACGGCTTCTCCTCCGGTGCGCTCGTGCAACCCGGCCGCAGCTCCTCGCACCGCGCGGCGACTTCGTCGATCTGGGAGAGGACGCACGAGAAGCTGATGGCCGGCGCGGAGCCGGGCCCGACTTCGCCCGGCACGAGCAGCACGTCCTGGAACGCCCATCGCCGCAGGTGGGTGATCCGGCCCGGAATGGAGAACAGGTCGATGAACCCGAGGCCGCGCAACCAGAAGTCCTTGGACTCCTCGAGGTCGGCCGTCGGGATGATCGGGAACATGGGCATGCCGTAGATGCCGCGGTAGGGCTCCGGCGCGATCGCGTCGAGGGCCGGCATCGGGACGGGGCTGGTGTATTCGTTCACGCCTTCGATGCTCGACCCTCCTGCGACGTCAGGGTCAAGGCCGAAGCAGCACCCGGATCGGGTCGCCGTCGTGCTCGCGCAGGCGCCGCACACCCTCGGCGGCTTCCTCCAGCGGCAGGATCGCGCTCACGGAACCTGACACGTCCAGCCGCCCGCGGGCGACCAGCTCCACCAGGTCGGACAGGTGCTTCATGCGGTAACCGAGGTGCCCGACGACGGTGTGGCGCCGCCGCACGAAGTTCAGCTCGGGCCCCAGGTCCAGCTCGTCGGCGGACAGCCCGACGAGCACCAGCCGGCCGCGGTGGCCGAGCGCGCGGTCGGCCTGCTCGACGCTGGCGCCCCGGCCGACGCAGTCGAACGCGACGTCGAGCCCGTGGCCACCGGTGATCTCCGCGAGCTGGTCGGGGGTCGCTTCATCGAGCGGGTCGAGCGCGAAGTCGGCGCCGAGGCCGAGCGCGCGTTCGCGGGCCGCTGGCAGCGGGTCGAGCGCCACGATCGGCGACGCGCCGCAGATGCGCGCGAGCTGCACCAGGTGCGTGCCCAGCCCGCCGAGACCCCAGATGCCCACGGCCTCCGCGGGGCGCAGCCCGGCCGTGTCGACCGCGCCGTACGGGGTCGACACCGCGTCGGCCAGCACCGCCGCCTGCTCCAGCGGCACGTGCTCCGGCACGCCGACCAGCGTCGTCGCGGGCGTGACGACGTACTCTCGCGTCCGCGATGGCGACCAACGAGCACCACCACCTCCGTGCGCGCGCCGCCAGGTCGCGCCCGAGCGGCCGGTTGAGCACCAGGTGCGCGAGGCGGCCCCACCCGCAGGTCGCACGTACGGACTGAACGTCCGCAAAAACCGACAGTGCGTCCAGCCCTGGTGTCGTGCTTCACCCGAGCCCCGCGAACGGTCCCAGGAGCCCCACGAGCACCAGCAACTCTCGCGACGATCCGCCGCGCCGCCCTTCCCGGCCCCGAGGGCAGTGAATCCACCACCGAGCCGCCTGGCCACGGCAGCGGCTCCCCGCGTGGGCGATCCGTCGTATGCGAACTGTCTATTGTGGACGTTTCTGGCAGGTGAATACCGGATTACCTTGTCGTAGCGGGGCAGCCACGAGGCGTCACGCGAAGAAGGGCGCGGTGTGATCTGGGCTGGATGTCGGAATAGGTGAGTGCTGTTCGTCGTAGGAGTGAGGTGGCTACCGACTGAGGGAGATGCTGTGACGAACAGACTGGAAGCCGCACCCGGCGCGGGAGTGTCCGCTGGGGGCGGACAGCTCAAGCTGGTGCTGATCCTGGGTGTCCTCGTGGCACTCGGCCCGCTGTCCATCGACATGTACCTGCCCGCGCTGCCGACCATCGCGCAGGACCTGCTGACTTCCGAGTCCACGATCCAGCTGACGCTGACCGGCACGGTGCTCGGGCTCGCGCTCGGGCAGCTGCTGGTCGGGCCGCTGTCCGACGCGTTCGGCCGGCGAATCCCGCTCATCACCGGCAGCCTGATCCACGTCGGCGCCTCGCTGCTGTGCCTGGTGGCGCCGAACGTGGAGCTGCTCACCGGCGCGCGCATCCTGCAGGGCCTCGGCGCCTCCGCGGGCGCGGTGCTGGCGCTGGCCGTGGTGCGTGACCTCTACACCGACCGCAACGCCGCGAAGCTGCTCTCGCGCCTGATCCTCGTGATGGGTGTGTCGCCGGTGCTCGCGCCGACGCTCGGCAGTGCCCTGCTGAGCTGGACGGAGTGGCGTGGCGTGTTCGTGGTGCTCGCCGTGATCGGGCTCGCGAGCGCGATCGCCGCGGCGCTGGCCCTGCCGGAGACGCTGCCGAAGCAGCGCCGTCAGCCGTGGGAGTTCAAGGCGACGGTCCGCTCGTACCGCGGGCTGCTCACCGACCGCTCGTTCATCGGCCTGGTGATCGTGGCCGGCCTCGCGATGGCCGGGCTGTTCGCGTTCATCAGCGGCGGCTCGTTCGTCTTCCAGCAGGAGTTCGGTCTCAACCAGCAGCAGTTCGGCCTGCTCTTCGGCGCCAGCGCGATCTGGCTGATCGCCGCGACGCAGGTCAACGCGCGGCTGATGAACCGGTACGAGCCGGCCCAGGTGCTGCTCGTCGCGAGCGTGGCGGCCGTCGTGGCCGCGGCGGTTCTGCTGGTCACGGCGCTCACCGGCTTCGGCGGGATGTTCGGCGTCGCGGTGCCGGTGTGGGCGGTGCTGTTCTTCGCCGGCCTGATCCTGCCCAACGCGCCCGCGGTTGCCCTGAACTCCCACGGGGACAACGCCGGCACCGCGGCGTCCCTGCTGGGTGCGGTGCAGTTCGGCATCGGCGCGGCCGTGTCGCCGGTCGTGGGCCTGATCGGCAACAACGCGGCCGCCATGGCGACCGTGATGTTCAGCGGCATCCTATTGGCGGGTGTGGTCCTGTGGGTTGTCGCCCGACCGTGGCAGCTCGCCGTTCCGGGTGACCCGGCCGGCGACGAGCGAGTGACCGGGCCGGAGACCGTACCCACGGCTGTGGCCTGCGCCGACGCCGTCTGACCGGCTCGTGTTCTGCCCACTCGGTCAGGTGGTCGGTACCGAAGGGGCAGCAACGAGTCAATCCCCCATCGCGGGAGCGATCGGTCTTCGGGGCGCTGCTAGCTTGACCCGGTGAGTAATCCGTTGATCGCGCAGACGCAGGACTCCACCAAGGCGTATTCGGGTATTTCGCTCCTGGAGACCGCGAACGATCTGTCGACGGCCATCGAGTCGGGTGACTGGGCGTCGGTGGCGATGGGCGCGGTCGGCACGGCACTGGACGCGCTGTCGATGGCGATGGACCCGTTCGGGGCGATCCTGGCGGCCGGCGTCTCCTGGCTGATGGAGCACGTCGGCCCGCTCAAGGACGCGCTCAACGCGTTGACCGGCAACGCGGATCAGATCAAGGCGCAGTCGGAGACCTGGGCGAACGTCGCCAAGGAACTGGGCAGCGTCTCCTCGGACCTGACCGACGCGATCAACGCCGACCTGCAGTCGTGGTCCGGATCCGCCTCGGACGCCTACCGGCAGCGGGGGCAGGACCTGGCGACGTCGCTGCAATCGGCGCAGAAAGGCTGTGAAGGCGCCTCGTCCGGGGTGAAGACCGCCGGTGAGGTCGTGGCCGCGGTCCGCACCCTGGTGCGCGACATCATCTCCGAGCTGGTCGGCCACATGATCAGCTGGGCACTGCAGGTCGTGTTCACCCTCGGCATCGGGCTGGCCTGGGTCGTCCCGCAGGTCGTCAGCGCGGTCGCGAAAACCGCCTCACAGATCACCGGCCTGGTCACGAAACTGGTGAAAGCGCTCAAGGCGCTGGTGCCGCTGCTGAAGAAGGCCGGGACGCTGTTCGAGGACGCCGGGAAGGCGTTCAAAGGCCTCAAGGGCGGCAAGATCGCCCCGCCGCCCAAGACCAAAGACCTCTCCGGCACCCCCAAGGCCCCACCCGGCAAGACCCCCGGCGGCGACGGCGGCGGCGCCCCCAAGGGCGGCGGCTACGAAGGCACACCCAAGGACTACACACCCCCACCGGGCAAATCCAGCGGCGACGACACCACCACGGCCTCCGGTTACACCGGCGACGCCAAGGACTACACCCCCCCACCCGGCAAATCCAGCGGCGACGACTCCACCACGGCCTCCGGGTACAGCGGCGACGCCAAGGACTACACCCCACCGCCGGGATCCAAGAGCGGCGACGACACCACCCACACCTCCAGCGCCGGCGGTGGCGGCTCCACCGGCGGTGGCGGCACCCCACTGCCGGCGAAGAGCGACCCGCCCCCGCTCAACACCGATCCCGACCCGGTGCCGGCGGGCGGTGGTGGCGGCACCCCGAAGGGTGGCACGCCCAAGAGCACTCCGCCGTCGAACAAGCCGGGCAACCCGCGCGACACCTCGGTCGACAAGGACAGCCGCGTGTGCGCGTCGGACCCCGTCGACGTCGCCACGGGCGAGATGATCCTCGACCAGACCGATCTGGTGCTGCCGCTGGACCTCGAGCTCTCGATCGAGCGCACGCACGTCTCCTCCTACCGCGCCGGCCGGTGGTTCGGCCGCTCCTGGGCGTCCACAGTGGACCAGCGCCTGGAGGTCGACGCCGAGGACGTCTGCTACTTCTCACCCGACGGCATGGTGCTCGTGTACCCGCTGCCGGCGCCGGGCACCACGGTCCTGCCGGTGGAGGGGCCGCGGCTGCCGCTGACCCGGCGCCTCGACGGCGGCTACGTTCTCGAAGAACCGTTGCGGGGCACCAGCCTTCGCTTCGACCCGGTGATGGGAGAGGCGCCCGGCGTGCTGCCGCTCACGGCGGTGGCCGGGGCCGGGCAGCGGTTCGACGTCGACTACGACCGGACGGGACGGCCGACGCGGATCCGCCACTCCGACGGGTACGAGGTCGCCTTCACGGTGACGCGCGACCGGATCACCGCGATGTCGGTGGTGAACCCCGTCTCGGGCGAGAGCGTGCTGGTCACCCGCTACGGCTACGACACCGACGGCCGGCTCACCCAGGTCGTGAACTCCTCGGGCCGCCCGATGCTGTTCGACTACGACACCCAGGGCCGCGTCACGGGCTGGCAGGATCGCACCGGAACCTGGTACCGCTACGTCTACGACGCGGCCGGCCGCTGCGTGAAGACGGTGGGGGACAAGGGTTTCCGCGACGGCACCTTCGCCTACGACCGCGAGCGCCTCGTCACCGTCTACACCGACTCGCTCGGTCACCGCACCGAGTACCACCTCAACGAGGCCAACCAGGTCGTGCGGGAGGTCGACGCGGCGGGTCACGCCACGGTGTCCACTTGGGACCGTTACGACCGGCTGCTCATGCGCACCGACAAGCTCGGGCGCACCACGTCCTACGAATACGACGACGCCGGCGCGCTGAGCCGCGTGATCCGGCCCGACGGCAGCGTCGTGCAGGTCGCGCTGCGCGGCGGCACGGTGGCCGCCATCGCCGTGCGCGACGGCGAGCGCACCTGGACCCGCACCTACGACGAGCCGCTCGACCCGTTCTCGGCCCGCCTCGGCGTGGCGGGGGAGTTCCGCCCCGAGGGTGTCGGCAGCGCGGCCGTGCTGCCCGACGCCGTCGCGGAAGCCGAGCGGACCACGAAGGGGTACGTCCCCGACCTGCTCGGGCGGCCGGCGCTCGTCGACACGCCCGGCGGGCAGGTGCGGCTCGACTGGACGGTCGAGGGCCTGCGGGCCGCGCGCACCGGCCCCGCCGGCGGGCGCGAGCAGTGGTCCTACGACGGCGAGGGCAACGACGTCGCCCACGTCAGCGAGACCGGCGCCGTCACGCGGCGCGAGTACGGCCCGTTCGACGTGGTCGTCGCCGAGGTCGACGAGGCCGGTGGGCGCACGACGTACGCGTACGACACCGAGCTGCGCCTGCTGGCGGTGACCAACCCGCTCGGCCTGACCTGGCGCTACGTCTACGACCACGCGGGCCGCGTCACCGAGGAACGTGACTTCGACGGCCGCACGCTGCGGTTCGAGTACGACGCCGCCGGACAGCTCACCCGCGCGTTCAACGGACTCGGCGAGCTCACGGAGCTCACCTACGACACGCTCGGCAACATCGTCGCGCGGCGCGCGTCCCACGGGCTCACCACGTACTCCTACGACCCCGTCGGCCGGCTGCGCCGCGCGGAGAACGCCGACGCGGTCATCGAGTACGACCGCGACGACCGCGGCCGCGTCATCGCCCAGACGACCAACGGCCGCACCACCACGTTCTCCTACGCACCGGACGGCACCCGAGTCACCCGGCGCACACCGTCCGGAGTGGACAGTTCGTGGTCCTTCGGCGACCGGGGCGCTCCGGTCGGCCTCGCCGGCGGGGGTCACGTGCTCGCCTTCGAGCGCGACCCAGCGGGCAAGGAGACGGGCCGCTCCCTGGACGGCACCGTTGTGCTGACCCAGGCGTACGACGCCGAGCAGCGCCTCACCGCGCAGGAAGGCCCAAGCCTGCGTCGGCGCTACGCCTACCGCGCCGACGGCCACCTCGTCCGCACCGCCGACAGCTTGTCCGGCACCGCGGAATTCCGGCTCGACCCGGCCGGCCGTGTCGTCGAAGCGATCGCGGCCGACCGGCGCGAGGGCTTCCGCTACGACGCGGCGGGCAACATCGTCTTCAGCGGGGTGGCGGGACCGGCGGCGCCGGAAAGCGGCCCCCGTGCCTACGTGGGCAACACCCTGACCTCGGCGGGCGCGATCTCGTACCGCCACGACGCGCAGGGCCGGGTCGTCCAGCGCCGCGTCGGCGAGCTCGTGTGGAGCTACGGCTGGGACGGCCAGGACCGGCTGACGGGCGTGACCACCCCGGACGGCACGCGGTGGCGTTACCGCTACGACCCCGTCGGCCGGCGCATCGCCAAGCAGCGGTTCGGGCCGGGCGGCGAGATCACCGAGCAGGTCGAGTTCGTGTGGGACGGCGGGAAGCTCGTGGAGGAGTCGCACCGGCTCGCCGACGGGACCACCCGCGTGCGCACGTGGGACTACGACCCGGACACCGACGCGCCGGTGGCCCAGCACGAGAGCACCGGCGGCGTCCGGCTGTTCCACACCATCGTGACCGACCCCGTCGGACGGCCCGCCGAGCTGCTCGACGCCGAGGGCCGGCCGGTCTGGTCGGGCCGCGCCACGGTATGGGGCCGGGACCTGCCGGGCAGCGGCGGCGCGACGGCGACCCCGCTGCGTTTCCCCGGCCAGTACCTCGACGCGGAAACCGGGCTGCACTACAACGTCTATCGCTACTACGACCCCGCCGCGGGCCGCTACGTCAGCCAGGACCCCCTGGGCCTCGCGCCCGCGCCCAACCCGGCGGCGTATGTGAGCAACCCGCTGCGCGTCGCCGACCCGCTGGGGCTGGCGCCGACGAGCTGCAAGTCCGGAGGCGGCACCGGCACCACGTCGAGCCGGGCGGGCAGCACCGACGAACCCGCCCACGTCGGCGACACCGGCAGCACTCCGAACCCGTCGCGATCGGCGTCGCCGGAGCCCGGGCCGTCGCACACCTCGGGTGACGCCGGGCCGTCGCACTCCGCGGCCGACGGGAAGAAACACCAGGACACGCCGGACTTTTCGCACAACCCGGGGCCGGACAAGACGCCGAAGTACGTCTACCACGGTTCGGGCGCGCCGCCGGACGTCATCTTCAAGCACGGCCTGACGTCCGACGCGATCAGGCAGGGTGCGGGCCCGAAGGGACCGAACTACGACATCGCCGGGCACCAGCACCGGTCGTACGGTTCCGGAAGTGGTTACGTGTCGACGTCGGGCGACATCGAGACCGGGTACCAGTTCGTGCCGCAGAAGGTCGGCGGGGAGATCACGCAATCGACCAAGACCGGGTTCTGGGGCAAGTCCGAGGACACGATGTTCTTCAAGCACGAGGGTTACATCTACGAGATCGAAACCGATCCCGGGAAAATGGTCCACTTGCCCTCGCACCCGGACCACGTGCCCACCATGGACGGCCAGAACGAATGGGCCGCCGTCGACCACATCCCGGGTTCGCAGATCTCCGGCGCGTACAAGGTCGAGGGGTACTACAACGTCGGCGCCGGGCAGCCGGGCGCGCACCCGAGCATCATCTATCCGAACGATCACAAGCTCGTGCCCCAACTCCAATACCAGCCGAACAAGGACTTCGTACCGAAGCCCCAGGACCCGCCGCCTCCGCCCGTGCCGCCCAAGGACTGAGCACACCGAGCTAGCCTGAGCCTGACTACGGATCGGAGAAAGTTGTGGATACCACCCCGGACCCGCTGCCCGCGGAGCTGCGCGAGCGCGCGCGGCAGTCGCCGGACAGCTGGCTCTACGTGGTGGACCCGGCGATGGAAGGGGCCGAGAACGTGCCGGGCGCCGCGATCGCCGGCGCCTACCGGGTCGACGAGCGCGGCGAGGTCGCCGGTGACTTCATCCCCAACCCGGACTACCGCCCGAGCACGCTGGCGCTGGGCATCCCCCGGCCCACCAACGATCTCGAGGCCGCGCTGCAGGCGGTCATCACGGGCACCGGCGACAACGACGGCGTCCAATCGGCATTGGTCGACGCCACGGTCTACGTGGTGACCGAACCGGACCGACCGGTGGTCGTGCAGCCGTCCGAAGACGGTGAGGTCGTGCCCGCCTACACCTCCGAGGGTTACCTGCCCGAACCGCGGCCCGGCCAGGAGTTCCGGCCGGTGCCGGTGCGTGAGCTCGCGGCCGAGCTGGCGACCCGGGACCTGTTGCTCAACCCGGGCAGCGCGCTCAAGGTGCAGGTGCCGGGCGCCGGCCTGGCCGGCTGACGCGGCACGACTTCAGCGTCACAGGTTCAGCTGCGCGAGCCGTTCCGGGTCGGCGAGGATGTTGATCTCGACGATCCGCCCGGCGCGCACGGTCGGGCAGAACACCGACATCGGCTTGCCGTCCACGAGCGCGACCAGGCCGGCCGCGCCGTTGACGAGCACGGGCCGGCTTTCGGCGCCGAGCTGCTCGAAGAGCACGGCCTGGCCGGCCACGGCGGCTGCGCCGCGAATGAGCCGCGAGCCGCCCGCGACGCCGGTGTCGGCGCGGAGCACGACGTCCGGGTCGAGGACCGCGAGCAAAGCGTCGAAGTCGCCTGAGCGGGAGGCGGCCAGGAACGCGTCGATCACCTCGCGTTGCGCGGCGACATCGGCGTCCGGCAGTGCGGCGCCCCGGACGCGGCGGCGCGCCCTGCTGGCCAGCTGCGCAGCGGTGGCGGGAGTGCGTCCCACGATCGGCGCGATCTCGGCGAAGGGCACGCCGAACAGGTCGTGCAGCACGAACGCGAGGCGCTCGGCCGGCGACAGCGTCTCCAGCACCACGAGCAGCGCGAGCCCGACGGAATCGGCGAGCACGGCCTGCTCGGCCGGATCCGGGTCCGCCGCCGCGACGATCGTGTCCGGCACGTGCGTCTCCAGCGGCTCCTCGCGCCGGGACTTGCGGGAGCGCAGCACGTCGAGGCACACGCGGCTGACGACCGTGGTCAGCCAGCCGCCGAGGTTCACCACGCCGCCCGTGTCGGCGCGCGAAAGCCGCAGCCAGGCCTCCTGCACGGCGTCCTCGGCCTCGCTCACCGACCCCAGCATCCGGTAGGCGACCCCGCGCAGGTGGTCGCGATGCGCCTCGAACTGCTCCACCAGAACTGCGTCCACTGTCAGGTTCCTCCGTCGTGGTCCGTCAGAGCGTTGACGGACCACGGACGAGGAATGTGACAGGAGAACCATGACCGACTTCCAGGCCATCGCCGACCGCGTCGAGCTCGGCGCGCTGTGCGCGGAGTTCACCGACGCCGGGATGACGCACGACTACGACCGTCTCGCCTCGCTCTTCACCGAAGACGGCCTGCTGCGCATCCCCGAAGGCGGCATCGAGCTGGCGAGCCGCGCCGAGATCCGCCGCGGCATCGAACGGGCCCGGGACCTGTGGGAGTACTTCCTGCAGACCGTGCACCCGGGCTCGATCCGCCTCCACGGCGACACCGCCACCGGGCGCGCCTACATCGTGGAGTTCGGGCGGCTGCGCGACGGCAGCTCGCACCTCAACCACTCCGTGTACCACGACAGCTACCGGCGCACGGCCGACGGCTGGAAGTTCACCGAGCGCGTGTACGAGATGTACTACGTCGACAGCACCCCGCTCACGGGAAAGGCCTCACCCGCGCTGGGTGAGGTCTCGCCCGCGGTGCGCTCAGAGTGAGGGTTCGGGCTCCGAGGAGTGGGCGATCACCGCCCAGATCACGAGCACGTCCATCGCGATCACGATCAGCCCCCACGCCGGGGCGGCCGAGATGAACGCGAGCATCGCCAGTGCGTTGAACCCGGCCAGGATCACCACGACGACCTTCGCCCAGCCGGCGCCGCTGAACAGGGCGGCGCCGGCGGCGGCCGCGAGCGCGCCGACGATGAGGTGCAGCCAGCCCCAGCCGGTGAGGTTCAGCACGAGGTAACCACCGGGCGCGGCCACGTAGTAGTTGTTCTTGAACAGCGCCACGAGCCCGATGATGATGTTGAAGAAACCGGCCAGCATCGCGATCGTGGCGGCGAACGCGGTCCACCCGTTCGCCGCGCGCGGTTCGGCGAAGCCCGGCCTCGCCGAGTCCATCGCCCGCGGGTCCGTTCCCTGCATCCGGATGTAGTCAGACATAGCCGTGCCTCTCGTCGGATTCCCGTCGCCCCACGGTGGACCGGCCCCGCACGGGAGTCCTCGCCCGTGCGGGATGAGGTGGGCGTCACGTTGGTGAGTTTCGGACAATATCTCATATGAAACTGTATCGAGTGATACGATTGTGCGGGCCGGAACAGTGAGGGGAGCGGGTCATGTCCGAAGCGTGCTGCCGGATCGCCGTCGTCTACTACTCCGCGACCGGGACGGTGTTCGCGCTGGCGGAGGCCGTGCGCGAGGGTGCTTTGGCGGCCGGGGCCCAGGTGCGGCTGCGGCGCGTCGAGGAGATCGCGCCGGCGAGCGCGATCTCCCGCAACCGCGACTGGCGCGAGCACCTGGCCGCTACCAGACACGTTCCCGTTGCCACGCACGAAGATCTGCTCTGGGCCGACGGGGTCGTGTTCGGCACGCCCGCGCGGTTCGGCAACGTCGCGAGCCAGCTCAAGCAGTTCTTCGACACGCTGACCGGGCTGTGGGCGCGCGACCAGCTCGTGGGCAAGGTCTACAGCCCGTTCACCTCGAGCGCCTCGGCCCACGGCGGGCAGGAGACGACGCTGCTCGCGCTCTACAACTCCGTTTACCACTTCGGCGGTGTGCTCGTGCCGCCCGGTTTCAAGGGTCACGCCAACGACTCGGGCGGAAACCCTTACGGCGCAAGCCACATCACGGGCGAGGACGGCTCGATCGCCGTCGACGAGCCGGCGCTGGCCGCGGCCCGCGCGCAGGGTCACCGCGTGGCGACCATGGCCGCGGCGTTGAAAACCGGCCTCGCGCAGCCCCGGCTCGCGGCCGAGGCTGCGCGGTAGCTCGGTCCGCGGCAGGTCAGTCCATCGTCGCGTTCTTCGTCTCCGGCGCCCACCGCAGCGAGACGACCAGGCCGCCCACCAGCACCAGCGTGAGGATCAGCATGGTGGGGGAGAAGCCGATGCCGTCGAGGGCCAGGGGCAGCAGGAAGGTGCCGATGGCCGAGCCGGCGCGGCTGAGGCCGTTGAGCAGGCCGACGCCGGAGCTGCGCAGGTCGGTCGGGAACAGTTCCGGCGGGTAGACCTGGTCGAGGTTCACGGCGGCCGACATGGTGAACGTGAACACCAGGAACAGCGGGAAGAGCAACGCCGTGGGCGCGTCGGGCCAGATCGCCATCGGCGCCATGGTCGCGATGAGGACCACGAACGACCAGATCGTGAGGCCGCGCCGCGACATCTTCGCCACCAGCCACCAGCCACCAGCCACCAGCCACAGGCCGCCGAGGCTGCCGGCGAGCAGGAACAGGTTCAGCAGGCCGTCGCTGGTCGTGTCCTCCTCGCCGACGCCCATCTTCAGCAGCACCAGCGGCAGGAACGTGTAGATGGCGAAGTACGGCACCACCTGGGCGTTGTAGAAGATCGTGCCGAACGCCGTGTTGCGCCAGTAGTTCTTGCCGAACAGCTCGCGGTAGCGCACGCGCCGCGCCGAGACGTGGTTGCGCACGAGCTCCTCGAACGCCTCGACGTCGCCGCGCAGCCGCTCGACGACCGCCCGGGCCTGGTCGGCGCGGCCCTGCGACAGCAACCACCGCGGCGACTCCGGCACACCGATGCGCAGCAGCACCACGGCGATCGCGGGGATGCAGCTCGACGCGAGCAGCCAGCGCCACGACTCGCCGCCGAGGCTCACGACGTAGTTGCCGAGGAAGAACGCCGCGACGTAGCCGACGGTCCACAGCACCGTGAGCGAAGCCAGCAGCCCGCCGCGGTACTTGCGCGGCACGAACTCCGCCACGAGCGTCGGCCCGAGTGCGTAGTCGGCGCCGATCCCGATGCCGATCAGCAGTCTCATGATGAACAGCTGCGTCGGGCTGGTCACGAAGAACTCGGCGGCCGACGCGACGGCGATCAGCAGGAAGTCCACTGCGTACAGACGCTGCCGGCCGATCTTGTCCGCCGCCCAGCCGACGACGATGCTGCCGAGGAAGATCCCGATCAGCGCCGACGCGCCGAGCAGCCCCTCCCACACCGTGCCGAACCCGAGCTGCGCCGCGATCACGGGCAGGGCGATGCTGATGATGCCGAGCTCGTAGCCGTCGGAGTAGTTGGCGCAGAAGGTCAGCGCGGTGATGCGGATGTGGAAGCGGTTGAGCGGGACGTCGTCGAACGCCGTTGCCCCTGCCTCACTCGGGGAGGAAGAGGTCTTGCTCTGCGGCATAGTCTTCGAAGCCTTGCAGTCGTTGCCGGGCCAAGGCGCCGGCCGCGTCGGCCATCGCCTCGACCAGCGCCACGGTCAGGGAGGCGACCGCGGCGTGGGAGTCGAACACGAACTCGGAGGCGACGCCCGCGCTCAGCGCGTCGTCGGCGAGCGGGGTGAGCGCCGAGACGGGCCGGTCCGTGATCAGGAGGGTGCGCAGGCCCAGTGCACGAGCCTGCTCGAGGGCCGCGGCGCTCTCGCGGGGGTAGCGGGGGAGCGCGACGAGGACGAGCGTCCGGGCGCCACACCGATGGGCGTGGCGCAGGGCGTCGCCGAAGACGCTGCCGGGGTCCGTGAGCAGGCGGACGTCCGGGTGGATCTTGGTGGCGAGGTAGGCGAACGACGCAGCCTGCGCGGCCGAGACGCGGTAACCGGCGACGACGAGCGGCACGGAGTCCATGAGACTCGCGGCGATCGTTCTGAGGCGCGTGTCGTCGGCCAGCTGCGCGCGCAGTGCCGAGAGGTTGCGCAGGTCGGCGTCGATGGCGGCCTGGAACTTGTTGCCGCCGCACTCCGGTTCGGGCTCGGCCGCGGCCTCACGCAGGTAGCGGCGGAACCCGGCGTAGCCGTCGAAGCCGAGCAACGCGACGAATCGCGTGACCGACGGCTGGCTGACCTGCGCGTACTCCGCGAGCTCGCCGCTGGTGAGCGCCGCCGCCTCGGCCGCGTGGTCGGTGAGGTAGCTGGCGATGCGCCGCTGCGCCGGAGTCAGCCGGTGGGCGGTGAGCAGCTCGTGCAGCGACCGGGACAACCCGGGCCTCCCTTGCCAGCGGAGCGAATGAATAGTTTCATGTCACCATAGAAATGAATGAAAACTTGTCAAGAGGGGTGGCGATGACCGACTCCAGCCGCATCGAGATCAGCGGGTCCGGCCTCCGCTGCGCCGACGTGGTCCGCGTGGCTCGGCGCAGCGCGTGGACGGAGCTGGCGCCCGAAGCCGTGACCGGCGCCGCGGCGAGCTACGAGCTGGCGGTGGAGCTGGGCGCCAAACGCGCGGTGTACGGCCGCACGACCGGCGTCGGCGCGAACCGGCACACGGTCGTCGATCCGGAGTCGGCCGACCACCACGGGTTGCGCTTGCTGCGCAGTCACGCCGGCGGGACGGGCGAGCCGCTGGCGGACGAGGTCGTGCGTGCCGTGATGGCGATCCGGCTCAACCAGCTGGCGGCCGGTGGCAGTGGCGTGCACCCGCGTCTGCTGCGGGCGTTGGAGACCGCGCTGCGAGTCGGGGCTCTGCCTCTGGTGCACTCGCGCGGCGCCATCGGCACCGGCGACCTGACCGCGTTGGCCGAGGTCGCTCTGACCCTGGCCGGCGAGCTCCCGTGGGCCGCCGGGGACCTCGACCCGCTGCCGATCAGCCCCGGTGACGCGCTCGCGTTCATCTCCAGCAACGCCGCCACCCTCGCCGAGGCCGTCCTGGCGTGGCACGACCTGCGCCGGCTGCTGTCGGCTTCCCACGTGGTGACGGCGTTGACCTTCTGCGCCCTCGGCGGCTCCGCCGAGGCCTACTCGGCGCGCGTCCACGCCGCCCGTCCCCATCCCGGCGCCGTGTTCTGCGCCGCCGAGCTGCGCCGGCTGCTCCTCGAAGGCGACGAGGTCGTGGAGGGCCGCCGCCTGCAGGACCCGTTCGGCCTGCGCGCTTTCCCCCAGGTCCAGGGCCCGGCCCTCGACGCGGCGGCCTCGGTGGAGCGGGTCCTGGACATCGACGTCAACGCCGCGGCCGAGAACCCGCTGATCGACGTGGAGACCCAGCAGGCCTACCACCACGGCCAGTTCTCGACCGCCCACGTCGCCCTGGCGTTCGACCACCTGCGCGCCGCGCTGCACCACGTCGCCGAGCTGTCCACGGCCCGCCTCGGCGACCTCGTGGAACCGGATCTGAGCGGCCTGCCCCCGTTTCTCGCCCAGGGCCCCGCTGGAAGCTCCGGAATCATGATCTTGGAATACGTCGCCCACGACGCACTGGGCACCCTCCGCCATGCCGCGTCCCCCGTGACGCTCGGCACCGCGGTCATCTCCCGCGGCCTGGAGGACCACGCGAGCTTCTCCACACACGCCGTCCGCAGCACGGTCGCCGCGACCGCCTCCTACCGCAC
The DNA here is from genome assembly GCF_040678995.1 of Amycolatopsis sp. NPDC049253. Classification (NCBI taxonomy): domain Bacteria; kingdom Bacillati; phylum Actinomycetota; class Actinomycetes; order Pseudonocardiales; family Pseudonocardiaceae; genus Amycolatopsis; species Amycolatopsis sp. NPDC049253. Next base: position 42,044 of record NZ_JBFAQX010000016.1, on the reverse strand, counting down.
CGTCTTGGCCTGCGAACTCCTCGCCGCCGTGCGCGCCCTGCGCCTCTCCGGGGTCGCCCTGCCGGACACCCCGCTGCGCGAAGCCTTCCGCCTCGCGGAGGGCACCCTGCCCTACCTCGCGGAGGACCACCCGCTGAGCGCCGAGATCAGCCTGGCCGAACGTCTGCTGGACCGGCTGGCCATGCTGTGACGCCCTTCCAAACCCGGCTGACGGCACTCGCGAGGCGGCTCGGCGCCGAACCCGGCGACCTCGACGACGGACATGCCCGGTGGGCCGTGTACCTCGAGGCGGTCGGCCGGGCCGAGGAATGGCCGGTGGTGCCGGACCTCATCGCGGACCAGCCGGACCTGCCACTGGCCGCCGCGGTCGTCGTGAGGGCGTTGGAGGTTCTGCCGGAGGCCCGGCGGGCGGACTTCGTGGCGGCCCTCCCTGAAGGGCCCAGTCGCGAGTACGCCGCGACCCGGGCGCGTGAGCTCGTCGTCCTCGAACTCCTGGCCGCGGGCAGCGGCCCGGAGTTCGACACACGGTGGACGAACTGGCTGCAGCTGCGGGTGGCCCACCACGATCAGCGTGGCGAAGACGCTCGAAGCGCTGAGCACGAGCGGCGCCACCAGACGCATCCGGAACGCGGCGGCGCGGCGACTGCGAGTTGCCCGCGGAGCCGGTTCCTGAATCCGCGGCCGGCCGATCCGATCCGCATCACGTGAAAAGCCCGCCGTTCTCCCCGAGACCCGGCGCACCCAGTGTCCGAAAAGGATTGTCCGACCGCGGCGCGCGGCCGGTGGGCGTCGGGCGGGGCCTGGGGTGTGCCCGAACGTCATCGCCGGTGGTGGCGTTCTTGAGATGACCCGGGGTGCTGGTTAGCCTGGCCGCACCCGAGGCACGTGGACGGCCCGTCGGTGGTCGCGGTGCGGCGTTGCGGGGGCCGGGAACGTCGACGGCGAGCGCGGTTTTGCGGAGGACGAGCATGGACCTGCAGCCCAGGCGACAGGCGCGCGGGCTCGCGACCGACGGAGAGCACGGCTCGCGGTGAGCGGCAGAGCCGAAGGCGCCGGCCGGGCCGGTACCGCGGAAGCAGCACCCCACCCGGCGATCAGCCGTCGCGAACGGCATCGCAGAGCCGACCCGACCGGGCCCGGCACGTCGCGCTGGGCCCGGCAGCCGGGGCTCGGCCTGGCGGGACTCGTGCCGGTGGTTGTGGTCGCGGTGCTGATCGCCGTGGGGGCCGGGGGTGCGGAGCCGTCGCTGCTGGTGCTGGCGCCGATCGTGACGTTCGCGCTGCCGGTGGTCTCGATGATCGCGTTCTGGTGGGAGGACTGGCCGGGCACGCGGCTCGGGCCGGACTGGGCGGGCTGGGCGGACCTGGCGCTCATCGCGGCGGGCGGGATCGCGCTCACGTTCTTCGGCCAGGCCGTGGTGGGCCACCTGTCGTTCGCGGCGATCTTCGACCCGACGCCGGAGCGGCTGGAGCTGAGCACGTTCCCCGTGACGATGCCGCTCGCGGGCGCGGCGTTCGTGGTGATGCTCCAGCTGACGCTGGTGAGCGAACACTGGCCGCTGCGGCTGTGGCTCAAGCCCATCCCGGGCGGGATCTGCGCGGTGGTGCTGTCGTGGGCGATCTCGATCCTGCTGTACGCGCTGCTGCTCGGCGGAACCCCGTTCCGGGGCGGCGGCCGCGGCCTGCTCGACCCCGGTGTGTTCGGCGCGGTGCTCACGTTCATCGGCGTGTGGCAGGTGCTGCTGTTCGTGATGTGGCGCGGCTGGCCGTTCCACCACTTGCGAACGCAGTGGGTGCGGTTCGTCTGCGCGAACGTCGCGACGATCGGCGCCGGCATCCTCACCTACGTGGTGCTGCGGGAGCTGCCCGTCCCGACGTTGTCCACGCTCGCCGGCGACTTCGTGGCCGCGGGGCTCGTGGTCGGCATGCTCTTCGAAGACGCCCTGCCGGCCCACTGGCCCGCGTGGCTCGAACGAACCGTGTCCCTGCTGCTGACGCTGGCCCTCGCCGCGGTGCTGCACGTCGCGCTCCTGGCGCTGGCCGAAGGACTGCACTGGGACCGCGGCACGCCGATCGGCTGGGTCGGCCACGTCACCCTCAACGCCCTCGGGGTGTCGGTGATCCTGCACGTCGCGATCGGCCGCCGCTGGCCGCTCGCGCGCAAGAGCTGACTCGGGCGAGAGAGACGCTCGGGTCATGATCCACTGTGGACAATCGTGCCGGAGCCTACGCCGACGAGAGTTTCCGGGTCAGCGCATGGGCTTCACGCAGCAGCAGCGCACCCAGCTCGGTGAGCCGGTCCGGCGGGAAGCGGAATTCCACGCCCGTCAGCGAAAGCGCCCACGCGGGCGCGCCTGAGCGGCCGAATACCGCGGCGGCCAGGCCCCAGCTGCCCTCGACGACCAGGCCCGGGTTGAGTGAATAGCCCGTCTCCCGGGTGCGCGCGATGCGGGCGCGGAGCTCGTCGGCACGGTGCGCCGCGCCCCATTTCTCGGTCAGGTCGACGCGGCCGAGGTACTCGTCGATGTCGCGGTCGGGCAGGAAGGACAGCACAACCAGCCCCGCCGAGACGACGCCGAGAGGGAAGCGGGCGCCCTCGTACAGGACGAACGAGCGGATCGGGAAGCTGCCGTCCTCGCGGAGCAGGCACACCGTTTCGTCGCCGCGCCGAGCGGAGAAGAACGCGCTCTCACCGGTGGCCTCGGCCAGCCGGTGGACACTCGCGCGGGCGTGCTCGGTCACGTCGTAGCGCTGGGCGGCGACCTCACCGAGCAGGTACAGCTCCGGGCCCAGGTGCCACTGCCCGGTGCGCTGGTCGCGGTCCACGAACCCCTCGTCGCCCAGCGCGGTGAGCAGGCGGTGCGCGGTCGGGCGGGCCAGGCCGGCGGCGCGGGCGACCTCGGTGGTGGTCGAGCCCTGCCCGTGGGACAGCGCGCGCAGCACCGCGGCCGCGCGGCCGACGAGGTGGTCCGGGGCGCTGGTCATGTCCGCAGCTTACGTTCACTGAGTGAACGCCGCCATCGACCGGTGACCGCCGAGCGAAAGACCCTTGCGCCAGCGTTGACCAGGCACAATCGCATGCCCTTGAGTGACCGCGTCCGATCATTCAGTGGACGGGAGGAACACCTTGCCGACGATCTACCCCAGCGCCGCCGAAGCACTGGCGGAAGTGCTCACCGACGGCGCCACCCTCGCCGTGGGCGGGTTCGGCCTGAGCGGCAACCCGACGGACCTCATCGAGGCCGTGCGCGACTCCGGCGTGCGCGACCTGACCGTGGTGTCCAACAACATGGGCGTCGACGGCCAGGGCCTCGGATTCCTGCTCGAGAACCACCAGGTGTCCAAAGTGGTCGCTTCCTACGTCGGCGAGAACAAGCTCTTCGCCCGCCAGTTCCTCGACGGCGAGCTCGACGTGGAGCTCGTCCCGCAGGGCACCCTCGCCGAACGCCTGCGCGCCGGCGGGTCCGGCATTCCCGCGTTCTACACGCCGACGGGTGTCGGCACCCCGGTGGCCGAGGGCAAGCCCCACGCCGAGTTCGACGGCCGGACCTACGTGCTCGAACGCGGCATCGTCGCCGATGTGTCACTGGTCCACGCCCACACGGCCGACCGGGCCGGCAACCTCACCTACCGCCTGGCCGCCCGCAACTTCAACCCGCTCGTCGCGGCCTGCGGGCGCGTCTGCCTCACCGAAGCGGAGATCCTGCTCGACGGCTTCGCCGACCCGGAGAACGTGATGACGCCGGGTGTGTTCGTCCAGCGGCTCGTCCTCGCGAGGCCACGGGAAAAGGCCATCGAGAAACGCACCGTCCGTCCGAAGGAGGTGGCCCACGCATGAGCTGGACCCGCGACGAAATGGCCGCCATCGCCGCCCGCGAACTGCGCGACGGCGACTACGTGAACCTCGGCATCGGCATCCCGACCCTGGTCGCCAACCACGTGCCCGACGACGTCCACGTCACGCTGCAGAGCGAAAACGGCATCCTCGGCCTGGGCCCGTTCCCGGTCGAGGGCGAGGAGGACGCCGACCTCATCAACGCCGGCAAGCAGACCGTCACGGTGGCGCCGGGCGCGAGCTTCTTCGATTCGGCCACGTCGTTCGCCATGATCCGCGGCGGCCACATCGACCTGGCGCTGCTGGGCGCGTTGCAGGTCGCGGCCAACGGGGACCTCGCCAACTGGAGCGTGCCCGGCACGCTCGTCAAGGGCATGGGCGGCGCGATGGACCTGGTCGCAGGCGCGAAACGCGTGGTCGTGCTGACCGATCACGTCACGAAGGACGGCGAGCCGAAACTGGTGTCGCGCTGCACGCTCCCGCTGACCGGCACCGGTGTGGTCGACCGCGTCATCACCGACCTCGCGGTTCTCGATGTCACCCCGGACGGCCTGCAGCTGGTCGAGGTCGCGCCGGGGGAGGACGCGGCCGGGGTCCGCGCGCGGACCGGTGCTCCGGTGGCGTGAGGCGGTCCGGAGCCTTCGGCAGATCCATCGCGGCCGGACGCCCCGGCGGCACGGTGCCGCAGCCGTCAGAAGGCCAGCGACACCGGGTACGCCGCCGCGAGCAGCACGATCACCACACCGTTGAGGATCCGGTAGTCGCGCAGGATGCCGATGAACTCGCGGATCGTGGCGCTGGGCACCTGCGTCTCGTCGGCGCCCTGACCGCCGGACGTCACGAGCGTGGGCGCCGCCCTGCGGCGGCCGCAGCAGCCCGTACCCGCGGAGCACAACACGAACGCGGCGAACGCGAGGCTCGGGTAACCGAGCACAATGGACACACTGATGATGACCACCACGCGGGCGCGAAGGCGAACATCGCCGGCCCCACGAGCAGCGACAGCAGGTTGCCCCCTCGCGGCGCACCATCTGCAGCCCGTTGAGCACCAGGAACGTCGTGCACCGCGGGGATGTCCAGCAACGCGAAGATCACGCCGATCGCGAGGAACAGCAGCCCGCCAGCAACAGCACGCCGTTCAGCAACCGCTGCCGCTCGATGCGGAAGCTGATCGCGAAGCCGGCGAAGAACGGGATCGACGTCAGCAGGTAGGCCACGCTCAGAACATAAAACGCTCATGGCCGGGCCGGCGGCCCGAGCGGCTTCCCGTTCGCGTGAACCGCACGGGTTTCCGGTCACCTCCGGCGAGGGACGCCGCCGGGTAACCTCGGTGCTGTGATCCATCACGTGCAAGTGGCTTGCCCGGCCGGGTCGGAGGACGCGCAGCGCGCCTTCTACACCGGGGTGCTCGGCTGGCCCGAGCTGCCGAAACCGCCGCTGCTCGCCCGGCGCGGCGGGTGCTGGTTCCGCGTGCCCGGCGTCGGTGGGCCGGACGGGGAGCTGCACGTCGGCGTCGAAGAAGACTTCCGGCCCGCGGCCAAGGCGCACCCGGCGTTCGTGGTCGACGTGGACGCCACGGCGGAGGCGGTGGCGGCCGCTGGGCACCGGGTGGTGTGGGCGGATCCGGCGGAGATCCCCGGACGGCGCCGGTTCCACACGTTCGACGCGGTGGGCAACCGCATCGAGTTCCTGGAAGGCTGACGCGGCCCTCGGCGGTTACGCCTTGCCGGGCTTGGCGCTCGGCGTTTCGCAGAACTTCAGGAACATCGCCACCCCGGACTCGATCACGTCCGGCGAACCGGGCGGCACGCACAGCGCGTACAGCCGGCTCACCGCGGCGGCCGGGTCGGGAATCCGGATCCCCGGCAGCGCGCGCACCGCGGTTTCGAGCACTCGGCGCAGCTCCGCGGGCACGCGGCCTAACCACGCGGCGGTGTCCTCGGGGAATCGCTTCGCCTCCGCCTCCAGCACGGAGTGCAGGTTGACCATCGCGGGTGACGTCAGCACGTCGACGCACGCTTCGCACAGCTCGCGCAGATCGAACTCGCCGGACGACAGCCTGCGCGCCGCCGCCACGGCCTCGTCGAGCTGCTCGGTGATCACCGTGCGGAGGAGGGCTTCCTTGCTCGTGAAATGGCTGTAGATGGTCACTTTCGACACGCCGGCGCGCTCGGCGATCTCGTCGAGGCTCACGCGGAACCCGTGCTCGGCGAAGGCCGCGCGGACCACGGCGTCGCGCTTGCCCTGCTGCGGCGCCGGCTCGGCCACGGCGCCCCGGCGTCCGGCGGTGCCGAACGCGAGATCGAGGGCGCCGGCTACACGGACATGTCGGAACTGCGGGACCGCAAGTACTTCAAGTCCATCTACGTCCGGTCCCCGGGCGGCGCGCTGTTCGAGCTCGCCGTGACGCACAACGAGGGCGGCTGGGACTGCGACGAGTCGCCGCAGGAGATCGGTAAGCGCTTCCAGCTGCCGGAGCAGTTCGAGGCCCGCCGCGACGAGATCCTCGGCCGGCTGGAACCGATCGACATCTGAGGGCGACGGGGCCGGGCACGCGCCCGGCCCCGTGCCGCTCACTCGTGGTGGCGGGTCGCGGCCTCGTCGACCTCACGCCAGATGGCCGGTGCCGTCGGCCTGCGGATCTCCTCCAGCACGTGGCCGACGAGGCCGACGGCCCGCGCCATCACGCCGATACCCCGCGCCGCCCGCCAGTCGATGCCCAGCCGCGACGCGATGGCGCCGATCGCGCCGGTGACGTTGACCGGGAGCTCCTTGCCCAGCGCGATTCCGGCCTGGCGTGCGACTTCCCGGATCAACGCGACCTCCGGCCCGGTGAGGCCGGCCTCGTCGAGCAGGGTGAACAGCCGCTCCGCCCGCGGGTCGAGCGGCTTGTGGATGGGGTGGCCGATGCCGGGGATGAGTGTCTTCGCGGCGACGAACCGGTCGACGATCACAGCGGCCTCCGCGGCGAGGTCGCCTTCGAGGTCCGCCTCCTGCACGTACCGTGCGGCCCCTTCGATCGAGCCGACGAACGTCGTCCCGAGCCCGAGCAGCCCGGCCGCGACCGCGCTCTGCAGGGAGTCCGGCGCGCCGTAGTGGGTCAGGCGCGAGGCGATGGCGCTCGGGGTCATGCCGTGTTCGACCAGGCTGACGGTCAGCGCGTTGAACACACTGGACTCGCCGGGCGTCGGCAGGCGGCCCGTGAGCTCCAGGAACCCCATGTCGCCCAGGTTGACCTTGCCCACGAGGTCGTCGACCAGGTCGTGGCCGAACACCGTGATGCTCTTCGACGTGCTCCAGCTGATGTCGGAGCGGAACTCCGGTGAATCACCCAACATGCGTGTCCCTTCCTTCGACGCTCAGGCCTGCTTCTCGAGCTCGCTGCGGACGACCTTCCCCGACGCGTTGCGCGGCAACGTTTCCGGTGCCACGAAACGGATCTCGCGCGGCCGCTTGTACTTGGCCAGCCGTTCGCCGCACAGCTCGATCAGCTCTTCCGCGGTCAGGGTCTCGCTCGCGCGCGCCACGAACGCGATCGGCACCTCACCCCACGTCGGATCGGCGCGGCGGACGACAACGGCTTCGAGCACCTCGGGATGGCGCAGCAGGGCCCGCTCGATCTCGGCGGGGTAGATGTTCTCGCCGCCGCTCTTGATCAGGTACTTCGCGCGATCGACGAAATCCAGCGTGCCGTCAGGGTTGCGCACGAACACGTCGCCGAGGTGGAACCAGCCGCCGCGGAAGTCGTGCGCGGTGGTGGCCGGGTCGTTCCAGTAACCGCTGAACACCGTGGGCCCGCGCATGCAGATCTCGCCGGGTTCGCCGTCGGCGACGTCGTGGTCGTCCGGGTCGACGAGCCGGATTTCACAGTAGCCACTCTGCACTTTGGACAGTGACCTCGGTTCCACGCCGACGGCGAGCGCGTCGCCCGAAGCCGGCGGACACCCGGTTTCGGTGGTGCCGAAGGTGTTCGCGAACGGCGCGTCGAGCAGCGCGGTGATCTCGGCGATCTCGTCCGGGCCGATGAGGTCCGGCATCACCCCGCACAGGCGCACCCCGGCGGGCGTGACCTGCTTGTCCCGCAGGACGTCCGCGAAGCGCCGGACGGTACCGGGCATGAGCAGCAGCCACCCGAGCCGTTCGGTGGCCACGACGTGGGCGAGCTCGGCCGCGTCGAACCCGTCGACGACCACGACCTTGCCGCCGCTGATGAGCGTGCTCACGGAGTTGTCGAACGCGCCCATGTGACTCAGCGGCGACCAGGCGGCGAACGCGTCGTCACCCGCGAGCCGGTATTCCGCGCGGGTGGCGGAGCTGCGCGCGATCTCTGCGCGGTGGCTGATGGCCGCGCCCTTCGGCACGCCGGTGGTGCCGCTGGTGTAGATGATGATCAGGACGTCTTCCGGCTGCGCCGCCGACGGCTCGGCCCACGGGGTCGTCGCCGCGAGTTCCGCCTCGAACTCCGAGCCGAGCAGCAGCCGCGGCCGGGAGCCCAGTGGTGCGGCGAACTTCTCGTCGGCTCGCGGTGACGTCACCAGCACCGTGGGTTCGACGAGATCGAGGCAGGCCACGAGCTCGTCCGCGCCCGCCCGTAGGCCGGGGCACGCGACGATCGCGCCCAGCAGCGCCACGGCGAGCGTGATCTCCAGGTACTCGGTGCGGTTCTCCGAAACCAGCGCCACCCGGTCGCCGCGCCGCACGCCCCGGCTCGCCAGCAGCGCGGCGATGCGCCGGCTGCGTTCGGCCAGCTCGCCATAGGTCACCTGCCGCTCGCCGGCCTGCAGCGCGACGCGGCCGGGGTGGGTCCGGGCGCGGTCTTCGAAGAGCGTGCCCACCGTGCTGCCGGCGGCGTCGAGCACGAGGTTTCCCGTTGTCATGCGCGGTTCCCGTTCAGATCAGGGCCGAACCGGTGCGGCCGGACTCGGTGACGACGTCTTCGGCTTCGTGGTGCGAGCGCACCAGCAGCACTCCGACGATGCCGATCAAGCTCGTCAGCGCCATCCAGCCGGCGATCGCCCACGGGCTGCCGTGCAGCCAGCCCAGCAACGCCGTGGCGATCAGCGGCGCGAGGCCACCACCCACCACGGTGCCGCCTTCGCGGCCGACGGAGATCGCGCTGTAGCGGCTGCGCGTGCTGAACAGCCCGGCGAAGTAGCCGGCCTGGATGGCGTCGGTCGCCGCGCCCGCCCCCGCGATGCCGACCGTGACGGCGATGATCACCGGCGCGACGCCCTTGCTGTCCACGAGCAGGAAGAACGGAAACGCGAACACGGCCTGGAAGAGCAGGGCCACGATCATCACGCGGCCGAAACCGAAGCGGTCGCCGAGGTGGCCGTAGACCGGGCAGAGCACGCACGCGACGGCCGCGCCGATGACCGTCGCCCACAGGATCTGCGACTTGCCGAGGCCGAGCTGCGTGGTCGCGTAGGTGAGGATGAAAACGGAGACGATGTTGAACGTGGCGTTCTGGCCCACGCGCATGAGGAAGATCGCGAGCATGTTGCGCGGCTGCTTGAACGCCTTGACCAGCGGCGCGCGTTCCTGGTCCCCGGCCTGCTTGATGCGGGCGAACTCGCGCGTCTCCGGCAGGCCCTTGCGCACCCACAGGCCCACGCCGACAAGGATGACGCTGAGCAGGAACGGGATGCGCCAAGCCCACGACAGCAGCTGGTCGTTGTTCACCAGGGCGCCGATCACGACGTAGACGACCGACGCGAGGATCAGCCCCGCGAACACCGCGCTGGACAGGAACCCGCCCCAGAACCCGGGCCGGCTGCTGCCGTTCTCCTTGGTCAGCAGCGCGGCGCCGCCCCACTCGCCGCCGGTGCCGATGCCCTGCACGATCCGCAGCACCACCAGCAGGATCGGGGCCAGCGCGCCGATCTGCCCGTACGTGGGCAGCAGGCCGACCGCCAGCGTCGCCAGGCCCATGGCCAGCAGCGTGATGACCAGCGCGTTCTTACGCCCGATGCGGTCGCCGACGTGCCCGAAGATCGCCCCGCCGAGCGGCCGGGCGACGAACCCGGTGGCGAACGTGGCGAACGACAGCAGCGAGCCGTTGAGCGAGCTGGCCGACGGGAAGAACAGGCTCGGGAAGATCAACGCGGAAGCCGTGCCGTAGAGGAAGAAGTCGTACCACTCGACCACGGTGCCGAACGTCGCGGCGATGGTCGCCCGTCTGGTCAGGTGTGCCGACTGTTCGCTGTCAGGGCTGTTGGTTCGCACGCCGAGCCTCCTCGTTGAGCCGGAGCAGTGCTAGAATTTCGCCTAGCGAATATTTTTCCGCTAGGCGGTAAACGGAGATTAGGAAGGGCATCGCGACGATGTCAAGCGCGGACAAGGAACAGTTCGTCACCTCGCTGGCCAGGGGATTGACGGTGCTTCGGGCGTTCGGGCCCGATCAGCCCGAAATGTCCCTGAGTCAGGTCGCCGCCGCCACGGGCCTCAGTCCGGCCGCCGCGCGCCGCTTCCTGCTCACCCTCGTGGAGCTCGGCTACCTCGCGCAGGTCGACAAGCGGTTCGTCCTCACGCCGCGCGTGCTGGAGCTCTCGGCGGGCTACACGCGCGCGATGAACCTGAGCAGCCTGGCGCAGCCGCTGCTGCAGCGCGTCCGCGACGAAACCGGCGACAGCGTGTCGTTGACGGCCCTGGCCGGCACGGACATCCTCCACGTCTGCCACGTGCAGACGGACCGGTTGATGCGCTTCGCGATCACGCCGGGCGCCCGGGTGCCGGCGTACGTGAGCGCCTCCGGCCGCGCGATCCTGGCGCACGAGCGCCCGGCCGTGGTCGATGCTTTCTTCGCCACCGCCACGCTCGCCCCGCGGACGGCCTCCACGATCACCTCCGCCGAGTCCCTGCGCGATTCGCTGGCCCAGGCCCGCCGCGACGGCTACGCGGTGGTCGTCGACGAGCTCGACGTCGGCATCACCGCACTGGGCTGCCCGGTGTTCGGCGGCTCGGTCGTCGCGGGCGTCAGTTGCTCGACGGTTTCCGGATATCTGCCGGTGCCGGAGTTCGTGGCCACGCGGCTGCCGCTGCTGAAAGAACTCGCCGCGCGGCTGGGGGAAGCGTTCGAGCGATTTCCGGCGTTGTTGCACTCATTCGAAATGCAGTGAGAAGGGGAGTTCGATGGTGTCGACGAGCAGGGGATTGGCTGCGCGGGATCTGCTCGAATTCGGGGAAGAGGCCGCGGCCGAATGGGTCTGCTCGTGCAGCGAAGGCGACTTCATGAAGGTGTGCGCCGCCGCGGACTGGCTCTTCTCGCACGGCCCGACGTCACCATCGGGTGCCAGCATGATCGTCGCTCGGGCGATCGCCGTGGCCGCGCCGTCGACGCCCACGGCTGGCGCGTCGCACTCCGCCAAAGGTTTCCGCTGACCGGAGACGTCACCACCTCCAGCCGGAATCGCCGTAGCCCGAAAAGGTTGTGTCCCCGTCCCGTTTTCCCCTGCCTGGCCCAGCACTTTCGTCGGTCTTTGTCGACGACCGGCCGGGACCTAGTACTTTCGGCCAGGCGAACCCGCCGAATGGTGTAGGCCATCCCGGGGGTCTTCGGGTGATGTCCGTTTCGGGGCCTGAGTCCGTCCTAGGGTGATCTTGCTTCTCGATCTTGATCCCGGTCTTTTCTCAGGAGGGGAACACCTGTGCCCAAACTTCCACGCACGCTCAGCAGAACTCTGGCCGCGGCGGGCACGCTGTGCGCGCTCACGGTGGCCCCGGCCGTGCCGGCGTTCGCGGCCGAACCGGCGCCGTCGACGGTCGAGCAGGACGTGACGCAGCTGTACCAGAACGTCGTGGACCTGTACAACGGCATTCCCGCGAGCGCGCGGGCCGGCGTCGACTCGTTGATCGACTCGCCGATCGACCACATCGGCCAGAAGCAGGGCCACGCGAAGCAGAAGCCGGCCGCGGACTGCACCGAGGGCGCGCTGCTCACGTATGCGAACCAGCTCGCCTCGCAGCTCACGCCGGTCGAGGGGCAGGCCTTCGACGCGCTTTCCGCGCTCGGCCAGCTCTACGCGCAGGGCGTCGCCACCGACAAGCAGCCGCAGGTGTTCGGCACCGACGGGCAGTACACCGCGCGCGCCACCTCGGCGATTTCGAAGCTGCGCGGGTTCTGGGACATCGAGAGCTGGAACGTGCAGCTCGTCGCCTGGAAGGGCACCGACCTCGGCAGCCCGACGAAGATGGCGCAGACCTTCGGCCTCGGCCTCGCCCCGGCTCGCGTGAAGGACGCGGCCGCGCTCGCCAACAAGGTGCTCTTCGAGCTTCCGGTGCTGCAGGGCGGCCGCAACCCGCTGCTGACGCTCAACGCGTTCTCCGCGCCCGCCGACAGCTTCGGCGGCAAGCGCGTGATGCTCGGCGACGGCATCCTCGACACCACCAACCTGCTCGGCTTCGACGACGTCGCGGTGGAAGCGGTGCTGGGCCACGAATACGGCCACCAGGTCGACTTCGCCCACGACAACTTCCCGCGCAACGAGTCCGGCGAGATGGGCCCCGACGCGTACGGCGGCTACTTCGTCGCGCACGCCAAGGGTGAGGCGTGGGACGCCCGCACCCAGCAGGAAGTCACCTACCTCAACGCCTCCATCGGCGACTGCCAGCACAGCCACGGCACCCCCGACCAGCGCAAGGCCGCGGGCGCGTGGGGCGAGAAGCAGGCCACGAGCCAGGGCAACCCGAACAAGATCGTCCCCTCCGCGACGATGATCACCAAGTTCCAGAAGGAATACCCGAAGCTCGTCCCGCCGGCCACCGACCAGTCTCAGCTGGCCGCCGCGCACAGCTGATTTCCTGACCCCAGCGGGCCGTCTCCGTTCAACGGGGGCGGCCCGCGACGGCATAACGCAGGTGCGTGACGTCCCGATCGGTCAACTGCCGCACCTGCCGCAGCTCGACGTGAGTGTCGTCGAACAGCCGCCGCCCACCGCCCAGCACCACCGGGACGAGGTGGATCTCCAGCTCGTCCAGTAAACCCGCGCGCAGCAACGCCTGCGCCGCACCCGCCCCGTGCACCAGCACTGCCCGCCCACCCGCGGCAGCCCGCGCTTCGGCCACGCACGCGCCGACGTCGGTGAAGAACCGCGCGCTGCCCGGCGGCTGGTCGTCGGGATCGACGTGGTGGGTGAGGACGTTGATCGCCACGCCGTCGTGGTGATCGCCCTGCCACCGCCCGGCCAGCTCGAACGTCCGCCGCCCCGAGATCACCGCGCCGGTCGCCATGGCCTCCTGGAAGATCCGGCCGCTGGCGCCGTCGCCGTGGCGGTCGTCGAGCCAGTTGAACAGCCTTCCGCCGCCCTCCCCGAGCTCCTGCCCGGGCCGGTCGTCGGGCCCGGTGATGAACCCGTCGAGCGACATCGACATGTACAGCCTGATCGGACCGTTCGTCTCGTGGGCCATGGGGATTCTCCTCGCGTCGCTCCGGTGCGGTCACGAGTACATCGAACGGCGTTTCCCGAAATCGACACGCGCCCTGATTCAGCTCTCACACAGCTGAATCCCAGCAAAATTCTGCGTTGGACTCGCTGACCCGGCCGGGCGAATACTCGACGGCGTGGACACCGAGACCACGGACCTCGTCCGCCTGCTGCGGCGCTTCGGCGTGCGCGCGCTGGCGTTGGCGGCGGTCGCGGCGCTCGTGGGCTATACGACGGTGGCGATGGCGCTCGCGCTCGTCGGCTGCGGGCTGCTGTTCGCCCGCCCCAAGATCACGAAAGCAGGTGCGCCAGAAGGGCCCGCGCCGCCGGGTTCGCCGGAGCCGGACCCCGGCCCGCCAGGTGGATCGCGCGGGTGAAGGTGGGTTGCTCGATCCGCGCGAACGGCAGGCCGGACCGCTCGGCCACCGGCTCGGGCACGATGCTGACGCCGAGCCCGGCGGCGATGAGCTCCACCAGCAGCGGCATGTGCGTGGCCTCGCAGACGCGGTTCTGCCGCAGCCCGGCGTCGGCGAAGCGGCGCGCGACCATGGCCTGGATCCCGCTGCCGCTGAAGTCCAGGAACGGCTCGTCGTCGAGCTCCGCGAGGCGCACGCGGCGGCGCCGGCCGAGGCGGTGGCCGGGGTGGCACAGCAGCACCAGCTGCTGGCTCCACCGCGCGAAACTGCTCAGCTCGTCGGTCAGCGGTTCCTCGCCCGCGAGGAACGACAGGTCCAGCTCACCGCTGGCGACCGCGGCCGCCAGATCGGGCACCAAACCCTCGCGCACGTGGATGCGCACGCCCGGGTACCGCGTGCGGAACACGCCGAGCTCGGCCGGCAGGTCCACGACCGTCAGGGTCTGGATGGTCCCGATCGACACGCGTCCGCTCGCCAGCCCCGCGACGGCCGCCACCTCGCCCCGCGCGGCCACCACGTCGGCGACGATCCGGTGCGCCGCCGGCACCAGCGCGCGCCCCGCCTCGGTCAGCTCGACCCGCCGTGTGGTCCGCTCGAACAGCGGCGTGCCCAGCTCGCCCTCGAGCTTGCGGATCGACGCGCTCAGCGCCGACTGCACCACGTGCACCTCCTGCGCGGCCGCGGTGAAACTCCCGCACCGCACGACCGCGAGGAAGTGCTCGACCTGCCTCAGCTCCATTCAGCGATCGTAGTGCTCAATCACCGGGCAACGATCACCGAATAGTCAGCCGGCGGAAGAATAGATCCCGGGCCGTGCACCGCGCGGTCAATGCCGGGTTTCGGTCATCTGCGCAGGTAGAGTCCCGCGCCGGGGACAGGGCGGCACGATGGCGCGGCCCAGCAGGGCAGTGATCAGGCGGAGAAGAACGGTCCTCGCGCTGAACGTGGCGCTGGCCCTGACCTTGCTGGCATTGCTGGTCTTCGACGACGCCCCCGCCCAGGAAGGCGGCGGCGCGAGCCCGCCCAACGCAGCCGGGCGGCCACCGGCTTGGCTGCACAAGCTGAGACCGGGCCAGAAACCCCCGCAGTTCGTCCTCTTTTCCTTCGACGGCGCCGGATCCCACGAGCACTGGCAGCGCGTCCTTCCGCTGGCCAAGTCCGTGAACGCCCACTTCAGCGGTTTCCTCTCCGGCATCTACCTGTTGACCAACGACCAACGCGACCAGTACCAGGGCCCCGGCCACCGTCCCGGCAAGGCGTCCATCGGTTTCGGCGGGTCGGACGCGGACGTTCGCACGCTCGTCGCCGACCTCAACACCGCCGTGGCCCAGGGCCAGGAAATCGGCACGCACTACAACGGTCACTTCTGCACCGGCGCCGAACCGAGCGTCGGGCATTGGACGACCGCCGCGTGGGGCGACGAGCTGGCGCAGTTCTTCCAGTTCGTCGACCAAGCGCGCGCCCAGCGCGGCCTGAACGTCGACCCGGCGACCATCCGGGGCGGCCGCACGCCGTGCCTCGAAGGCGACTGGAACCAGGCCTTGCCCGCGATGCGCGCGGCCGGCCTGCGCTACGACTCCAGCCAGTCGTCGGAGGGCGTGCGCTGGCCCGAGCAGCGCGACGGCATCTGGGAGTTCTGGATGCCGTACGTGAAAGTGCCCGCCCTGAACAAAAAAGTGATCATGATGGACTACAACCTGTGGTTCCAGCTCAACCACGCCCGCAACGACGCCACGCGCACCGCCGAGTTCCGCGCGGACACGCCGGCGACCTACCGCGGCGCGTACCAGGCCGCGTTCGGCGGGAACCGCGCGCCGCTGGTCGTGGCCAACCACTTCAACGACTGGGCCGGCGGCGCGTTCGCGAAGGCGACCGAAGACTTCATGGGCGAGGTGTGCACCAAGCCGGAAACGATCTGCGCCACCTACAGCGAAGTGATCCGGTGACTGGAACTCCAGGATCCGGCAGTGCTCGGCCAACTGCGGCAGGCGCCGCCCGCGCAACCCTGAAGGTGCCCACCTCCTGGTGTCCATCGCCGGGATCCTCGTGCAGGCCGCTCGATCCCGGCCGCGACGACTCGGCCCGCCCGCGCCAAATTTCACCACACGCTGGTGTGCAACGGAATCACGCGCTAGCTCTCCCCGTGGCGGCGGCGTCGCCGAGGTTCCGCGTGGTGATCGGCGGGCCGATCACCACCTCGCCGTGGCTGTACTTCTGCGGCAAGTGGTCGACGCCCGCGGCGATGGACGACCGGTACCACGACCGTGCGCACACGGCCGTGCAGAACAAGGCGCACCGGACGTGGTTCAAGTCGGTGTACCTGCGCCAGTGGCGGCTTCCCGCAGAAGGCGAGGAGATCCAGGGCCGTGTGTTCTCCGAGATCGCCCTCGCGCGCCAGTCCCCTCTGCCGGAAGCCGAAGCCGCGCGGGTGCCGGCGGAGCTGGCCGAAAGCCTGCCCGGGGTTTCGGTGTGCGGCCGTTCGAGACCGTGGTCGGCGAGTTCGCGGCGCAGCGCTACCTGCCGATCTTCCACGCCCCGGGCGAACGCGAGGGCGTCACCCTGGACGGCTTCCGGCGTGGTTGGGGCAGCGAGGCCTGATCGCGCCGACGCGGCCGGCAGCGCGAAGAACGCCGGCCGCGTCGAATCCCGAAATCAGGCGCCGAACCACCGCGAAAGCCGGGTCTCCAGCTCCTGCTGGTCGTCACCGAGCCACACCACGTGCCCGTCGGGTCGCAGCAGCACGGCGGGCGCGTCCAGCTCCTCGCTGACCTCGACGACGTGGTCCACGCGATCCGCCCAGCCCGCCACCGAAAGCGCGCCGGTCTGGTCGAGCAGCAGCCCGCGCCCGGCGTGCATCAGACCGTAGAGCGGGCCGCGCTTCAGGTTCACGTTGCGCAGCCGCCGGCCGAGCAGGTCGGGGCCGGCGCCGAAGTCGTAGCGGATCCCGATCGCGGTGACCTTCTCGATCAGGAACCGCCGCACCTGTTCGAAGTCCATCAGCTCCGACACGAGCCGGCGCACGGCCTGCGGACCCGGCTCCAGCGACATCAGCTCGGCCTGCGCGCGCGTGTTGTTCAGGACGGACGCGGCCACCGGGTGCCGCTCGGTCTCGTAGGTGTCCAGCAGGTCGTGCGGCGCCCAGCCGCGGACCGCGGCCGCGAGCTTCCAGCCGAGGTTGAACGCGTCCTGGATGCCGAGGTTGAGCCCCTGCCCGCCCATCGGCGGGTGGATGTGCGCCGCGTCGCCGGCCAGCAGCACGCGGCCGGAGCGGTAGCGCTCGGCCAGGCGGGTGGCGTCGCCGAAGCGCGACAGCCAGTGCGGCGAGTGCATGCCGAAGTCGGTTCCGGCGGTCGCGCGGGTCGCCTCCCGAAGCTCCTCCAGCGTCGGCGGGCGCGTGCGGTCCCCGGCCACTTCGAGGGCGGGCGTGACGAGCCGATAGCCCCCGGTCTCCAGCGGGCCGGCGCCGAACCCGAGCTGGGTCTTGCGGACTTCCGTCATCACGGCGAGCACCTCGTCGGCGGGAGCCGTCAGCTCCACCTCGCCGAGCAGCCACTCCTGCCGCGACGGGTCGCCGGGGAACGCGATCCCGAGCAGCTTGCGCACGGTGCTGCGGCCGCCGTCGCAGCCGACGAGGTAACGCGCTCGCAGCTGCGAGCCGTCGGCCAGCTCCGCCGTCACGCCTTCGTCGTCCTGGCTCAGCCCGACGACCTCGTTGCCGTACCGCAGGTCGGTGCCCACCTCGAGTGCGTGCTCCCTCAGCAGCCGCTCGACGACGGTCTGCGCCACGCCGAGCGTGTGCGGGGACGCGGTGTCCAGGTTCGGCGGGATCGGCTTGGCGATGCCCGCGAATCCCCCGATCGGGTAGGTCGTGCCGACCTCCAGGAACCGCTCCAGCAGCCCGCGCTGGTCCAGCACCTCCAGGCTGCGCGTGTGCAGGCCCAGCCCGCGCACGATCTTGCTCGGCTCGGCGTCGCGCTCCAGCACGACCACGTCCCGGCCCTGCAGCCGCAGCTCGGATGCCAGCATCACGCCGGTCGGCCCGCCACCGGCGATGAGCACATCGATCACGAAAACTTCCCCCGCTTCACTTTCGACTCCGGGCCGGACAACCCCGGGGTCCGGCCACGGTGGACGATTGTGCGCCGTCACCGGGGTCTTGCCGCAAGCCCCGGGGTGCGGTATATGTTGGAAGTGGCAGGAGAGGTATTTCCTGCCTTTCTTTGTGTCCGGGCCTGGTTGTCCCCAGTGGACGGACGCGCTAGAGCCAGTCGTGCTCGCGGGCGTATCGGGCCGCTTCGTGCCGCGTCCGGGTCTGCGTCTTCTGCATGGCGTTCGACAGGTAGTTGCGCACGGTGCCCTCGGCCAGGTGCAGCTGCGCCGCGATGTCGGCCACGGAGAACCCCTCACGAGTGGCGCGCAGCACGTCGACCTCGCGATCGGTCAGCGGGTTGTCGTCCACCACGGCCAGCGCGGAGACGTCCGGGTCGATCCAGCGTTTGCCCTCGTGCAGCGTCTTGATCACCGACGTGATGTGCGCCGGCTCGGCCGATTTGCTCACGAACCCCTGCACGCCCAGCTTCAGCGCCTTGCGCAGCACGCCCGGCCGCGCGTGGCGCGTCAGCATCAGGATCACCTGGTCCGGCAGCGTGCGGCGGATTTCGGCGACGGCGCCGAGACCGTCCACAGTGGGCATTTCGAGGTCGATCACGAGCACGTCGGGCCGGTGCTCCAGCGTCGCCCGCACGGCATCCGCGCCGTCCTCCGCCTCGGCGAGCACGGTGATCTCGCCTTCGAGCGGCAGCAACGCGGCGAGCGCCTTGCGCAGCAGGGCTTCGTCGTCGGCCAGGACCACGGTGGTCATCGGGCCTCCCGCGGCTTCACCGGGAACCGCGCGGCCGTGAGGAACCGGCCGGCCCCCTGTTCCACCCGCAGCTCGCCCCCGTCTTCGGCCAGGCGCTGCCGCAGCGTCGCGAGGCCGTTGAGGTCGGGCGGCTCGGCCTCGGGCACGCCGTCGTTGACGATGGAGATCCCCGATTCCGTGAGCGTGATGCGCACCTGCCGGGCCTGGGCGTGGCGCAGGATGTTGGTGGTCGTCTCGCGCAGGACCTGGCCGAGCAGCTCGCCGGCCCGGGCGTCGACCTCGGCCTCGCGGTCCACGCGCACGTGGATGCCGGCGGCCTCGAAGAGGTTCTTCGCGTTCTCCAACTCGGCGGACAGGTTGAGGCGGCGCTGCGCGTACGCGAGCTCCCGGGTCTCCACGATCGTGTCGCCGACCAGCGTGTGCACCTCCCGCAGCTCCTGGCCCGCGCGGTCGACGTTGCTGTGCAGCAGCTTCTCGGCCAGCGCGACCTTCAGCTTCACCACGTGCAGCGTATGGCCCTGGATGTCGTGCAGGTCGCTCGCGAAGCGCATGCGCTCGCGGATCACGGCCAGCTCGGCGTCGCGTTCACGGGACTGCTCGAGCTCCGCCACCAGGTCGTAGAACCGCTGGCTGGCGAACATGAACACGGTCGAGATCACGACGGCGAACGTCGGGATCGCGACGTACTGCACCAGCCGGCCGCCGGGGTTGCCGGGGAACGCCAGCAGGTTCGTCGCGCCGACCGCGGCGACGAGCACGACGAGCCCGAAGAACGCCGGCAGGCGGTAGCGGGGGAGCGGCGGGATCAGGAACGAACCGACGAGCGACAGGCCGTAGAACGCGCCGGTGTTGTCGGTCAGTGCCCCGACCAGCCACATGACGGCGGTCAGGACCAGGCAGGGGACCGCGACGCGGACGAAGTCGCCCGCCGTCCAGCGTTCGGCCGTCGCGAGGGCGGCCAGCACCCCGACGGTCAGGATCACCACGTGCAGCCAGGTGTGCGAGGTGAACACCACCAGCACCACCCCGACGACGGCGAGCGGCGGCACGGTCGTGATCAGGTTCAGCCTGCGCACCCGTTCCTGGATGGCCCCGCCGCCCCAGGTCGTCCTGCGCGCCGCGGGATTCACCGGGTGTCCTCCATCCGACGCCGAACAGCGCTTTCGCCCCAGCATGCCCCAGGCCCGGCGGTGCCACCAGTGACGCCACGTCATGCCCCGGGGGCCAGGAACGTCATGGTCAAGTGGTGACGCGGCCGCACTGCCGGCGGCGGCCGAACCCGGCTGAGATCGGACCATGTCCACGACACCCGTCATCGACGTCGATCGCCTCAACCTCACCTACGGCGATTTCCAGGCCGTGAAGGACCTTTCGTTCCAAGTGGAACGCGGGGAGCTGTACGCGCTCCTCGGCACCAACGGCGCCGGGAAGACCTCGACGCTGGAGACCGTCGAAGGCCACCGCGTGCCCAGCTCGGGCGCCGTGCGCGTCTTCGGGAAGAGCCCGCGCGACCGCGGCGAAGTGCGGCCGCGCATGGGGATCATGCTGCAGGAGAGCGGATTTTCGCCGGACCTGACGGTGCGGGAGTCCGTGCGGCTGATCGGGTCGCTCACGCAACGCGCCGACCGGGTCGAGCGCGTGCTCGGCGTCGTCGACCTCGAGCGCAAGGCCGGAACCAAGGTCTCGCAGCTCTCCGGTGGTGAGAAGCGCCGGCTCGACTTCGCGACGGCCGTGTTCGGCACGCCGGAGCTGATCTTCCTGGACGAGCCCACGACCGGCCTCGACATCCAGTCGCGCGACGCCCTCTGGACCGCCGTCGACCGGCTGCGCGAAGACGGCTCGACCATCGTGCTCACCACGCACTACCTCGAAGAAGCCCAGCAACGCGCCGACCGCATCGGGTTCATGCACCGCGGCACCCTCCACCGCGAGGGCACCGTCGCCGAGCTCACCCGGACGCTGCCCGCCACCATCCACTTCGGACTTCCGCGCGACGCACCGGCTCCGCCGCTGCACGCCACGCGCGAGCCCGACGGCCGGTTCCTCATCGAGACCTTCGGCCTGCAGAAGGACCTCCACACGCTGCTGGGCTGGGCCCAGGACCACGCGGTGGAGCTGCGCGACCTCCAAGCCGGCCCGACCCGGCTCGACGACGTCTTCCGTGCCCTCGGCAGCTCGTGAACCCTTGAGAGAAGGACGTTTCCCATGCTTTCCATCGCACGCGGAGAGCTGATCCAGCTCTTCCGCAACCGGCTGGTGCTCGTGACCGCCGTCGTCCTGCCGGTGGCGCTCAGCGCGTTTCTGGTCAACCGGCACGAGATGTTCGCCGACCTCGGCAGCCTCGGCTACATCGCCGCGCTGGTCCTGTTCTTCGTGGTCGCGATCGGCCTGTACACGACCACGGTGACCACGTTCGCGTCCCGCCGCCAGAACCTGTTCCTCAAACGCCTGCGCTCCACCGCGGCGGGTGACGCCGGCATCCTCGCCGGGCTGCTGGTGCCGATCACCGTGCTCACGCTGGTGCAGCTCACCGTGATCCTCGGCGTGCTGGCCGCGGTGGCCGGCAAGCCGAGCAACCCGGTGCTGCTGGTGGTCGCCGTCGTCGCCACGGTGGTCATGATGCTCGCGCTGGGCCTCGCCACGGCCGGCCTCACCAACTCGCCCGAGCACGCCCAGGTGACCACCCTGCCGGTGACCATCGGCGTGATCGGGGTGGCCGGCTGGGTGGGCGTGAGCGGCACGGAGCACCTCACGCTGCTCAAGCGCCTGCTGCCCGGCGGCTCGGCCACGGAACTCGTGCTCGACGCCTGGAACGGCGGCGTGCCCGTGGCCCGCTCCCTGATCCTGCTCGCGCCCACGCTCGCCTGGGTGATCGTCGCGATCGCCCTGGCCACGCGGCTGTTCCGCTGGGAGCCGCGCCGATGATCCGCCCGATGAAACGAGGGAACCGAAAGTGCTGAGGAAATCCGTGATCCTTGCCGTGGTCGCCGGGGCGGTGGTGTCGCTGGCGGCGCCGGCGTCAGCTTCCGGGTCTACTGTGGACTTGGGTGCGTGCCCGGCCGAGGTGGCTTCGCCGGAGTTGCGGTGCGCGTCCGTCGAAGTGCCGCTCGACTACCGGCACCCGGACGCGGCGAAGATCCACGTCGAGATCTCGCGCCTGCCCAGCAAGGACCCGGCGAAACGGCGCGGGGTACTGGTGTTCAACCCCGGCGGGCCGGGCGGGCCCGGCCTCGACTTCCCACTGGAGTGGGCGCGTGCGGGGATGTCGACGAGCGTGCTCGCCGAGTACGACCTCATCGGCTTCGACCCGCGGGGCATCGGCTACAGCACGCCCGTGAGCTGCAACCTGACCGACGCGCAGCTGCCGATCTTCCCGAAGTACGCCTACGACTCCGCGGACGTCACGAAGGCCGCCGCGGCCGCCGAGCAGGTGGCGCAGCAGTGTGCGACTTCGAAGTCCGCGCCGCTGCTGCCGTTCCTGACCACGGCGAACACCGCCCGTGACCTGGACCGGATCCGGGAGGCGTTGGGGGAGCAGAAGATCTCGTACTACGGTGCTTCCTACGGCACCTACCTTGGCGGCGTGTACTCCACGTTGTTCCCCTCGCGGACCGACCGCATCGTGCTCGACAGCATCACCGGCCCGGGCGGCCTCGACCTCGCGGCGGCACGGCGTTTCGGCGAGGGCATGGAGCAGCGTTTCCCGGACTTCGCGAAGTGGGCCGCGGCGCGCAACGCGACCTACGGCCTCGGCGCCACGCCCGCGGAGGTGACGGCGACGTATCACCGCCTCGCCACCCGGCTCGACCGGCAGCCCCTCGGGACGCTGGACGGCTCGGTGTTCCGGCAGAGCAGTTTCTCCCTGGTGTACAGCAACTCCAGCTTCCCCACGCTGGCGCAGCTGTGGCAGGGCCTGCAGCGCGGGGAGGCCGGCCCGCTGCCCGCGCCCGAGGGCGGGGAAACCGATCTGCAGAGCCAGAAGAGCACCATGATCTCCGTGGTCTGCGGCGACAACGCGTGGCCACGCTCGATCGACACCTACCAGCGCAACGTCGCGACGGACCGAGTCCGGCACCCGCTGTTCGGCGCCGGGGTGGCGAACGTCTGGCCGTGCGCCTCCTGGCCCGGCGCGCCGCTCGAGAAGCCGGTGCGGTTCAGCGACCAGGGCCCGTCGAACCTGCTGCTGGTCAACAACACGCGCGACCCGGGCACGCCGCTGTCCGGCGCGCTGGAGACCCGGCGCCTCTTCGGCGACCGCGCACGCATGGTCACCGTCGACCAGGGCGGCCACGGCGTCTGGCTGCCGACGCTCAACGCCTGCGGCTACAACGCCGTGACCCGGTTCCTGGTGGACGGCACCCGCCCGGCGGCCGACACGTTCTGCGGCGCGGAAACGGCTTCGGCGCGCCAGGTGAACGCGTCGCAGGCCGAGGCTGTTGCGAAGGTCCAGGCGCGGTTGGCCGAGTAGCTTCGCCGGGGCCTTCGACGCGGTCGGCCCTGGCCCGCCCGGCCGGTGCCGCCACGGCGTTTTCCGCGGCGGCACCGGCCTTGAGCTGGGCAGAATGGGCGGCCCCGGACCGAAGGAGACCGACACGGGCGCGACTGGTACTTCGACGGCGACACGCCGAGCCGGACGTTCGACGGCTTCAAGCTCAGCGAACCGGGCACCCGTTCCTTCGATGCGCTGTCCTCCTGGCTCGGCGCCGTCGTCGCCGGACGAGCTCCCGGCGCCGGGCGTGGACCCACCTGCAGTACGAGGTCCTTCGCCTGGCCCGGATCCGTCGCGCGGGTCAGTGTCTGCGGCGGAATACCTCCGCGCCGTATCCGGCGGTCAGGTGGCAGCGATCGGGCACGCGCCGGCGTTGGCGGGGTCGATGGCGTGGGAGATCCTCTGGGACCTGATCCTCGGATTCGTGCTGCCCGCCTGGTGCAGCCGGTGGTGCGCAAGTCCCCGATCGCGCGGCTGCTGGGCGACGACCGGCCGCGGACGCTGGCGGTGTCTTCACTGCTGGGCGCGGCTTCGTCGTCATGCTCCTACGCGGCCGTGGCGCCGGTCCGGACCCTGCCGGGCAGGACGGCGTTTCGTGGAACTGCACGACGTGGCTCGACCTCGTCGTCCTGCTGCTCGCGGGCCTGCTGGTCGTCCGGTTCGTCTGGACCGGCGGCCGCTCGGTGCTGCGGATGGTGGGCGGCGCCCCGGTGTGAGCCGGTGTGGCGCAGGACACGTGCCGTTTCGATCTTCCGGGCCACGGGTAGCTGATCTCTCGGGTGCCGGGGGGGCCCTGAAGACCACGCGCAAGGAGGGAGTGCCGGCGGAACGCGATTCCGCCGGCACTTTCGTTTGCGGGGTCGGCCCGGGACGACGACCGGCCGGCTGACGCCGAGGCCGGGATCCACCTCGGCCGTGGGCCGCGCCTCACCGCGCCAGTTCCTCCGCGGAATCCTCCCCGGCCGTGGACGTCCTGCGGAGAAAGTCGGCGATCACTTCGAGCTCCGCGTCGGTGTACCGGTCGCAGAGGTCGTCCATGCGCGTGTTCATGCCGGAGAAGACCTGGAACAGCTCGGCGTTGCGCTCGCGCACCCCGCGCAGCGTCACGGCGCGGCGATCGGCCGATTCGGGGTCGCGCTCGCGGACGATCCACCCGCCCTTCTGCAGGCGGTCCAGGATGCCGGTCAGTGTCGCGGGGTGCAGCCCGGAGCGGCGCGCCAGCTCGGTCGGCGACAACGGGCCGTGGCGGTTGATGAAGTCGAGGCAGGTCCAGTCGACGTCGCGCAGCTCCACGCGGCTGCCGAAGCGCCGGTTGAGCAGCGACAGCTGGATGTTCAGGTCGCGGACGGCGTCCTTGACCGATGTCGTCAGCTGCCTGCGCCGCCGCGCCGTGGCCCGGTCTGGGCTCATGCCGCCGCCCCCTCGTGGTTCGTATGGAATCCGTAGGGTATCGCGTCCGGGGCGGTGCGGGCGCTCCTATGATGTACGCGTTCGATATTATATCTTTCTCGTAGAACTTGAGATACGATCGGCGGCATGACCTCAGACAGCTACCGCCGGATGACCAACGCCATCAACAAGATCATTGTCGGACTGCAGCGCGGGGGAATCGCGTTCGGGCCGATGCAGCTGCTCACCGTGAAAGGCCGGCGCACCGGGCAGCCGCGCACGTTCCCCATCGCCGTCAACGAACTCGGCGGCGGCCGCTACATCTTCCAGGCCTTCCCGAAAGCGGCCTGGGTCGCCAACGCGCGCGCCGCGGACACCGTCACGCTCACCAGAGGCCGGAAAACCTCGACGGCGCGGCTGGTCGAGGTCCCGGTGGAGGACCGGCGACCGCTGCTGCGCCAACTGGTCGCGACGAGCCCCGCGAGCGTCGGCAAACGCTTCGTGACGACCGGGCTGGCCGGGGCCGCCTCACCGGACGCCGTCGCCGAGTCGGCCGACCGGATCGCGGTGTTCCGCGTCGAACCCGCCTGAACGTTCCTGCGCGCCGGGGGTTGAGCGAGCCGGTTGGTCTGTCCGAAAAGGATGGACCACCCGGCTCGCTCACGCGTCGACGACAGCCGCGGCGCGCTGGGCCGCTTCACATCCGGTGACCCCGGCTCCCGGTCCGCGCGGCCAGTGTCGCCGGCTCCGCTCGGGCGCGCGCCTACCGTGACACGGCAGCGAACTTCGCGACGGCCTCCTCGGTGACCGGTGTGAAAATGTTGACGAGATTCCCGTCGGGGTCGCGGAACAGCAAGGCGCGATTCCCCCACGGCATCGTCGTCGGCGGGGTCACCACTTCCTCCAGCCACTCGCTCAGCTCGGCGTATCGCGCGTCCACGTCGTCCACGATGAACTCGACGATCACCGACCGGTTCTTCCCGGCCTCCGCCGATCCGGCCGCGAACAGCCCGACCGTGCGCGTACTCCCGATCGCCAGCGTGCACGACGGGAATCCGACCTCGGCGAAGTCGGGCGTACTCCACCTCGCCGCGTGTCCGCTGACCCGCTCGTAGAACGCGACGAGCCGCCCGACGTCGCCGGTGATGATCCGTAGGGACGCGAAGTTCACTGGGTTTCCTTCCTGCTGCTTTCAGACCGGTCCGACGCTAGAACCGATCGCGGACAGCTCCGGTCCTCGTTCGCGAACGTCGTCCGCCGCGCCCAGGACCCGTGATCACGATCTTCGCGACCTACGGCGACCGGTGTGAAAACTCCGGCTTTGTGGCGCTCACCGGCGCTGAGCGCGCACCCGCCTCCTGCGCACGGATGCCTTCCGTGTCCTGCGGATCCGCCGCGATCCCGAGCATCCACGCGGCCGCGCTCGCGCACTTCGGCCGTCTCCTCGATCGACCTCGACCAGGGACCCGGCAACGTACCGTGATCCGACGGCGTCCACATCGCGCCCAGAGGGGGCCGACATGGCACTCACCACCGCGGGCACGACCACCCGCCTCAGGCCGACGACCGGCGTCCTCTTCCGGAGGTGCCGGCCATGACGCGCAACCCGTTTTTTGCTACGTGGGTGCTCTGGACGGTCGGGTTCCTCGCCTTCCCCCTCGGCGGCGTTGCGGGCGGCGCCGTCGTCGGCCGGGTCGACAGTCCGCTGGCCGCGCTGTTCGGCGGTGCGGTGACCGGGCTGGTCGTCGGCACCGGCCAGGCCCTCGTCAGCCGCCGGCGGCTCGACCCGCTGCGCTGGATCCCCGCCACCACCCTCGGCATGGGCGCGGGCCTGTTCGTCGGCGCGGCCGCCGTCGACTACGGGACTTCCCTGTCCGACCTCGCGGTCATGGGCGCCTTCACCGGCGTGATCCTGGGCGGCGCGCAGCTGGCCGCCCTGCCCCGCGGCGCGCGCCACCGCTGGGCCTGGGCCGTGGCGACGCCCGTGCTGTGGTGCCTGGGCTGGGTCATCACCACCTCGGCGGGCATCAAGGTGGACGAGCAGTTCACGATCTTCGGCTCGGCGGGCGCCGTGACGGTCTCGGCGCTGTCGGGGCTGCTCCTGCACTGGCTTCTGCCGTACCGGCGGGGTGTCTCCGTGAAACGGGTCAAGATCGGCTGAAGGTCCTTAATGGACTCAGGGCCGGGTACGGATCGCGCCCGAGCCGGGCGGCGACCACGATGCCGTCCGCTGGGCGAAAGCCTGGGTCTTGCACGGCGGGAAGCTCGACAGCGACCGCACGCTGCCGCCTGCCGGCCACACTGTGTGCACCGAACACGACCTGGCCGGGTACTGACGCGCACGGCCCCCTCCTCCGGCGAAAAATCACCCGGCCCGTGACCAGCCACGGCCTCACTTCTGTCGGTGTCCCCCGGTAGCGTCCTCAGCCGTGGATGCTCGGAAGCGGATTCAGGAACTCGCCGATCAGATCGTGGTGCTGCGCGACGCGTACTACCGGGGCTCGCCGGTGGTGGCGGACGCGGAGTACGACGTGGTCGAGGACGAGTTGCGGGGGTTGATCGAGGCCAACCCCGCATTGGCGCCCGACCCGAACCCGCTGGAGCAGGTGGGCGCACCGGCGGTGTTGCACGCGCCGATCCGGCATTCGCGGCCCATGTTGTCGTTGGAGAAGGCGACGAAGCCCGAGCAGGTGGCGGCGTTCTTCGACCGGTTCCCCGGGCAGCCCGTCGTGGTCATGCCCAAGCTGGACGGCCTGTCGCTGGCGCTCGTCTACGAGCAGGGGCGCCTGGCCCGAGCGGTCACGCGCGGCGACGGGACGACCGGAGACGACGTGACCGTCCTCGTCCGGGCCCTGACCGACGGCGTGCCCGACAAGGTCGACGCGCCCGGCCGGGTCGAGGTCCGCGGGGAGGCGGTGATGCTGCGGTCCACGTTCGCGGCCTACAACACCGCCCATCCCGACAAGCCGCTGATCAATCCGCGCAACGCCGCCGCCGGCACCCTGCGCGCGAAGGACCCGGCGACGGTCGCGGAGCGGCGCCTGCGGTTCTTCGCCTTCGACCTGGACACCGATCCCGACAGCGCGGACACCGACCTCGCCCGCGCGCTCCAGACGCTCGGCTTCACCGCCGCCGACATGCGCCGCTGCGCCGACGCCGAGGCCGCGCAGGCGGTGATCACCAAGATCGAGCAGCAGCGCAACGACCTCGACTACGACCTCGACGGCGCCGTCCTGCGCCTGGCCGACCGCGACGCGTATGCGGCCGCCGGCACGCGTTCGAGCTCACCGCGGGGCGCGCTGGCGTTCAAGTTCGCCGCCGAGGAGAAGACGACGGTGCTGTCCGATGTGGTCTGGGATGTCGGCAAGACGGGCAAGATCGCCCCGGTCGCGTGGCTCGAACCGGTGTTCGTGGGCGGCACGACGGTCACCCGCGCGACCCTGGCCAACCAAGAGGTCATCCGGGCCCGCGGCATCAAGATCGGTGACACTGTGCTGGTGCGCCGCGCCGGCGACGTGATCCCGTTCGTGGCCGGCGTGCTCGACGCGTCGAAACGCACGGGTGCGGAGCGGGAGATCGTTCCACCCACCCGGTGCCCGTCGTGCGAGCAGCCGCTGACCGAGCAGGGCAACAGCCGGGAACTGTTCTGCACCAACGTCGCCTGTCCCGCCCAGACCGTTCGGCGGCTGATCCACTGGGCCTCACGCGCGGCCGCGGACATCGACGCCATCGGCGGGGTGTGGATCGAACGGCTGGCCGAGATGGGCATCCTGGAGCACCCGTCCGACTTCTACCGGCTGACCAAGGAACAGCTCCTCGAATTCGACCGCATCGGCGAGGTCTCGGCCACGCGCATGATCGAGTCGATCGACGCCAGCCGCCGCGTCGGTCTGCGCCGCGCCCTGATCGGGCTGGCGATCCCGATGGCGTCGGAGGGCACTGCGGCCCGGCTGTGCCGCGCGGGCTTCGGCTCGCTGGAGGCGGTCGCCGAGGCGGGTGAAGACGGGCTCGTGGCGGTCGAGGACATCGGCCCGAAGGTCGCCGCGTCGCTGATCGAGCACCTCACGCGGCTGCGGCCCGAACTCGAACGGCTGCGCGAGCGCGGCGTCTCGCTCGACGTCCTTGAGGAAGACCTCCCGCCGGTCGTGGCCGCCGGCGCGCCACTCGCCGACAAGACCGTGGTGATCACCGGCGGGATCAGTGACCCGCGGTCGGGCGAGAAAGTCCCCCGCCCGACCTTCCAGCGGCTGTGCGAACAGGCCGGCGCCACCACCGCTTCGTCGGTTTCGGCCAGCACCGACCTGCTCATCACCGGTGCCGACGTCGGCGCGAGCAAGCTCACGAAGGCGGAGAAACTCGGTGTCGAGGTCGTCGATCAGGGTGTGATCTGGCGACAGCTGATCGAGGCCGGGGTCGTCTAGCCGGGGGTGCCGTGGCAGTTGTCCAGCGTGGGCATCGGCTTGCTCGGGTCGAACCGGCCGGGCTCGGGGGACACGGACGTGGCGAAGTAGTCGTGGTCACTGAACGCGGGTGTGAGCTTCTCGTCATTCGTGCACGCGACGCTGTCGAAGTACGAGCTGAACTTGTCCACCCACAGCCCGCGGCTCGACGCCTGCCAGTGCGATCCGCTGCGCACCGTGTAGTCGGCGTCGACGCGGACGAAGGGGTCCAGGTCGCCCGGGCCGGAGACCGGGTGGTCGCCGGGGTCGAACGCGTAGGCCACGACGTAGGAAGCGTGGATCAGCAGCTCACCGGCCTTGCCCGGCTTCACAGTCAGCGCCCCGGTCATGCGCGGGGAGACGGGCAGCAGGTGATAGCCGTCCGCCAGGTAGATCACGTAACCCTCGGGGTGGGCCTTGACGTCCGGCCTCGCGTCCGGCGCGACCAGCGCGGCGTACTTGGCCGGGTTGTGGCGATCGAGCGTGTCCGGGTCGAACTGCGCCACGGTGATCGCCTGCTTCACCTGGTCTTCGGCCTGCCCGACCTGCTTCGCCGAGAACGCGCCCACTTTGGCCGCCGCCGGCACGGTCAGCCCCGCGATCCCCTCGGGCCAGTTCTGCGCCGGGGTGTTGTCGAACGGCCGCGTCAGGTCGACGTGCCCTTGGTCCGGCAGGTCGGTCGGCGCGGCCTCCGTCGTCGCCACCGATTCCGACGCCGGCGCGCCGACGACCGCATCGGTGCTCTGCTCGGCCGTCGACTTCCCCCACACGTAGAGCCCGACTCCCGCTCCCGCCACGACGACCACCACCGCCGCCGAGGTCGTCAACCGCTTGCGCCACCTCGCCCGGCCGCGGCTGCGCCGCAGATCGACCCACGCCTCCTTCTCGGCGTGCCGCCGCCAGTCCGGGTCCATCAGGTCCGGATGGTTCTCGATGTCGTACTCGTCCACTGTGTACCACCCAACCTCGTTGTCCCCGCCGCAAAACATCGGCCGCCGACGCCGGTCGTTACGGCCCGAGGAGTACGAGACGGCAACGTTTCGGACACGCCTCACCGCGCGGCCTCGGCCACTGTGGACACTGCTGTTCCCGAGCGCGCGGCTCGCTGCCCGGCCGACGTGCCCACGAGGGCATTACCTGCTGTCCGACGGCCGAGCTGCTAGCTTCCGCGTCATGGTGGACCACAGCGACAGCACGCCTCTCCGGACGTTGGTGACCGACGCCGGCAGGGAGATCCTGCTGTTCGGCATCACGCCGCCCCGCCTGAGCACCGATCCCGCGCGGATCCGGGAGATCACCGCGGCGACGTTGGCGCGGCTCGACACCCTGGAGGTGGACGGCCTGGCGCTGTACGACATCGACGACGAGAGTGACCGCAACCCGGCGGAGCGGCCGTTCCCCTACCTGCCGACGCTTGATCCCGCCGTCTACCACGCGGAATACCTGGGCGAGTGGGACCGTCCGGCGGTCGTCTACCGCTGCGTCGGCAAGTACAGCGAGGCGCAGTTGCGGACCTGGCTGCAGACGGCCGACGCGGACCGGGTGCTCACCGTGTTCGTCGGCGCGTCTTCGAAGGACAAGCAGGTGCGGACCCGTCTGTCGCCGGCGCAGGCGCTGCGCCGGGACGTCCGTCCGGATCTGCCGCTCGGCGGTGTCGCCATCACCGAACGCCCCGACGAGCACCTGCGGCTGATCGCCAAGCAGCAGGCCGGCTGCGAGTACTTCATTTCGCAGGTGATCTACAGCTCCGACGCGGCGAAGAGCATGGTCTCGGACTACTTCTACGCCTGCCGCGAGCGGCACCTGGAACCGAAGCCCGTCCTGTTCACGCTCTCGGTGTGCGGCTCGGTCAAGACACTGGCCTTCCTCAAGTGGCTCGGTGTCCACGTCCCCCGCTGGCTGGAGAACTCCCTGCGCCACGCCGACGACACACTGGCCGAATCCTCCGCGCACTGCCTGGCGACCGCCCGCGACCTGATCGCGTTCTGCCGCAGGCTCGGTCTGCCTTTCGGCTTCCTGGTGGAAAGCGTGTCCATCCGCAAGTCCGAGATCGAGGCCTCGGTCGCCCTCGCGGGCGAGCTGAGCGGGCTGCTCGAACGGGGCCGGAAATCCGGCTGACGCGGACCGGGCTTGCCCGGCTCCGTCGCGCGCCGTCAGTCGGCAGTCGCGATTCCCGCAGCCAGCGCCAGCGCGGCAGCCTCCCCGCGCGAGCTCACGTCCAGCTTCTTCAGCACCCCCGCGACGTGGAACTTCACCGTGCTCTCCGTGATGCCGAGAGCCTCGGCGATGGACTTGTTCCGTTGCCCTCTCGACACGAGGCGCAGCACTTCCAGCTCGCGGCGGTTGAGGGCGGACAGCAGGGCGTCGTCGGGTTGGTCCGAGGCGGGCTCGAACGGGACGGCGATGGCGACCCGGCTGCCCCAGCCGGGGACGGCGTCGACCTCGACGGTCGCGCCGAGGGTTTTCGCGCGGCCGTCGAGCTGGCGCCGGAGGCCGGCGGCGTCGAGGTGGCCGGATTCGCGGTCGCGGATGTCGAGGTAAAGCGTGGTGGTGTCGGTCGACCAGGCGATCCGCAGGCGGGTCAGGTCGGGCTGGGTGGTGAAAGCCAGCACGGTCGTGCAGGTCATGGCGCGGGCCGCGTGGGCGATTTCGCCGGGCAGCGGGTGCGCGTCTTTCGGCGGGGCGACGAACTCCAGCTCCGCGTCGTGGTGGCGGAGCATCTGCCGGACTTCCCGGCGGAGCCTGGCGAACGCGCTGTGGGCCGGCTCTTCGGACAGGGCCAGGTCGGACGTCTGCGCCGAGCGCAGGGCCACCAGCGCGGCCGACGCGGCGTCGGTCGCGGCGAGGCGGGCGTGGTGGTCGTCCAGGCGGGTGGAGCGCAGCGCGGTCAGGACCGTGACGAGCGCGGTTTCGTGGGCCGCGGCCATTTCGGCGATCGTGCGCGCCCGTTCGGTCGAGGCCGCGCGGGACTCGGCCAGGTAGTCCGGGCTGGCTTGTGCGACCTGCTGGCGGATGGAGGTCGCGACGATCCCGAACAACGCGCCCAGCAGCGCCGGCTGCGGGCACCGCGCCCGTGGGGACCGCGGGACGAGGACGAGCAGGGTGCCGCCGGCGTCAAGCGCGGCCCAGACGGTGCGGTCGGTGCCGCCCAGCTCGGCATGCGTGGTCAGCTGGCTGTCGTGCGGCACGGTGGCTTTGAGCTGCTCTAGCTCGGCGATGGTGATCTTCTCCGTGACCGCCGTGGCACCGGCGACCTTGCGCGGACGCCCGGTGCACTCGAGAGTGAAGATCACGAGCGCCTGGTGCGGCCAGCGGTCGGCGAGGAACCGCGAGAACCGCGCGGCGATCTCGCGCAGCGGGCCCTCGACGACCTCCCGCAGCTCGGTCAGCTCGTCGGGGTCGGACACCGGGATCACGATAACGACCACCGGCCCTGGCCGGAAGACCAGGTTTCCCTCGACCAACGACCAGGTCGCAGCCGCGGTCACCCGTTTTAGGGTCGCGTGAGGCATGCGTTGCCACGCATGCCTCGGCCGGTGACCAACGGAGGTTTCAGGGAATGCCACAGCAGGTGCGCGGGGTGATCGCCCGGTCGAAGGGCGCGGCGGTCGAGCTGACCGACATCGTGGTCCCGGACCCCGGCCCCGGTGAAGTGGTCGTCGCGATCGCAGCGTGCGGTGTCTGCCACACCGACCTGACCTACCGCGAAGGTGGCATCAACGACGAGTTCCCGTTCCTGCTCGGCCACGAGGCCGCAGGCACGGTGGAAAGCGTCGGTGCCGGCGTGGAGTCCGTGGAGCCGGGGGACTTCGTCGTCCTCAACTGGCGCGCGGTCTGCGGGCAGTGCCGGGCGTGCAAACGCGGCCGCCCCCAGTACTGTTTCAACACGTTCAACGCGACGCAGCGCATGACGCTGACCGACGGCACCGAGCTGACCCCGGCGCTGGGCATCGGCGCGTTCGCGGACAAGACCCTCGTGCACGCCGGGCAGTGCACGAAGGTGGACCCGACCGTGGACCCGGCGGTCGCCGGCCTGCTCGGCTGCGGCGTGATGGCCGGGCTCGGCGCCGCGGTCAACACCGGCGGCGTCGGCCGCGGCGACTCCGTGGCGGTCATCGGCTGCGGGGGAGTGGGCGACGCCGCGATCGCCGGCGCCCGCCTCGCCGGGGCGACGACGATCATCGCCGTGGACCGCGACGACCGGAAGCTCGCCTGGGCGCGCGACCTCGGCGCGACGCACACGGTCAACGCCGCGGACACCGACGCGGTCGCCGCCGTCCAGGAGCTCACCGGCGGCTTCGGCGCCGACGTGGTGATCGACGCGGTCGGGCGCCCCGAGACGTGGCAGCAGGCGTTCTACGCGCGCGACCTGGCCGGCACCGTGGTGCTCGTCGGCGTCCCGACGCCGGACATGCGGCTGGAGATGCCGCTGCTGGACTTCTTCGCCCGCGGCGGCTCGCTGAAGTCCTCCTGGTACGGCGATTGCCTGCCGGAGCGCGACTTCCCGATGCTGATCGATCTGCACCGCCAGGGCCGGCTGCCCCTGGACAAGTTCGTCACCGAGCGGATCTCCCTCGACGACGTCGAAAAGGCCTTCCACACCATGCACGCGGGCGAGGTGCTGCGGTCGGTGGTGATCCTGTGAGCGGCGCCTTCCGCATCGACCGCGTCGTCACGTCGGGCGTGTTCGAGCTCGACGGTGGCACGTGGGACGTCGACAACAACGTCTGGCTCGTCGGTGACGACGACGAGGTCGTGGTCGTGGACGCCGCGCACGACGAGAAGGCGATCACCGAGGCGGTCGGCGGCCGCAACGTCGTCGGCATCGTGTGCACCCACGGCCACAACGACCACGTCACCGTCGCCCCGCAGCTGGGCGATCACCTCCACGCGCCGGTGCTGCTGCACCCGGCCGACCGGGAGCTGTGGGAGCTGACCCATCCCGGACAGCGGTTCTGGCGCGCCGAGGACGGCGAACGGATCGCGGTCGCGGGCACGGCACTGGAGTTCATCCACACGCCGGGGCATTCACCCGGCTCGATCTGCCTG
This sequence comes from Amycolatopsis sp. NPDC049253, assembly GCF_040678995.1. Taxonomy (NCBI): domain Bacteria; kingdom Bacillati; phylum Actinomycetota; class Actinomycetes; order Pseudonocardiales; family Pseudonocardiaceae; genus Amycolatopsis; species Amycolatopsis sp. NPDC049253. The sequence goes on along the minus strand of NZ_JBFAQX010000016.1, from coordinate 8,145 downwards.
TACCTGCCCGAGGCCGGCACCCTGTTCACCGGTGACACGCTGTTCGCCGGCGGACCGGGCGCGACCGGCCGCTCGTTCTCGGACTTCCCGACGATCATCTCGTCCATCCGGGAGCGCCTGCTGGTCCTGCCCGAGGGCACTCGAGTCCACACCGGACACGGCGACGGCACGTCGGTCGGCGAGGAATCACCGCACCTGGACGAGTGGATCGCCCGCGGTCACTGAGCGAGCCGGGCGTCGCGGGCGCAGGTTGACCCCCTTCGGGTTCGAACCCATCATGGGCAGAACCGTCGACCGGGCAGCGCGGAAACCGCTCGCCTGATCGTCCAGCCGACCTGTGGAGGCGCCGTGGCCAAGGCGAGAGCTTTTCGCCGTCTGCGCGGCTGAGCGCGTGCACGGGATCGCCGTCGGCCGCCTTCCCTGGCGGGGCGTCGTCGGACATTCCTTGCACGCGCTCATGGCTCTCGCGATGGCGTTGATGGCCTGGCCGCGCGGTGCCGGCCTTCCGTCGACGGGGCCTTTGGTGTTCTTCCTGCTGGCGGCGGTGTGGTTCGTGGTCGCCGCGGTGCGGACTGAGGAGCACCGCCGGTCGAACGCCTACCACGCTCTGATGATGCTCGCGATGGCCTGGATGTACGCGGTGATGACCGACGGTCTGTTACCGGCTCCGGTTGCTGCCGCCGGTGTGGGCGGCCATCACGGTTCTTCGATGCCCGCCGTGCACATGTCCGGCATGCACAGGCTCATGGTGGACACCGCGCCCGCCCTGACCAGCGCGCCACCGCTCGTCACGGGACTCGACTGGCTGCTCACCAGCGGTTCCGCCGTCGCCGGCGCCTGGTGGCTCTCGGAGCTCGTCGCGCGGCGCCGCACCAAGCCACCCGCATCGAGGCGCGCCCAGCTCACCATCGCCACCCAGGCGTTGATGGCCGCGGGCATGGCCATGATGTCCGCCGCGATGATGTAGCTCCGGTGCCGCCTACGACTCCTTTGTGGAGCTGGCGTTCCGTTCCGGCACCGCTGACGTCCGTGGCCGGGCGCCCAGCGCGATGGTGACGACGGCGCCGGCGACCATGCACGCCCCGACGACCCACAGGCCCGTGCGCTGGGTGCCGGTCAGGTCACGCAGCCAGCCGGTGATGTACGGCGCCGCGAAGCCGGAGATGTTGCCCAGGGAGTTGATCAGTGCGATCCCTCCGGCGGCGGCCGCGCCGGCGAGGAAGTTCGAGGGCAGCGCCCAGAACGTCGGCAGCGCGCAGCACACGCCGACGGCGCAGATCGTCACGGCAACCATCGCGGCGTAGGGGTTGCCGAGGTACAGCGCGATCGGGATGGCGGCGCCGCCGACCAGCATCGGCAGTGCCACGTGCCAGGTGCGCTCGCCGGTGCGGTCGCCGTGGCGCGCCCAGAACACCATCACCACCGCGCCGATCACGTACGGGATCGCGTTGACCAGCCCGGACTGGACCACGGTCAGCTTCGTGCCGAACTGGGCGCCGAACCCGGCGATGATCGTCGGCAGGAAGAAGCCGAGCGCGTACAACCCGTAGGCGACAGCGAAGTACACGAACGCCAGCGCGAGGATCCGCGGGTGGGTGAGTGCCTTCTTCAGCGGCCAGTGGTGCTCGGCAACGGTCGCCTTCCGTTCGTTTTCCAGCTCGGTCACGAGCCACTGCCGTTCGTCCGCGGCGAGCCACTTCGCGTCTTCCGGCTTGTCGGTGAGCCAGAACCAGGTCGCGAAGGCTAGCAGGATCGCCGGGACACCCTCGACCAGGAACATGAATCGCCAGCCTTCGAGGCCGAACACCCCGTGTCCGCCGACGATCAGCAGGCTGGAGAGCGTGGACCCGATGGCGGAGGAGACCGGCACGGCGACCATGAACAGCGCCACGGCCTTCGCGCGCTGCGCGGCGGGGAACCAGTACGTGAGGTACAGGATGATGCCCGGGAAGAAGCCCGCTTCGGCGACGCCGAGCAGGAATCGTAGGATGATCAGCGTCGTCGCGTTGGGCACGAAGGCCAGCACCGTGGCGAGGACACCCCAGGTGATCATGATCCGCGCCAGCCAGCGCCGGGCGCCGAACCGGTGCAACGCGAGGTTGCTCGGCACTTCGAGGATGAGATAGCCGAGGAAAAAGATGCCGGAGACGAAGCCGAACGCCGTGGCCGTCAGGCCGAGGGCCGTGTTCATCCCGTTGGGCCCGGCGAAGCCGATGTTCACGCGGTCCAGGTAGTTCACGAAGTACAGCAGGGCCAGGAACGGCATGATCCGCACCGCCACCTTGGCGAGCACACGATCACCGGGCACGCTGGTCACCCTCGACACGGGCAGTCCCATCCTCTCGTTTCCGATGGCGCTCCTCGGCAGCACGGAGAAGCCGCCACCCCCCCGGTCCTGCGAGCGCACGTCGGCGCGGGCCGTTGCCGCGGCACCCTCGGAACTTGGGCGAATTCCGGGCCAATTCGGGCGACCGTAGCACAACGAGCCCTGCCGGCGACTGTCGACAGCGAGGACCTGGTGCCGTGAGCTGAACGGTTTGGACAAGCGAAGAGAAGCCACTTTCGGCGAACTGCCCGACACCGGGTACCGGCTACTGGTTCAGGCGCAGTCGCGACAAAACCGGCCCGTTGAAGATGCTCGTGCGCGACCGCGAAATTCGAGATGCTGTGCCCTGGAACCGAGCCGACGTTGTCCATCGCTTCTGCCAACACAGGAGGACGGCGGGAGTTTCCTGAAGCCAGCGCTGGCGCATGGACCTGAATCCGTGACCGCAGCGGTTCGAGCGGGTGAAGCCCTCTTGGCTACACCCATCGGAAGGCTTGGCTGTGCCCACCGCCCCTGGCGCCGCTGCACCACCGGCACCGTGATCTCTCCCGCCGTGTCTCCGGCTTGCGCAGCCGTCGGCCACACGGCGATCGATCCATTGTGGAGTGTCGAGAAAGGATTCCGATGCGCCGTCTCACTGTGCTCTACCGCCCGCTGGCCCCGGAGCACTTCCGCGAATGCTGCGTCACCACCCACCTCCCTCTGGTCGCGAAACTCCCCGGCCTGCTCCGATTCGATGTCCACCAAGCCGTCATCGGCCTGAGCTGGTCGCTCATCTGCCTGGACAAACTCATGCTGAACTGACGCCTGAGAGCGTGGTTGAGATCTTGGTCGGCGGGGCGGATGGGTCTCGGGAACCCGAGTGCTCCCGTTCGGTCTCAGGCTGGGTCCAGGAGCAGGTTCATGTCTTCGTGGTCGTTGGGTTTCGGAGGAGTCCGGCGCGGTCGCGGATCGCTTCGAGGGCTGTCGCGGCGTGGGATGAGAACGGTTCTGCGGGCTCGCCGGTGTTGATCCATTCGCGGAGGCCGGCGCTGAATGCCAGGATCAGCATCTCGGCGGCGAGGCGCGCGGTGAGCTCATCGACGCCGCGGTCCGCGAGCGCGTCGGCGGCCGCGGTCGTGGTCCGTGCGATCTTCAGCAACCCCCGCTCCTGCACGTCCATGTTCGCGTCGGCGATCCGGCGCCGCGCGACGGCCCTGGGGCGCTGATCGGCTGTCATCCTCGCGTCCGCCGCGTGCAAGGCGGACAGGAGACAGGTGGGCACGTCTGCTTCCGCCGGTGCGGAGCGGATCGCGTCGGAGAACAGGGTGGCGAGCTCGTCCTCTCGGCCGAAGAGGATCTCGCGCTTGTCGGCGAAGTGCCGGAAGAAGGTCGCGCGATTCAGGCCCGCGCGCTCGGCGATCTGCGCCACCGTCGTGTTCTCGTATCCCTGAGCTGAGAACAGCTCGAGCGCCGCATCCTCCAGTCGCTCACGCGCATCCGGGGCCCATCTGCTCATGCTCACACGATAACCGATGCGACAGCATCGCATCACCCCATTGACGCGACTGCGTCGCATCACGTAGCTTCGATGCGACACAGTCGCATCACGTGCAGGGAGTATCACATGCGCATCTTCGTCACCGGCGCCTCCGGCTGGATCGGATCCTCAGTTGTCCCCGAGCTCATCCACGCCGGCCACCAGGTCATCGGCCTCGCCCGTTCCGACACCGCCGCCGCCGCGATCGAGCAGCTGGGCGCCGAAGCCCGCCGTGGCGGCCTCGAGGACCTCGACACCCTCCGAGACGCGGCGAAAGAGAGTGACGGCGTCATCCACCTCGCCTACGCCCACGAACTCGGGCAGATCGGCGGTGCCCCGGCCGATGCCGCCGCCATCGACACGTTCACCAGCGCGCTCGCCGGCACCGACAAACCGCTGCTCGTCACCGGCGCGACCATCACCGTGCCGGGGCGAGCCGCCACCGAGCGCGACGCACTGGTGCCAGAGGGACCCATCGCCGCGCGCATCAAGAACATGCAGGCCGCCCTCGCCGCCGCCGATCGCGGCGTCCGCGCAAGCCTCGTCATGATCCCGCGATCCGCACACGGCAAGGGCGAGCAACACGGCTTCATCCCCCAGCTCACCGCCCGGGCAAGGACAACCGGAGTCTCCGCGTACGTGGGCGACGGAATGAACCGCTGGCCCGCCGTGCACGTCAAGGACGCCGCGACCCTGTACCGGCTCGCGATCGAAAAAGCGCCCGCAGGATCGGTCCTGCACGCCGTCGGCGACGAGGGAGTCGCCTTCCGCGCCATCGCCGAAGCCATCGCGCGCGGCGTCGGCGTGCCCGCCCAGTCCCGCCCCGCAGAGGAGTTCGGCATGCCCCTCGGAGCCCTCCTGGGCACCGACATGCCCGCCTCCAGCACCATCACCCGGCAACTGCTCGGGTGGACACCGACACACCCCGGCCTCATCGCCGACCTCGAAGCGGGGCACTACTTCGCGTGACGACCCACACCCGGAGGAGCTGTCCGCCGGATACCCGTCCGCACCAGCGCCACGACCTGACGGCTCAGGGGCAGCCGTGTTCCTCGTGGGTGGTGGCGATGCTGGGCGTAGGCGGTCGGGAATCCTGACCCCGGCACGGTTTGCGCGGCGTCGTCGAGGCTCATCTTCTGACAGTTCGGCGTGGCCGTGAGGTGTTCGAAGAATTTCGTTTCCGTGTAGGTCGATGTAGCGACTTGTTGCGGGGTGCCCCACCCCACCGACGGTCGTTGCTGAAACAACCCGACCGAGTCGCGGTCGCCGTAGTACACGTTGCGCAGGCTGGATTCCTGCATAGCGGCGGCGATCGCGACCACCCAGCCCTGCTCGGGTACGCCCATCTGCTTGCCGACCGCGACGACGATGGCGGCGTTGCACCTATGTTCGGCGGTGAAGCCCGCCACTGTGCCGAGCGTGCACGACGCGCTCGCCGACTACTGCGCACGCTGGAGCGCTGGACCGGACACGCTGACCGAAGACGCCGGTGTGATCGGTGACTGCCCCACTCACGTCACCGATGTCTACCGCGGAATCGATCAGTCCGCCGCCGGCCGTCGGCTCCGCGATCGATCTTGGTCCCGGTGATCGGCTGCGATTGAGGAGAACGTGTTGCGTGGTCGGCCATGCGCCGCCGCCCGACGAGCAGTACTGCCGACCGGATTACCTACCCACGTTGCAAGACGCGGCACTAGCTCAACCTCCCCAGTGCGAGTAAGCCTCGGGCCATCACACGAAAAAGAGGGACAATGTACCTGCGCCGGGAGCAGCTCATCGAGCCGGGATCCCACTGGGTAGCGGCGGGCAAAGCTACCCGTAAGAACGCGCAGCCCCGGAACGGGCAGCACGGCAGTGCCGGACATTGATCGCTATCGTGCCACCGAACGCCTCGAATACCCCCGAAATCAACCTGCGCGCAGCACGTCGAATCGCGTCGGGAGTCGCAGTCGGCCACGAGGCACGATCCCCATCAGAAGAAAGCAGCAATCGATGAATTCCAGTTTCACCTCGGCTGTCGGCGTCGTCGGGGCACTGCTCGCGATCGTCAGTCTCTGGCGCATTTTCAGCAAGGCGGGCGCGGCCGGTTGGAAGGCCATCATCCCCTTCTACAACATCTACACGCTCCTCAAGATCGTCGGCAGGCCCGGCTGGTGGCTCGTGCTGTACATCATTCCGCTGGTCAATGTCGTCGTCCACGCCATCGTCTCGATCGACCTCGCCCGCAGCTTCGGCAAGGGTAAGGCGTTCGGCCTCATCGGACTGTGGCTGTTCAGCCTCATCGGCTTCCTGATCCTCGCGTTCGGCAGCGCCCAGTACACCCGCGCAAACCGGCAGGACACCGCCGCACCGGCGCTGGTCTGACGAAACCACCTGTTCCGCTGGGCTCGTCGAGTCCGAACCGGTTCCCGGTGCTGCGGCAGTGTGGATCGCCCAGCCGTAGCACCGGGACCGACCGGAGCACGGGCTCGTCAGCTGCACCGCACCTGGGGTGCCGGTCAACTCTCCACTGGATACCACCGACCGGGGTGCCCCGCGAACCGGCAGTCGTTGTCTGGCAATGCTTCGGTCACCCGGACCCGACAGAAGTGTGGTCTACCAACGAACCGCAAGCTTGATCAAGGAAACGGCAGCGCGACCGCGCCGGCGCCGCTGGTGATGTTCGGTGGTGCCGGCGGTGATCGCCGTTGTCCTCACCGCGGCCGGCCTGAGCGTGTACCTGGCGGACCGCGCACAGAGTCAGTCGCAGGAAACGATGGAAAACCAGAGCCAGGTCGACCGCGTGGATATTCTGTTCTTGGCGCAGAAACTCGACCCGGCGAGTAGGTGCCGCTGTCCAATTGGCGTGATCATGGACTACCCGTTCGACAGCTACACCATCGACTTCGCAAAGCCATTTTCGTGATTCGCGATTTGCCGCAATAGCGCTTGTCGGTACTGGTAACGTATGGAGTTACTCGCCCGACGGGGGCTTCGAATGGCGACAAACAGTCTCGTTCTTCTGTGCAGACGACGCGGTCTCCGCGCCGAACCTCTACAACCACGTCACGTCGAAGCAGGCTCTTCTCTACCGGATCATGGACGTGGCGATGGACCGTGCCTTGGTCGCCCTCGACGGCGTGACCGACCTGGCGGACCAGCTGCGGCGCGCCACCGAGGTGACGGTGCTGGTCTTTCTCGAGAACCCCGCCGAGGTCACGGTCTGCAACAGCGAGATCCGCAACCTGGAGACACCGCTGCGCGCAAGGCCGGTTCGATGTGCCCGAGCCGCGGGTCGCCTCGTTCGCGATCCTGGAGATGGGCAACAACGCGAAGGCGTGGTTCCACCCGGACGGCCACTACACCGCGGCCGAAGTGGCGGCGCTCTACGGCACCTTCGCGCTGCGGATCGTCGGGTACCGGCTCCCGTAGCGGCGTTCGGTGGGGGATGACGATGGGCCGGCCGGAGGACTTCCCGATCGCGGGGGTCTACACCGCGACGATGTGGTCAACGCAGTTGCCGAGCTCGGGAAGAACATGCCCGAAGACGGCAAGATCGCCGCGGCGCGCGAGTACCTGGACACCCGGCGCACGAACGACGTTCTCGTGAAACGTGAACTGACCGCCCTCACGAGCTGGGCTGCACCGGCGGCGTGTACGGGGGCGGGTTCTCGGCCGGGTTGGGCAGTGCCGTCGGGGTGGTCACCGGTTCGTCGGACGGGCCGGTGTTGCCCGTTTTCGTGCCGTTCTGCGGAATGATGCCCGGCCCGGTCACCTGGCCTTGGGGCCGCGGGTTCAGCGGCTGCTGGTAGACACGGTCGCGGATCCGGTCCGACGGCGCCTCGTCCCGGGTCGACGCGTGCGTTTTGACCGCGGGCGCGGTCGCGACGTGAACGCGGGGCGCGGCTGCCGACGAAACGCCCGGCGGAACAGACGAACTCGGCACTGCCGGGGGAAGCGCCGCCGGGTCGGGCGCGGCCGTGACCGGCTTCGGGGCGGCGACTGGGGACACGGGCGCGACCAGCGGTGCGGCTTGCCCACCGCTCAGTTCCATCACCACGGCGACCACCGCGCCACCCACGACAAAAGCGCAGGCCGCGAGGACCAGTTCTCTTCGACGCACGATCGGGAATCCAACCGCCCGCCGTGCTGCCGCGTCAACGCCTGTGCGCAACCGTGACCTCGAAACCGTCTCAGGTGATGGCGAGGATTTTCCGTGCCGCATAGATCTCCTGACGGCGCGCGGACATTCCGGTGGAGACCGCGATCCGCCGCGGCCGCGCCGTTTCGGCGACCGGGATCCGCACGGTCAGCACACCGG